>NZ_JBIRWL010000030.1:0-88584 GCF_044387825.1 Streptomyces sp. NPDC020299
GAACGGTCGCTTCCTTTGTACTCACCCGAGAGACTCTCTCGTGGCTTTCCTCCGGGCGCTTCCCTTCGGTCTTGCGTTTCCGACTCTATCAGATCCTTTCGGCGTCCGATTCCCGGTCGGCGGGATTTGCCGCAGGCCTTCTCGCTTTCGCTCGTCGGCCTTTCGACATTCACTACGTTAGCCGATTCCCTCGCGAACTCATAATCGAGTTCCGCCGGTTCGAATTCGGGCATGCGGGCACGCCGAAAACGTCCCCAGCAGAGGGGAGTCGTAGGTAGTGGGTTGGCCGCTCCGGCTGCTGGCGATTGCCGTACCCGGTTCAGCGGCTCGGGCCACATTACGCACCCCGCCCACGCGAGTCAACTTCGACGGCGCCGTGGCACATGGGCCCGATAGGGGCTCACGGTCGGGTCGTCAGCGATCCAGAAGCGCCAGGGGTGGATGTCCCCGTTGCCACCGTCGCCGGCGACTCCGGTGCGCGGACCGTTGCGTACCTGGTCGGAGGGGACAGGGGCCCCGCTCAGGATCCGCAGGGGCGTCTCCCCCGCGGCACAGGCGTCCGTGCCGTCGAGGGCCCGGTCGACGCCCAGGGCCGTGGCGAGGCGGGCCGGGCCTTTGGCCAGTTCCTTGTCGTTCCGGGCCGAGAGTCGACGTCTGCGGGCAAGTTCCTTGCCCTCGATGATCTCGCCGGCGCGCAGCAGGACCGCGCTGGCGATGCCGTCGGGGCCGCACACCAGGTTCATGCAGAACCACATGCCGTACGTGAAGTAGACGTACACGTGTCCGGGCGGACCGAACATCACGTCGTTGCGGGCCGTGCGGCCTCGATAGGCGTGGGAGCCGGGATCGTTCATACCGTCGTACGCCTCGACCTCCGTGAGGCGCACCGCGATCGGGCCGTCCGCTGTCGTACGGACGAGGATGCGGCCCAGCAGGCCGGGCGCGACCTCGAGGACGGGCCGGTCGAAGAACTTCCTGGGCAGGGGCGTACGGTCCGAGGGCGCGATCATGCCGTACGAGCGTAGTCCAGACGAGTGGATCCCAAGGGCTGGTCAAGGTTCTGTCGGCTTGCCAGGGTGTGGGCGCGGAACCGGTCGTGCGTCGATCGCGTTTCTAGGGATCAAGGATCCGTTCGCAAAGGGAGAGTCAATGGCGTTCAAGAAGCTGCTCGCGAGCCTCGGGGCCGGCGGGGCGTCGGTCGAGACGGAGCTGGCCGAGGTCAACGTGGTGCCCGGTGGTGTCGTCCAGGGTGAGGTGCGGATCCACGGCGGGTCCGTGAACCAGAACATCGAGGGTCTGTCCGTCGGCCTGCAGGCGCAGGTCGAGGTGGAGAGCGGCGACGAGGAGTACAAGCAGAACATCGAGTTCACCAAGCTCCGGCTCGGCGGGGCCTTCGAGCTCCAGGCCGGGGCCGTGCACGCGGTGCCGTTCGGGCTGGAGATCCCGTGGGAGACGCCGATCACGATGATCGACGGGCAGTCGCTGCGCGGGATGCACATCGGTGTGCGGACCGAGCTGGAGATCGCGCGTGCGGTGGACTCGGGTGACCTCGACCCGATCAACGTGCACCCGCTGCCTGCGCAGAAGGCGATCCTGGACGCCTTCATCCAGCTGGGCTTCCGCTTCAAGAACGCGGACATGGAGCGCGGCCACATCCGGGGCACCCGGCAGAAGCTGCCGTTCTACCAGGAGGTCGAGTTCCACCCGCCGACGCAGTACCGGGGTCTGAACCAGGTCGAGCTGAGCTTCGTGGCCGACGAGCACGCCATGGACGTGGTGCTGGAGATGGACAAGAAGCCGGGGCTGTTCAGCGAGGGCAGCGACACCTACCGGTCCTTCCAGGTGGGGCTGCACGACTACCAGGGGACCGACTGGGCTGCGTACCTCAACCAGTGGCTGTCCGAGGTCGGCAGCAAGCGCAACTGGTTCTAGACCCCTAGGCTCGGAGTTGACTGACTCCAGAACCGTTCAGGAGGTACCGAGGTGACCGAGCTCAAGAGGCGGCCGCTCCCCCATGACTTCCACCCGCCCGTGCCGTCGTTCACGGTGACGAGCGAGGACGTCCAGGAGGGCGCGACGCTCCAGGACGCTCAGGTACACGCGGCCGGCAACACCTCACCGCAGCTGCGGTGGGAGGGCTTCCCGGCGGAAACCAAGAGCTTCGCCGTGACCTGCTACGACCCCGACGCCCCTACGGGCAGCGGGTTCTGGCACTGGGTCGTGTTCGACATTCCGGCCTCGGTGACCGAGCTGCCGGCGGGTGCGGGCGGCGGCAAGTTCGAGGGGCTGCCCGAGAGTGCCGTGCACGCGCGGAACGACTACGGGACGAAGGACTTCGGCGGTGCCGCGCCGCCGCCCGGGGACGGGCCGCACCGGTACGTCTTCACGGTGTACGCGGTGGACCAGGAGAAGCTCGGTCCGGATTCCGACGCTTCGCCTGCCGTGGTCGGTTTCAACCTGCGGTTCCACGCCATCGCACGGGCCCAGCTCGTCGGTGAGTACGAGATTCCCGGGAATGGCTGATTGAGCCCAGCGTTCATGGAACGTTTGCCCGCCTCTGGTCTTGGAATTGATCAGAGGCGGGCATTTTTTATTGCGTTGTCCATCTCGGCGCGCCCGTCCAGAGTTGATCCAAGCCCGCCGGGGGGTGGGCCGGTGCACATGGGAGGTGGGCTGGATGCGTGACACGCTGGTGCTGAACGCTAGCTTCGAGCCGCTGTCGACGGTGACCTTGAACCGAGCCGTCGTGCTGGTTCTGACGGCCAAGGCCGTCGTCGAGCAGGCCCACCCCGAACTGCGCATGCGGGGCGCCGATGTGGACATACCCGCGCCCCGGGTGATCAGGCTGTGCAGATACGTACGGGTGCCGTTCCGAAGACAAGCGCCGTGGTCGAGACGGGGTGTGCTGGTACGGGACCAACACCGGTGCGCGTACTGCGGGCGGCGGGCGACCACCGTGGACCACGTGGTGCCGCGGGCACAGGGCGGGCAGGACACGTGGCTGAACACGGTCGCCGCGTGCGCGGAGGACAATCACCGCAAGGCCAACCGGACGCCGGACGAGGCGGGAATGGCGCTGCTGCGGCAGCCGTTCGAGCCGACGCCGGCCGATGCGATGCTCTTGGCCTTGGGGCAGGAGGACTTGGGTGCGCTGCCCGAGTGGCTGGCGCAGAGCGCGGCGGCGGCCTAGGCCGTCGCGCTGGTACGTGAGTGGGGCCCGCCTTCGTGGAGAAGGCGGGCCCCACTCACGTACGCCACAGGTCAGTCGATCGACGGCTTCTCGCGGCGCTGGTCCGGGACGTTGCCGGAGTTTCCGGAGTTGCCGCCGGAACCGCCCGACAGCGGGCCGAAGTTGCCCATCGCGCCGGACAGGCCCTTGAGGGCGTCGCCGATTTCGCTGGGGACGATCCAGAGCTTGTTGGCGTCGCCCTCGGCGATCTTCGGGAGCATCTGGAGGTACTGGTAGGAGAGGAGCTTCTGGTCCGGGTCTCCGGCGTGGATCGCCTCGAAGACCGTGCGGACGGCCTGCGCCTCGCCCTCGGCGCGCAGGGCGGCGGCCTTGGCCTCACCCTCGGCACGCAGGATCTGGGACTGCTTCTCGCCCTCCGCGGTGAGGATGGCGGCCTGGCGCGTACCTTCGGCGGTGAGGATCGCGGCGCGCTTGTCACGGTCGGCGCGCATCTGCTTCTCCATCGAGTCCTGGATGGAGGTGGGCGGTTCGATGGCCTTGAGCTCGACGCGGTTGACGCGGATGCCCCACTTGCCGGTGGCCTCGTCGAGGACGCCGCGCAGGGCCGCGTTGATCTCCTCACGGGAGGTCAGGGTCCGCTCGAGGTCCATGCCGCCGATGATGTTGCGGAGTGTGGTGACCGTGAGCTGTTCGATGGCCTGGATGTAGCTGGCGACCTCGTAGGTCGCGGCCCGGGCGTCGGTCACCTGGTAGTAGATGACGGTGTCGATGTTGACGACCAGGTTGTCCTGGGTGATCACCGGCTGCGGTGGGAAGGGCACGACCTGTTCGCGCAGGTCGATGCGGTTGCGGATGGTGTCGATGAACGGGACGACGATGTTGAGGCCCGCGTTCAGTGTCCGCGTGTAGCGGCCGAAGCGCTCGACGATGGCGGCGCTGGCCTGTGGGATGACCTGGATGGTCTTGATCAGGGCGATGAAGACCAACACCACCAGAATGATCAGGACGATGATGACCGGTTCCATCGTGTTCCCCGTACCCTTCTCCGCCTCGGCGCCTTGGAAGATCCTACGGCTGTTGAAGATCTTGCTGGTCGAGTCTGACAGACCGTCGTGGAACTCGCGCGGTGTTCGCCCCAGTTGAGTCCTGCGAGGTCAGATGACGATCGCGGTGGCTCCTTCGATGTCCACGACGTCCACCTCCTGGCCCACCTCGTAGGCGCGTTCGGTGTGCAGAGAGCGCGCGGACCACACCTCTCCGGCGAGCTTGATCCGGCCGCCGGAGCCGTCGACGCGCTCCAGTACGACGGCTTGCTTCCCCTTCAACGCGTCGATGCCCGTGGCGAGTCCGGGGAGCTGTCTGCCGTGCCGGGCCGCGATGGGCCGTACGACGGCGATGAGAGCGACCGAGACGATGACGAAGGCGAGGACCTGGATCACGACGCCGAGGCCGAGGCCGGCGAAGACCGCGGCCGCGACGGCGCCCACCGCGAACATGCCGAACTCGGGCATCGCCGTGACCACGAGCGGGATTCCGAGCGCTGCCGCGCCGACGAGCCACCACACCCATGCGTCGATGTCGTTCACATGGTCATGGTAGGGCCGCGGGTCTGCCGCGGACAGGGCGCGCCGGGTCAGGACAGGGGCAGGCCCTGGGCGGTCCAGCGCTCGCCGACCTGCTCGACGACGAGCGGGAGGCCGAAGCAGAGGGAGAGGTTGCGGGAGCTGAGTTCGAGCTCCAGCGGGCCCGCGGCGAGGACCTTGCCCTGACGGATCATGAGGACGTGCGTGAAGCCGGGGGCGATTTCCTCGACATGGTGGGTCACCATGATCATCGACGGAGCGATGGGGTCGCGGGCGAGGCGGCCGAGGCGGCGGACCAGGTCCTCGCGGCCACCGAGGTCGAGTCCGGCGGCGGGCTCGTCGAGGAGCAGCAGTTCGGGGTCGGTCATCAGGGCGCGGGCGATGAGGGTGCGCTTGCGCTCGCCCTCGGAGAGGGTGCCGAAGCGGCGGTCGAGGTAGTCGCTCATGCCGAGGCGGTCGAGGAAGGCGCGGGCGCGCTGCTCGTCGATCTCGTCGTACTCCTCCTGCCAGCCGGCCGTCATGCCGTACGCGGCGGTCAGCACGGTCTGCAGGACGGTCTGGCGCTTGGGCAGCTTCTCGGCCATGGCGATGCCGGCCATGCCGATGCGGGGGCGCAGCTCGAAGACGTCGGTGCCGGGCTTGCCGAGGGTCTCGCCGAGGATGGTGGCGGTGCCCTGGCTGGGGAAGAGGTAGCTGGAGGCGACGTTCAGGAGGGTGGTCTTGCCGGCGCCGTTGGGGCCGAGGATGACCCAGCGCTCGCCCTCCTTGACCGACCAGGAGACCTGGTCCACCAGAGCTTTGCCCTCGCGGACCACGGATACGTCCTGAAGCTCCAGAACATCGCTCATGAGCGCGTTGTCTCCCCTTGCAGTGTGGCCGGTCTCGGCTGTCGCGTACGCCTGTGGCTCGGTCCGCCGCGCCGGTGGGCGCAGCCCATATGAAATCTACGCCACGAGTGCGGCGCTCCATTCCATCGGTCCGGTCCTTAGGGTGGGGGCATGCTCTCGGAACCACGTGCAGGACGACTCGCCGCCTGGGGAAATGCCCTTTTGGCCGGACTTGTCTCACCGGATGACGCCGTGCTCGCCATCGTCGGGGAGGACGCCGTCCACCGGGTGGAGGGGCTGCCGGGCGAGTCGGCGCCGGTCGGTCTCACGCTCGCGCTGGGGCGACTGCGGGCGCTGGGGACGACCGGGCTGCGGGTCGCGCTGCCCCGGCCCGGGCATCCGCTGGGGCTGAGCGGGCCGCCGGAGTTCAACGCGCGGGCTCTGGAGTCTCAGGAGGCGGTGATCGGTCACGGCGCCGCTCTCGGGCTGGTGCCGGAGGTGTACGAGGCCGGGCCGGCCGGTGATGTGCATGTCGAGGTGGTCTGGCACGTGCTTCCCGTACGGGAGGCCCCGCCGGCCGATGTGCCGTCGCTGGGTGAGGCCGAGCGTGAGCTGGCGGAGGCCTTGCGGGACGCCACCGAGGTGCTGTCGCGGCTGGACGTCGCCGGGTCTGGGCCGGTGGCGGAGGCGGCGATCGACGCGTACCGGGCTCGCGCCGAGCGGGGGCGGGAGGTGTTGGCGCCGGGGTATCCGCCGCGGGCGGTGCGGGTGCTGGAGCTGGCGCAGCGGGTGGGGTTGCTGGTGTCCCTCGCGCATGACAACGGGCACGGGGGTGCGGTGAGCTCCGCTGAGATGGCGGCGCGGGGGGAGGCGTTGCGGCCTGTTGAGCGGACGGCTCGGCGGGCGCTGGTCGCGGCGTACAACTCCGTTGTGGAGGAGCGGGAGCGGGGGGTTCGGTAAGTGCTCGGGTGCGGGAGCGTGGGGGTGCGTGTCCGTTGCTGGGGGCGCTGCCCCCAGACCCCCGTATCGGCCTGAACGGCCTCGTCCTCAAACTCCCCCAGACGGGCTGAGCAAGCCAAAGGCCCCCCGGTGCACTCGGGAGGCCTGGGTCTGGGGCGGGCGGAGTCAGTGGTTGATGCCCAGGTTGCCGAAGGCCGGGTTCAGTGCGCCGATGACGTTCACGGTGTTGCCGACCGCGTTCACGGGGACGTGCACCGGGGCCTGGATGACGTTGCCCGAGACGACGCCCGGCGAACCCTTGGCCTCGCCGCCGGCCCAGGCGCCGCCGGTGGTGGCGGAGGCCATTCCGGCACCGGCCGCGAGCAGACCGCCGGCCACCATCGTCACGGCCGCTGCCTTCTTCAGGTTCTTCACTTCTTCAACCCCTCCTCGGTGAGCACCGCGGCAGTCGCCGCAGCACGCACTGGAGAACGCCGGAGATCGCCGGAGGATGCGCCGTCAGGGCGGCATTCGCACGATGGTATGAATCTCAGCCCGTCACACCATGACGTACCGCCCACAACGCCGCCTGCGTGCGGTCCGCCAGGTCGAGTTTCATCAGGATGTTCGAGACGTGCGTCTTGACGGTCTTCTCGGAGAGGACGAGGGCGCGGGCGATCTCCCGGTTGGAGCGGCCGTCGGCTATGAGGCCGAGCACCTCGCGCTCCCGTTCGGTGAGCGAGCCGCCCCTGCCCTGGCCCGAGTTGGCCTCCTCCTGGGACAGCAGGACGTCGGCGACCTCCGGCTGGAGCAGGATGTGGCCGGCGTGGACGGAGCGGATGGCGCCGGCGAGCGCGTCGGGGTCGACGTCCTTGTACACGTATCCGGCGGCGCCCGCGCGCAGGGCCGGGACCACCGTGCGCTGTTCGGTGAAGCTGGTGACGATCAGCACGCGCGCGGGGTTGTCGAGTTCGCGGAGCCTGCGCAGTGCGTCGACGCCGTCCATGCCCGGCATCTTGACGTCCATCAGGACGACGTCGGGCCGGAGTTCCTCGGCGCGGTCGACTCCCTCGGCGCCGTCGGCCGCCTCGCCCACCACCTCGATGTCGTCCTGGACCTCCAGGAAGGTGCGCAGGCCCCGGCGGACGACCTGGTGGTCGTCGACGAGCAGCACCCTGATCGCGTCAGCCACCGGGGACCTCCATCTCGATCGCGGTGCCCTTGCCGGGCGCCGATTCCACGGTGAGTCTGCCGCCGACGCCGCTCGCCCGGTCCCGCATGGAGACCAGACCGAGGTGGCGGCCCGCGCGGCGGACGGACCGCGGTTCGAAGCCGCGGCCGTCGTCGGTGACGCGCAGGACGGCTCCGGAGCCGCGCCGGTCCACGGTCACGTCGACGTGCTCGGCCCCGGAGTGCCGCAGGGCGTTGTGCAGGGCTTCCTGGGCGACGCGCAGCATGGCCTCCTCCTGGGCGGCCGGCAGGGCGCGGAAGCTGCGGGCGGCGAACGTCACGCGTGCGCTGTGGGCGCGGTCGAGGACCTGTGTCTGGGTGCGCAGGGTGGCGACCAGGCCGTCCTCGTCGAGGGCGGCGGGGCGCAACTCCACGACCGCGGCGCGCAGTTCGTCGGCGGCCTCGGCGGCGAGCGCCGCCACCTGTTGCAGCTCGCCCTTGGCGCGGCCCGGGTCGCGGTCGACGAGCGCGGCCGCCGCCTGGGCGGTCAGGCGCAGGGAGAACAGCTTCTGGCTGACCGCGTCGTGCAGCTCGTGTGCGAGGCGGGAGCGTTCCTCGGCGATGGTCAGTTCGCGGCTGCGTTCGTAGAGGCGGGCGTTGGTGAGAGCGATCGCGGCGTGCTGGGCGAGGATGGCGAGCAGTTCCTCGTCCTCTTCCGTGAAGCCGCAGCCTCCCTGTGGTTTCTCACAGGTCTTGTTGGCCAGGAACAGCGCGCCGATGACCTCGTCGCCGTCCTTGATCGGCAGGCCCAGGAAGTCGGACATCTCGGGGTGCGCGGACGGCCAGCCCTCGAAGCGCGGGTCCTCGCGCACGTCGGCGAGGCGCTCGGGACGGGCCTCGTCCAGCATCGCGGCGAGGATGCCGTGCCGGCGCGGGAGCGGGCCGATGGCCTTCCACTGGGCCTCGCTGACGCCGTCGACGACGAACTGGGCGAAGCCGCCGTGGTCGTCCGGGACGCCGAGGGCGGCGTACTGCGCGTCGAGCAGCTCGCGGGCCGAGGCGACGATCGTCTTGAGGACGTCCCGCACCTCGAGGTGCCTGCTCATGGCCAGCAGCGCGGAGCTCACCGCGGCGAGGCCGGACCTGGGGCCTTGACTCATGACCTCACGGTACCGGCGGGGTGTGACAGTGCGGATGGGTCCGACGACGGCATCGGCCGGGCCGGTGGACCTAGGGCGGGTGGCGTAGGCCCGCGGCCTAGGACGCGGGTCCCGGACCGGTGGCGTAGGGCGAAGGGACCCACCGCATTGGGGCCCGCGTCCGAGGCGGCCCGGGCCCTGCCGTTCCTACGTTGAGGTCACCGCCGATGGAGGCGGCCGAGAACGAGGGGACGGTTGTCATGCCGGTAGGGATCATCACGGGGGCCTCGAAGGGTCTGGGGCGGGCGCTCGCCGAGGCGCTGGCCGCGCGGGGCTGGGATCTGGTGCTGGACGCCCGGGGCGCCGAGGCGCTCGGCGCGGCGGCCAAGGCCGTGGCCGGGCACGGCACGCGGGTGGAGGCGCTGGCGGGGGACGTCACGGACGCCGGGCACCGGGCCGAGCTGGTAGGTGCGGCGGTCAAGCTGGGGGGTGTCGACCTGCTGGTGAGCAACGCGAGCGCGCTGGGCGCCGAGCCGCTTCCCCGGCTGGAGCGGCTGCCGCTGGAAGGGTTGCGGCGCGCCCTGGAGGTGAATGTGGTGGCCGCGCTGGGCCTGGTCCAGAAGGCGCTGCCGCTGCTGCGGGAGTCCGCGGCGGGCACGGTGATCACGGTCAGCTCGGACGCGGCCGCGGAGGCGTACGAGACGTGGGGCGGCTACGGGGCGTCGAAGGCGGCCCTGGACCAGCTGGTGGCGGTGCTCGGCGTGGAGGAGCCCGGGCTGCGGGTGTGGGCGGTCGATCCCGGCGACATGGCGACGGATCTGTATTCGGCGGCCGTACCGGACGATGACGATCCGCGTCCGGCTCCCGCCGGTGTCGTACCGGCGTTCCTGCGGCTGCTGGACGAGCGGCCGGCGAGCGGGCGGTACGCGGCGCCGGCTCTGGTGGAGGGGCGATGACCACCGCGGTGCGGGTTCCCGAGGAGCTGTCGGCGCGGGTGCCGGCCGAGCAGCGGGGGCCCGGCCTCGACCGGGATGCCGTACGGCTGCTGGTCTCGCGCGGTACCGAGGTGGCACACCACGTGTTCGCCGAGCTGCCGCGGCTGCTGCGGGCCGGGGACCTGCTGGTGGTGAACACCTCGCCCACGCTGGCCGCCGCGGTGGACGGGCGGCTCGGGCACGCGCGCGTGGTGGTGCACTTCTCCACGCGCGGGGACGACGGGCGGTGGGCGGTCGAACTGCGGGAGCCGGACGGGCTCGGTACTACACGCGCGCGTGCGGGAGGGCCCGCGGGTGCGGAGGTGGGGTTGCCGGGCGGGGCGCGGCTGGTGCTGGAGGAGCCGCTGAGCGGGCGCGGTGAGCGGCTGTGGTGGGCGCGTCCGGACGGTGCGGAGGTCCTGGGGGTGCTGCGGGAGCACGGGCGGCCCATCCGTTACTCCTACACGGAGCGGGACCAGCCGCTGTCCGCGTACCAGACGGTGTTCGCGCTGGCGTCGGACGACGGGGCGGGCAGCGCGGAGATGCCGAGTGCCGCCCGGCCCTTCACGGCGCGGCTGGTGGCGGAGCTGGTGAGCCGGGGGGTGCGGTTCGCGCCGGTCACGCTGCACACGGGGGTGGCGTCGGCGGAGGCGCATGAGCCGCCGTATCCGGAGCGGTTCGCGGTGCCGGAGGCCTCGGCGCGGCTGATCAACGCCGCCCGGGGCGGCGACGGGCGGGTCATCGCGGTCGGGACGACGGCCGTGCGGGCCGTGGAGTCGGCGGCGGGTCCGGACGGGGTGGTGCGGGCGGCACGGGGGTGGACCGATCTGGTGGTCACGCCCGAGCGCGGGGTGCGGGTCGTCGAGGGGCTGCTGACCGGGCTGCACGAACCGGAGGCCTCGCATCTGCTGATGCTGGAGGCGGTGGCGGGGCGGGCGGCGATCGACCGCGGATACGAGGCGGCGTTGCGGGGGCGCTATCTGTGGCACGAGTTCGGCGATGTGCACCTCATCCTCCCGGAGAACCGGGCGGCGGACCGGGCGGCGGACCGGGCAGCAGACCGGGCGGCAGAGGCCCTCACGTAGAGCATTGCTCGCGCAACTGTTGGTGAGGAAGCTGTGGGACCGATGTGAGCCCGCACATAGGGCGCACATCACGTACGAACGGACATAGGAGATAAAGGGTCCATCCATGAACGGGGCAGACGTTCCAGTCTGTCCCGTTTTGCCCCTCCCTGATCCACTATCCAGGGTCGTACGTCACACCTTTGCCTGCCCGTTTTGCGGCCGCTAAGAATTGCCTCCGTCGCTCAGCGCCGTGGGTTCCGCCCGCGGCGTTCGTGCGGGAACGGAACCGACTCCCGCGCAAGCCGAGAGCGACCTCCGCGCAATTCGAAGAGGTCCAAAAACATGCAGCAGAACTTCCGCATCCGTCGTCTCAGTCCGACCCTGACCAAGCACCGCAAGATCGCCATCGCCGGCGTCTCCACCCTCGGTGCCGCGGCCATCGCCTTCTCGGCGGTGCCGAGCAGCGCGAAGACGATCACGACGGGTGCCCCGGCGTCCGCGCCCCAGGTCACGTACAGCTCCGAGCGGATCCAGGACGTCAAGGGCGCCGTCACCGACCAGCTCGCCACCCAGACCGTGAAGGTCGAGGCCATCACGGCGAAGAAGCAGGCCGCGCTGGACACGGCGACGAAGAAGGCAGCCGCGGTCACGGCGAAGAAGACCGCCGCCGCAGCCGCCGCCAAGAAGGCCGCCCAGGAGCGCGCCGCCAAGGCGCGTGCCGTGCAGGCTGCCGCCAGCCGGTCCGCCGCGCGCCCCGCCGTCAAGCCGGCCGCCGCGAAGAGCTACGCCAACAACCTGGACGGCTGGATCCGCCAGTCCCTGGACATCATGAAGGCCAAGGGCATCCCGGGCAGCTACAGCGGCCTGCACCGCAACATCATCCGAGAGTCCTCCGGCAACCCCCGCGCCATCAACGACTGGGACGTCAACGCCATCAACGGCATCCCGTCGAAGGGCCTGCTCCAGGTCATCCCGCCGACCTTCGCCGCGTACCACGTGGCCGGCACCTCGTGGAACATCTACGACCCGGTCGCCAACATCACCGCCGCCTGCAACTACGCGGCCGACAAGTACGGCTCGATGGACAACGTCAACAGCGCGTACTGAGGTCGGCGCGGACCTCTTCAGATCGCAGTAGACGAAAAGGGCGGCACCCCGTTGCGGGTACCGCCCTTCGTCGTCGTACGGCCCGGATCCGGCTACTTGCGCATGACCTCGGGCTCGTGGCGGCGCAGGAAGCGGGCCACGAGGAAGCCGCAGAGCACGCCGAGGGCGATCAGCGCGACCATGTCCATGCCCCAGGCGGACGCCTGGTGGTCCCACAGCGGGTCCGTGTTGGTCGGGTCGTCCGCGTTCGGGGCGATGTTGTTGAAGTCCAGCGTGGCGCCCGCGGCGGCCACCGCCCAGCGGGACGGCATCAGGTACGAGAACTCGTTGACGCCGAGCGTGCCGTGCAGGGTGAACAGGCAGCCGGTGAACACGACCTGGATGATCGCGAACATGACCAGCAGCGGCATGGTCTTCTCGGCGGTCTTCACCAGTGAGGAGATGACCAGGCCGAACATCATCGAGGTGAAGCCGAGCGCCATCACCGGCAGGCACAGCTCGAACAGCGTGGAGCCACCCAGGACGAGGCCCCGGTCGGGGATCTCCCGGCTGGAGAAGCCGATCAGGCCGACCATCAGGCCCTGCAGTACGGTGACCGCGCCCAGCACGACCACCTTGGACATCAGGTACGCCGACCGGGACAGGCCGGTCGCCCGCTCCCGCTCGTAGATGACCCGTTCCTTGATCAGCTCACGCACGGAGTTCGCCGCACCCGCGAAGCACGCGCCCACGGCGAGGATGAGCAGGACCGTGGTCGCCGTGCCGTTCGGGACGGGCACGTGCGTCCTCGGGTTCACCGGGTTGACCAGCAGGCCCTTGTCCGAGTCGATGAGCAGGCTGACCGCGCCGAGCACCGCCGGCAGGATCACCGTCAGCGCCAGGAAGCCCTTGTCGGAGGCGATGACCGCCACATACCGCCGGATCAGGGTCACCAGCTGCGAGCCCCAGCCCTGCGGCTTGGGCGGCTTCATCGCCTGCGGCGGGGGCATGGGTACGGACTGTGGGGCGACGGCGTCGATGTCCGCGGCGTACATCTGGTAGTGCTGCGAGCCCTTCCAGCGGCCCGCCCAGTCGTAGTCGCGGTAGTTCTCGAAGGCGGAGAAGACATCGGCCCAGGTGTCGTAGCCGAAGAAGTTCAGCGCCTCCTCGGGCGGGCCGAAGTAGGCGACCGCGCCGCCCGGCGCCATCACCAGCAGCTTGTCGCACAGCGCCAGCTCGGCCACCGAGTGGGTGACGACGAGGACCGTACGGCCGTCGTCCGCGAGGCCGCGCAGCAGCTGCATGACGTCGCGGTCCATGCCCGGGTCGAGGCCGGAGGTCGGCTCGTCCAGGAAGATCAGGGACGGCTTGGTGAGCAGCTCCAGGGCCACCGAGACGCGCTTGCGCTGACCGCCGGAGAGGGAGGTGACCTTCTTGTCCTTGTGGATGTCCAGCTTGAGCTCGCGCAGCACCTCGTCGATGCGGGCGTCGCGCTCGGCGGCCGTGGTGTCGGCCGGGAAGCGCAGCTTGGCCGCGTACTTGAGGGCCTTCTTGACGGTCAGCTCCTTGTGCAGGATGTCGTCCTGCGGGACCAGACCGATGCGCTGGCGCAACTCGGCGAACTGCTTGTACAGGTTCCGGTTGTCGTACAGGACCTCGCCCTGGTTGGCGGGCCGGTAGCCGGTGAGCGCCTTCAGGAGGGTGGACTTGCCGGAGCCGGACGGGCCGATGACCGCGATCAGGGACTTCTCCGGGACGCCGAAGGAGACGTCCTTCAGGATCTGCTTGCCGCCGTCGACCGTCACGGTCAGGTGGCGGGCGGAGAAGGAGACCTCACCGGTGTCGACGAACTCCTCGAGGCGGTCGCCGACGATGCGGAAGGTGGAGTGGCCGACACCGACGATGTCGGTCGGGCCGAGCAGCTGCGTGCCGCCCTTGGCGATCGGCTGGCCGTTGACGTACGTGCCGTTGTGCGAGCCCAGGTCGCGGATCTCGAAGCGGCCGTCGGGCGTGGCGTGGAACTCCGCGTGGTGGCGGGAGACCTGGAGGTCGGAGACGACCAGCTCGTTCTCCAGCGCGCGGCCGATGCGCATCACACGGCCCAGGGAGAACTGGTGGAACGTGGTCGGGCTGCGGTCGCCGTAGACCGGCGGCGCCCCCGCGTCACCGCTCTGCTGCTGTGGAATCTGCTGCGGTACCTGCTGCTGAACGGGCGCGGCCTGCTGCGGCTGCTGCCAGCCGGCCTGCGCGGGCTGCGGCTGGGGCGGCTGCTGCGGCGGGGCCTGCTGGGCCCAGCCGGGGCCCGCGCCCTGCGCCGCGTACGGCTGCTGCCGGGGCTGCGCGACCGCCGCCGCGGCGGCGGAGAGGTTCAGGCGCGGTCCGTCGGTCGCGTTGCCGAGGTGCACCGCCGAGCCGGGGCCGATCTCCGTCTGCTGCGGGATCCGCTGGCCCTGCACGAACGTGCCGTTGGTGCTGCCGTGGTCCTCGATGACCCAACTGCGGCCGTTGAAGCTGACCGTGGCGTGCCGCCAGGAGACCCTGGCGTCTTCGAACACGATGTCCCCCTGCGGATCGCGTCCGAGGGTATAGGTCCGGGACGCATCGAGCGTCCAGGTCCGTCCGTTTGATTCCAGTACGAGTTCCGGCACTCCATGCCCCACTGAGTTGTCCCCCGAGTTTCCCCCAACACAGGGAGTCTAGGGATGTCGAACATCGTGGGGAACTATTTCAGGCTCCGCCCTCTGACCGAAAGTCGGGCCTTGCGAAGAGCGCCGACGAGCGCTTCAACTCATCCCGTTGACGGGGTTGAAACCGGCCCGGAGAGTGGTAATCCCACGCGAGGGGGACACAGCGGCCGCCGGCCGCGCCGCGGATCGGGGGGTCTGCCATGAGCTCTGCCACGGAAGTCGGGACCGCGCGACACGGCACGAGGCTGCTGCCGTGGGGCGACATCCTGCTGTCGGCGGTCGCCGCCGTCAGCTGGGCGCTGATAGGGATGGCGGGGACGGCCGCGCTCGGGCTGCACCTCCTGCGGGCGGACACGGCGGGCTCACTGGGCCCGATGACCGCGGCTGTTGTGGCCCTGGGGGCCGGTGGTTCGGTCTCCCCGTCCGGCGATGTGTCGGCGTTCGGCCTGAAGGGCGCTCAGGCGCACACCGCCATAGAGATCACGCCACTCGGGGTGAGCCTGGTGGGCGCCCTGCTGTTGTCGTGGTTCTTCCTACGGTCCCTGCGAGCGGCCGGAGTTGTGATCGCCCCCGCCGAACTCCTGGCGCGCGCGGGCGCGGTGCTGGCACTGTTCGTGGCGATGCTGGGCGGGCTGGCCTGGGCGGGGCACGACGTCATCACGATCGACGGCGGCTCACTCGGGCTCGACCAGCTGCCGGGCGCGGGCGGCGGCAAAGGCGGCGGGGTCAGCATCCCCGGTCTCGGCGACCTCGGGGACATCGGCGGGCTGCTGCCCGACCGGATCGGCGACCTGATCCACGCCAAGGCGGCGGTCGGCTTCACCGTGGACACCGCGCCCACCGTGCTCGGCGGCCTCGGCTGGTGCGCCGGAACCCTGCTGATCGCCCTGCTCGCCTCGCGCCGCACCCCGCTGCCGAGCGGCTGGGAGGCCGTGCACCGGGTGGTACGGCCCGCGGCCTCGGCGCTCGTCACCGTGCTCCTCGTGGCCGTCGGGGCGGGCCTCGCGGCGGCGGCGTACGCGGCGATCGGCGACGACCACCCGGCGCGGATCGCGGGCGCGGCGCTCCTCGGCGCGCCGAACGGCGTGTGGCTCGGCGTGCCCATCGGTCTGTTCGTGCCGTGGGACGGCAGGGCGACGGGCGCGCTGGTGGGGCTGCTGCCCGACCCGCTGGACAAGCTCCTCGGCCCGGGGTCCGGCCGGTCGGTGACCCTGGGGAGCCTCGCCGACCTGGACGGGCGGGTATGGCTGCTGGGGGTCGCGGCGGCCCTGATGATGCTGCTGGCGGGCGTGCTGACGGCGGTACGGACCCCGGTGGAGGCCGGGTCCGGGGCGGGCGGTTTCGTGGGGCGGTGTGCGCTGCGGCTGGGCGTCGCCACCGCGCTGACGCTGCCGCTGCTGGCCTGGCTGGCCGATGTCTCCGTGGACGCCTCGCTGTCGGTGCTGGGGTTCGACGCGTTCGGCGCCGGGGTCCAGCTGCACGGCCATCTGGGCATGGCCCTGCTCCTCGGGGCCGCATGGGGCGCGGGGGCGGGGGCGGCGGGGGCGCTGCCGGCCCTGGCTTTCGGGGCGGCTGGCCGGAGGGCGTCGGTGCTGGCACTGGGTGACGAGCGCGCGCGGCCTTCGGGCTCTTCGGGGCCGGGTGGGTCGTCGGGGCCCTACGCCCCCGGCACGCCGTACCGTCCGCCGAACCCGGGCACCAATCCCTATCTGCGGATCCCGGAGGCGCTGCGGAAACCTGAGGACGCGAAGGGTGCGTACGGTCCCGGAGAGTCGCCGACGTCTTCGGCATCGTCGTCGTCGGCCGCGTCGGCGTCGGCGTCCGGTGACGTGTACGGCTCCCCCACCGTGGCCCGGCCGGTCGGCCCGCCCCCGCCTCCGCCCCCACCGTCTCCTCCGCCGCCTCCGCCGGGGAAGCGGAGAGGGCGGCCGTGAGGTGAACCGGTCGTGGCCCGCCCGTCGGCATCCGGCAACCGGAGCGACACCTACTGTTCCTGTCCGCTGGGCGGACCGCGCGGGCGGTAGGCACTGGGTGCCGGATACGGTGGATACACCATGAGCGCTTCGCAGACTGCCGCCTCGCAGACCTCTGACGTCCCCACCCTCCTCGTCAAGATCTTCGGCAAGGACCGGCCGGGCATCACGGCCGGCCTCTTCGACACCCTTGCCGCCTTCTACGTCGACGTGGTCGACATCGAGCAGGTCGTCACGCGTGGCCGCCTGGTGCTGTGCGCGCTCGTGACACAGCCGCCCCCCGGTCTGGAGGGTGATCTGCGGGCCACCGTGCACAGCTGGGCCGAGTCGATGAAGATGCAGGCGGAGATCATCTCCGGTCGTGGCGACAACCGGCCGCGTGGTCTCGGGCGCTCCCTGGTGACCGTCCTCGGGCATCCCCTCACCGCCGAGTCGACCGCCGCGATCGCGGCCCGGATCGCCAAGACCGGCGGCAACATCGACCGTATCTTCCGGCTCGCCAAGTATCCGGTGACGGCGGTGGAGTTCGCGGTGTCCGGTGCGGAGACCGAGCCGCTGCGCACCGCCCTGGTCACCGACGCGGCGGCGCTCGGCGTGGACGTCGCGGTCGTGTCGGCGGGGCTGCACCGGCGGGCGCAGCGCCTGGTGGTGATGGACGTCGACTCCACGCTGATCCAGGACGAGGTGATCGAGCTCTTCGCCGCGCACGCCGGCTGCGAGGAGAAGGTCGCCGAGGTGACGGCGGCCGCGATGCGCGGGGAACTGGACTTCGAGCAGTCGCTGCACGCGCGCGTGGCCCTGCTGGAGGGCCTGGACGCCTCGGTGGTGCAGAAGGTACGGGCCGAGGTCCGGCTGACTCCGGGGGCCCGCACCCTGATCCGGACGCTGAAGCGGCTCGGCTACCAGGTCGGTGTCGTCTCGGGGGGCTTCACGCAGGTCACCGACGATCTGAAGGACCGGCTCGGGCTGGACTTCGCCCAGGCCAACACGCTGGAGATCGTCGACGGCAGGCTGACGGGCCGGGTCACCGGCGAGATCGTGGACCGGGCCGGCAAGGCCCGGCTGCTGCGCCGGTTCGCCGCCGAGGCCGGTGTCCCGTTGTCCCAGACGGTGGCGATCGGCGACGGCGCCAACGACCTGGACATGCTGAACGCGGCGGGACTGGGCGTGGCCTTCAACGCCAAGCCGGTCGTCCGTGAGGCCGCGCACACCGCGGTGAACGTGCCCTTCCTGGACACGGTCCTGTACCTGCTGGGCGTCACCCGTGAAGAGGTCGAGGCGGCGGACACGCACGACGAGGGCTGAGCCGCCCCTGGGCGTGCCGCGTGCGCGGCACGCCCAAGGAGTGTCACTCGGAGGGAGCCCAGTAGTCGACGAGTGTGGCCTTGCCCGGTTCCAGGCTCTTCCAGGAGCCGGTGAAGGTCAGAACGGCGAAGGCGGCGGCGGGGAAGCCGCGGCGGTTCATCCGTTCGCGGGCATCGTTCTCGTCGGAGGCGGCCAGGATGTCGGCGAGTCCGTGGATGCCCGGGTTGTGGCCGATCATGATCGCGTTCTGTGTGTCGTCGTCGACTTCGTTGAGCACGGCGATCAGCTCACCGGGTGAGGCCTCGTAGACCCGCTCCTCATAGATGGTTTTCGGCCGCTCCGGGAACTCGTGGACGGCGAGCTTCCAGGTCTCGCGGGTCCGGACGGCGGTCGAGCACAGGGCCAGATCGAGGTGGAGGCCGGTGTCGGCCAGCTTGCGGCCGGCGACTGCGGCGTCCATGCGGCCCCGCTCGGCGAGCGGCCGCTCATGGTCGTTCACTTGTGGCCAGTCGGCTTTCGCATGCCGGAAGAGGACAATCCTGCGGGGTTCTGCGACGCTCATGGCACCCAGCTTCGCATGAAACAGGCCATGGGGCGCAGGGAGTTGACATGCGGATTTACGGGCGGAAGGCGTCCCTCGGCCTGGCGGACGGGGGCCTGGCGGGTCTAGCGGGTGACCAGCTGCTGGGCCCGTTCGACGAGGTGGGTGAGGGCCGGGTCGCCGGTGGCCGCCTGGGCATGCGACGGGTTGAGTATCAGCATCAGCAGGGCGACGAAGGCGAGCGCGGGCAGGGCGAGGGCCCACCAGGGCAGCCGGATGTCGACGCCGCCCATGGTCGCCGGGTGGGGCCGGGTGTGCGTACGGGCCGACATGCTCGCCTCCGCGGGTCTTCGAGTGTCCGTGGTCCGCTTGTCGCGGCCACATCTCGAAGTTACGGAATCCGCGCCCGTCGGCCCATCCGGTGACCCACCCACTCGACCCTGACCCTGGCCCCCTAGGGGATGGTGGTGCTACCCCCACCATGGCGGCCGGGAGGGGGCGGGGTCAGGGGGACGCGATGGTCGCGATGATGGCGATGATCACGAAGATGGCGAAGAACGAGCCGAAGACGATCAGCATCTTCTTCTGGCCGTTCTGGGGGTTCGGATCGAGCACTGGCATGGGGCCAGTCTCGCACCCCCGGCCCGCGGCGGATCCGCCGGGGTGAGGCCCGTACCCCGAGTGGCGGATCAGCGTGCCGCCTCGTCCTCCACCGTCCGGTCCCGGCCCGCCAGGACGCCCACGGCCATCTGCGGCAGCATGAGGCCGGCCATGAGCGCGATCGGCAGGCCCCAGCCGCCGCTGCTCTGGTACAGCACGCCGACCAGGAGCGGCCCGGGGATGGAGATCAGGTAGCCGGTGCTCTGCGCGAAGGCGGACAGCTGGGCGACGCCCGCGCCGGTGCCAGCCCGCATCCCCACCATCGTCAGCGCCAGCGGGAAGGCGCAGTTGGAGATGCCGAGCAGCAGAGCCCAGGCCAAGGCGCCGCCGGCCGGTGCGAGGTACAGGCCGGCGTACCCGGCGAGGCCGCAGGCGCCGAGCGCCAGCACGATCGGGCCCTGGTGCGGCAGCCGGGCGGCCAGGCGCGGGATGACGAAGGCCAGCGGCACGCCCATCACCATGGTGAGGGCGAGCAGCAGTCCGGCCGTGCCCGCGGCGACGCCGGCGTCCCGGAAGATCTGCGGCATCCAGCCCATCGTGATGTAGGCGGCGGTGGCCTGGAGCCCGAAGAAGACCGCCAGCGCCCAGGCGGTACGGCTCCGGGTGATGCGCAGCGCCGGTCCCCGCCGCTCCTGGTGGGCCTGGCGCGCGGGCGCCCGGCCGGCGGGGGCCGGCCCCCGGTCCCGTACCAGTGGCAGCCAGGGCAGCACCGCGACGGCGGCGAGGGCCGCCCACGCGGCGAGCCCGGAGTGCCAGTTGCCGCCCAGCGTGTCGGTCAGGGGCACGGTCGCCGCGGCGGCGACCGAGGTTCCGGCGGCGAGTGCCATCGAGTACAGGCCGGTCATGGTGCCCACGCGGTCGGGGAACCAGCGCTTGACGATGACCGGCATCAGGACGTTGCTGACCGCTATGCCCATGAGGGCGAGTGCGCTGGCGGCCAGGAATCCGCCGGTGCCCCCGGTATAGGGCCGTATCAGGAGCCCCGCGGCGATGGCGACCATGCCGGCGCACACCACGGCGGAGGGGCCGAAGCGGCGGGCGAGGCGCGGGGCGGTGACGCCGAAGACGGCGAAGCACAGCGGCGGGACGGAGGTGAGGAGTCCGGCCACGGCGCCGCTCATGCCGAGGTCGCCGCGGACCTCCTGCAGCAGGGCGCCGAGACTGGTGATGGCGGGGCGGAGGTTCACCGCGGACAGCACGATGGCGACGACGACCAGACGCGTCGCCCACGCGCGCGTGAGGGGCGCGGCCGAACCGGATCCGCCGGCGGCCGTCGGGGGGCGGGGTGTGCGGGGTGTGCGGGATGTCGTACGTGTTTCCTCGCGTGCCATGCGGACCATCATAGAATCATAGGATGATTGGTTGTCCATCCTTGGGTCGCTCGCTCCCCGTCCGCCTGTGCGAAGGTGTGCCATGCCCCTGAGCCATCCCCGTCGTTCCGCGCTGTCCGAGCAGGTCATCGCCGAGCTGCGCAACCAGATCACCTCGGGCGAGTGGCCGGTCGGTTCGCGCATCCCCACGGAGCCCGAGCTGGTCGAGCAGCTCGGGGTCGCCCGCAACACGGTCCGCGAGGCCGTCCGCGCGCTCGCGCACAACGGCCTGCTGGACATCCGGCAGGGCTCGGGCACCTATGTCGTGGCCACCAGTGAGCTGGCGGGCGTGATGCACCGCCGCTTCGCCGGCGCCGACCCGCGGCACATCGCCGAGCTGCGCTCCACACTGGAGTCATCGGCGGCGAGGCTGGCCGCCGAGCGGCGCACCGAGAAGGACCTCAAGCAGCTCGACGCGCTCCTGGTACGGCGCGAGGAGGCCTGGGAGTCGGGTGACGCGGAGGCTTTCGTGACGGCGGACGCGACCTTCCACCTTGCCGTGGTGGCCGCCTCCCACAACGACGTCATGACGGCGATGTACGCGGACCTGGGCGAGGTGCTGCGGGACTGGCTGCGCGCGGACGTCGGCGCGGAGCTCACGCCCGAGGCGCACATGGACCACACCCGGCTCGTGGACGCCATCCGCGCGGGCGATGCGCAGGCGGCCGCCACGGAGGCCGCGAGCTATCCCTTCCTGTGCCGTCCGGGGCGGTTCAGCTCACCTTCTGGTGGCTGATCCACACCGAGCGGACCTCCTTCCAGCACCGACCCGCCAGCCGGACGGTCATCGCGGGGTCGGTGTCGACGGGATCGCCGTCGGTGTCGAGGTCCCACCAGCGGTCGCACTCGATGTGCAGGCGCACGCGGTCGATGCCGACGTACGGGTTGTGGCAGTACGCCACCACCTGCGAGCCGCTGACGGCCGTACGGCACTCCGCCCCGAACAGCTCCGGGAACGGCTGCTTGCCGCCCTTCACGCGCGCGTGCGGCATCGCCTCGTACGGCAGGGAGAGCACGAGAGCCACTGCTACGGTCACCGAGGTCAGGCTGCGGGACAGGCGCACAAGAAGACCTCCTCGGCCGTGCTGGGGAGGGCATTCGCGAGGTGGACGCGCAATCCAGAGTGCGCCGCCCCGCACCGGGGCGCCCGGCTGGTGGGCCGAACGGGTGAAGCCAAAAAGCCCCGAGGCCCGCACCCCGGCAAGGGGTGCGGGCCTCGGAACGGTAAAGCCCCAGCGGCAGCGGTCAGGCGCCGACGGCGTGCAGACCGCCGTCCACGTGGACGATCTCGCCGGTGGTCTTCGGGAACCAGTCGCTCAGCAAGGCGACCACGCCGCGGCCGGCCGGCTCCGGGTCCTTGAGGTCCCACTCCAGGGGCGCGCGGTTGTCCCACACGGACGCCAGCTCCGCGAAGCCCGGGATGGACTTGGCGGCCATGGAGCCGATGGGACCGGCGGAGACGAGGTTGCAGCGGATGTTCTGCTTGCCCAGGTCGCGGGCGATGTAACGGCTGGTGGCCTCCAGGGCGGCCTTGGCCGGGCCCATCCAGTCGTACTGCGGCCAGGCGAACTTGGCGTCGAAGGTGAGGCCGACGACGGAGCCGCCGTTCTGCATCAGCGGCAGGCAGGCCATGGTCAGCGACTTCAGGGAGTACGCCGAGACGTGCATGGCGGTGGCCACGGACTCGAACGGCGTGTTGAGGAAGTTGCCGCCGAGCGCGTCCTGGGGCGCGAAGCCGATCGAGTGCACGACGCCGTCGAGGCCGCCGAGCTCCTCGCCGACGACGTCGGCCAGACGCGCGAGGTGCTCGTCGTTGGTGACGTCGAGCTCGATGACCTTGGTGGGCTTGGGCAGCTTCTTGGCGATGCGCTCGGTCAGCGTGGGCCGCGGGAAGGCGGTCAGGATGATCTCGGCGCCCTGCTCCTGGGCCAGCTTGGCGGTGTGGAAGGCGATGGAGGACTCCATCAGCACACCGGTGATCAGGACGCGCTTGCCCTCGAGAATTCCGCTCATGGTGATCAGTGACCCATTCCCAGTCCGCCGTCAACGGGAATGACGGCTCCAGTGATGTACGAGGCGTCGTCCGAGGCGAGGAACCGCACCGTCGCGGCGATCTCCTCCGGCTGCGCATAACGACCGAGCGGCACCTGCGACACGATGCTCGTGCGCTGCTCGTCGGTGAGCGCCTTGGTCATGTCGGTGTCGACGAAGCCGGGGGCGACGACATTGAACGTGATGTTGCGCGAGCCGAGCTCACGGGCGAGGGAGCGCGCGAAGCCGACCAGGGCCGCCTTGGACGCGGCGTAGTTGGCCTGTCCCGCCGAGCCGAGCAGGCCGACCACGGACGAGATCAGGACGACACGGCCCTTCTTGGCGCGCAGCATGGCGCGGTTGGCGCGCTTGACGACGCGGAAGGTGCCGGTGAGGTTGGTGTCGATCACCGAGGTGAAGTCCTCCTCGGACATGCGCATCAGGAGCTGGTCCTTGGTGACGCCCGCGTTGGCGATCAGGACCTCGACCGGGCCGTGCTGCTCCTCGATCTCCTTGTAGGCCTGCTCCACCTGCTCGGGGTCGGTGATGTCGCACTTGACGGCGAGGAAGCCGGCTGGCGGCTCACCCGAGCGGTACGTGATCGCGACCTTGTCGCCGGCGTCGGCGAAAGCGCGGGCGATGGCGAGGCCGATGCCCCGGTTTCCTCCGGTGACGAGAACCGAGCGGCTCAACGGATCACCCTTTCGATAGCGGTCTGACACACCGCCCGGACACCTGGACGGCAGGCGGCTTCCCTCGAAAACCTATCGGTCCGGCCGCGCCGGGGGGCAAGCGGGCACCGACAGTGGCTCGCGCCGCTCACTGTCGGATCCCTACAGTCGGCACCGAGGGGTACGACCGCCCATTCACTTCTCGCCGTATCGGCAGGAACAGTCGTGTGTATTTCCGAGGAATGCGCTACGTGAGACGTGATTCACTGCTCGCGACGGTCATCACAGGCGAGTAGTCCGGAGGGATCCCACCCGTGCCCCACGAAGTCGATCAGTCATTTCTGGCACTTCCCCTACGCGCCCTGGCCGACGCCGCGCTCGCGCGTGCGCGGGCGCTGGGGGCCGAGCACGCGGACTTCCGGTTCGAGCGGGTGCGCAGCGCGTCGTGGCGGCTCAGGGACGCCAAGCCCGCCGGTTCGTCGGACACCACCGACCTGGGGTACGCGGTGCGGGTCGTGCACGGCGGGACGTGGGGCTTCGCGTCCGGGGTCGATCTGAGCCTCGACGCCGCCGCCAAGGTCGCCTCGCAGGCCGTGGCGATGGCGAAGCTCTCCGCGCAGGTGATCAAGGCGGCCGGGGCGGACGAGCGCGTGGAGCTGGCCGGCGAGCCGGTTCATGCCGAGAAGACGTGGGTCTCGTCGTACGAGATCGATCCGTTCAGCGTGCCCGACGAGGAGAAGCCGGCGCTGCTGGCGGACTGGAGCGCGCGGCTGCTGGCGGCGCGGGGGGTCGACCATGTCGACGCCTCGCTGCTCACCGTGCACGAGAACAAGTTCTATGCGGACACCGCGGGGACCGTGACGACGCAGCAGCGGGTGCGGCTGCATCCGCAGCTGACCGCCGTGTCGGTGGACGAGTCCAGCGGCGAGTTCGACTCGATGCGGACCATCGCGCCGCCCGTCGGGCGCGGCTGGGAGTACCTCACCGGCACCGGCTGGGACTGGGACACCGAGCTGGAGCGGATCCCGGAGCTGCTGGCCGAGAAGATGCGTGCGCCGAGCGTCGAGCCGGGGCTGTACGACCTGGTCGTGGACCCGTCCAACCTGTGGCTGACCATCCACGAGTCGATCGGGCACGCCACCGAGCTGGACCGGGCGCTCGGCTACGAGGCCGCCTACGCGGGCACCTCCTTCGCCACCTTCGACCAGCTCGGCAAGCTGAAGTACGGCTCGGAGCTGATGAACGTGACCGGCGACCGCACCGCCGAGCACGGACTGGCGACCATCGGGTACGACGATGAAGGTGTCGAGGCGCAGTCCTGGGACCTGGTGAAGGACGGCACGCTGGTCGGCTACCAGCTGGACCGGCGGATCGCGAAACTGACCGGGTTCGAGCGGTCCAACGGGTGCGCGTACGCCGACTCCCCCGGGCACGTGCCGGTGCAGCGCATGGCCAATGTGTCGCTCCGGCCGGATCCGGCCGGGATGTCCACGGAGGACCTGATCGGGGGCGTCGACCGGGGCATCTACGTCGTCGGCGACCGGTCCTGGTCCATCGACATGCAGCGCTACAACTTCCAGTTCACCGGACAGCGCTTCTTCAAGATCGAGAACGGGCGGATCACCGGTCAGCTGCGGGACGTCGCCTACCAGGCGACGACCACCGACTTCTGGGGCTCCATGGCGGCCGTCGGCGGCCCGCAGACATACGTCCTGGGCGGCGCCTTCAACTGCGGCAAGGCCCAGCCGGGACAGACCGCCTCCGTGTCGCACGGCTGCCCCTCCGCCCTCTTCAAGGGCGTCAACATCCTCAACACCACGCAGGAGGCCGGTCGATGAGCGCCCGTAGCAACAAGCCGCACGAAATCGTCGAGCGCGCTCTGGAGCTGTCGCGGGCCGACGGCTGCGTCGTGATCGCCGACGAGCACTCGACGGCCAACCTGCGCTGGGCGGGCAACGCGCTGACGACCAACGGCGTCACGCGCGGGCGTACGCTCACGGTGATCGCGACCGTGGACGGACAGGAGGGCTCCGCCTCCGGTGTGGTGTCGCGGTCCGCGGTGACCGCCGAGGAGCTGGAGCCCCTGGTGCGGGCCGCCGAGGCCGCCGCTCGCGGCGCCGGGCCCGCCGAGGACGCGCAGCCGCTGGTCACGGGCGTGCCGGAGTCCCCGGACTTCACGGACGCCCCCACCGAGACCTCCTCCGCCGTGTTCGCGGACTTCGCACCGGCGCTCGGCGAAGCGTTCGCACGCGCGCGTGCGGGCGGCCGGGAGCTGTACGGCTTCGCCAACCACGAGCTGGTCTCGACGTACCTGGGCACATCCACGGGCCTGCGCCTGAGGCACGACCAGCCCAACGGCACGCTGGAGATCAACGCCAAGTCCCCGGACCGTACGCGCTCGGCGTGGGCGGGGCGCTCCACGCGGGACTTCAAGGACGTCGACCCGGGGGCGCTGGACGCCGAGCTGGCCGTACGGCTCGGCTGGGCCGAGCGGCGGATCGAGCTGCCCGCGGGCCGTTACGAGACGCTGCTGCCGCCGACCGCGGTGGCCGACCTGCTGATCTACCAGCTGTGGTCGGCGTCCGGCCGGGACGCGGCCGAGGGCCGGACGGTGTTCTCCAGGCCGGGCGGCGGCACCCGTGTCGGCGACCGGCTGACCGAGCTGCCGCTGACGCTGCGCAGCGACCCGAACGAGCCGGGTCTGGAGTGCCCGCCGTTCGTGATCGCGCACTCCTCCGGGGGCGATCAGTCGGTGTTCGACAACGGGCTGCCGGTCGGCGGCACCGACTGGGTCGGCGAGGGCCGGCTCGAGCATCTGACGACCACCCGGCACAGCGCCGGCCTGACCGGGCTGCCGGTGGCCCCGGCGGTCGGCAATCTCATCCTGGACGGCGGTGAGGACCGCTCCCTGGAGGAGATGGTGGCGGCCACCGGACGCGGGCTGCTGCTGACCTGTCTGTGGTACATCCGCGAGGTCGATCCGGCGACGCTGCTGCTGACCGGGCTGACCCGGGACGGCGTCTACCTCGTGGAGAACGGCGAGGTGACCGGCGAGGTGAACAACTTCCGGTTCAACGAGTCGCCGGTGGACCTGCTCGGGCGGGCCACGGAGGCCGGGCGCACGGAAAAGACGCTGCCGAGGGAATGGAGCGACTGGTTCACCAGGGCTGCGATGCCCGCGCTGCGGGTGCCCGACTTCAATATGAGCTCTGTCAGCCAGGGCGTATAACCTCGTACCTGATTCGTACCTGGTACGCGCCCACTCAAGGAGATACGAGAACCGTGACGGACATCGTCGACGAGCTGAAGTGGCGGGGGCTGTTCGCCCTGTCCACTGACGAGGACGCTTTGCGCAAGGCGCTCGCGGACGGTCCCGTCACGTTCTATTGCGGTTTCGACCCGACCGCGCCGTCCCTGCACGTGGGGCACCTGGTGCAGGTGCTCACCGTGCGCCGGCTCCAGCAGGCCGGTCACCGGCCGTTGGCGCTGGTCGGCGGCGCCACGGGTCTGATCGGCGACCCGCGCCCGACGGCGGAGCGCACGCTGAACGCCCCGGAGACGGTCGCCGGCTGGGTGGACAAGCTGCGCCACCAGATCGAGCCGTTCCTCTCCTTCGAGGGGGAGAACGCGGCCGTCATGGTCAACAACCTCGACTGGACCGGGGGCCTGTCCGCGATCGAGTTCCTGAGGGACATCGGCAAGCACTTCCGTGTCAACAAGATGCTCACGAAGGACTCCGTGGCCCGCCGCCTGGAGTCCGACCAGGGCATCAGCTACACGGAGTTCAGCTACCAGATCCTGCAGGGCATGGACTTCCTGCAGCTGTTCCGGCGGTACGGCTGCACGCTCCAGCAGGGCGGCAGCGACCAGTGGGGCAACCTCACGGCCGGCCTGGACCTGATCCACCGGCTGGAGCCGCACGCCAATGTGCACGCGCTGGCGACGCCGCTGATGACCAAGGCGGACGGCACCAAGTTCGGCAAGACCGAGGGCGGCGCGGTCTGGCTCGACCCGGAGATGACGACGCCGTACGCGTTCTACCAGTTCTGGCTGAACGTGGACGACCGGGACATCTCGACGTACCTGCGGATCCTGTCCTTCAAGTCCCGCGAGGAGCTGGAGGAGCTGGAGAAGCAGACCGAGGAGCGTCCGCAGGCCCGGGCCGCGCAGCGCGCGCTGGCCGAGGAGCTGACGACGCTGGTGCACGGCGCCGGCCAGACGGCCGCCGTGATCGCCGCGTCCAAGGCGCTCTTCGGCCAGGGCGAGCTGGCCGAGCTCGACGACCGTACGCTGGCGGCGGCCCTGTCCGAGGTGCCGCACGTCCAGGTCGCCGAGCTCGGTCCGGTGGTCGACCTGTTCGCCGAGGTCGGTCTGGTGGCCAGCAAGTCGGCCGCGCGGCGCACGGTCAAGGAGGGCGGTGCCTACGTGAACAACGTCAAGGTCGCCGCCGAGGACGCCGTTCCGGCGAAGGAGGACCTGCTGCACGGGCGGTGGCTGGTGCTGCGGCGTGGGAAGAAGAACCTGGCGGCGGTCGAGGTCACCGGCGCCTGAGACGCACCGAGCCTGTAAGACGCGCCGGAGGGCGGCTTCCCGCGGGGAGCCGCCCTCCGGCGTACCCGCGGTCAGACGTGCTGCTGCTTCTTCCGGGTCCCCCACAGCGCCATGTACGCCATGTCGCCGACGGCCACGATGATGATCGCGGCGACCAGCTGGAAGAGGTGCCGGGTCCAGTCGATGCCCGGGGTCGCCCCGACGCCGAACGCGCGGGCGATCGCGTTGCCCGCGACGGCGCCGAGGATGCCGAAGATGGTGGTCAGCCAGAGCGGGCTGTGCTGCTTGCCCGGGATGACCGCCTTGGCGATCAGACCGAGCACGAATCCGACGATGATCGCCCACAACCAGCCCATGACTGCCTCCTCGTACGGCTCGACGTGAGCACTACGCCCAGTCTCGGCGTGTCCGCCGTACGACGCATGTCGGGTACGGCCGGGCGATGTACGGTCCTACGCGTCCCGGCGGACCGCGTTCGCCCAGGCGGCAGGGTGCCCCGGTCTCGAAGGCGGCGCAGCCGCGGCGTACCGTGGAAGGCGGGGAGAGGCCGATGCGGGCGGATGGTGGAATGTGATGCGGAAGCAGCATGGCGGCGGCAACGTCCAGGTGTTCCGGATCACCGGAGCCCGGACGGGGCTGGCCGAGGACGTGCGCGGCCGGCAGCGCCGGTACGTCATCTCCATGGCGATCCGCACGGTCGCGGTGATCCTCGCCGCCACCCTCTGGAACGTCGAACGGCACGTGGCGATCGTGGCCTTGGTGCTCGGGGCGACCCTGCCCTATATCGCCGTGGTGGTCGCCAACGCGGGCCGCGAGCGGGCGCCGGGGCTGCCGTCGACCTTCGTGACCGCGCCGACCCCCCCGATGATCGCTCCGCCCGCGAACGACACGCAGACGGAACCCGTGCCGGAGGACGTACCGGCGGAGCCCACGGCGGGAGTACGGGGTGAGCGGTCCGACCCCGTGTGACCATCACCGATGGCCGGCGGGCGGACGTAGGCTCCGCGCCAAGCTCAAGAAAAGCTCAGATCAATCATGCTGTTCCAGTGCCGGGCGAAGGGTTACCCGTGACATACTTCGTACGCGCTCCGCATCCCCCGTCGGAGCGACGGACCGACGCCGGGCAGCTCCCCCCGTGGCTGCTCGGCGTCGCCTTTTTTGTCTGCCGTGTGTGAGAACGAAGCCGTGACTGACGAGACCCCCATCTGCTCCGCCAAGGGCTGCCGTGCCGATGCCGTGTGGGTGCTGGCGTGGAACAACCCGAAGATCCACACGCCGGAGCGGCGCAAGACGTGGCTGGCGTGCGAGGAGCACCGCGAGCACCTGTCGCAGTTCCTCTCCGTACGCGGTTTCCTGAAGGACGTCGTCCTGCTCACCGAGTGGGAGCCGGCCGGGCAGGCCTGACCCACTGAACCTGACCGGTCAGCCTCCGATGGCTGACATCGGCCGGTCCGGCTGGACGAACGACGGGTCGTCCAGACCGGCGCCCGCCTTCTTGCCCCACATGGCCAGGCGCCAGATGCGGGCGATCTCCTCGTCGGGGGCGCCGGAGCGCAGGGCGGCGCGGAGGTCCGTCTCCTCGGTGGCGAAGAGGCACGTGCGTATCTGGCCGTCGGCGGTGAGGCGGGTGCGGTCACAGGCCGCGCAGAACGGGCGGGTGACGGAGGCGATGACGCCGACGCGGTGCGGGCCGCCGTCGACCAGCCAGCGTTCGGCCGGGGCCGAACCCCGTTCACCTTCGCCCTCGGGGGTCAGCTCGAAGCGGGTGCGCAGCGAGGCGAGGATGTCTCCCGCGGTGACCATGCCCTCGCGCCTCCAGCCGTGCTGGGCGTCCAGGGGCATCTGCTCGATGAAGCGCAGTTCGTAGTCGTGCTCCACTGCCCAGGCGAGGAGGTCCGGGGCCTCGTCCTCGTTCAGGCCCGGCATCAGGACCGTGTTGACCTTCACCGGGGTCAGTCCGGCCTCGCGGGCGGCCTGGAGGCCCTCGATGACGTCCTTGTGGCGGTCGCGGCGGGTGAGCCTCTTGAACACGTCCGGGCGGAGGGTGTCGAGGGAGACGTTGACCCGGTCGAGGCCGGCCGCCTTCAGGGCGGTGGCGGTGCGCCCCAGGCCGATGCCGTTGGTGGTGAGGGACGTCTGAGGGCGGGGCTCCAGGGCCGCGACGCGCTCGACGAGGCCGACGAGGCCGGGGCGCAGCAGGGGCTCGCCTCCGGTGAAGCGGACCTCGGTGATGCCGAGGGAGGTGACCGCGATGTCGATCAGGCGGACGATCTCGTCGTCCGTGAGCAGGTCGGGCTTGGCCAGCCACTGCAGGCCCTCCTCGGGCATGCAGTACGTACAGCGCAGATTGCAGCGGTCGGTCAGCGAGACCCGCAGGTCGGTGGCCACCCGGCCGAATGTGTCGATGAGCACGTGGGACCCCTCCCCTGTGGTGGATCGTGGCGATCACTCGTCTGCCGTCACTTGTGAGCCTACGCGACACCACTGACAGCGACACAGATCCGATCCCATCACAGTGGACACGTCCGCGTCATGGGGCCCTACGTCCCCACGACGCGGCCGCTCGTACCACGCTCAGTGCGCCCCGGTTCCGGTCAGGGACCGCACCTCCAGCTCCGCGTACTTGCCGGCGTCCGGTGCCTCCTTCGACAGGAGGGTGCCCACGACGCCCAGCAGGAAGCCGACCGGGATCGAGATGATGCCCGGGTTCTCCAGCGGGAACCAGTGGAAGTCGACGTCGGGGAACATCGACGTCTCCTTGCCGGAGACCACCGGGGAGAACAGCACCAGGCCGACCGCGGTGACCAGGCCGCCGTAGATCGACCACAGGGCGCCGGAGGTGGTGAACCGCTTCCAGAACAGGCTGTAGAGGATGGTCGGCAGGTTGGCGGAGGCGGCGACCGCGAAGGCCAGGGCGACCAGGCCGGCCACGTTCAGGTCGCGGGCGAGGGCGCCCAGCAGGATCGAGACGGCGCCGATGCCGACCGTGGCGTACCGGGCCGCGTTGATCTCCTGCTTCTCGGTGGCCTGGCCCTTCTTGATGACGTTGGCGTAGATGTCGTGGGCGAAGGAGGAGGACGAGGCCAGGGTCAGGCCCGCGACGACCGCGAGGATCGTGGCGAAGGCGACCGCGGAGATGGTGGCGAGCAGGATGGCGCCCCAGTTGGAGTCCACCCCGCCGAGGTGGAGGGCCAGCAGGGGCGCCGCCGTGTTGCCGGCCTTGTTGGAGGCGATGATCTCGTCCGGTTTGATCAGCGCGGCGGCGCCGAAGCCGAGGGCGAGGGTCATCAGGTAGAAGGCGCCGATCAGGCCGATGGCCCAGATGACCGACTTACGGGCGGCCTTGGCGGTGGGGACGGTGTAGAAGCGGATCAGGATGTGCGGCAGCCCCGCCGTGCCGAGGACGAGGGCGATGCCCAGGGAGATGAAGTCCAGCTTGGTGGTGCCGGTGGCGCCGTACTTCAGGCCGGGCTCGAGGAACGCGGAGCCCTTGCCGCTGTTGTCGGCGGCCTTGCCCAGCAGATCGGAGATGTTGAAGTGGAACTTCAGCAGGACCAGGAAGGTCAGCAGCAGGGCGCCCGCGATCAGCAGCACGGCCTTGACCATCTGGACCCAGGTGGTGCCCTTCATGCCGCCGATGGTGACGTAGACGATCATCAGGAGGCCGACGAGTGCCACGATGCCGATCTTGCCGCCGTCGCTGGTGATGCCGAGCAGCAGCGAGACCAGGACGCCGGCGCCGGCCATCTGGGCCAGCAGGTAGAAGATCGACACGACGATCGTGGAGGTGCCGGCCGCCGTGCGGACGGGGCGCTGGCGCATGCGGTACGCCAGTACGTCGCCCATGGTGTAGCGGCCGGAGTTGCGCAGCGGCTCGGCGACCAGGAGCAGGGCGACCAGCCAGGCGACCAGGAAGCCGATGGAGTACAGGAAGCCGTCGTAGCCGAAGAGGGCGATGGCGCCCGCGATGCCGAGGAAGGACGCGGCGGACATGTAGTCGCCGGAGACGGCGAGGCCGTTCTGGAAGCCGGTGAACTGCCGTCCGCCGGCGTAGAAGTCGGCGGCGTCCTTGGTCTGGCGGCCGGCCCAGACGGTGATGACGAGGGTCGCGGCGACGAAGACCGCGAACAGGGTGATGATCAGTGTCCGGTGCTCACTCGCCTCGCCGGCCGCCAGCAGGCTCTGCTGCCCGATGTTCATGCGCCGCCCTCCATCCGGGACTTGATGGCCTCCGCCTTGGGGTCGAGGTCAGCGGCGGCGCGCCGCGCGTACCACCAGGCGATCAGGAACGTGGTGAGGAACTGGGCGAGGCCCAGCACGAGGGCGACGTTGACGTTGCCGGCCACCTTGGTGCCCATGAAGTCGCCCGCGTAGTTGGAGAGCAGGACGTACAGCAGGTACCAGGCGATGAAGGCGACGGTCAGCGGGAAGGCGAAGGAGCGGTGGGAGCGGCGCAGTTCCCCGAACTCCGCGCTCTCCTGCACCGCGGCGAACTCCTCGGTGGAGGGGAGTCGGGGCTGGGTCTTCGAGGGGGGCGGTGTCTCGGTGGCCACGGAGTCTCCTCGTGTCGCGGGCGGTTTGCGGCGGGGGGCTCGATCCTGTTCGGGGTCCCCGTCGAAGGTCCACGGCGCCACGCGAGGACCGGTTCAAGTCGTATGAGTTCTTTCGGAAGTCGTCTCCCGTGGTCATTGCTGGCCGACGAGACGCCGGGATAGCTTCGCCCTGCACCACTAGTCATGTACCTGCCCGAGAAACACCTGTGTCCCGGGCGGGTTTCGTTCTCGGATGACCTCGGACGATGTGGAGATCCCATGTCTCATCTGCGCTCCGGACGCCGGCTCGCCCTCGCCGTGCCCGTCGTGCTGTCGCTGACCGCGTCGCTCGGCTTCCTCCCGTCGGCGGCGTCGGCGGCGTCGACCGCCCCGTCGACGGCTGGGGCGACGCGCGCGGCGGACGGCCCGAACCTCGCGTACCTCGTCAACACGAGGACCGACCGCCGCACCATCGCGTCGGTGCAGAAGGCCATCAAGGCGGCCGGCGGTTCCGTCGTGGTGACGTACGACAGGATCGGTGTGATCCTCGTCCACTCCGCGAACCCGGACTTCGGCAAGCAGATCCGCGCGGTGCGCGGAGTGCAGTCGGCGGGCGCCTCGCGGACCGCGCCGCTCAGCGCGGCGGGGACGACGGACGAGGGCGCGGTGCAGGTCCTGTCGAAGGCCCAGGCGGCGAAGCTCGCGAAGAGCGCGGCGGTGGGCGAGGAACCGCTGGAGGCCGACCAGTGGGACCTGCGGGCGATCGGCGCCGACAAGGCCGCACGGATCGACCCGGGCAGCAGACGGGTGACCGTCGGCATCATCGACACCGGCGTCGACGACACCCATCCGGACATCGCCCCGAACTTCTCCGCCTCCCAGTCCGCGAACTGTGTGAGCGGCAAGGCGGACACGACGTACGGCGCGTGGCGGCCGGTGGACGCCGACCACTACCACGGCACGCATGTCGCCGGTGAGATAGCCGCGGCCCGCAACGGCATAGGCGTGGCGGGGGTGGCCCCGGGGGTGAAGGTCTCGAGCATCACCGTGGCCCAGCCGGACGCGAACTCGCTGTTCTTCCCCGAAAGCGTGGTCTGCGCCTTCGTGTTCGCCGCCGATCACGGCATCGAGGTCACGAACAACAGCTACTACGTTGATCCGTGGCAGTACAACTGCATGGACGACCCCGATCAACGTGCCATCGTCGACGCGGTCAACAGGGCCCAGCTGTACGCCCAGCGCAAGGGCACGCTCAATGTGGCCGCCGCGGGCAACTCCAACGACGATCTCGACTCGGACGCCCTGGTCGACGCATCCAGCCCCGACGACTCGACGCCCACGACCCGGACGGTCGACCCGCACAAGTGCTTCGACGTGCCGACCCAGCTGCCCGGCGTGGTCACGGTGAGCGCGACCGGCGTCAAGGGCGCCAAGTCGTACTACTCCAGCTACGGCCAGGGCGTCGTCGACGTGGCGGCCCCCGGCGGCGACAAGTTCCAGATCCCGGACACGCCGTCCAAGAACGGCCGCATCCTGTCGACCCTGCCGAACGACCAGTACGGCTTCCTCCAGGGCACCTCGATGGCCACCCCGCACGTGGCCGCCGTGGCCGCGCTGCTGAAGTCCGCCCACCCGCACGCCACCCCGGCGCAGTTGCAGGCGTTGCTCAAGGCCGAGGCGGACAACCCCGGCTGCCCGAGCGACCCGTACGACGGGGACGGCGACGGTGTCGTGGACGCGACCTGCGTGGGCGGCAAGCACGTCAACGGCTTCTACGGGTCCGGCGTCGTCAACGCGCTGCGCGCGGTCAAGTAGCCCCGGCATCGACGAACCCCGTTCATATATTGATTCAGTCAATACTGCATAGTGCAGTCATGACGGAAATCAACTTCACCTGGTCCGCCCTGGGCGGCGACCCCGCCCTCCTGACGCGGGTCGGCACCGTGATCAGGGAAGGCGCGCTCCAGTCGCGCCTTCCCGTACGGGAGATGGCCCGCTCCTGCGTGGGCGCGTGCGCGCTGGCCGCCGCCGAGCTGGGGGCGCGGCGGGGCGGGCTCGTCGAGGTGCCCGGGGTGGGGGTGGACGACGGGGCGGTGGCGGCCGCCTTTCACAGTGAGCGGCTGCTCACGGTCGACGGGCGGGCGCCGGTCGTGTTCGCACCGCTGTCGCGATTCTGGCGTACGGCCGACGGGTGGGTGCGCACGCACGCCAACTATCCCCACCACCGGGCGCGGCTGCTGGGCGCGCTGGGGCTGCCTGAGGACACCTCCGTGGAGGCCGTGGCCGAGCTGCTCGCCGAGCGGCCCGCGCGGGAGGTCGAGGAGACGGTGTACGGCGCCGGGGGCCTCGCGGTCGCGCTCCGTACGCCCGAGGAGTGGGCCGCGCACGAACAGGCCGCCGCCGTGGCCGCCCGGCCGCTGGTCGAGCGCGGGCGGCTGGGCTCGGCACGCGCGCGTGCGCTGCCGCCGCTGGGGGCCGCCTCTCCCCTGCTGCCCGCCGCCGGGCTGCGCGTCCTGGACCTGACCCGGGTCCTCGCAGGCCCGGTCGCCACCCGCACGCTCGCCCTGCTGGGGGCGGACGTGCTGCGCGTGGACTCCCCGCGGCTGCCCGAACTGGCCGACCAGCACGCCGACACCGGCTTCGGGAAGCGGTCGGCGACGCTGGACCTGGCCACGGACCGGCAGGCCTTCGAGGAGCTGCTGGCCGAGGCGGACGTGGTGGTCACCGGGTACCGGCCGGGCGCACTGGACCGGCTCGGCCTCTCCCCCGAGGCGCTGGCCGAGCGGCGGCCCGGGCTGATCGTGGCGCAGGTGTCGGCCTGGGGCGCGTACGGACCGTGGGGCGGGCGGCGCGGCTTCGACAGCCTGGTGCAGGTCGCCACCGGCATCGCGGCCGTCGAGGGGGCGGCCGACCGGCCCGGTGCGCTGCCCGCGCAGGCGCTCGATCACGGCACCGGCTATCTGCTGGCCGGGGCCGTACTGCGGGCGCTGACCGAGCAGTCGTACGACGGCGGTGGCCGCCTCGTCCGGCTGGCGCTCGCCCGGACCGCGCGCTGGCTGACGGACGAGGCGGCGCCGGGCGCGGACGGTGACCTGCCGTACGACGGGCCGGACGCCTGGCTCGCCGAGACGGACAGCCGGCTGGGGCGGCTGCGGTACGCACGCCCGCCCGTGTCCTTCGCGGGCGGCCCGGCCGACTGGGCGCGGCCTCCGGTGTCCTGGGGGACGGACGCCGCCCGCTGGGCCTGACGCCAACGGTCGGCTGGTGCCGGTCAGCCGTTCGTGACCAGCACCTTGAGGGCGGTGCGCTGGTCCATCGCCTTGTAGCCGTCCGGGACGCCCTCGATGTCGACCGTCATGTCGAAGACGGGCGACGGGTCGATCGTGCCGTCCAGGACGTCGGGCAGCAGGTCGGGGATGTAGGCGCGGACCGGTGCGACTCCGCCGCGCAGCGCGAGGTTCCGGTCGAACATGACGCCGAGGTCGAGGCCGGTACCGCTGCCGTGCGGCACGCCCACGAAGCCGATGGCGCCGCCGTCGCGGGCGATGTTGACGGCGGTCCGCATGGACTGCTCGGTGCCGACCGCCTCGACGACGCCGTGCGCGCCCTGCCCGCGGGTCAGCTCGCGGACGGCCTCGACGGCCGCCTCCCCGCGCTCGGCGACGACGTCGGTGGCGCCGAAACGACGCGCGATGTCCGTACGGACCTGGTGCCGGCCGAGGGCGATGATCCGCTCGGCCCCGAGCCGCTTGGCGGCCAGCACGGCGCACAGGCCGACCGCGCCGTCCCCGACGACGGCGACCGTGGCACCGGGGCGGGCGCCCGCGCCGAGGGCCGCGTGGTGGCCGGTGCCCATGACGTCGGACAGGGTCAGCAGCGCGGACAGCAGGTGGTCGTCGGAGGCCGCCTCCTTGGGCAGCTGGACCAGGGTGCCGTCGGCGAACGGCACCCGGACGGCCTCGCCCTGGCCGCCGTCGTAACCGACCGAGCCCCAGAAGCCGCCGTGCTCGCAGGAGGTGGTCAGGCCCTCGCGGCAGTAGTCGCAGACACCGTCGGACCACATGAAGGGCGCGACCACCAGGTCCCCGCGCCGTACCGTGCTCACCGCGGAGCCGGTCCCCTCCACGACACCGAGGAACTCGTGCCCGATGCGCTGCCCCGGCTGCCGGGCCGCCTCGCCGCGGTACGCCCACAGGTCGCTGCCGCAGACACAGGCGCGCAGCACCCGTACGACGGCGTCGGTGGGCAGCTGCACCACGGGCTCGGGCACGTCCTCCACGCGCATGTCGTACGGGGCGTGGATGGTGGTGGCGCGCATGGCGGGGGTTCCTTCTTCCTGCGTGAGTGAGTGGTCGGGCGCACCTCACGGTACGCGTCGCCGCTGTGCGCCCTCACACCCCCGCCGCGCCCAGCAGCGTCCCCGCCGCGTATGTCACCCCCATGGCCAGCGCCCCGCCCGCCACGTTCCGCAGCACCGCCCGGCCCGGCGCCGCGGCACCCAGGCGGGCGCTGCTGAAGCCGGTGAGGACGAGGGCGGCGAGCACGGACGCCACGGTCACCGCCAGCCGCAGGCCGGCCGGCGGGAGGACGATCGCCAGCAGCGGCAGCAGGGCGCCCACGGTGAAGGCCAGGAAGCTCGCCCAGGCCGCGTGCCACGGGTTGGTCAGTTCGTCCGGGTCGATGCCCAGCTCCACGCGCGCGTGGGCCCTCAGCGCGTCCCGCGCGGTGAGCTGCTCCGCCGCCTCCCGCGCCACCTCCCGGGACAGCCCGCGCTCTCGCAGGAGCTCGGTCAGCTCCTCCAGCTCGGCCGCGGGCTGCTCCCTCAACTCCCGTTTCTCCAACGCCAGGGCGGCCATCTCCGAGTCGCGCTGGGTCGAGACCGACACGTACTCGCCCGCCGCCATCGACATGGACCCGGCCAGCAGCCCGGCCAGGCCCGCGGTGAGCAGGGCGGCCCGGGAGTCCGTGGCGCCGGCCACGCCGACGACGAGGCCGGCGGTGGACACGATGCCGTCGTTCGCGCCGAGGACGGCCGCCCGCAGCCAGTTCAGGCGGGAGCCCAGCGCGCCGCCGTGCGCCTCGTCATGGGTCGGTTCCGTCACACCAGGAGGATTCCATCCCGGCGGTCACCACACCCGTACCGACGCTCCCCGCGCGAACACGGGGCTGGTCGCGTCCGCGGGCGGCTCCAGGAGCGGCTCGCTGAGCTCCGCGAACGTCGGGCCGGCCTTCGCCGCGATCGGGTCCAGGAAGTCGAGGTCGAAGCCGTACACGCGGGCGGCGTTGCCCCCGAGCATCGCCGTGAGCTCGTCCCGGGGCACGCCCGCGTAGGCGAAGCGCAGGGCCTGGCGGGAGTAGGGGTGGGTCCCCTCGTCGTGGGGGTAGTCGCTGCCCCACATGATCTTGTCGATGCCGATGCGGTCGCGCAGCGGCACCTCGTGCGGGCGCATGAAGCTGGCGCCGACGAAGCAGTTGTCGCGCCAGACCCGCGAAGGGGCCCCGCCCATGCCGGCGGCCAGCCCCGCGCCGAACTTGGCCTCCGCCGTGGCCGCCTTCGTCGCGGCGGCGACCAGGCGGCCGTGGTAGTAGTCCAGCATGTCCAGGACCCCGGGGATCCAGCCCGAGCCCTGTTCGGTCAGGACCAGCCTCAGCTCCGGGTGCCGGCGGAAGGCGCCGCCGAAGACGAGGTGCCACAGCGCGCGGTGGGAGAACCAGGTCGTCTCGACCATGAAGACCGCGCGGGCGGCCGGTTCGTCGCCGAGCGGCGGGGAGGCCGAGCCCGCGTGGTGGTTGACGGGCACGCCGAGTTCCGCGCAGACGGCCCAGATCGGGTCGTACGCCGACGAGTACAGCTCGGGCAGCCCCGAGCCCGGCGGTGTGCCCGGCAGCAGCACTCCCCCCTTCAGGCCCGCGCCGGCCGCCCACCGGATCTCCCGCACGGCCTCCTCGACGTCGTTCAGGAGGATCTGGCAGACGCCCGCGCGGCGGCCCGGCGCGGCCGCGCAGAAGTCCGCCAGCCAGCGGTTGTGGGCGCGCAGCCCCGCCCACCGGCGGTCGAACTCCTCCGCGGTCGGCGTGGGCGCGCTCAGGGAGCCGGACGGGAAGAACGGCGGGATGGTGTTCGGGAAGACCACCTCCGCGACGATCCCGTCCGCCTCCAGCTCGGCCAGACGCAGCTCGGAGTTCCAGTTCCGGTCGGCCGAGTCGGCGAGCAGGTCCTCGTACGGGTTGACGTACGTGGCCGCCCAGGCGTCGAAGTCCTCGTGGTAGCGCCGCTCCAGGTACGGCTTGTAGTCGAGGAGGTCCGCGCCCGCGTGGCAGTCGGCGGAGATGACGGTGCAGCGGTCCTCGCCGAGGTCCGGGTCCGTGGAGTTCACGGGGTCACCCCCAGGTCCGGGAAGTCGTGGCCGGTCAGCCAGTGGCGGCCCACCTCGCGCGAGCGCGCCCAGGACGCCTCGACGGCCGCCTGGTCGTCCGGCTGGCCGAGGTCGGCGGGGGTGGGGCCGATCCGCCGGGCGAGCGGGGTCAGCCGCGCCACGTCGAAGCCGAAGGCCTCGGCCGCCGCGAGGCCCAGCATGCGGCGGGTCTCGGTCACCGGGATGTCGTGGAAGGTGCGGCGCAGCCACGCGCGCGTGTCGGGCCAGGTGCCCTCGGGGTGCGGGAAGTCGCTGCCCCACAGGATGTTGTCCACGCCGATCTCGTAGCGCTGGGCCAGTTCGCGGCGCTTGGTGTTGGTGGCGCAGACGAACACCTGCCGGTCGAGGTACTCGTGCGGGGGACGCTTGAGTTCCTGGAAGGGCGAGAGTTTCTTTCCGCCGTGCGCGCCCAGGTAGAGGCGGTCCATGAACCACAGCAGGTTCGGCAGCCACCAGCAGCCCGACTCCGCCACCCCGAACCTGAGGCCGGGATGGCGTTCGAAGACCCCGGACCACAGCAGGAACCACAACGGCCGGGCGGGCCACCAGGTGACCTCGGAGACGTAGATCCCGAGGTGGTCGCCGTACTCGTGCCGCGGAGCCGCTCCGGAGTGCGTCAGCACCGGCATCCCGCACTCGGCGGCCGCCGCCCACACCGGGTCGTAACGGCGGTCGTGGTACGGCTCCTTGTCGACCCACATGGACGGGATCATCAGGGCGCCGAGCCCGGCCTCCTTGGCACGGTGGACCTCGGCGACCACCCGCTCGGCCGGGGCCGTGACGGGCAGCAGGGCCACTCCGCAGTGCCGTTCGGGGTGCTCGGAGACGAAGTCGGCCAGCCAGCGGTTGTGCGCCCGCGCACCCGCCATGCCCAGTTCGGGGTCCTGGTCGCCGGACAGGCCGAGGCCCACGCCGAAGGGAGCGGCCGTACGGCTGTCCACGGCGTCGGCGTCCGGGAAGACCACCTCGGCGGCCACCCCGTCGCCGTCGAGTTCCTTCAGCCGCCGGCCGGTGTCCCAGCCGCCGCGCAGGCCCTCCTCGTTGTCCTGGAACCACTTGTCCGCGAAGGCCTCGTTGCGGATGCCGAGCCGGGTCATCTCCTCGCGGCGCCGGCCCTGGCCCGCGAGGAACTCGTCGAAGTCCCGGTGGAACCGGGCCTCCAGGTAGGGCCGGTACTCCTCGGTGGGCAGCCCGGCGTGGCAGTCGGAGGAGATGATCAGGTACGGGTCCTGGTCAGTCACGTCGGTCTCCTGTCAGTCCAGGACGAAGCTCTCGAGATACGACGGGTTCGCGCGCTCGAGCATGGACCGTGCCCGCGCGCGGATCTGCCGGTCGCTGTGCTCGCCGGCCGGCAGCAGCCAGAAGCGGTCGGCGCGGATGCCGTCCACGACGAGGCCGGCGACCTCCTCGACGGGTGTGAAGCTGACCTCCTTGCCCGCCGCGCGCATCGCCGCCTCCCACTGGTCGAGGCTGCGGTACGGGGTCTTGCGCGGCCTCTGTTTCGCGTACCGCTCGGGCCGGTTGCGGTGCGACTCCCACAGGCCGGTACGCAGCATGTGCGGGCCTGGGAAGAGCACCGAGGCGCCCACGCGCGCGTGTTCCGCCTTCAGGTGGGCGTACAGGGACTCGGTCAGCGTGACGACGGCCGCCTTGGTGACGGCGTACACGGAGGCGGTGGGCAGCGGGGCGATGCCGCCGTCGCCGGAGGACGTGTTGACGACATGACCGGGTTGACCCGACTTGATCATCCGTGGCACGAACGCCTGGACGCCGTGGAAGACGCCCCACACATTGACGGAGAACGCCCACTTCCAGTCGTTCGGGTCGTGCTCCCACATGCGGCCCTCGGCGCCCGAGCCCACCCCGGCGTTGTTGCACAGGACGTGCACGGCGCCGTACGTCTCGTACGCCGACTCGGCGAGCTCCAGGACCTGTTCGCGGACGCCGACGTCGACCACGCGCGCGTGCACGTCCGCGCCGTCCGCGCGCAGGTCGTCGGCGGCCTTGTCCAGGGCGGCCCCCTCGACGTCGGCGAGGACCACCTTCAGGCCCTCGGCCGCGAACCGCCGGGCCATGGCGAGGCCGATGCCGCTCGCGGCGCCGGTGACGACGGCGACCTGTCCCTCCCTCAGCTCCATCACAGGCCTCCCTCGGAAGTCTCGGGCGGGGCGTCCAGGACCTGGCGCGGATCGTCGTACCGCTGGTGGACGTACGGCAACAGCGCCTGCGGATCGACCCGCTCGGCGACCCGGCCGCGCTGGTCGCTGGTCTTGCGGCCGAGGGTGATCTCGACGAGGCGCAGGACCGGCAGGTCGGCGACGGGGTCGTATCCGGACTCGCGCAGCACCACGTTCCCGGTGACCGCCTCCAGTCCGCTCACCTTCTCGTGGCGCACGCAGTGCACCAGCAGCGGGTCGCCGTCGAAGCCGGAACCGTCCACCGCGGGAAGGAACTTGAAGTAGAAGTCGGTCTTCCGCGACGGCTCGGGCAGGGGCAGCCGGCCGCTCACCGTGCCGTGCACCTCGACGAAGGCGATGCCGTGCCGGGCCAGCGCCGCGCGCACCACGGGGCCGTCGCGCTCGACGGTCACCTCACCGAGCTTCTTGGGCTCTCCGAAGACCTCCCGGCCGCCGGTGAGGGCGCGTTCGTGGGTCATCGGCATCACCAGCGGATACCAGCCCTCGGTCCCGCCGTGGGCGGCGGCGACCGCGAACGAGCCCGCGCCGAGCGGATATCCGGGCAGGTCGACCTTGCTGATGCTGACCCGGACCAGGGGGCGCCCGGTCGGTTTGAGCGGGGGCGGCAGCACCGCGGCCACCGCGTCCGGATCGGTCTCCCAGAGGGCCACCACGCCGGTGGACCAGATGTCGGGGAGCTTCGCGCTCGCGGTGCGCGCGGCCGTGGCCTCCGCCTCGGTCCGTGCGCCGTACCGTACGCGTGCCATACGCCGTACCGCCCTTCCCTGGGCCGTCAACCGCCGGGCGGCAGCACGGTCGCACCGTGGGGTGAAGGTGTCCATAGCCGCGCACAGGGAAGGGACATGTGCGGTGGCGGACCCGAACCTCCGGGAGAGGGCTGTCAGTCGCGGCCCGTATCCTCAGTGACCATGCTCGAAGACCGAACGACCGCAGCGTCCTCCCCCACCCGGTGGCCGGCCGCGTATCCCCGGGGATACGCGGTCGTTGACGTGGAGACCACGGGCCTGGCCCGGGACGACCGGATAATCTCCGCGGCCGTCTACCGGCTGGACGCGCGCGGTGAGGTCGAGGACCACTGGTACACGCTCGTCAATCCGGAGCGGGACCCGGGCCCGGTGTGGATCCACGGTCTGACGAGCGAGGTACTCGAGGGCGCGCCGCTGTTCGCGGACGTCGCCGAGGAGTTCGCCGCCCGGCTCGCGGACCGGGTGCTGGTCGCGCACAACGCCGTCTTCGACTGGCAGATGATCGCCCGGGAGTACGCGCGCGCGGAGCGCGAGGCTCCGGTGCGGCAGCGGCTGTGCACGATCGCGCTGTCGAAGGAACTGGGTCTGCCGCTGCCCAACCACAAACTGGAGTCGCTGGCGGCCCACTTCGGCGTCGTGCAGCGGCACAAGCACCACGCGCTGGACGACGCGCGCGTGCTCGCGGAGGCGTTCCGGCCCAGTCTGCGGGCCGCGGCGGAGGGCGGGGTGCGGCTGCCGCTGCTGGAGTGCCGGCCGCTGACCGAGTGGCAGGACCGGCCCGCGCCCCGCATCGGCCAGCAGGCCGGCGGCGGGGGTGGGGGGTACGGCGGATACCGGCCCGGCACCTGGCGTCCGGCCCGCAGGCGGCCCGCGTGCCCGTATCCCAACCCGGGCCGGTACGAAGAGGGCAAACGTCTCAAGCAGGGCATGCGGGTCGCGTTCTCCGGGGACACCTCGGTCGAGCGTGACCTGCTGGAGGACCGGGCGACCGAGGCGGGACTGCATGTCGCGACCAGCCTGTCCCGGCTGACCAGTCTCCTGGTGACCAACGATCCGGACTCGGGCACCTCGAAGGCGGTCAAGGCGCGGCAGTACGGGACGCCGGTGGTGGACGAGGCGGCGTTCGGACAGCTCCTCGCGGATGTGGAGCCCGCGTCGGAGAAATGACCGTACGGACGGACGACCGTATGGAGAAACGACCGTATGGAGGAATGACCGTACGGATGGGTGATTGCCGTGCGACTCGCCCGGCGGCCGCTCGCCCGGGCGGCGGCGACGGCTCACTCTGTGGCGCATGGCGAGATGTGAAGTATGCGGCAATGACTACGGCATGACCTTCGAGGTGCACGCCCAGGGCGCGGTGCACGTCTTCGACTGCTTCTCCTGCGCGATCCACCGCATGGCACCGATCTGCGAACACTGCCGGGTGCAGATCATCGGCCAGGGCGTCGAGGTCGAGGGCCACTGGTACTGCGGCGCCCACTGCGCGCGCTCCGAGGGCAAGGTGGGCGTCGTGGACAAGGTGTGACCCGGTACCCGCGCGATTGCGCCCCACGACCGAGTTGTACCGTCGTGGGGTGCACCGCTACCGCTTTCTGCTGACCCGCCAGTGGGTGATCCTCACCCTGGTGGCCCTGCTGCTGATCCCCACCATGATCTGGCTGGGCATCTGGCAGAAGCACCGGTACGAGATGCGCAGCGCCCGCAACCAGCTGGTCTCCGAGGCACTGGCGGCCAAGCCGGTGCCCGTGGAGCGGCTGAGCTCCCCGGGGCACGCCGTCACCCGCACCGAGAAGTACCGCAGGGTCACCGCGACCGGCACCTTCGACACCGCGCGGGAAGTGGTCGTCCGGCGCCGCGTCAACGCCGACGACGAGGTCGGTTTCCACGTCCTGACGCCGTTCGTGCTGACGGACGGCAAGGTGCTGCTGGTCAACCGCGGCTGGATCCCGGCGAACGGCGCGCAGACCGCCTTCCCCGAGATCCCCGCACCGCCCGCCGGCCGGACCACCGTCACCGGGCGGCTGATGGCCGACGAGACGACGGCGGCCAGCGGCATCAAGGAGATCAAGGGGCTGCCGAACCGGCAGATCATGCTGATCAACAGCGCGGAGCAGGCCCGGCGGCTGCACGCCCAGGTGCTCGGCGGCTACATCCAGCAGACCGCTCCGGAGCCCAAGGGCGACACCCCGGAGCTGCTCTCCGACCCCGGCAAGGAAGACGCCCCGCTGAACTACGCGTACATGATCCAGTGGTGGCTGTTCGCCGCGGGCGTCCCGTACGGCTGGTTCGTTCTGGTCCGCCGCGAGGACCGGTCCCGGGCGGAGGCGGCGGCGCAGACGAGCGAGGAACCCGCGACCGCCGGGGTGTGAGGTCACCTTCCCGGACCAGCCGGCTGATTGTGGCCGCGCCACACCGGGAATCCGGAAACCCGTGCAACCGCGCATCGAGGACTACGCCCTCATCGGTGACGAGCAGACCGCGGCCCTGGTCGGCAGGGACGGCTCCGTCGACTGGCTGTGCCTGCCCCGCTTCGACTCCGCCGCCTGCTTCGCGCGGCTCCTGGGCGACGAGGAGCACGGTCACTGGAGGATCGCTCCCAAGGGGGCCGGCCCCTGCACCCGCCGCGCCTACCGCCGCGACACCCTCGTCCTCGACACCGAGTGGGACACCCCTCAGGGGTCCGTCCGGGTCACGGACCTGATGCCGCAGCGCGACCACGCACCCGACGTCGTACGCGTCGTCGAGGGGCTGTCCGGCCGGGTCACCGTCCGCAGCACCCTGCGCCTGCGCTTCGACTACGGCTCGATCGTGCCGTGGATGCGCCGGTCCGGCGGCCACCGGGTCGCCGTCGCGGGGCCCGACTCGGTGTGGCTGCGCAGCGAACCGTCGGTGCGCACCTGGGGCGAGGACTTCGGCACGTACTCGGAGTTCACCCTCGCCGCGGGCGAGCGGGTCGCGTTCGTGCTCACCTGGCACCCATCGCACCAGCCGCGCCCCCCGCTGGTCGACCCGTTCGCCGCCCTGCGGGACAGCGTCACGGACTGGCGGCGCTGGGCGTCCCGCTGCCGCTACCAGGGGCCGTACCGGGACGCGGTGGTCCGTTCCCTGATCACCCTCAAGGCCCTCACCTACGCGCCGACCGGCGGCATCGTCGCCGCGGCCACCACCTCGCTCCCCGAGGAACTGGGTGGCGTACGCAACTGGGACTACCGCTACTGCTGGCTGCGCGACTCCACGCTCACCCTCGGCGCCCTGCTGGCCGCGGGCTACCGCAAGGAGGCGGAGGCCTGGCGCGACTGGCTGGTGCGCGCGGTCGCGGGCGACCCGGCGGACCTCCAGATCATGTACGGCCTCGCGGGCGAGCGCCGGCTGCCCGAGTTCGAGCTGCCCTGGCTGCCCGGATTCGCCGGTTCGGCGCCCGTACGGATCGGCAACGACGCCGTGCGGCAGCTGCAGCTCGACGTGTACGGGGAGGTCATGGACTCGCTGTCGCTGGCCCGGCGCGCGGGCATGCCTCCCAAGCCGCACATGTGGTCGCTCCAGGGCGTGCTGCTGGAGTTCCTGCGCTCGGCGTGGCGGCAGCCGGACGAGGGCCTGTGGGAGGTGCGCGGCGGGCGGCGGCAGTTCGTGCACTCCAAGGTGATGGTGTGGGTGGCCGCCGACCGTGCCGTGCGCACGCTGGAGGAGAACCCCGAGCTGCGCGGCGACCTCGACGGCTGGCGCGCGTTGCGCGACGAGGTGCACCGGGAGGTGTGCGAGAAGGGCTACGACCCCGAGCGGAGGACCTTCACGCAGTACTACGGCTCGCGTGAACTCGACGCGGCCGCGCTGCTCATCCCGCGCGTCGGCTTCCTGCCGCCCGACGACCCGCGGGTGATCGGCACGGTCGACGCCGTCCGCGCCGGACTCGGGCAGGGCGGCTTCGTACGCCGTTACGACACCGACTGCGACACCGACCTCGGCTCCGACACCCGCTACGACGCCGGCGGGGCGGCCGTCGACGGGATGCCCGGCGGGGAGGGCGTGTTCCTGGCGTGCTCCTTCTGGCTCGCGGACGCCCTGCATCTGACGGGCCGGACGAAGGAGGCCCGGGAGCTGTTCGAACGGCTGGTGGGCCTCGCCAACGACGTGGGGCTGCTGTCCGAGGAGTACGACCCGGTGGCCGGCTGCCAGCTGGGCAACTTCCCGCAGGCGTTCAGCCATATCGGCCTGGTGAACACCGCCCTCGCCCTGTTCGGGAGCGACGAGGCAGGATAGGGGCCATGGATCTTGGACTGAAGGACCGGGTGTACGTCGTCACCGGAGCCACGCGCGGCCTGGGCAACGCCGCCGCGCGCGAGCTCGTCGCCGACGGGGCGAAGGTGGTCATCACGGGGCGGGACGAGCAGCGGGTCGCCGACGCGGCGGCCGAGCTGGGTCCGAACGCGGCCGGTGTCGCCGTCGACAACGCCGACCCGCAGGGCGCCGAGCGGCTGATCGCGGCCGCCCGCGAGCGCTTCGGCGGCTTCGACGGCGTCCTGATCAGCGTCGGCGGGCCGCCCCCGGGGTTCGTCGCCGACAACACGGACGAGCACTGGCGGGGCGCGTTCGAGTCGGTGTTCCTGGGTGCGGTACGGCTGGCTCGCGCGGCGGCAGCGGAGCTGGAGCCGGGCGGGGTCATCGGGTTCGTGCTGTCCGCCTCTGTGCACGAGCCGATCCCGGGACTGACCGTCTCCAACGGGCTGCGGCCCGGGCTCGCCGGGTTCGCCAAGTCCATCGCGGACGAGCTGGGGCCGCTCGGGATCCGGGTGGTGGGGCTGCTTCCGTCGCGCATCGACACGGATCGCGTGCGCGAGCTGGACGGGTTGTCGGCGGACCCGGAGGCCACCCGGGCGGCGAACGAGTCCCGGATTCCGTTGCGGCGGTACGGGACGCCCGAGGAGTTCGGGCGGGTGGCCGCGTTCCTGTTGTCTCCGGCCGCGTCCTATCTGACGGGGATCATGGTGCCCGTCGACGGCGGGATGCGGCACGGTTTCTGAGGGTTCCGAGGGTTCCGAGTTTTCGGGTCACCCTCTCTCACGTCACCCTTTCGGCCTTGTGCTTGACCGCCCGCAGGCGTACCTCCGCCGGGAGCTTCGCCAGCCCCGCCGACTCGCGCGCGTGGGTCAGTGCCTGGGCCGTCAGGTAGTGCAGGACCGTGCCGGGGTCGACGTCCGGCTCCAGTTGCAGCCACACCCGCGCGCGGGGTGCCGTACGGCGGCCGGTCAGCAGGAGGCGGGTGTGGGCCACGCCCTCCTGGCGGCCCGCGTCGGCGGCCAGGACGCCTTCCAGGGCCCGGCCGCGCAGCAGCGCGCCCGCACCGTCGCCGGTGTCGACGCGCACCTCGGCGAGCCGGCGGCGGCGCAGTACCGCCGTCAGCCACCACAGGGCGAGCAGGACCAGGAGGGCGAGCGCGGCGATGACGGCCGGCCACCACCAGCCGGCGTCCCGCCAGTGCGTCCGCTCGGCGTCGCTGAGCAGGACGTCGTGCCGGCCGACGTGGATCCACCAGTGGGGCGGCCGGACGCCCAGGCCGACGGCCAGCACCGCGCCGCCGAGGGCGGCCAGCAGCAGTCCGATCAGTCCGAGGAGCGTGCGGTTGACGGTCCTGAGCACCGCGCTCACCCCTTCCGTCCGGGGCGGCTGACGCGCACCGACAGCGCAGGCTGCCGGGTCAGGCCCAGGCCCTGGACGGCCGCGGTGAGGGCGGTGTCCAGGTCGGCGCGTACGTCGTCGAGTTCACGGAAGTGCGCGACCGCGCGGACGACGGCCTTCCTGCGGCCCATCCGCACCCGTACCGACCGCACGCCCGAGATCTCCATGGCCCGGTCGCGCAGCACCAGGGCCGCCGCCGCGCGCTGCAGTCCGGCGCGGACGTCGGGGTGCGGGCGCCGCATCGGCAGGAGGTCGCGCAGGCCGGGCGTGAGCGCGAGCAGGAGCAGCCAGAGGCCGAGGGCCAGCGCGACGCCCGCGCCGACCAGCACCCAGGTGTCGTCGAGCCGGCGTTCGGCGAGCTGCCGGGCCAGGTCGCGGCGCCAGCTCATGGCGGGCCGGTGGGCGCGGACGGCGGCGATGTCGTAGAGGAAGACGCCCGAGCCGAGCAGGAGCAGTACGGCGACGACGGCCGCCGGGACGCGGCGCGCCGACCAGAAGCGGCCGTCCCTTCCGCCGTCCGCCACCGGCGGGGGCGCCGCCGGCGGAGGGGAGGCCTCATCCGGCTTCTCCATGACGACCGGCAGTGGCTGGGTGGTGCCCTCGGTTCCCCGGGGTTCGCTCATCGCGGCCTCCCCTGTGCCGTCCCCTGCGGATGCGTCAGATGCAGCCGTTCCACGTGGACGGCGACCTCCGGCACCTCCATTCCCGCCAACGCGGTTACCCGCTCGGTGACCCGGCGACGCACCGCGCGGCAGTGGGCGGGGATGTCGGCCGGATAGCCGAGTTCCAGGCGGACACGGACACGGACGGTGCCGTGGTGGACGTCGACGGTGGCACGCGGCGGTTCCGCCTGCCCCGGCAGCGGGCCGAGCGCCTCGCGTGCCGCCTGCGCCGCGATCTTCTCCACGACCCCGTCGGCGATCCGCAGGGCGCCGCGCTCGCCGGGCGCGACGACGGACACGGGACCGCGCGCCTCACCGACCCCGCTCACGGACGTCACCGCCGCCGGTCACGCCGGTCGTCCCGGGTGTGGAAGAAGTCGCCGAGCTCCCAGTCCCCCTCCAGGAACCGGCCGGCGACGAACCCGACGGCGCCCAGGGCGGCCACCAGCAGGAAGGCACCGAATCCGCCGAAGTATCCGGCGAAGCCCAGGGCCATCCCGGCGATCATGCCGACCACGGCCATGCTCATGCTGTGCTCCTCAGCTCCTCAGCCGTGCGTTGTCCGGGCCGCCGGGCGTCACTGGATCCGGGGCTCCGGCTCCTCTTCCTCTTCCTCCGGAAGCTTGACGTCGCTCACCGCGATGTTGACCTCCACGACCTGGAGCCCGGTCATCCGCTCCACCGCCGTGATCACGTTCTCCCGCACGGCATGGGCGACGTCGGCGATCGCCACGCCGTAGTCCACGACGATCTCCAGGTCGAGCGCGGTCTGCACCTCGCCGACCTCGGCCTTCACTCCCCGGGTCACCGACTTCTGGCTGCCGGGCACCCGGTCGCGCACGGCGCCGAAGGTCCGGGCGAGTCCGCTGCCGAGCGCGTGCACGCCGACCACGTCCCGCGCGGCCAGCGCCGCGATCTTCTCCACGACCCCGTCGGCGATGGTGGTCCGTCCGCGGGTCGCGGGGTCGCCGCCCCCGCGCCGTGTCGGTTGCGCCCTGCGGGCCCCCGTTGTCTCGGGCACCTCCTTGGCGCCCGTGGGATCCGCCGTCCAGTCCTGATTCGTCATCTCGGTCATGGCCGTACGTCCTCTTCGGTCGTCCTCCTTCGACCACGGTAAGCGTGCTTGCGCCATCCCGCCCCGGGGATACGGCAGGCTGGAGCAATGACGGCGGAACGATGGGCGCGTGCGGTGCGACAGCAGCTGGGCCTCGGCAGGCTGCTTCCGCTGGGCGGCGCGCGGGACGGCGCGTGGATCGCGGAGGGGGCGGCCACGGAGGTGCTGCGGCGCGCGGTGCGGGAAGTGACGGGTGTGCGTCTGGGCACGCTGCGGCTCGGGCTCGCCGGGCCGGAGGACACCGAGGAGCCCGCCGTGCCCCTGCCGCCGAGCGCGCTGCCGCCGGGGCCGCTCCGGCTGACGGCCGACTTCTCGGCCACGGCGGACATGCCCCTGCCGGACACGGCGTCCCGTCTGCGTCTGGTCCTGGCGACGGCCGCGGCGCAGGGGCTCGGCCTCGCGGTCACCGAGGTGGACCTCAGGGTGACCGGCCTGCTCGACGACGAGGAGCCGCCCGCCCCGGCCCCTCAGGCCGTGCCGCCGGTGCCGGCCCGGGAGACGGCGGACCCCGACGAGACCCGGGCCGCCACGGCCGCCCGCTCCGTCCCCGGCGTCACCCGGCTGACCGGCGCACTGGGCGGCCCGAGCCGCGCGGTGCACATCGAGGAACGGCAGCACGACGCCCCGGCCGAGGCCGCACTCGCGCACCGCCACGTCCGGGTGGAAGTGGCGGTGGACACCGCGTACCGCGCCCTGGACGTGGCCCGCCAGGTCCGCGCAGCCGTCTCCGACGCGCTTCGGGACCACCCGACGGTGGCCGTACTGGTGACGGCCGTCGGCTGACCCCGTATGACGGCCAGATCCGTCGACCGCCGTCAGCGGACGTGCTTCAGGCCCAGCCGACCGCGCCCTTGCCGGTGACGGCCGTCGGCCGACCCGTACGGGTCACTCGCCGAGGCCGGCCCGATCCGTCGACCGCCGTCAGCGGACGTGCTTCGGGGTCACCCGACCGCGCCCGTGATCGGCCGTCGGCCGACCCCTACGGGTCACTCGCCGAGGCCGGCCAGGTCCCTCAGACGCCGGGCCTGGGCCTGGCGTTCCGCGGCGCGCTGGTCTTCGTAGGTGCGACCGGTCGCTCCGCGGAGCAGGGCCTTGGTCTCGACGACCGCGTCGCGGGGTGCCGCGAGCAGGGCCGCCGCGAAGTCGCGGACCGTGCCGTCGAGTTCGTCCACCGGCACGGCGATGTTGGCCAGCCCCGAGCTCACCGCTTCCTCGGCCTGCACGGACCGTCCGGTCACGCAGATCTCCAACGCCCGGGCGTACCCGACCAGTTCCACCAGCGGGTGCGTGCCCGTGAGGTCGGGCACGATCCCGAGGCTGGTCTCGCGCATGGCGAACTGCACATCGTGCGCGACGACGCGCAGATCGCAGGCGAGAGCCAGCTGGAAGCCGGCACCGATGGCGTGCCCCTGGACAGCGGCGACGGACACGATGTCGTTCCGCCGCCACCAGGTGAACGCCTCCTGGTAGCCCGCGATGGTCGCGTCGAGCTCGGCGTCGTCACGGCGCGCGAGGTCGACGAAGGTCGGCTCGCCCTCGATCCCCTCGGGCGTGAACATCTGCCGGTCGAGCCCGGCGGAGAAGGACTTGCCCTCACCGCGCAGCACGACCACCCGGACGGAGCCCGGCAGCAGCCGGCCCGCCTCGGCCAACGCCCGCCACAGAGCGGGGCTCTGCGCGTTGCGCTTGGCCGGGTTGGTCAACGCCACCGTGGCGAGCGCGTCGTCCACGGTGAGTCGTACGCCGTCCTGGTCGAGCAGGGGAACCAGGGACGCAGGGTCCTTCTCGGGCGAAGCCATGGGACGCCTCCGATGCGTGCGGTCAGCTAAGTGACTGCACAGTAACCACCCGGCCGATCACCCGACCGACCGGGTGGCCACCATCGAAGCCGATGGGCCGCCCGGATCAGGACGATGCGGCCTTTTTGCCCCTGGTCGCTCCGCCACGCCCACGGAGCGTGACGCCCGACTCACTGAGCATCCGGTGTACGAAGCCATACGAGCGGCCGGTTTCCTCGGCCAGCGCCCGGATGCTCGCACCGGAGTCGTACTTTTTCTTCAGGTCTGCCGCGAGCTTGTCGCGCGCGGCGCCGGTCACCCGGCTGCCCTTCTTCAGAGTCTCGGCCACCCGTGCCTCCTCATGGGAAGTGCGCTCTGGTCTCCTCATGATCACCCCTCCGGGGCTCGATGGCCACCCATTCGGCAAGGTCCGTGAGACACGGTTTTGACGACAGGAGCACATCCCCACAAGCGGAACTGACGATTCCAGACGTGTGCGTCCGTACGGCCGAACGGGTTCTTTCGCGAATCAGCAGGTCAGAGACGCGCGACGGCCGACCCTTCCGCAACGGAGGGGTCGGCCGCGAAATCGATGTAGGACACACCTCGATACGAGGAGATCTCACACAGATGATGGATCACGGATCGGCCGAATGATCCATACCCAGTGGATCATCCATTCGATCAAGCCAGGGCGACGAGATCCGCGTAGTCGGAGCCCCACAGGTCCTCGACGCCGTCCGGCAGCAGAATGATCCGCTCCGGCTGGAGCGCCTCGACGGCGCCCTCGTCGTGGGTGACGAGGACCACGGCCCCCTTGTAGGTGCGCAGCGCGCCGAGGATCTCCTCGCGGCTGGCCGGGTCGAGGTTGTTGGTGGGCTCGTCCAGGAGCAGCACGTTCGCCGAGGACACCACCAGGGTCGCCAGGGCGAGGCGGGTCTTCTCGCCGCCCGAGAGGACACCGGCCGGCTTGTCGACGTCGTCGCCGGAGAAGAGGAACGAGCCGAGCACCTTGCGCACCTCGACGAGGTCCATGTCGGGGGCGGCCGAGCGCATGTTCTCCAGCACGGTGCGGCCGGGGTCCAGGGTCTCGTGCTCCTGCGCGTAGTAGCCGAGCTTGAGGCCGTGGCCGGGGACGACCCCGCCGGTGTCCGGCTGCTCGACGCCCCCGAGGAGGCGCAGCAGGGTGGTCTTGCCGGCGCCGTTGAGGCCGAGGATGACGACCCGGGAGCCCTTGTCGATGGCCAGGTCGACGTCGGTGAAGATCTCCAGCGAGCCGTACGACTTCGACAGGCCCTCGGCCATCAGCGGGGTCTTGCCGCAGGGCGCGGGCTCCGGGAAGCGGAGCTTGGCGACCTTGTCGGACTGCCGGACCGCCTCCAGGCCGGAGAGCAGCTTGTCCGCGCGGCGGGCCATGTTCTGCGCGGCGACGGTCTTGGTGGCCTTGGCGCGCATCTTGTCGGCCTGCGAGTGCAGTGCGGCGGCCTTCTTCTCGGCGTTGGCGCGCTCGCGCTTGCGGCGCTTCTCGTCGGCCTCGCGCTGCTGCTGGTAGAGCTTCCAGCCCATGTTGTAGATGTCGATCTGGGAGCGGTTCGCGTCCAGGTAGAAGACCTTGTTGACGACCGTCTCGACCAGGTCGACGTCGTGGGAGATCACGATGAAGCCGCCGCGGTAGGTCTTGAGGTAGTCCCGCAGCCAGATGATCGAGTCGGCGTCGAGGTGGTTGGTCGGCTCGTCGAGCAGCAGCGTGTCGGCGTCGGAGAACAGGATCCGGGCCAGCTCGATACGGCGGCGCTGACCGCCGGAGAGCGTGTGCAGCGGCTGGCCGAGGACGCGGTCGGGCAGGTTGAGCGCGGCGGCGATGGTGGCGGCCTCGGCCTCGGCGGCGTATCCGCCCTTGGTGAGGAACTCGGTCTCCTGGCGCTCGTACTGCTTGAGGGCCTTCTCCCGGGTGGAGCCCTGGCCGGTGGCGATGCGCTGCTCGTTGTCGCGCATCTTGCGCAGCAGTACGTCGAGGCCGCGCGCGGAGAGGATGCGGTCGCGGGCGAGGACGTCGAGGTCGCCGGTGCGGGGGTCCTGGGGGAGGTAGCCGACCTCGCCGGAGCGGGCGATGTTGCCGGCGGCCGGCATGCCCTCGCCGGCGAGGCACTTGGTGAGGGTGGTCTTCCCGGCGCCGTTGCGGCCGACCAGGCCGATGCGGTCGCCCTTGGCGACGCGGAAGTTGGCGTTCTCGAGGAGGATGCGGGCACCGGCGCGCAGCTCGATACCGGAGGCGGAGATCACGGACAGACTCCAGAGCGGAGGTAGTGGCGGGTGGGCGGCTGAGGACGTTCCCGCCGTCTAATGCGCGAGGAGAATGGCCATGGGCCAAGTCTAACGGGGCCCGGCAAGCGCTTTTTCTGCGTACGGGTGTTCGGACTCGCGGTACGGGGCGATACGGCCCAGGTCGCCGCCGCCGACGTGATGTACGGCACGTCCGCGACGGATGTCCCGCGCCCGGCGACGCGGAACACCGGTGTCGCCCTGGGACGGCTGCCGGCCGGCGTCCGCCGGCAGGGCGCGGTGCCGGCGGACGGAGCGACCGTCGCATGCGGCTCGCCGGTGCGTGCGGCTCACCGGTCGCCGGGGCGTACGTCTCCACGACCGCCGCCTCCCGGAGAAGGCGCCGTGTGCTCCGGTTGCCGTGGGCGTTGTCGGTGGCGGGTGTCACACTGGGCGGCGAGGCGGGCGGAACGGGGCGGGTGGAGGGAGTGGTGGGCATGGCTGGTACGGGTGGCGCGCGGCCGAGTGTGTATCCGACGCTGCTGTACGCGGACGCGAAGGCGGCGATCAGACAGCTCACGGAGGCCTTCGGCTTCACCGAGCTGTCGCTGTACGAGGGTGCGGACGGCACGGTCCTGCACGCCGAGCTGGTGCAGGGCAACGGCGGGGTGATGCTCGGTTCCAAGGGCCGGGACGGCGTCTTCGCGGAGGCGATGGGCGAGGCGGGCCCGACGGGGGTGTACGTCGTGGTGGACGACGTCGACGCCCACCACCAGCGCGCCGTGGACCACGACGCGGAGATCCTGATGCCCCCGACCGACCAGCCGTACGGCTCGCGGGACTACATGGCCCGGGACGTCGAGGGCAACATCTGGAGTTTCGGGACGTACGCCCCCGAGATCGGGATCTGACGGCCGCCCTGGGCCAGGCTCTATCCCCCGGTGTGCACCTGGAACGCGGCCCGGCGCACCGCTTTGGCGAGGGCGGGGTCGGGGTGGGCTGCGGCGAGGGCGACCAGGACCTGCACGGTGCGTGGATGGCCGACCGCGCGGACCTCGTCCAGCAGTTGGGGGACGGTGGGCTGGACCGCGGACTCCAGATGGCGGACGAGCATCGGGGCCTCGCCGTGGTCGGCGACGGCGGCGGCGGTGTCCACCCACAGCCAGGTGGCCTCCTGACGGGTGAGGACCTCGTGGGCGTCCTCCGGGTCGGCCCCGTCGTGCTCGGCGAGCCACAGCAGGGCGTACGGCCGGAGTGCCGCCTCGTCGACGACGGCGTGCACGTCCGCCTCGGCGGGCGCGCCGACGACGCGCAGCGCCTCGAAGGCGAGGCCGCGCAGCAGGGCGTCCTCGCCGCGGGCGGCGTCGATGAGCTCGGTGACGGCGCTGCCGACGGGCCGGGCGGCGAGCCAGGCGCGGTATTCGGCGCGGGCCGCGTTGGGGCGCAGCTGGGCGCAGCCGCGCAGCATGTCCTCGGCGCCCTGTTCGATGTTCCCGGCGGGGCTCTGCGCGGCCACACAGATCTGCTCCAGCTTGACCCACACCGCCCAGCTGCCCAGCGGGGTGAGCGTGGCCTGACCGTCGCCGTCGGTGAGGGCGCCGACGGAGGCGAGGGCGTGCAGGGCCCAGTCGAGCAGCGGCGCGAGGTCGGGTGTGGGCTCCGCCGACGGGACGGTGGTGGGCGCGGCGCCCGCCGGGGCCCCGGGATCGGGCCCGTAGGAGATCTCGCAGCGCTCGGTGCGCAGTTCGGTGACGCGCTGCTGGAGCAGGTCGAGGAGCTGCTCGACCGGGACGGGCCCGGCGGACAGCTGGAGGAAGGAGAGCACCTGGGGCATGGCCGAGACGACCTCGGCGACGGCGGCGGGCTCGTGGTCCGCGGGCTCCGGGTAGGCGAGCGACCAGGCGTCGAAGAGGGCGACCCAGCCGCGCAGCACGGCGCTGTCGTCCCGGTCCCAGGCGCGCAGCCGCCAGCCGGGGCGCGCGCTGTCGCCGTGCACCTCGACGAGACCGGCGAGGCGGGCGGTGTCCCAGTCGGCGCGGATCTGAGCCGCGGTCAGGCCCAGGTCGGCGGCGGCGCGTTCGGCGGTCGTCTCCGAGAGGGTGGCCTTGCCGTCGGCGGTCGCGGCGTCGCGGCCGGGGCCGAGTGCGGCGTCGGCCCAGTGGGCCACGCGGGCCGCGTCGGCGAGGCGGGATCGCGCCATTCGGGCCAGCTCGGCGGGGGCGGGCGTGCCCTCCGGCGGGCGGGGTGCGGGGCGGCGCGAGCGCCGCTGGTTCATCGCTCGGGGGGCGGCGGCCAGGGGTCGCGGTCGGACGAGTCGAAGCCTGGAGTCGCGCGGGATACGGGACGTCACGGGTGCAGTCTTCCGGTTGACGGTCCGAAAACCCAAACGGAATGTCACGGCGGGCGACGGGGTGGGCCAATGGACACGTTCCGGCGGGAAGCGGGGAGGGGTGTTCAGGCCAGTGGTACGGCCTTGAACGGAACGGCCGGAACGGGGGCGTCCGGCCTCCTGCCGGGCGGTCACATCAGCGGCGTCAGGAACCGCCGTACGGTCTCCTCGTACTCCTCGGGGCCGGCGTTCCACATCGCCCCGTGCGGGGCGTTCCGCACGGTGTGCAGGGCGACCAGGTCGGTGCGCCGGCCCGCGAGGCGGCGGGAGTACTCCCAGGGGGCCACCACGTCGTCCGGTCCGTGGATCAGCAGGGTGGGCACGCTCAGCCGCGCCGGGTCGGCGGTCTCCGCGAGGTGGTCGGCCCGCAGTCCGGCGCGGCCCTGCGCGGCCCGTACGGCGAGCGGCAGCAGGAAGTCGGGCGCCCCCCGGGCCGCGGCGAGGGCGCGCAGTGTGGCCTCCCAGTTGAGCACCGGCGAGTCCAGGACGAGCCCGGAGACATGCTCGCGCAGGGGGGACCGCGCGGCGGCGTGCAGGGCCATGGCGGCGCCGGTGGACCAGCCGTAGAGGACGACGCGCCGGGCGCCGTAGCGGACGGCGTAGCGGATCGCCGCGTCGAGGTCGCGCCACTCGGTCTCGCCGAGGTGGTTCAGGCCGTCCGGGGAGCGGGGGGCGCCGAGGTCGCCGCGGTAGGCGAGGGCGAGCACGGAGAACCGCAGTTCGTGCAGGAATCCCATGACGTTCATGGGGTGTTCGCGGGTGGTGCCGAGGCCGTGCACCGCGATCACCCAGGTGTCCCGGGCGCCGGGCACGAACCAGGCGGGCAGGGCGCCGAGGTCGCCGGGCACGTCGATGTCGGCGTGGTCGAGGCCGAGGGCGGCGCCCGGGTTGCCGACGTACAGGTTGGGGGTGAGCCAGACCTGGTCGCCGGGGTCGAGCGTGCCGTGGGTGACGCGTTCCAGGCGGCGTACGACGGTGTCGGGGGAGGGCGCGGCGGCCTCCAGGACGGGCCCCACGACGGCGTGCGAGCCGTCGCCGGCCAGGCCGTAGGTGCCGGGGCGCAGCGAGGCCAGGGCGCGGGTGAGGGCGAGTCTGCCCTCGGCCATGGCGTGCACGGTGAGCCGGGGCTCGGTGGGCAGCGGTCTGCCGGGGACGGCCTTGAGCGCGGCGTCGCTGGCCATCCGCCCGGCGGCCACACCGGCCGCGCCGGCCGCCAGGACCGCGGTGACGGCCGAGGCCGCCGCTGTGACGGTGCGCACGGGTCCAGTGTCCCGGTGGGCCGGCCGACCGGCCAGCGGGAGCGGGTGTCGGGGTGACATGTCCTTGCGGGTTCCAGCGGGAGGCCCCTTTCAATCCCCGGGCCGCCTTCAGCTCCGCTGGCCGTACCCCCGCAGCTTCTCCCCCACCGCGGCCAGCTGCTCCGGGGTCAGCAGGGACGGCGTCAGCCCGGGCACCGAGGACGCCGTCAGCCACAGGCGGCACATCCATTCCAGCTGGGCGGTGCGGTCGTAGGCCTGGTCGAGGGTGGTGCCGTGAGTGATCGTGCCGTGGTTCTTCAGGAGGCAGCCGGAGCGGTCGGCGAGGGCGCGGAGCATGTTCTCGGCCAACTCCTCGGTGCCGTAGGTCGCGTAGGGGGCGACTCGGACGGGGCCGCCGAGCGCGCAGGTCATGTAGTGGACCGCCGGGAGTTCGGTGACGAGGGTCGAGACGGCCGTGGCGTGCACGGCGTGCGTGTGCACGACGGCGGCGGCGCCGGTGGTGCGGTACACGGCGAGGTGCATGGGCAGTTCGCTGGTCGGCACCAGTGTGCCGAGCACCTGCCGTCCGGTGAGGTCGACGCCGGTCACGTCGTACGGCGTCAGCCGGTCGTACGGGACGCCCGACGGCGTGACCAGCACGGTGTCGCCGACGCGTACCGACACGTTGCCGGAGGTGCCGACGACGAGTCCCTCGGCCACGGTCCGGCGGGCCGTCGCGACCAGCGCCTCCCAGGCCCGTGACTCCTGCTCACGCACGCCCCTGCTCTCTTCAGCCATGGCCGTGATCCTGCCAGGGCGGCTGCTGACGCGGCGTCACGGTGGCGCTGTCCAGGCCGGAATCGAGCCCTCCCCGAAAAGGTGCATAGCTCCATAAATACCTCCCTACTCACGCTTGGCCGGAGATCATCGTTCATCACACGATCTTCCAATACTCTTTGCACGTTTCGTCGTGCATGTCGCCATTCCGGGGGGAATCATGGACTTGTACCATCTTCGTACACGTTTTCGCACCCGCCTTCACGCCCGCCTTCGCACCCGCCTTCACGCCCGCCTGCTCGTGACGGCCACAGCGGCGCTCGCCGTCGCGGCGGCGGCCCTCACCGGCGCCCGGGCCACGGCGGCGGGCCTGCCCAAGGGGCACGACGTCTCGTCCCACCAGAAGAACGTCGACTGGCCGGAAGTGAAGGCCAAGGGCGCCCGCTTCGTCTACATCAAGGCGACCGAGTCCACCGACTACCGCAACCCCTACTTCACCCGGCAGTACAGCGGCTCGCGCGAGGCCGGCCTGATCAGGGGGGCGTACCACTTCGCACTGCCGGACGAGTCGCCGGGAGCCGCCCAGGCCGCGTACTTCGTGCGCCACGGCGGCTCCTGGACCGCCGACGGCTGGACACTGCCGCCCGCACTGGACATCGAGTACAACCCGTACGACGGCGGGCACAAGTGCTACGGCCTGAGCAGGGCGAGGATGGTCGACTGGATCCAGGACTTCAGCGACGAGATGAAACGGGAGACCGGCCGCCGCCCGGTGATCTACTCCACCGCCCACTGGTGGAACGACTGCACCGGCCGCAGCCGCGCCTTCGCCGACCACGCGCTGTGGCTCGCCCGCCACTCCGGGGACCCCGGCGCCCTGCCGGCCGGGTGGTCGCACTGGACCTTCTGGCAGTACGACAACAGCGGCAGCCTTCCGGGTGACCAAAATCTCTTCAACGGCTCCCCGGCCGGACTGAAGTCGTTCGCGAGGGGCGACTAGCCGAAGGGCCAAACCGGAGCGGAACGGCCACCTCCGTATCCGGCACCACAATGCCCATCCCAGTTCATCTTCCGTTCACCCAGGTTGCTTACGGTCAACCAGCCAACGACGCTCGAAAGAATGCCTGGGTAAATGGAAAGCTTCTCGCTGATCCTCGCGATTGTGGTCGTAACCGCACTTGCGTTCGATTTCACGAACGGTTTCCACGACACCGCCAACGCGATGGCCACCACCATCTCGACCGGTGCACTCAAGCCCAAGGTCGCGGTGGCCATGTCCGCCGCGCTCAACCTTGTGGGCGCCTTCCTCTCCGTGGAGGTCGCCAACACGATCTCCAAGGGTCTCGTCGACGAGAACGGCATACGTCCCGAGGTCATATTCGCCGCCCTGGTCGGCGCGATCCTCTGGAACCTGGTCACCTGGCTGGTGGGGCTGCCCTCCAGTTCCTCGCACGCCCTCATGGGCGGCCTGATCGGCGCCACCGTCGCCTCCGCGGGCTTCGGTGCCGTCCACGGTGACGTCCTCGTCACCAAGGTGCTGCTCCCGGCGGTCGCCGCGCCGGTCGTCGCGGGCATCGCGGCGATGCTCGCCACCCGGTTCTCCTACGGCATCGGCAAGAACGCCGAGGGCGAGGCCACCCGCAAGGGTTACCGCGCCGGCCAGATCGCCTCGGCCGGTCTGGTCTCCCTCGCCCACGGCACCAACGACGCGCAGAAGACGATGGGCATCATCACCCTCGCGCTGATCGCCGGCGGTTCCATCGCCCCCGGCTCCAACCCTCCCACCTGGGTGATCCTCTCCGCGGGCATGGCCATCGCGCTCGGCACCTACATCGGCGGCTGGCGCATCATCCGCACCATGGGCAAGGGCCTGACCGAACTGGAGCCGCGGCAGGGCTTCGCGGCCCAGACCAGCGCCGCGACCGCCATCCTCGCCTCCTCCCACCTCGGCTTCTCCCTCTCCACCACCCATGTCGTCTCCGGCTCCGTGATGGGCGCGGGCCTGGGCCGCAAGGGCGGAGTGGTCCGCTGGTCCACGGCGACCCGGATGTTCGTCGCCTGGGCGCTGACCCTCCCGGCCGCCGCGCTGGTCGGCGCGCTCGCCGAGACGGTCACCGACCTCGGCGACTGGGGCACCGCGCTGGTGGCGGTCTTCCTCGTGGCCTCCAGCGCCGCGATCTGGAAGCTCTCCCGCCGCGAGGTGGTCGACGCGAGCAACGTCAACGAGACCGAGGAGCCGGCCGGCGTGATCACCACCGCGATCGCCGTCGTCACCCCGCCCCCGGTGGGTGTGGTGGCCGAGGACCTGTCGGCCACGATCCCGTCCCCTGCGGCACCCGTCGCCGCCGACCCGGCGACCCCGCCGGCCGCCGCCGTCTGATCCCGGGCACCCGGGCACCAAGAAAGCAGCCTCTGTTATGAAGATCGACTGGGCAGCCCTCGGCTCCGTCTTCGGCGTCAGCCTCGCGGTCACCGTCGGCCTGGTGGCCCTCTTCACCCTCGGCGTCCAGGGCCTGTCACGACGCGAACGCGCCGTCGCGCAGGGCGACTCGGCGGCGCTGGCCGTCACCGGGGCGTACGTGTGCTTCGCGGCGTGCGCGGCAGCGGTGGCCTACGGGATCTACCTGATCATGCACAAGGCCTGACCCAGGCCTCGAACAGGCTCCTTCCCGAAGACTTCGAAGTCTTCGGGAAGGAGCCTTTCGCATGCCGCCCCACCACCACCCGGGCTTCGATGTGGGCCTCAGCACACTCTCCCCGTGCAGGTCAACGGCAAGTTGACGGCCCTTCCGGGGCCGTGGTGGACTTCCGGAGCCATGTACGGCGGCAAGGGAGGAAGCCGGTGTGAATCCGGCGCGGTCCCGCCACTGTCACCGGGGTAGGTAGCCCCGGGAGCCAGGAACTCCCACCGCCGGTCTCGTCGAACCAGGGCGCGGACACCCTGAGTGAGGACATATCGCCATGCTCGCCTGCCGTTTGAGAGCGCAGGCTCTCAGGTACCGCACCAGATCGCTGCCCGCCCCCACGGCCGGCTGAGCCGATGCGTGCCGATCGCGTCTTCGCGTACGGCGCCGCCGCCGGCCTCCTCGGCGACCATCTGCTCGGTGACCCGCGGCGCGGGCATCCGGTGGCCGCGTTCGGGCGGGCCGCCGGTGCCGTCGAGCGGGTGCTGTGGCGGGACCACCGGGGGTGGGGCGCGCTGCACACCGCGGTGTGCGTGGGCGGTGCCGCCGGCCTGGGAGCCGTCGCCGCCGCGGCCGTACGTCCCTCCCGTGCCGCCTCCGTCGCGCTGACCGCCGCCGCCACCTGGGCCGTCGTGGGCGGAACCTCCCTCGCCCGCGAGGCCCGTGGCATCGGGCGTGCCCTGGAGGCCGGGGACGTAGAGGCCGCCCGGGCGCGGCTGCCGCACCTGTGCGGAAGGGATCCGCAGGCGCTCGACGCCGACGGGATCGCCCGGGCCGTGGTGGAGTCCGTCGCCGAGAACACCTCCGACGCGGTGGTGGGGGCCCTGGTGTGGGGAGCCGTGGGCGGGGTCCCGGGTCTGCTGGGCTTCCGGGCCGTCAACACCCTCGACGCCATGGTCGGGCACAAGTCGCCCCGATACCGGCGGTACGGGTGGGCCTCGGCCCGGCTGGACGACCTCGCGGGCTGGCCGGGGGCGCGGTTGACCGCCGTACTGGCCGCCGCGGCCGGGGACGACCGCCGCGGTGCCGTACGGGCCTGGCGGGCCGACGCGGACCGGCACCCGAGCCCCAACGCCGGGCCCGTGGAGGCGTCGTTCGCGGGGGCGCTCGGCGTGCGGCTGGGCGGGACGCTCTCGTACGGCGGGCGGGTGGAGCACCGGCCGGTGCTCCACCAGGAGGGACGCGCCGTCGCCGTGCCCGACATCGACCGGGCCGTACGGCTCTCCAGGCGCGTCGGTCTCCTGGCGCTCGGCGTCACCGCCGCCGCGCGCATCCTCGTGAAGGGACGTGGGAAATGAGCGGGGGTCTCCTCGTCGCCGGCACCACCTCCGACGCGGGCAAGAGCGTCGTCACGGCCGGGATCTGCCGCTGGCTGGTGCGGCAGGGGGTCAAGGTCGCGCCCTTCAAGGCGCAGAACATGTCCCTCAACTCGTTCGTGACGCGCCAGGGCGCGGAGATCGGGCGGGCACAGGCCATGCAGGCGCAGGCGTGCCGGGTCGAGCCGACCGCGCTGATGAATCCCGTGCTGCTCAAGCCCGGTGGGGAACAGAGCAGCCAAGTGGTGCTGCTGGGCAAGCCCGTGGGCGAGCTGAGCGCCCGTGGCTACCACGGGGGGCGCCAGCAGCGGCTGCTGGGGACCGTGCTGGAGTGCCTGGAGGAGTTGCGGGGCACGTATGACGCGGTGATCTGTGAGGGCGCCGGTTCGCCCGCCGAGATCAATCTGCGGCGGACCGACATCGTGAACATGGGGATCGCGAGGAACGCGCGGCTGCCCGTGCTCGTCGTCGGCGACATCGACCGCGGGGGCGTCTTCGCCTCCTTCTTCGGGACCGTCGCCCTGCTCTCCCCCGAGGACCAGGAACTCGTCGCCGGGTTCCTCGTCAACAAGTTCCGCGGCGACGTCTCCCTGCTGGAACCCGGCCTCGACATGCTGCTCGGGCTCACCGGGCGGCGGACGTACGGCGTGCTGCCCTTCCGGCACGGGCTCGGCATCGACGAGGAGGACGGACTGCGGGTGTCTTTGCGGGGCACGGTCCGCGAGTCGAACACCGCCCCGCCCGTCGGCGAGGACGTGCTGCGGGTCGCCGTGTGCGCGATCCCGCTGATGTCCAACTTCACGGACGTGGACGCGCTGGCCGCCGAACCGGGTGTCGTGGTGCGGTTCGTGGACCGGCCGGAGGAACTGGCCGACGCCGACCTCGTGGTGATCCCGGGGACGCGGGGCACGGTCCGGGCCCTGGAGTGGCTGCGGGAGCGGGGGCTTGCCGAGGCGCTCGTCCGCAGGGCCGCCGAACAGCGGCCCGTGCTCGGCATCTGCGGCGGCTTCCAGATCCTCGGTGAGCACATCGAGGACGAGGTCGAGTCGCGCGCCGGGCAGGTACACGGCCTCGGGGTCCTTCCCGTCCGCGTGCGGTTCGCCCGCGAGAAGACCCTCACCCGGCCTGTCGGGGAAGCCCTCGGCGAGCCGGTCGAAGGATACGAGATCCATCACGGGGTCGCCGAAGTGACGGGCGGGATTCCCTTCCTGGACGGTTGCCGGGTCGGCCAGACCTGGGGCACGCACTGGCACGGTTCGCTGGAGTCGGACGGCTTCCGGCGGGCCTTCCTGCGCGAGGTGGCGGCCGCCGCGGGCCGCCGCTTCGTACCGGCCCCCGACACGTCGTTCGCCGCGCTGCGCGAGGAGCAGCTCGACCGGCTCGGCGATCTGATCGAACAGCACGCGGACACGGACGCGCTCTGGCGGCTCATCGAGTCGGGCGCGCCGCAAGGACTGTCCTTCATTCCACCGGGAGCGCCCGTATGAGCACAGTGTTGTTGTTGTCGACCGCCGACACCGATCTGCTGGCGGCGCGGGCCTCCGGCGGGTCGTACCGGATCGGCAACCCGACCCGGGTGGACGTGGCGGGCGAGCTGCCGTCGCTCCTCGCGGGCGCCGACATCGCCGTCGTACGGCTGCTCGGCGGCAAGCGCGCCTGGGAGGACGGGCTCGCCACGCTGAAGGCCTCGGGCGTCCCGACCGTCCTGCTCGGCGGCGAGGCCGTGCCCGACGCCGAGTTGATGGCCGAGTCGTCCGTGCCCGCCGGTGTCGTGGCCGAGGCGCTCAGGTACCTCGTGGAGGGCGGCCCGGAGAACCTGACCGAGCTCGCCCGGTTCCTGTCCGACACCGTGCTGCTGACCGGTGAGGGGTTCGTCGAGCCGCGGAAGATGCCCGAGTACGGTGTGCACGGCTCCCGTACGCTCCAGGACGGCCGCCCGACCGTCGGCGTGCTCTTCTACCGCGCCCACGAACTGAGCGGCAACACCGCCTTCGTGGACACCCTGTGCGACGCGATCGAGGCGCGGGGCGCCAACGCCCTGCCCGTCTACTGCGGTTCGCTGCGCGGGGCGGACGCGGGGCTGTACGAGATCCTCGGCAAGGCGGACGCCCTGGTGGCCACCGTGCTCGCCGCGGGCGGCACGCACGCCTCGCAGGCCTCGGCGGGCGGTGACGAGGAGTCCTGGGACATCGGGGCGCTCGCCGACCTGAACATCCCCGTGCTGCAGGGCCTGTGCCTCACCTCGTCGCACGCGGCCTGGGACGAGTCCGATGCCGCCCTCTCCCCCATGGACGCGGCGATGCAGGTGGCGATCCCGGAGTTCGACGGGCGGATCGTCACCGTGCCGTTCTCCTTCAAGGAGCAGGGCCCCGACGAGGTGCCGGTGTACGTGGCCGACCCCGAGCGGGCCGGGCGCGTCGCCGGGATCGCCGTACGCCACGCCCAGTTGAGGCACAAGGCCAACGCCGACAAGAAGGTCGCGCTGGTCTTCACCGCCTATCCGACCAAGCACTCCCGGGTCGGCAACGCGGTGGGCCTGGACACGCCGGCCTCGGCGGTACGGGTGCTGGACGCCCTCAGGGATGCCGGGTACGGGGTCAGCGAGTACCCCGACAACGGGGACGAGCTGATCCACCGCCTCATCGAGGCCGGCGGGCACGACGTCGAGTGGCTCACGGAGGAGCAGCTGGCCGCCGCGCCCGCGCGGGTGCCGCTGGCCGACTATCGCGACTGGTTCGACAAGCTCGACCCTGACCTCAAGGGAGCCATGCTGGAGGCGTGGGGCGAGCCGCCGGGCTCCCTCTACGTCGACGGGGACGACATCGTCCTCGCCTCCCTGCGGTTCGGGAACGTCGTCGTGATGATCCAGCCGCCGCGCGGCTTCGGCGAGAACCCGATCGCGATCTACCACGACCCCGACATGCCGCCGTCGCACCACTACATGGCGGCCTACCGGTGGCTGGAGGCCGCGACATCGGAGGGGGGTTTCGGCGCCGACGCGATCGTGCACATGGGCAAGCACGGCACGATGGAGTGGCTGCCGGGCAAGGGCCTCGGGCTGAGCGCCGGGTGCGCCCCGGACGCCGTCCTCGGCGACCTCCCGCTGATCTACCCGTTCATCGTCAACGACCCCGGCGAGGGCACCCAGGCCAAGCGGCGCGGGCACGCCACGGTCGTCGACCACCTGGTGCCGCCGATGGCCCGCGCCGACACCTACGGCGACCTGGCCAAGCTGGAGCAGCTTCTCGACGAGTACGCGTTGGTCTCCGACCTGGACCCGGCGAAGGCGCCGGCGGTGCGCGCGCAGATCTGGACCCTGGTCAAGGCGGCCGAGCTGCACCACGACCTGCACGTGGCCGAGCAGCCGGACGACGCCGAGTTCGACGAGTTCGTCATGCACATCGACGGCTACCTCTGCGAGATCAAGGATGTGCAGATCCGCGACGGTCTGCACATCCTGGGCGGCGGCCCGGTCGGCGAACCGCGCGTGAACCTCGTGCTCGCCGTGCTGCGGGCCGCGCAGGTCTGGGGCGGGCAGGCCAACGCGCTGCCCGGGCTGAGGGCTTCGCTGGCGGCTCACTTCGGGCTGGTGGAGAAGGACCTGCTGGCCGAGCCGGGCGCCCCGGTGAAGGTGCCGGTGGAGCTGACGGACCTGGTGGAGGGTCCGGCGCGGACGGCCGCCGACACGATCGACCTGCTGGAGCAGCTGTGCCGGCGGATCGCGGAGGGCATGGAGACCCGGGCGTGGAACGTGACGGCCGCCCCCGGTCTGGTGGGTGACGTGCTCGGCACCCAACTCCCGGAGGCGGTCGCCGTGGTGGAGTTCGCCTGCACGGAGGTCGTACCGCGGCTCGCGCGGACCACCGACGAGATCGGTCACATCCTCCGTGCGCTGGAAGGCGGTTACGTCCCGGCGGGCCCGTCCGGCTCGCCGACGCGCGGCCTGGTGAACGTCCTGCCGACCGGCCGCAACTTCTACTCCGTCGACCCCAAGGCCATTCCCTCCAGACTGAGTTGGGAAGTCGGCCAGTCGCTGGCGGACTCGCTGGTCGCGCGCTATCTCCAGGACACGGGCGAGTACCCGAAGTCCGTCGGCCTGACGGTCTGGGGCACGTCCGCCATGCGCACCCAGGGCGACGACATCGCCGAGATCCTCGCGCTGCTGGGCTGCCGCCCGGTCTGGGACGACGCCTCGCGCCGGGTGACGGGCTTCGAGGTCGTCCCGCCGGCGGAGCTGGGCCGGCCGCGCATCGACGTCACCGTGCGCATCTCCGGCTTCTTCCGGGACGCGTTCCCGCATGTGGTCGGGCTGATCGACGACGCGGTGCGCAAGGTCGCGGAGCTGGACGAGCCCGCCGAACAGAACTACGTGAAGGCGCACGCCGACGAGGACACCGCCGAGCACGGCGACCGGCGGCGCGCGACCGCCCGTGTCTTCGGCTCGAAGCCGGGGGCCTACGGTGCCGGTCTGCTGCCGCTGATCGACGCCCGCAACTGGCGCTCCGACGCGGACCTCGCGGAGGTGTACGCGGTGTGGGGCGGCTACGCCTACGGGCGCGGGCTCGACGGGCGGGCGGCGCGCGGGGACATGGAGACGGCGTTCAAGCGGATCGCCGTCGCCGCGAAGAACGTCGACACCCGCGAGCACGACCTCGTCGACGCCGACGACTACTTCCAGTACCACGGCGGCATGGTCGCCATGGTGCGCCACCTGACGGGGGCCTCCCCCGAGGCGTACGTCGGCGACTCGGCCGTGCCGGACCAGGTGAAGACCCGCACGCTCGGCGAGGAGACCCACCGCGTCTTCCGCGCCCGCGTGGTCAACCCGCGCTGGATGGCGGCCATGCGCCGGCACGGCTACAAGGGCGCCTTCGAGATGGCGGCGACCGTCGACTACCTCTTCGGCTACGACGCCACCGCCGGCGTGGTCGACGACTGGATGTACGAGAAGCTCAGCGCGGAGTACGTCTTCTCGCCGGAGAACCAGGAGTTCATGCGTAAGTCCAACCCGTGGGCGCTGAGGGGCATCACCGAGCGCCTGCTGGAAGCCGCGGACCGAGGCCTTTGGGCGGAGCCGGACCAGGAGACCCTGGACCGGCTCCGGGCGACCTACCTCGAGCTCGAGGGCGATCTGGAGGGAGAAGCGTGAGCTCCCTGAAAACCCCCGCACTAGCGGGGAGCACGTCGTCCCGCGCGGTGCCCACGGGTTCGACTTCGGACCACCCCCGCGTCGGCGGGGACCACAGCAGCAGGGTGGCAGCCCCGGCGGCGCGCGGCGCCCTGCCCTCGCATCAGCCACTCGAAGGAGTGATCGCGGCGTGAGTACCCCGTTTCCGTTCACGGCCGTCGTCGGCCAGGACGATCTGCGGCTCGCGCTGCTGCTGAACGCCGTGTCCCCGGCGGTGGGTGGTGTGCTGGTGCGCGGCGAGAAGGGCACGGCCAAGTCGACGGCGGTGCGCGCGCTGTCGGCGCTGATGCCTCAGGTGGACGTCGTCTCCGGGTGCCGGTTCTCCTGTGACCCCGGCTCCCCCGACCCCGCCTGCCCGGACGGGCCGCACGAGCCGGGGGCGTTCGAGTCCCGGTCGGCGCGGATGGTCGAGCTGCCCGTCGGTGCCTCCGAGGACCGGCTGGTCGGGGCGCTGGACATCGAGCGGGCGCTGGCGGAGGGCGTGAAGGCCTTCGAGCCGGGGCTCCTCGCGGACGCGCACCGCGGCATCCTGTACGTCGACGAGGTCAACCTCCTGCACGATCACCTGGTCGACCTGCTGCTGGACGCGGCGGCGATGGGCGCGTCGTACGTCGAGCGTGAGGGCGTATCCGTCCGGCACGCCGCGAAGTTCCTGCTGGTCGGCACCATGAACCCCGAAGAGGGCGAGCTGCGGCCGCAGTTGCTGGACCGGTTCGGGCTGACCGTGGAGGTGGCGGCCTCCCGGGAACCGGACCAGCGGGTGGAGGTCGTGCGGCGGCGGCTGGCGTACGACGACGATCCCGCCGCCTTCGCCGCCCGCTGGGCGGACGAGGAGGCCGCCGTACGGGCGCGGATCGTCGCGGCGCGGGAGCTGTTGCCGTCGGTGCGGCTGGGCGACGGCGCGCTCAGGCAGATCGCGGCGACCTGCGCGGCCTTCGAGGTGGACGGCATGCGGGCCGACATCGTGATGGCGCGTACCGCGACCGCGCTGGCCGCCTGGGCCGGTCGGACCGATGTGCTCGCGGAGGACGTGCGGCAGGCGGCGCTGCTGGCGCTGCCGCACCGCCGGCGCCGCAATCCGTTCGACGCGCCGGGGCTCGACGAGGACAAGCTGGACCAGACGCTGGAGGAGTTCTCCGGCGAGGACGACGACCCGGACCCCGACGGCCCCGGTGGCGGTGGCGGCGGGCAGCCCCCGCAGGGCGACGGCGATCCGCAGGGCGGGAACACCGGCGCGCGCCCCGAGGCCGGTGAGGGCGGGGAGCCGCAGCCGTCCGGCGCCGGGGCGGGCGAACAGGCCCCGGCGCGGGCCTCCGAGCCCTTCCGCGCCAAGGTGCTCAGCGTCCCCGGCATCGGCGAGGGCGCCGCCGGGCGGCGGTCGCGGGCGCGGACCGAGCACGGGCGGACCACCGGGGCCCGGCGCCCGCGGGGCACGCTGACCAAGCTGCACCTGGCGGCGACCGTGCAGGCCGCCGCCCCGCACCAGCGGGCGCGGGGGCGGTCGGGGCCGGGGCTGGTAGTGCGGCGGGACGATCTGCGGCAGGCGACGCGCGAGGGGCGTGAGGGCAACCTCGTGCTGTTCGTCGTCGACGCCTCCGGGTCGATGGCGGCCAGGCAGCGGATGAGCGCCGTGAAGGGCGCTGTGCTGTCGCTGCTGCTCGACGCCTACCAGCGGCGGGACAAGGTGGGGCTGGTGACGTTCCGGGGGTCGGCCGCCGAGGTGGCGCTGCCGCCCACGTCGTCCGTGGACGCGGCGGCGGCCCGGCTGGAGTCGCTGCCCACCGGCGGGCGGACGCCGCTCGCCGCCGGGCTGCTGAAGGCGCACGACGTGCTGCGCGTGGAGCGGCTGCGGGATCCGGCGCGGCGGGCGCTGGTCGTGGTCGTGACGGACGGGCGGGCCACCGGTGGCCCGGAGCCGGTGGCTCTGGCGGGGCGGGCGGCCCGGTTGTTCGCGGCCGAGGGAACCGCCTCCGTGGTCGTCGACTGCGAGTCGGGGCCCGTGCGGCTGGGGCTCGCCGGGCAGCTCGCGGGTGAGCTCGGCGGCACCGCGGTGACGCTCGACGAGCTGCGGGCGGACAGCATCGCCGGACTGGTGAAGGACGTACAGAGGAGGGCCGCGTAATGCCTCAGGGACAGCCGAGTGTGGTGCCGGACGATGGGTTGACGACCCGGCAGCGGCGCAACCGGCCGCTGGTGGTCGTGCACACGGGCATCGGGAAGGGCAAGTCGACCGCCGCCTTCGGGCTCGCCCTGCGCGCCTGGAACCAGGGGTGGCCCATCGGGGTGTTCCAGTTCGTCAAGTCGGCCAAGTGGAAGGTCGGCGAGGAGAACGCGCTGCGGGTGCTCGGGGCGTCCGGGGAGGGCGGGTCCGTCGACTGGCACAAGATGGGCGAGGGGTGGTCGTGGGTCCAGCGGGATGACCAGATGGACAATGAGGACAAGGCCCGCGAGGGCTGGGAGCAGGTCAAGCGGGACCTGGCCGCCGAGACGTACAAGCTGTACGTGCTGGACGAGTTCGCGTACCCGATGCACTGGGGCTGGGTCGACACGGACGAGGTCGTGGAGGTGCTGCGCGACCGGCCCGGGACCCAGCATGTCGTGATCACCGGGCGGAACGCGCCCGAGAAGCTCGTGGAGTTCGCGGACCTCGTCACCGACATGTCCAAGGTCAAGCATCCGATGGACGTGGGCCAGAAGGGCCAGAGGGGCATCGAGTGGTGACTTCGTCCGTCCCTCGGCTGGTCATCGCCGCGCCCGCTTCGGGCAGCGGCAAGACCACCGTTGCCACGGGGCTGATGGCGGCGCTGACCGCGCGGGGGCTCGCCGTGTCCCCGCACAAGGTCGGGCCGGACTACATCGACCCCGGGTACCACGCGCTCGCCACGGGGCGGGTGGGGCGGAACCTCGACGCGTACCTGTGCGGGCCCGAGCTGATCGGGCCGCTGTTCCTGCACGGGGCGCGCGGATGTGAGATCGCCGTCGTCGAGGGTGTGATGGGGCTGTACGACGGGGCCGCCGGGGAGGGTGAACTGGCGTCCACCGCTCATGTGGCGAAGCTGCTGCGGGCGCCGGTGGTGCTCGTCGTGGACGCGTCGTCGCAGTCGCGGTCGGTGGCGGCGCTGGTGCACGGGTTCGCGTCGTGGGATCCGGAGGTGCGGGTCGGGGGCGTGATCCTCAACAAGGTGGCGTCCGACCGGCATGAGGTTCTTCTACGGGAGGCGCTGGACTCGGCCGGGGTGCCCGTGCTGGGGGTGCTGCGGCGGGTGGCTCCGGTGGAGACGCCTTCGCGGCATCTGGGGCTGGTGCCGGTTGCCGAGCGGCGGGCGTCGGCGGTGGAGGCCGTTGCCGCGATGGCTGCGCAGGTGGAGGCGGGGTGCGATCTGGAGGGGTTGCTGGCGCTGGCGCGTGGGGCGGGTACGTTGCCGTGTGCGGCCTGGGATCCGGCTGAGGCCCTGGAGATCGCGCCCCCGCCGCCCCTACCCTTCCCGTCCTCCAGGGGCTCCGCCCCTTCGACCCCGCCAGAGGGGGGACCCCCAGACAGGCTGGTGGTGGCTGTTGCCGGTGGAGAGGCGTTCACTTTCTCCTACGCCGAGCACACAGAGTTGCTGCGGGCCGCAGGTGCCGAAGTCGTCACCTTTGATCCACTGCGGGACGAACAACTCCCTGACGGAACGCGGGGCCTGGTGATAGGCGGCGGATTCCCCGAGGTCTACGCCGCCGAGCTGTCCGCCAACGAATCCCTGCGCAAGGCCGTCGCCGAGCTCGCCCTGAGCAAAGCTCCCGTCGCCGCCGAGTGTGCCGGGCTGCTCTATCTCTGCCGGGAGCTCGATGGGCGGCCCATGTGCGGGGTGGTGGATGCCTCCGCCCGGATGAGCGAGCGGCTGACGCTCGGCTATCGGGACGCCGTTGCCGTGAGCGACAGCGTGCTCGCCGGGGCGGGGACGCGGATGCGTGGGCATGAGTTCCACCGGACGGTCGTCGAGCCGGGGGCGGGGGCGGCGCCCGCCTGGGGTGTACGCGGTCCTCAGCCGCGTGTCGAAGGTTTCGTGCAGCAGGGCGTGCACGCGAGTTATCTGCACACGCACTGGGCGTCCGTGCCCGGTGTGGCCCGTCGGTTCGTGGAGAGGTGCCGGACGTCATGAGCAGCAGGCTGGTGGGAGTCGGGGTGGGGCCCGGGGATCCGGAGCTGGTGACCGTGAAGGGGGTCAACGCCCTTCGTGCCGCCGATGTCGTCGTCGTGCCCGTGATGGCTGCATCTGATGGGGAAGACAGTGGTGAGCGCGGGCGGGCCGAGGCGACCGTGTTGCACTACGTGCCGGAGGAGAAGGTCGTACGGGTCGTGTTCGCGCTCAACGAGCGGACCGACCGGGCGCGGCGCGAGACCGCCTGGGACGCGGCCGGTGAGCGGGTCGCCGAGCTGCTGAGGGGGCGCGGGTCCGTGGCGTTCGCGACCATCGGGGACCCGAACGTGTACTCCACCTTCACCTATCTCGCGCAGACCATCGTGGAGCTGGTGCCGGGGACGGTCGTGGAGACCGTGCCCGGGATCACCGCCATGCAGGATCTCGCCGCACGCTCGGGTGCCGTGCTCACCGAGGGCACCGAGCCGCTGACGCTGGTGCCGGTCACCGCCGGGTCGGCCGTGCTCAAGGAGGCCCTCGCGGGGCCCGGAACGGTCGTGGCGTACAAGTTCGGGCGGCAGGCCGCGGAGGTCGCCGAGGCGCTGCGGGAGACCGGGCGGCTCGACGGCGCCGTGTGGGGGTCGGCGCTCGGGCTGGCCGAGGAATCGATACGGCCGGCCGCCGAACTGGACGGCGGGCCGCTGCCGTACCTCTCCACGCTGATCGCGCCCGCCCGGCGCGACGGCGGACGGGGCGGGAAGCTTTGAGAGCGCCGCACGTGTCAGCCGGAGAGGCCGACCACGAGCCAGATGAACGCCGCTCCGGCCACCGTGCACAGCAGGGTGGAGCGGGCGGGGTGCTCGTGGTGGGCCTCGGGGAGGATCTCGGCGGCGGCGAGATAGAGCAGCGCGCCGCCGAACAGGCCGAGATAGCCGCCGAGGAACGTCTCCGGGATGGTCAGGAACGCGGTCGAGGCGGCGCCCAGCACGGGTGCGCAGGCGTCGGCGACGAGCATCGCGACGGCCTTGCGGCGCGCGTTGCCGTACAGGCTCGTGATGGTGAAGGTGTTGAAGCCGTCCGCGAAGTCATGGGCGATGACGGCGAGCGCGACCGCCGCGCCCATGCCGCCGCCCACCTGGAAGGCCGCGCCGATCGCGACGCCGTCCATGGCGCTGTGGCCGACCATCGCGGACGCCGCCGCCAGGCCCACCTCGGGCGCGCGGTGGTTGTGTCCCTCGGCGCCGCCGTGCGCCGCCTGCCGTGCGGCCAGCGTCCGTTCCACCAGGTGCGCCAGCAGGAAGCCGGCCACGAACAGCAGCAGGGCCGCCGGTACGCCGAACACCTCGCGGCCGGCCGCGTGCAGCGCCTCCGGCAGCAGGTCGAGGCCGACCACGCCCAGCATCAGGCCTCCCGCCAGGCCCAGGACCAGGTGGCGGCGGTCGGTCACGCGTTGTGCCGTCCAGCCCCCGGCCAGCGTCATCAGGAACGCGCCCAGCGCGACGAAGACCGCCATGTGCTCTTGCTATCCGATCGACCCGCGCGCACGCGTACCCGGCCGTAGCCGCCGCACTCACAGGACTTTTGCTCGTAGGACTTGTAGGAGAGGACAGATTCTCATGGCCGATGCCCCCACCGGCAAGGTGACCTTCGTCGGTGCCGGCCCCGGCGCCGCCGACCTGCTGACATTCCGTGCCGCCCGCGCCATCGCCGAGGCCGACGTGGTGATCTGGGCGGCCAGCCTGGTCCAGGCGGAGGTCCTCGACCACGCGCGGGAGGGTGCGGAGATCCTGGACTCGGCGGCCATGTCGCTGGAGGACGTCGTCGCCGTGTACGAGCGGGCCGTCCGGGAGGGACTGAAGGTGGCCCGGATCCACTCCGGCGACCCGGCTCTGTGGGGCGGCACGCAGGAGCAGCTCGACCGGTGTGCCCGGATCGGGATCGCGACGGAGGTCGTGCCCGGCGTCTCCGCCTTCTCGGCCGTGGCCGCCCTCGCGCAGCGTGAGCTGACCATTCCCGAGGTGGCGCAGTCGGTGATCCTCACCCGGCTGGGGGGCGGCAAGACGCCGATGCCGCCCGGCGAGGAGGTGCGCGAGTTCGCCAAGCACGGCACCACCATGGCCGTCTTCCTGTCCGCGGCCCGCAGCGGGCAGCTGGTGCGGGAGCTGCTGGAGGGCGGCTACCCGACCCATACCCCGGTCGTCGTCGCGTACCAGGCGACCTGGCCGGAGGAGCTGGTCGTGAAGTGCACGGTCGGCACGCTGGAGGAGACCGTCAAGGAGCACAAGCTCTGGAAGCACACCCTCTTCCTGGTCGGCCCGGCCCTGGACGCCGAGGGCACCCGCTCGCACCTGTACCACCCCGGTCACTTCCACGGTTACCGCAAGGCCGACCCCGAGGCCCGCAAGGCCCTGCGCGAGCGGGGGGCGAGTACGTGATCACCGTCGTCGGTACGGGGACCGGGGCGCCGGCCGACGCAGATGCCCTGGCGGGGGCCGAGCTCGTCGTGGGCGGGCGGCGGCACCTGGACGCCGCGGTACTGCCGGAGACCGCCGAGCGGATCGTGCTCGGCCCGCTCGCTCCCGCCCTGGACGCCATGCGGGAGTACGTCGACAAGGACCGGCGCGTGGTCGTGCTGGCCTCCGGCGATCCCGGGTTCTTCGGGATCGTGCGGGCGCTGGCCGAGCGGTTCGGGTCCGGGCTGCTGGATGTGCGGCCCGGGGTGTCGTCGGTCGCGACCGCCTTCGCGCGGCTCGGGCTGACCTGGGACGACGCGGTGGTGGTCAGTGCGCACGGGCGGAATGCGCGGACGGCCGTGCACGTGTGCCGGGCGCATCCCAAGGTCGCCGTGCTGACCGGGCCCGGCGCCGGACCGGCCGAGCTGGGTGCCGCGCTCGCCCGCACCGCCTCCCACCGGGTCCTCGTCATCGCCTCGGCGCTGGGCTCGGCGGACGAGCGGGTCGAGCGGGTCACGCCGGCCGAGGCCGCGGGACGCGACTGGGGTACGGCGGTGAGCGTCGTGCTGTGCCTGGACGAGTCGCGGACGCTCGGTCCCGTACGCACGCTCGCCGGCCCGGCCGCCGCGGCTTCCGCCGGGTGGGCGCTGGACGAGGGTGCCTTCGCCCACCGCGACTCGATGATCACCAAGTTCGAGGTGCGGGCGCTGGCCCTGGCCCGGCTCGGGCCGCGCCCCGGCGAGCTGGTGTGGGACGTGGGCTCCGGGTCCGGGTCCGTCGCCGTGGAGTGCGCGCGGCTCGGTGCCGCCGTCAGCGCGGTGGAGAAGGCCCCGGACGGGGTGGAGCGGATCCACGCCAACGCCGCCGGGCACGGCGTCGACGTGCACGTGGTGCACGGCACGGCACCTCAGGTGCTGGCCGGGCTCGACGATCCCGACGCCGTGTTCGTCGGCGGCGGGGGACGCGAACTGCCCGAGATCGTCGGTGCGTGCGCGCGGCGGGCCCGGCGGACCGTGGTCGTCGCGATGGCCGCGCTGGACCGGGTCCCGGCGGTCCGGGCCGCGCTCACCGAGGCCGGGTTCGCGTGCGAAGGCGTGCTGCTCCAGTCGTCCCGGCTCGCGCCGCTGCCGGGTGACGTGACCCGGCTCGCCGCGACCAATCCCGTTTTCCTGCTGTGGGGGAACAGAACCCCCGCTCGTAGTAGAGGAGTTGCTCAGTGATCGGCCTGATTTCCGCCACCGCTGCGGGGGCGGCCGCGCGCGACCGGGTGGCCGCCGCGTGGCCGGACCGTACGCGTGTGTACGAGGGTCCCGTCGGGGACGCCGTACGGGCCGCGTTCGCGGAGTGCGAGCAGCTCGTGTGCTTCCTGGCCACGGGGGCCGTGGTACGGCTCGTGGCGCCGCTGCTGGCGGACAAGACGTCGGACCCGGGTGTGGTGTGCGTCGACGAGAGCGGACGGTTCGCCGTGTCGCTGGTGGGCGGGCACGGCGGCGGGGCCAACGAACTCGCCCGTGAGGTGGGCGGGTTGCTGGGTGCCGAGCCGGTGGTGACCACCGCGACGGACTCCGTGGGGCTGCCCGGTCTGGACACGCTCGGGTTTCCGGTGGAGGGCTCCGTCGCGACCGTCTCGCGGGCCCTGCTGGACGGCGAACCCGTCGCCCTGGAGGCCGAGTTGGCGTGGCCGCTGCCTCCGCTGCCGACGGCGCCCAAGGGGGCGTACACCATCCGGCTCACCGACCGGGACGTCGAGGCGGGCGAGCGCGAGGTGCTGCTGCGGCCGCCGTCCCTGGTCGTCGGGGTCGGGGCCTCCAAGGGTGCGCCGGCCGACGAGGTGCTGGGGCTGATCGAGGCCGCGCTGCGGGAAGCCGGGCTGTCCGTGCGGTCCGTCGCCGAGCTCGCCACCGTCGACGCGAAGGCGGCGGAGCCGGGGATCGTGGCCGCCGCCGAGCGGCTGGGCGTGCCGCTGGTGACGTACTCCGCCGAGGAACTGGCCGGCGTCGAGGTGCCCAACCCGTCGGACGCGCCCCTCGCCGCCGTCGGCACGCCGTCCGTCGCGGAGGCCGCCGCGCTGGTCCGGGGCGGCGAACTCCTCGTCCCCAAGCGCAAGTCGGCGGCCAGCCCCGCGATGGCGACCTGTGCCGTCGTACGGCGGCCGGGGCGCGGGCGGCTCGCGGTGGTCGGGCTCGGGCCGGGCGCCCGGGACCTGCTCACCCCGCGCGCCGAGGCGGAGCTGCGGCGCGCGTCGGTGCTGGTCGGGCTCGACCAGTACGTCGACCAGATCCGCGACCTGCTGCGGCCCGGCACCCGCATCCTCGAGTCGGGGCTCGGCGCGGAGGAGGAGCGGGCCCGCACGGCGGTCGCCGAGGCCCGCGCGGGCCACGCGGTCGCGCTGATCGGCAGCGGGGACGCGGGCGTGTACGCGATGGCCTCCCCCGCGCTCGCCGAGGCCTCCGACGACATCGACGTGCTCGGCGTGCCCGGCGTGACGGCGGCGCTCGCTGCCGGGGCGATCCTGGGCGCGCCGCTCGGCCACGACCATGTGTCGATCAGCCTGTCCGACCTGCACACGCCGTGGGAGGTCATCGAGCGGCGGGTGCGGGCGGCGGCCGAGGCGGACCTCGTGGTCACCTTCTACAACCCGCGTTCCCGGGGCCGCGACTGGCAGCTGCCCAAGGCGCTGGCCATCCTCGCCGGGCACCGGGAGCCGGCGACGCCCGTCGGTGTCGTGCGCAACGCCTCACGGCCGGACGAGTCGAGTCGGCTGACGACGCTGGCCGCGCTGGACCCGGCGACGGTCGACATGATGACGGTCGTCACCGTGGGCAACACGGCGACCCGTGAGATCGCGGGCCGCATGGTGACGCCGCGCGGCTACCGCTGGCAGGACGCTGCATCGACGAGCGGCTCCGCCGCGGGTCAGGAGCAGGAGGGCGCCCGGTGAACCGCGTGGTCCATCCGATCGAGGTGGAGTCCTACCGGCGGCTGCGTGCCCGCCTGGACACCTCGCACTTCCCGCCGCTGACCCGGGCCGTCGTGGAGCGGGTCATCCACTCCGCCGCCGACCTGGAGTACGCCACCGATCTCGTCATGGACGAGGGCGACCTGGAGCGGGCGCACACCGCTCTGCACGCCGGGGCGCCGGTCGTCGTGGACGTGGAGATGGTCGGGGCCGGCATCACCCGGCGCGAGACCGTCTGCCGTCTGAAGGACGCCGAGTCCGGGCCGGGCCTGACCCGCTCGGCGCGAGCGATACGGCTCGCGTACGAGCAGGTCGGCCCGGGCGCCCTCTGGGTGATCGGCAACGCGCCGACCGCCCTGGAGGAGCTGCTGACTCTGGACGCCACGCCCGCCCTCGTCATCGGTCTGCCCGTCGGTTTCGTCGGCGCGGCCGAGTCCAAGGCCGCGCTGCGCGAGAGCGGGCTGCCCGCCGTGAGCAACGTGTCCGAGAAGGGCGGTTCGGCGGTCGCCGCCGCCGCGCTCAACGCCCTGCTGTACCACCCCGCCCCCGCTGAGGAGAAGCCGTGACCACCCCGCCGCCCGCCCTGCTCATCGCCGGCCACGGCACCCGGGACGACGCCGGAGCCGAGGCGTTCCGCGACTTCGTCCGGGAGCTGGGCCGCCGCCACCCCGAACTGCCCGTCGCGGGCGGTTTCATCGAGCTGTCCCCGCCGCCGCTGGGTGACGCGGTGACCGAACTGGTGGAGCGGGGCGTACGCCGTTTCGCCGCCGTCCCGCTGATGCTGGTGTCCGCCGGGCACGCCAAGGGCGACATCCCGGCCGCGCTGGCCCGCGAGAAGGAACGGCACCCCGGGATCTCCTACACCTACGGCCGTCCGCTCGGCCCGCACCCGGCGCTGCTGAACGTGCTGGAGCGGCGGCTGGACGAGGCGCTCGGCTCCTCGGCGCGCGAGCCGGAGGACCGGGCCGACGTGACCGTGCTGCTCGTCGGGCGCGGCTCGACCGATCCGGACGCCAACGCCGAGGTGCACAAGGCCGCCCGGCTGCTGTGGGAGGGGCGCGGGTACGCCGGTGTGGAGACGGCGTTCGTGTCGCTGGCGGCACCGGACGTGCCGAGCGGTCTCGACCGGTGCGCGAAGCTGGGGGCGCGGCGGATCGTCGTACTCCCGTACTTCCTGTTCACCGGCATCCTGCCGGACCGGGTGCGGCAGCAGACCGAGGGCTGGGCCGCCGCGCACCCGGAGACCGAGGTGCTGTCGGCGGACGTCATCGGGCCCGAGCCGGAGCTGCTCGACCTGGTGATGGAGCGGTACGAGGAGGCCGTCAAGGGCGACCTCAGGATGAACTGCGACTCGTGCGTGTACCGCATCGCGCTGCCCGGCTTCGAGGACAAGGTCGGTCTGCCGCAGCAGCCGCACTTCCACCCGGACGACGACGAGCACGGGCACGGGCATCACCATCACGGGGGGCACGCACACAGCCATGCGCACTGAGGACACCGCCACGGGCGGGCACGATCTGCGCCACCACGGGGACGCCGAGGTCCGGGACGACGGGGCCACGCTGGTCGACCTCGCCGTCAACGTCCGCGCGGACACACCGCCCGCGTGGCTGCGGGAGCACATCGCCGGGTCGCTGGACTCGCTCGCCGCCTACCCGGACGGGCGGGCCGCGCGGGCGGCGGTGGCCGGGCGGCACGGGGTTCCGGTGGAGCGGGTGCTGCTGACCGCGGGGGCGGCGGAGGCGTTCGTCCTGCTCGCGCGGGCGCTGAAGGTGTGCCGGCCGGTGGTGGTGCATCCGCAGTTCACCGAGCCCGAGGCGGCCTTGCGGGACGCGGGGCACACCGTGGACCGGGTGCTGCTGCGGGAGGCGGACGGCTTCCGGCTGGATCCGGCGGCGGTGCCGGAGGATGCCGACCTGGTGGTGATCGGCAACCCCACGAATCCCACGTCGGTGCTGCATCCGGCCGGGGCGGTCGCCTCCCTCGCCCGTCCGGGGCGGGTGCTGGTGGTCGACGAGGCGTTCATGGACGCGGTGCCGGGTGAGCGGGAGGCGCTGGCCGGGCGGACGGATGTGCCCGGCCTTGTGGTGCTGCGGAGCCTGACCAAGACGTGGGGGCTGGCCGGGCTGCGGATCGGCTATGTGCTGGCCGCGCCGGAGACGATCGCGGAACTTCAGCGGGCCCAGCCGTTGTGGCCGGTGTCCACGCCGGCGCTGGCCGCGGCGGGGGCGTGCGTGGCCCCGCGGGCCCTGGCGGAGGCGGCGCACGCGGCCCATCGGGTGGCGGCGGAGCGGGGCCATCTGGTGGCGGGGCTGTCGGCGTTCGCCGGGCGGGGCGTGCGGGTGGTGTCCCCTGCTCAGGGGCCGTTCGTCCTGGTGCGGATGCCGGGGGCGGGTGTGGTGCGGGGGCGGTTGCGGGAGATGGGGTATGCCGTGCGGCGGGGGGACACGTTTCCCGGCTTGGGGGAGGAGTGGGTGCGGGTCGCTGTGCGGGATCGGGGGACGGTGGACGGGTTTCTGCGGGCGTTGGGCGCTGCGCTGGCTTGAGCCGGGGTTGCCGGTTTTCCCTGGCTGGGCCCTGGGGCTCTGCGTGACCGCCCCCGCCCCCCCTTCAGCCCTTCCTCCGCCGTACCAGCGCCGCCGCTCCCCCACCCGCTGTCAGGAGCACCGCTGAGCCCGCCGCCAGGTACGGGGTCAGGGCGCTCGCGCCTGTTTGGGCCAGGTCGGGGTTGGCTGGGGCGCCCTGGGCCTTGATGGCGGAGGGCGGGGTCTTGGCCGGGGTCTCGCAGGTCGCCTCGGCCAGGGTCACGGTGCCTGTCACGTCGGCCACGTTCAGTTTCAGTGGGTTGATGGAGACCTTGAGCCGGAGGGCGGTGGCGGCCGCCTCGCGGGAGGTGGTGCTGCGGTGGGAGAGGTCCAGGCGGACCTCGCCGAGCCCGGGTACGCGGACGTCCGTCGGGCCGGCGGCGGTGAGGGTGACGCGCTTGCCGAGGACCGTGACCGCGCCGGGGACGGCGGAGGCGGCGGCCGGTGCCTTGCCGGACTCGCAGGTCGCCTTCGCGGTGACGGTGTCCAGCTCGACCAGGGACAGCAGGGGGAGGCCGGGGACGTGGAGCCTTGCGTGGGCGAGGTGGACGGTGGCTTCGGCGCGGGTCGCGGTCGTCGTGGCCTTGGCCGAGGCGGTGTCCGCGCCGAGGACGGTGAAGGGTTTGCCGCCGTCGACGCCGTCCAGGCGGGTGGACAGGGCGGTCTTCCCGGCCGTGAGGGAGAGCGCGAGCGGGACGTTCGCGGTCTTGTCCACGAGGGACACGTCGAGCCCGGTGCGCAGTACGACGGCACCGGCACGGCCGTGGTCGCCGGAGGCTCGGGCGGAGCCCGCGCCGGCCAGCGTGACGGGACCGGCGGCGAGTGCCGCGGCCGTCGCGACGGTGGCCCAACGGCGTGCGGGCAGGCGGAAGGTGGTGCCGTTCAAGGTGGGGACCCCCAGACGAGACTTGCTCGGGACCCGGCAAGAATCGCGCACCGAGGGTGAACCGTCAGCGATCCCGCGTCACTTCACTCCATCGTGGATTTTTCGTGCGTCTGTGCGAATCGCCCGGTGGTTATTCGACCACCAGGCCGTTCAGCACCACTCGTCGCGGTGACGCCAGTACCCGTACGTCCGCGCGCGGGTCCGTCTCGTACACCACCAGGTCCGCCGGTGCGCCCTCCTCCAGGCCGGGTCGGCCGAGCCACTCGCGCGCGCCCCAGCTCGTCGCGGAGAGGGCGTCGAGCGGCGGGATGCCGGCCGTGACCAGTTCCGCGACCTCGCCCGCGACCAGGCCATGGGCGAGGGAGCCCCCGGCGTCCGTGCCGACGTAGACCGGGATCCCGGCGTCGTAGGCGCCGCGCACGGTGTCGTAGCGGCGCTCGTGGAGCCGGCGCATGTGGGCGGACCAGCGGGGATACTTTGACTCGCCGCCGTCGGCGAGCCGGGGGAAGGTGGCGATGTTGACGAGGGTGGGGACGATCGCCACGCCCCGGGACGCGAAGAGGGGGATCAGCTCGTCCGTCAGGCCGGTCGCGTGCTCGACGCAGTCGATGCCCGCCTCGACGAGGTCACGCAGGGAGGACTCGGCGAAGCAGTGGGCGGTCACGCGGGCGCCCAGGCGGTGGGCCTCGGCGATGGCCCCCTCGACCGCCTCGCGCGGCCAGCAGGCGGAGAGGTCTCCGAGGTCGCGGTCGATCCAGTCGCCGACCAGCTTGACCCAGCCGTCGCCGCGCCGGGCCTCCTGGGCGACGTACGCGACGAGGTCGTCCGGCTCGATCTCGTGGGCGTAGCCCCGGATGTAGCGGCGGGTGCGGGCGATGTGCCGGCCGGCCCGGATGATCTTCGGGAGGTCCTCGCGGTCGTCGATCCAGCGGGTGTCGGAGGGCGAGCCCGCGTCGCGGATCAGCAGGGTGCCGGCCTCGCGGTCGGTCAGCGCCTGCTTCTCGGCCGCGTCCTTGTCGACCGGGCCGTGCGCGCCGAGGCCCACATGGCAGTGGGCGTCGACCAGGCCGGGCAGCACCCAGCCCTCTACGGTCGTCACCTCGCGGGCCGTGGCGGGGCGGTCGTACGAGATCCGGCCACCGACCACCCACAGCTCGTCCCGGACCTCGTCCGGGCCGACCAGGATCCGGCCCCTCACGTGCAGCACCGCGCGTTCGCTCATGCCCCGCACCCTAGTCAGCTACCGGCCGCCCTTGCCCACCTGGTCCGAGGCCTCCTCCTCCACCTCGGCCATCGCCGGGTCGAGGAGGCGGGAGAGGAAGTGGCGGGTGCGGTCGTGGCTCGGGTCGCCGATGACCTGGTCCGGGGTGCCGTCCTCGACGATCACGCCGCCGTCCATGAAGACGACCCGGTCGGCGACCTCGCGGGCGAAGGTCATCTCGTGGGTGACGACGATCATGGTCATGCCCTCGCGGGCGAGCATCCGCATCACGGCCAGGACATCGCCCACCAGTTCCGGGTCGAGCGCCGAGGTCGGCTCGTCGAAGAGCATCACCTCGGGGCCCATGGCCAGCGCCCGGGCGATGGCGACGCGCTGCTGCTGGCCGCCGGAGAGGGAGGACGGGTACGCGTCCGCCTTCTCCGACAGACCCACGCGTCGCAGGTTCTCGGCGGCCACCTCGGCGGCCGTCGCCTTGTTCCGCCGGAGCACCCGGCGCTGCGGGAGGGTGAGGTTCTCGGTCACCGTGAGGTGCGGGAAGAGGTTGAACTGCTGGAAGACCATGCCGATACGGCGGCGGGCGGCGTCGATGTCCACGTCGGGGTCGGTCAGCTCGGTGCCGCCGACGAAGACCCGGCCCTTGGTGGGTTCCTCGAGGAGGTTGACGCAGCGCAGCAGGGTCGACTTGCCGGAGCCGGAGGGGCCGATGACGCAGACCACCTCGCCCTGGCGGATCTCCAGGTCGATGCCGCGCAGCACGTCGTTGTCGCCGAAGGACTTGTGCAGGTCCTCGATGAGGACTTCTGGGGTGCTCACCTGACGGCCTCCTGGGCCTTGGCCTCCATGCGGCGGACGACGAAGCCGAGCGGGATCGTGACCAGCAGGTAGCACAGGCCGGCGACAAGGATCGGCGTGGAGTTGGCGGTCGTGCTGGCCAGGTCGCGGCCGAACTTGGACAGTTCGCGTTCCTCCAGGGTGACGCCGAGGAACAGCACCAGCGAGGAGTCCTTGAAGAGCAGGACGAGTTCGTTGGTGAGCGGCGGGAGGATGATCCGGAAGGCCTGCGGGACGATGATCGAGGCCATGGCCCGGGCGGGCGAGAAGCCCAGCGAACGGGCGGCCTCCATCTGTCCCTTGGGCACCGCCTGGATGCCGGCGCGGATCGTCTCGGCCATGTACGCGGCCGCCACCAGGCCGAGGGCGAGGGCCACCTTGCCGTAGGTGCCGCCGATGATCTCGGTGCCGGGGAAGGCCAGTGGTACGGCGACGCCGATGAAGATGAAGATCAGCAGGGCGGGCAGGCCGCGGAAGATCTCGATGTAGATGCCGGCGAGCCAGCGGTAGGGGCCCACGGACGACAGCCGCATCAGCGCGATGACCATGCCGAGCACCAGGCCGACGACGAAGCCGGACACGGTGTAGAGGACGGTGTTCTTCAGCGCCAGCGTGATGATGTCCGGGAACATCTGCCGGGCGATGTCGAGTTGGGCGAACTGGTTCTGCAGCTGTCCCCAGTCGGCGCTGACCGCGAAGGCGATCACGGCGGCGACGAAGACGGCGTACTGGACGCCGCGGGACAGTCTGCGCTTCTGGCTGCGGGTCAGACCCTTCTTCCTGGGCCGCACCTCGGCCTCGGCGGCGTCGGTCATGACGCGGAGGGGGAGGCCGCGGCGGCGTCGTAGGGGCCGATCCACTTCTCGTACAGCTTCTTGTACGTGCCGTCGGCCTTGGCGTCGGCGATCGCCTTGTTGATGGCGTCGCGGAGCTTGGTGTTGCCCTTCTTCACCGTGAAGCCGTACTGCTCACCGGTGTTGATGTTGTCGACCGTCTTGAAGCGGGCGGCGTTCGCCTTGTCCTTGAGCCAGCCCTGGACCACGGGATAGTCGATGACGACGGCCTGGACCTGGCCGGTGCGCAGGCCGTTGAGGACCGCGTCGGAGGACTCGAAGGAGACCGGGTCGTAGCCCTGCTTCTTCACGTAGTCCTCGCCGGTGGTCTGCGCCTGGGCGCCGAGCTTCCTGCCCTTGGCCTTGACGTCGGCGAGCGAGGTGATGCCGCTCTTCTTGTCGACGAGGACGGCCTGGGTGGCGTTGAAGTACGGGGCGGAGAAATCGACGTGCTTCTTGCGCTCGGCGGTGATGGTCATACCGGCCGCGGCGAGGTCGCACTGGCCGGAGTTGAGGAAGGCACCGGTCTTGAAGTTCTCGAAAGGCGTGTCGACGATGGCCTGCTTCACACCGAGGTCCTTGGCGACCAGGTCCACGAGGGAGACGTCGAAGCCCTGGACCTTGCCGCCGATCTCCGACTGGAAGGGCGGGTACGGCAGGTGGGTGCAGGTGGTGAGCTGCCCCGCCTTGACGACCTTGACCCCGCCGGCGGCGGTCTTCGAGCCGCCGCCGTTGCCGGTGGAGGTGCATCCGGAGGTACTGAGGGCCAGGAGCACCAGCCCGGCGGTCGCGGTGGTGGCGGCCAGAACACGGGTCCGGCGCCCGGGGAGGGTGATCACGGGAGGCCTCCGGTTGGGGAACTATGGGTTCCGATTATAAGGAGATGTTTGGGTTTCTCAAATGAATCTGATGGTCACGGGGTCGTTCGACCTAAGAAGTCACCGGTTGGTGACGGCCGACCGCAGCCGGTTACGCTCGACTCCATCCGTTTCATCCGCTGCTTCATCTGCTTCATCCGCTTCATCCGCTGCTTCATCTGTTCCATCTGTTCCCCGTGAGCGAAGAGAGCACCGCCGTGACCCACGCCTTCCTCGATCTCCCCCCGCTGAGCGCCGCGCGGTTCGCCTCGATCGAGGACCGGGTGGCCCGGCTGCTCGGCACCCGGCAGGACGTCGTGATCACGCAGGGCGAGGCGCTGCTGCCGCTGGAGGGGGCGATCCGGGCGACCGCGGGGCCGGGCACGACCGCGCTGAACGTGATCACCGGGCCGTACGGACAGACGTTCGGGAACTGGCTGCGGGACTGCGGCGCCACGGTGCACGACCTGGCGGTGCCCTTCCACACGGCGGTGACGGCCGAGCGGATCCGGGAGGCCTTCGCCGAGCACCCGGAGATCGACTTCGTGTCGCTCGTGCACGCGGAGGCGGCGACGGGCAACACCAACCCGGTCGCGGAGATCGGCGAGGTGGTGCGGGAGCAGGGCGCCCTCTTCTATCTGGACGCGGTCGCCTCCGTGGGGGCCGAGCCGGTGCTGCCGGACGCGTGGGGCGTGGACCTGTGCGTGATCGGGGCGCAGAAGGCGATGGGCGGTCCGGCGGGTGTGTCGGCGGTGTCGGTGAGCGAGCGGGCCTGGGCGCGGATGGCGGCGAACCCGAGGGCGCCGCGCCGCTCGTACCTGTCGCTGCTCGACTGGAAGGAGCGCTGGATCGACGGTGGCCGCAAGACGCTGCTGCACGCTCCCGCCCAGCTGGAGATGCTCGCCCTGGAGGCCTGCCTGGAGCGGATCGAGTCGGCCGGCCTGGAGGCCGTGATGGCACGGCACCGGCGTGCCGCGCTGGCCACGCGGGCCGGTGCGGTGGCTCTGGGCGGGGGCCTGGAGCCGTATGTGCACGAGGAGCGGGACGCGGCACCGGTCGCGACGACACTGCGGGTGCCGCCGGGCGTGGTGGCGTCGGAGCTGGTGGCCCGGGCGCTGGCGAACGACCCCGCGCTGCCGCTGGCCGCGGGCGGCGGGGCGCTGGCCGGGGAGATGATCCGGGTCAACCACTACGGTCCGGACGCGACGGCGGACGCGGTGCGGGCGTGCTTGGCAGCGGTGGGCGCCGCACTGGGCGAGCAGGGGTCGAGCGTGGACGCGCGGCGCGCTCGCGAGGCCGTGGACTCCGCCTGGCGATAGCGAGCGTATTGACGGTGTGACCTGTGCGAGAATTCACGGGATTTGCTAATTCTTATTTCAGGGTAGCTTTCCCATGTGCTTCTGCCCGCTTTTCCAGGGCGTAAACGCAGGGATTTCCCGAGCGGGCTACATGCCTGTGACGCGTTACACAACGCTTCCGTTGTGCACCTTTTGAGGTGCATAAACCGGGGCATATCGGCGCCCTGTCGCGCACCTGCCCGCGCTCGCGCGATAACACAGGACCCACACTGAAGTAACCCTATTCGGCCATGCATTTTTGAATTTCCACCGGTAAATTCAATCCGCATGACTGCCGCACAAGCAGACCTGCTCATCGACCACCCGGCGGTGGCGGACGGAGCCGCGCTCTGGCGTATCGCCAAGGACTCCAAAACCCTCGACCTGAACTCCTCCTACAGCTACCTGCTGTGGTGCCGCGACTTCGCCGCCACCTCGGCGGTGGCGCGCGGTGCCGACGGAGTACCGGTCGGTTTCCTCACCGGGTACGTACGGCCGGAGCAGCCGCACACCCTGCTCGTCTGGCAGGTGGCGGTGGACGCGTCCCAGCGGGGTCGCGGGGTCGCGGCCGCGCTGCTCGACGGGCTGACCGCACGCCTCGGCGCCGAGCGCGGGATCACCTGCGTCGAGACCACGATCACCCCGGGCAACACCGCCTCGGAGCGCCTGTTCACCTCGTACGCCGAGCGCCACGGCGCCGCGCTCTCCCGCGAGGTGCTCTTCGACACGGGACTGTTCCCGGACGGGCCGCACGAGCCGGAAGTCCTGTACCGCATCGGTCCCCTCTCCTTCTGATCTCCTTCTGAAGCGCACGCTGCGGAACCCACACGCCGCAGAACCCACACGCACTCCCCTCCCCCCACGCAACGAGGAGCGATTCGTCGTGACCATCACCCAGCCCGACCTCAGCGTCTTCCAGACCGTGGAGTCCGAGGTGCGCAGCTACTGCCGCGGCTGGCCCACCGTCTTCGACCGCGCGCAGGGCAGCCGCATGTTCGACGAGGACGGCCATCAGTACCTCGACTTCTTCGCCGGCGCGGGCTCGCTGAACTACGGCCACAACAACCCCGTCCTGAAACGGGCGTTGATCGACTACCTGGAACGGGACGGGGTCACGCACGGCCTCGACATGTCGACCAGCGCCAAGCGTGCCTTCCTGGAGTCCTTCCAGAACCTGGTGCTGCGCCCGCGTGACCTGCCGTACAAGGTCATGTTCCCGGGCCCGACCGGCACCAACGCCGTGGAGTCCGCACTGAAGCTGGCGCGGAAGGTGAAGGGCCGGGAGGCCATCGTGTCCTTCACCAACGCCTTCCACGGCATGTCGCTGGGCTCCCTCGCCGTCACCGGCAACGCCTTCAAGCGGGCCGGCGCGGGCATCCCGCTGGTGCACGGCACGCCGATGCCGTTCGACAACTACTTCGACGGCAAGGTCGAGGACTTCCTGTGGTTCGAGCGCCTGCTCGAGGACCAGGGCTCCGGGCTCAACAAACCCGCCGCGGTGATCGTGGAGACGGTCCAGGGCGAGGGCGGCATCAACGTCGCGCGCCCGGAGTGGCTGCGGGCGCTCAAGGAGCTGTGCGAGCGGCAGGACATGCTGCTGATCGTCGACGACATCCAGATGGGCTGCGGCCGTACCGGCGCGTTCTTCTCCTTCGAGGAGGCCGGGATCGTGCCGGACATCGTCACCGTGTCCAAGTCCATCAGCGGCTACGGGCTGCCGATGTCGCTGTGCCTGTTCAAGCCCGAGCTGGACATCTGGGAGCCGGGCGAGCACAACGGCACCTTCCGCGGCAACAACCCGGCGTTCGTCACGGCCACCGCGGCCCTGGAGACGTACTGGACCGACGGGTCCGCGATGGAGAAGCAGACCCAGGCCCGCGGCGAGCAGGTCGAGCAGGCGCTGATCTCCATCACCGAGGAGAACCTCGCCGACGTCAAGGAGTACCGGGGCCGGGGTCTGGTCTGGGGCCTGGAGTTCCACGACAAGGACCGCGCCGGAAAGGTCGCGCGGCGCGCCTTCGAGCTGGGGCTGCTCATCGAGACGTCCGGCCCGGAGAGCGAGGTCGTCAAACTGCTGCCGGCCCTCACCATCACTCCGGACGAGCTGGACGAGGGCTTGCGCGTCCTCGCCCGTGCCGTCCGCGAGACCGCCTGACCCGGTCCGACGCGATCTGACCCGACCTGACAACGACCTGGCCACGACCTGGCAGAGGTCCAGTACGAGGAGGAAGTGCACCACCGTGATCGTCCGTTCGTTCAAGGAGATCGAAGGCACCGACCGGCATGTGAAGGCCGCGTCCGGCACCTGGGAGAGCAAGCGCATCGTGCTGGCAAAGGAGAGGGTCGGCTTCTCGCTGCACGAAACGATTCTGTACGCCGGCACGGAGACGTCGATGTGGTACGCCAACCACATCGAGGCCGTCGTCTGTGTCGAGGGCGAGGCCGAACTCTCCGACCACGAGACCGGGAAGACGTACACGATCACTCCCGGCACCATGTACCTCCTCGACGGCCACGAGCGGCACACGCTGCGCATCAAGGAGGACTTCCGCTGCCTCTGCGTGTTCAACCCGCCCGTGACCGGACGGGAGGACCACGACGAGAACGGCGTCTACCCGCTGCTCACCGAGCCCGAGGAGGTGTGACAGACCATGACCACCACCACGACCACCACACCCACCCCACCCGACGTCACCGACCTCTACCCCACCCGGGGCGCCACCGAGGTGTCGACCCCGCGCCAGGACCCGGTCCTGTGGGGCACCCCCGGCACCCCCGGGCCGATCTCGACGACCGACCTCCAGTCGTTCGAGCGTGACGGCTTCCTCGGCGTCGACCAGATGATCACCGCGGAAGAGGCCACCGTCTACCGGCGGGAGCTCGACCGGCTGGTCAACACCCCGGAGATCCGGGCCGACGAGCGGTCGATCGTGGAGCCGCAGTCCCAGGAGATCCGCACCGTCTTCGAAGTGCACAAGATCAGCGAGCTGTTCGCGAACCTCGTGCGGGACGAGCGGGTGGTCGGCCGCGCCCGGCAGATCCTCGGCTCGGACGTCTACGTCCACCAGTCCCGGATCAACGTCAAGCCGGGGTTCGGCGCCAGCGGTTTCTACTGGCACTCGGACTTCGAGACCTGGCATGCCGAGGACGGCTTGCCGAACATGCGTACGGTGTCCGTCTCGATCGCGCTGACCGAGAACTACGACACCAACGGCGGGCTCATGATCATGCCGGGCTCGCACAGGACGTTCCTGGGCTGTGCCGGGGCCACGCCCAAGGACAACTACAAGAAGTCGCTGCAGATGCAGGACGCGGGCACGCCGTCCGACGAGGCGCTGACCAAGCTGGCCGGCGAGTACGGCATCAAGCTGTTCACCGGCCCGGCCGGATCGGCGACCTGGTTCGACTGCAACTGCATGCACGGCTCCGGCGACAACATCACGCCGTTCCCGCGCAGCAACGTCTTCATCGTGTTCAACAGCGTGGAGAACACGGCGGTGGAACCGTTCGCCGCCCCGATACGCCGCCCGGAATTCATCGGCGCGCGGGACTTCACCCCGGTGAAGTAACCCCCCGAACACCGGGCCGGAGCCTCCTCGTGTGGGACGGGGGGCCCCGGCCCGGTCGTCTCAGAAGCGTGCCAGGCAGAAGCGCCACACCCCCGGCCGAACACCGCGAGCCCGGCCGGGGGCCCGGGGGACACCCCCGGAAAACACAGCATCGGCGCGCGGGACTTCACCCCGGTGAAGTAACCCCCCGA
>NZ_JBIRWL010000031.1:0-86560 GCF_044387825.1 Streptomyces sp. NPDC020299
GGAACAGCTCCCACAACTCGTCTGGCACCAGCCGCTCAACAATCCCCACCACGGCCCACAGCATAACGACTCGGCCAAATGAGATGACCTCTTAGTGACCAGCCCTGGACGTCGGCGATCCGCGCACGCCACAACGGACGCGACGGGCCCTGCGGTGTGATCCCGTCCATGCTGCCCACGTAGTTCGTGATGAAGTGCGCATCCTTCAGGTGGAGATGGGTCGGCCGGGTCGGCTCGTGCTCCGCCAGCTCCTCCTTGACGATCCCGACCAGATCAGAAATGACGTCCGAGCCACCACCGATCGTGGCCAGCCACGCCTTCAACTCGCTCTGCCACCTGCCGTGCCCGATCAGCTCCCCGCAGACGAGGGCTCCACCCACCTACAGCGTCACGCTGAGGGCTGACCTGTTGCTCTTGTCCTCATCGAGCATGGCCAGGATCGACATCAAGTAGACGTCCCTGACCGGTTCGGGGATCACTACATGGCTGTGGGCTTCGTGGGTTTCTTCGCTCACCGTTCACCGTCCCCGCGCTGGTGCACATTGCCAGCGGGGCCATGCTATCCGGCCTGGCTGACAAAGGGGAGATCACGTAGGCGACGGTGCGGTGGAAGATCTGCCAGGACCGGGATGCGGTCGGCCCCCGCTGTCCCTGGTACCGGGGGCCGCGCTCCTCGGACCCGTACGGGAACTCCGCGGGGCCGCTCCTCTCCAAGACGGCCAACTGCCCGATCTTGATGCCCGGCCACACCAGGATCGGCAGACTGACCAGGTTGGACAGATCGAGGGTGACGTGCCCTGCGGAGCCGGGGTCGATGAACCCGGCGGTGGAGTGCGTGATCAGGCCCAGACGCCCGAGGGACGACTTCCCCTCCAGGCGGCCCAGGCCCGCGATCCCGGCTGCGGGTTCCGCACCGTCTGAAGCCGGTGCCCGGCAGTACGGCCCGCCGTCGGCGGGTCAGGGCACTCTCGAGTCATGCACGGCCCAGGGCGGTCATGGCCCCTGTGGTGGTGTAACCGCCTCGGGGGGATCTTCGGTCGTGGGGGCAGATCGAGTCCATTTCTTGATGGATGGATCCAGCCGGGACTCAATCCGGATCTTGAGCGGTGGGTTCCTCTGCGGCAAAATCGACATCCATGATCAAGGGGGAATCAACTTTGGTGGGCGACAAGTTGGCAGGCCGCCTTCCCAGCCTCGTGCGTGTTGTGCTCGTGTCGGCGGTTTGCTGCATCGCAGCGGCCGGGTGCGGTGGAACTTCCGCGGATCCGACCGGCAAGGGCGCTGCCAGCCCGTCCAGCGACCGCATACCGGTCGTGGACTCCACGCAATTGCAGCCCGTTCTGCCCACAAGTCGCAACATGCCCGCGGACTTGGGGGCACGCACGGTCGATTCCTGGGACTTGGCGGAGGATCCTTCCCAGTGTCAGGACGAGGATTGGCCGGATGCCTGGTGCGCCAGGGCCGGGGCGGTGGGCCTTTCTGTGTTTACCAACCTAGTAGATCAAGAGATCGGCATCCACCTGGTTTCTTTCCCCGACGAACGGGCGGCGGCTCAAGCTTTCAAAACAAGAGACAAAACGGATGATATGGACCGCTATCCGGGCCCGGCCGGAGGGCTCGTGTATACGCTCGACCTCGTTGCGCCAAAGGATCATTTGCTCTGGACGGGTAGGGGCACGACCTTCCAGCAGGGCACGGTCATCGGCAGGATCGAGTACTCGTGGAAGCCGGGAACGCACGTGCCGGCCGGCCGTTTGCTGGCGGTGACGCGCATGGTGATCCAGCGGATCGATGAGAAGGAAAAGGGCTTGAACCCTACGGCCTCAACGCGCTGAGGTTACGAACTTCGCTTCGGGGGCTCCTCCTGCTCTCCCGCGTGGTCATGTTCCCGGTGGTGGTCCAACCGCGTCCGGGGGGCTTTCGGTCGTGGGGTAGATCGAGTCGGCCGCAATCTCCTCCACCGGTACCGTCGCCCCCTGGGCGACCAGACGGGTCGCGTTCCCCAGTCCTGATCCGCCCAGAAGCGTGGACCACCGGGGCACCCAGTCGCCGTCGGCCTTGCCGTAGAGGTCGCGGTTCTCGGACATCGGTGCCGCCCGGACCACCGCATTGCTCAGGTCCTCAGCCCGGCAGCACCGCGAGCGCGGCATCAGTGATGGCCTGGGGTACGGAGGAGGGGATCTTTCTGACGAGCAGTGGGCCGTCGAGACCCTGGTCCACCTGGAGCGGATGGAGGCCGTGCCGTTCCTCCTGCGCGGCCGGTGGGAGGAGGAGTTGGAGACCGTCTTCCTGGACGACCTCGAGTTCGTGTGGGGGCCGCGCATTCGCCTCAGCCGGTGAGCAGCCGGGAACGAGCAGCGGGGCCGGGCAGGGTGATCCTGTCCGGCCCCGCTGTCGTCGGGTCAACCGAAGTCGAGCGTGTCCTGGGCTAAGTCGGCCGGGGTCGGCGTGGGCGGGGGCGCCGGCGGTCCGTCCGGGCGGGCGGCCTGCCAGCGTTCGGCCAGCTCGTCTTTCCAGCCCTTCGGCGGGGGCCACGGCACGCCCCAGGCGGCGAGCTGATCCCGCTTCCAGCCGCCAGCGGGCGTGCGGGCGGCTTCGACCTCTTCGGGTGAGGGGAGGTACGTCATGGATGGTGCGCGCTCCGTGTTCAAGAGTTGTCCCGCAATGCGGTGACGGAAGACCGACAGGTCAGATGCCTTGCTCAGAGGGAGCCACCCCTCGGGCATGGGAGAGTTCGCAAGCGAGGGAGGTTGAGCACCAACGGGTGCGTAGTACATCTCGGCACGTTCTTCCCACACGGTCGACTTCAAGGCGACCTGCTCGTCGAACACTTCCTGTCGAAGTTTCAGCATCCCGGCCTCGTTCAGTGCCCGGACAAAATTCAGGAGTTCGATCGTGCCGACCATCGCCCAGGCCACCAGGGGCACAGCGGCGCGAAACCGGTCGCGCAGTCCGAAGGTATCGCCTTCCTTGCGTCGCTCTGGGTCGTGATGCACCACGTCTCCGTAGATCCAGGCCATGGCCAGCCCATGCGCATCGAGGTCACGCTCTTCGCCCGTGGGCGTGTCAGCGACCATGACCCAATAGCCGGATTCGTCGCGCGTTGAGGGGCTCACCCGTGTCCGCCACTCAGCGCGTGCGGCCCGTATCCACGCCGCATCTTGCGGCGCTGCTCGACAGGTGTAGCCCAGAGCCGAGAGCGCCTTCATGTGAAAACAGTCCTCCTGCTCCAACAGAATTGGCCTGATACGCGCTGCCGCAGATTCGACCACTTCCTCGGGCGGGAGCTCGTACGAGATCCAGACCTCACCGCGGTCGACACGGACGTTGATGCTCATGCGGGTCAGCTCGACAAGGGCGTCCCAGTCGGCGGCCAGCGAATGCTCCTCCACCCTGCGGGCCCTCAACACGAAAGCTTCCAGCAAGCGCTGGTGCTTCTCGTCAAGAGTTTCCGTCTGCCCGCGGCTCACGCTTCCCCCTCGCATCGATCGCTTCCAGCATGACGTGCCTTCTCCGTCGTAGCCATCCAATTCGCCGGGCTGGTCCTTGCCACAAGGAGAAGCGCGGCTGGTCGGGAGGCGTGCCCAGCTCAGCGGCGCAGGCGCGAGAGCCAGCCGGTGACCTTCTGCTCCGGCACGGCCGACTCCTGCTCCTGGCGCGTCGCGTTCGGCCAGGCTTCCTCCCAGTCGGTCCCATGTCGCTGGCGCAGTCCCCGCACAGGGTCGGACGGGCCTTCGGAGGGAGGCGTCCCAGCCAGTGCACTCCACCGCCTGCCACCACTCGTACGTGAACGCTGCCTTGCACTCGGTGCAGCGAGGACGGCGGGCGTAGCGTATGAGGGCATGCCGTATGGATCTCCAGGGCCTCAGCTCTTGCCGGATCCGCTCAAGAACAACTCTTCGAACCGCTGATACTCGCGGCGCAGGCTGCCCTTCCCTGTGTAGGCGGCGTGCGTTGCAAGGAAGAGACGCGGTCCCGCCCAAGCGCCGTTCGACCACAACTGGATCAACCATGCCGGAGCTGTGCCGATGTCCTGGGACAGTTCAACCCACACCGCCGTGTCGGCAGCATGCTCGCCGTGAGCCATCGACGAGCCGCTCGTCCAGGCGTACCCCTCGATGCCGATACGGCGCTCAAGGTTCTCGCTGAGCCAGTCAATCGAAAGGGGTGTGATCTCGGGGGTGCGACGGCCCCTCTTCACAGGCCAGCCCCGGTCCTTGGCGTAAGCCAAGATGTCGCTGATGTCCTTCGCAGGATCGCGGTTGGTCCCGTGCGCGTCATCCACGTCGCCGTCGTTCTCAACGAGCTGGTCGGCATCGGTATCGCCGCCGAGCATTTTCCTGAGACGGATACCTGCCGAGAGTCGTGCGAGGCGACGCGTCAGGGCACGTTGCAGGCGTTCGTCAGTGCTGATGGTCGGGTCGATTACCGCTGTGGCCCACAGGCACGCCTCGAAGACGCCACGCGCGACCGAGACCGCGCCCATCAGCGATTTCTCTGCACGAAGCAGGACGGCGAAACCCCGAAGCTGATCGGCGGCGCTGAGGATGTTGACCGCTGATTCATACCGGAGAACCGTTGCGGCTGGTTCGGCGCGGTCACCGAGCATGACGTCCGGGACCTTCATGTCCTCTCGCGCCGGGCTCTTACGCTCCGATTTCCAAGGCTTGAGGCCCAGTTGCGTGAAACCGTCGGCTATTTCGTCGACCGCTGCCGCAAGCGCGTCGCGACGCGCATGTGCCTCCTGTCTGCCTTGGCGCAACTGGACGAGGATATCCATCGCCCACGCCTCGCCGTCCCTGCTCGTATCGCCTTCGCTTGTCACACGCCACACCCTGCCAGATGGCTCCGACCAGGAAGTAGCGCTTTCCGTCCCGTGCTCCATCGCGGCGACCGCTACAGGGTGGTGGACTCCTGGTTCAGCTACGACACCACGGCGTCTTCGATGACGGCCTGCGCATATTCCTCGAACCGGTCACTGAGGGAGATGACCGGCTCCGGCACCTCGCCCCCGACTACTTCCGGCAAGACCCCGACGCCTGAGCACCGCGACAAGGCCGCCCCGCAACCCGGTCCGGGTTGCGGGGCGGCCTTGTCGCGCCTCCTCCACGCACCGTGGCTCACGCGGCGACGGTGACCGTCTTCGTCTTCCGGCGCTTCGGCGGACCAAAGGCCGGCCCATGCTTCGGGCCGAACGCGACGGTGTACTCATACGCGATGTTGTTCGCGAGCGGGATCGAGCGGGACTGCGAGCCGCCGCCGCTGACCGTGTCCTTGATCGCGGAATCCTTCCATACACCGACCGGCTCCTGCTTGAGGGTCAGCGAGAGAGAGGGTAGGTCGATCGTGTCCCAGTTACGGTGGATCACGATGGCGACCGCCCGCAGCATCATGCCGTCCCAGCTGGTCGGGTCCGAGCCCCAGGCGCCCAGGACCGTCGTCAGCGTCTTGCGCAGGAGACCGTCTGCGGGGTCGCGCATCCCGTGGACCACCTTGAGCGCCTGGATTGCCGAGATGCCGTTCTTCGACGTGCCACTCGACACATGCAGACCGCAGCTCTCCACGTCCGCGTTGATCGTGACCGCCTCGACCTCCTGCGCGGTGACCGCCACTGCGAAGTTCTCATACGGCTTCACCGCACGGCGGTCGCGGTTCGCGGCTAGGAACAGCTTCGCCTCCTGCTTCTTGGTCAGCCCCTCGAACACCATGCAGTCCCGGAGGAAGTCCGGGCCCTCGATGTCGCGCGCGACCTTGGTGGAGTGCTGACCGTCGAGGAGGTAGTCGCCGTCCGGGCGGCGGGAGACCAGCGCGGGGCCGACCACCTCGGGGTCCCAGATCTTCGCCAGGCGGTTGGCCCACTTGGGCTGGAACATGCGCTGCGCGTCGAGGTTCGGGTCGACCCTCAGCTGCGAGACCGGGATGGCCTCGTAGGACTTCTTCACGACCGGCTTGGACCGGATGATTTTGCGCGTGCTGGACACGCATCTCCCTCGGTGTGAGTGGACGTCAGATGACGACCACCGTACGCGGAAAAATTTCCGCGCGTAGCTTTTTCTCGCGGGTAATGAATCCTCGCGGGTGGTGGCAGGGGCCGTAGTTCACCCCTACCGAATCAGCTACTCGTCATCACGGTCCATCCGTTCAGCCTGGCAGTTGCCACTGACAGGCAGGTCCGGCCGGGTCATCTGCGGAAGCGGGAGAGCCAGGTGCCGCCGGCCTTCTGCTCGGGCACGGCCTGGTCGTGCTCCTGGTGCTCGGGCCCGTTCTGCTCGGCTTGACGCTCGGGGGTGACGGCGCGCTGCTTGCATTCGTCGCACAGGTGCGGGTGGGTCTCGCGCGGGGTGCCCCACCCGGCGGGCTCGATGGCCTTCCACCGTGCGTCGGTGAACCGGGTGCCGCAGTCGGCGCACACGGGGCGGCGGGCTTCCCGCTCAGCCGCACGTTCCTGCGCCACGCGGCGCAGTTGTTCCTTGTACTCCCGCTCGCGGGCGGCGTACTCGGCTTGCTGGCGGGCGTCGTGGGCTTCGCGGCGCGGGTTGCCGATCGCCTCGAGGAGCGTCTGGTTGTGCGGCCGGCCGAAGCGCCGGAAGACCGCTCCGGCCGGGCCGTGCTCCTTGACGTGCTTCATGCCGGCGACCACGATGGGCAACTTGCCGTCGTACATGTGGAAGCCGCCCTCGTACGCGGTGCCCTGCCAGTGCCGCTCGGTCAGCTCAGCCAACTGCGCGATGACGGTGTTGGGGTTGCGCGGGCCGACACGGTTGAAGACGAGCAGCAGCGGCGGGTGCGGCTGGTCACCGCGGCGACCGTCGGGCACCCACCAGCGGGTGCGCCACATCGGCCGCTCCTTGCCGTCGACGTCCTTCACCTTCCGCTGGCAGAACCGCATGTACTTGTCGATCTTCGCGGCGAGGACCTGCGCGGACTCGAAGCAGTTGTCGATCTCCACAAACAGCAGCGGCACCCCGTCCTCGGGCGCGGTGATGACGATGTCCGCCTGGGCGCCGCCCCTGCCCGGGTTGGACCAGGTGCCGGTCGCGGGCAGCGCCACCTCGGTCGTGTAGGAGGCGATGGTGCCCAACCCGTCCGGCGCGTCGACGGCGGCCTGCGCGGCGGCGAAGACGTCGGCCGGCTCGCTGGCGAGCTGGGACAGGTCCGGCTTCGGGCGCAGCAGGGCGAGCACGGCTTCGTTGACCGTCATCGGGTGGGAGGCGCCGGTGCGCCCGGCGCCGCGGGCCGGGTTGCCCATCTCCCCCACCGGCCGCCCCAGCTCGCGAGCGGCGGCTTTCAGGCCCATGGGCGTCAGGTTGCGCAGCGTGTCCCCGCTCGGAAGCTGCCCGCCGTTCTCCGCCAGGCCGTGCTTGCGCAGATCGGACAGCGCGCCCGTGTGGGAGGCGGTGCGGGCCTGTTTCCGCTTCGACGGGGTCGGCTTGTCGGTGTGCCGGTAGCTCAGGTGCGGGGCTGCGATCTGCTGGATCTGTTCGACCGTCGCGACCTTCAGCACCCCGAGCACGCGCAGCACGTCGCCGCGCAGGTTGTTCGACGACCCTGCCGGGTTCTCCTCACGCTTCCTCGCCATCAGCCCCGCCCTCCCGTCGTCCGCGTCCGGCCACCGGCCGGGCGCCGGCCCCGCCCGGCCGCAGAGGGCACCAGGTGCGCCCTGAACCCGGTGATCGCCTCCACCACTGACACCCCACCCCCACCTATTTCCCAGGGCTTGGTCAGTGAGAGGAGGAGAGAAGAGGGTTGTGACAACGCGGGGCGCGGCCGTGTCTGCGTGGTGACCTGGGCTTTCTCCGTCCGGTTCGGTGCCGGGCACCAAAGTGGGTTCCACAGTGGCGTCCCGAGTGCGCACCACAGGAGGCCGGGGCGGCGTGCCCGGTGCTGGTCGGGCCCATGGTCGGGGCGGGCGCGCCGGGCGCCTGCCGGTGGTCGGTGCGTGGTCATCGCGGTGGCTCCTTCGCTTCGGGCCGCCCTTGGGTGGGCGGGGACTCGAAGGAGCAGCGTGCAGGGGAGCCCCTTGTCCGCGGTCTGACGGCCGCCGGTAGCGGGCGTGGACGGGGAAACGCGGCGGTGGTCGGGGCGGTAGCCGACCCGGACAAGGGGTCATGGTCGGGCTTGTGGTCGGGCCGACCAGGCTAGGCAAGGGGGCTGGGTTTGGCCCTTGCAGCCCGATTCATTCCGTCTGGCGGGGCCGGAGAGTTCTCCGTCCTCTGTCCACAGGTCAGCGCGCCGACCATGCGAGGACGACGCCGTGAGTCGCGCGGCGGCCATCGTGAGGAGAGCTTGATGCCGTACCTGATTCCGTCCCGCACGCCGCTGACGCCCGAGCAGGTGGAGCGGGGATTCGACTACCTCCTGGCGCTGCAGACGGGTGGCTGCGCCGCTGTCGCCGGGCGGGCGGAAGCGGACCCGGAGCTGGCGTTCGTCCTGTTGCGGCTGGCCGAAGACATCATCTGGCCCGTCACGGCCGTGGACGGGGAGGCCGACCCGTGCGCGGACTCCTTCGCACTGGACGAGGTCGGGTGCGTGCTGCTGTCCGCGCTGAGGGACTGGGCGCGGGACTCCCCCACCACGGCGGCACCTGGCATCGCCCGCAGCATCATCCGGTTCACGGTGAGCGTCCTCCCGGACCCCGACCATGCGGACACCGCCGACACCCTGGAGGCGATGCGCGATGAGCGCCTGGTGCTGGCTCACGCAGTGCACTCCGTACCCGGTGCGCACCGGTAGCCGCACCACCGTGCTGGCGTTGCTCGCCAACTACGCAATCGGGGTCTCGGACGGCTACGGAATGGTCATGCGGTCGACGACCGGGCGTGGGTGCCGTGGCGTTCGAAGTCAGCGACGGCGAGGTCGCGTACCTTCACGGCATCGCCGCCGCGGACCGGCTCGCGCGCGTCAAGGATGCCTGGCAGCGCGGGTCGTGAGCACCCGCTGAATTACTGGAGTCGCTGGTCGACTGCTTCGCGCCACGCAGCAAACTCACGGAACCAAAGGTCCGGGACCTGCTCAGAATTCTTCAGGTAGGCGTTTGCCCGTGCCCATCCTCCAAGTCTGCGAAGCCCGGGCTCCCCCAGGGTAAGGAGCGCGGTGCGAGGGTAGCGAGTCACGCGTTGAGCCAGGCGGACTTTGATGAATTCAAGGAGCGCGTCTGCCGCAGCAAGAGCGGTTTCAGTCTCCTGGTATGTCGGGCGGTAGCCGCGATGGACGACCCTGTTGCGCAGTGCGGCTACGGCGTGGGCCCAGTCATGAATCGGGCCCGGGGCCGTACTGTCCCACGTGCCACCGAGTCGGGGTGCATACTCCGTCTTCACGCGGGTCGCCAGGCCACCGCCCCGGGAGAAGTCGAAGACGGCAACAGCCTCGTCGATGGTTGGGGTGTCCAGTTGTTCTTCCCACATCATCATGGCAAGGGTGCTGGTGAGGACAATCTCGGCGAACATAGCGGCCTGGACGACGGCGTTGCGGTAGTCGCCTTCGTAGCGGAAGGCGCGGTTGGCTTCGGTGGAGCGTTCCATCGCGAGCTCGAAGGGCGACCCGTCCCAAAAGCGGTGGAGGTGCGCGTTGAGGCGGGTCGTCTGAGCCTCATCAAGGACGGCCCCAAGCGGCCCGGAGGGAGGCGCCAGGGGCATCACGCCCATCCACCCGTCGGCGTAACTGCCGGTCAGGGTCCTAGCGAGCCAGATGGTCACCGCTACCTGTTCCGGAGCGGCCACCGGGTGGTTGTGGGGCAGGACCAGCTTGGCCATGGAGGAGACGTCAGTCAGCACCTCGAAGCAGCGAGTGAACGCCTCGTGCAGGGCTTGTTCCTGCGGATGCAGACGGTCGGTGCTCTGGACGGTGACCATCTCCACGACAGTGCGGTAGGCCTCGATCGTCCCGTCGGCGAAGTCCTGTTCAGGCAGGGGCTTACCGGTGATCTTGGCGCAGACTTGAGTCAGAGCCGACAAGTGCATTGGCCCATCGCTCTGGCGCTCCTGGAGCTGCCAGAACTTCAGCGACACGAACGGCCGGCCCTGCGCCGTGGGCGTCGGTGCGGGACCGTCTTGAGTGGCATGTGCCTCTATGCCTTCCAGCCCTTCGACTGTTCCTTGCAGCACCTTGCTGATCACTGCCCCGTGCGGCAGGGGGCACGGAAAGGGCAGCGTTACCAGAAACGTAAGCAGTAGCGGGCCCAATGCGGCTTGGGCCTCGTCGGGATCAGGCTCGTCCAGTTGGTCCATCGGGAAAGCCTAAAACCGACCGCACAGACGGCGAGCCGATTAGCTTGTTCTTTATCTACCGAGATCTTCCGGGCTTGCCGATGGCCTTGAGGGTCTCGGGGCGTTTGACGGTTTTGCCAACGTCGTAGCGGGGTGCCCGGTGTCTGTTCTTGGCACCGGGCGGGCGTCCGGGGCCGGCGCCGCGGGGTTTGGGAACGCGGGCCGGGCAGGCGAGGTGAGCGCGGATGTTCCTGAACCCCCGGCGGACCCGGGCCGGGCTGAGCCGGTCCGAGGCGGTGGGACTCTCAGTCCGTGAAGGCCGCAGAGACCGTCGGCAAGGACTCACCGTGATCGCGGAATCCGTGAACCCCCTGGCTGTCACCCGCGACAGCTGGCAAAGCGTGGGCAATCGGGCAGCCGTCCCCGTCGTCGAAGTGGAAGTCATCTGCTCGGACCCGGACGAGCACCGAGACCGCGTGACCACGCGATCGAGCGACATCCACGACCTGCCACTGCCCAACTGGCAGCAGGTTCTCCAGCGCGACTACGAACCGTGGAACCGGGAGCGCCTCGTCATCGACACAGCCGGGCAAGACCCGCAACAGTCACTTGCCCTGCTCCTTCACCGTCTTGACCACACCCTGCGGACGTCATGCAATCCCAGTGCCCACCGGGCTCCAAACGGAGCTGGGTAGACCCTGGAGGCCGTCCGTTACTCCAGCACCGCACGGAATGCGCGCTCACCGATACCGCGCATCAGCGGGTTGTCCGCCGAGTGCGACAGGAAGACCAGGGACAGGGCGAGCGCCCATCCGCGGGCCCGCTCCCAGGTTGCGTCGTCCGCGCGGCCGTACGCCTGCCGAAGGGCAGCACGCTGCCCCGCGGTGAACAGCGTCCAGGCCATGGACAGGTCAGTGGCGGGATCGCCGGAGGTGATGTCACCGAAGTCGATCACGGCGCTGATCCGGCCGTGGTCGACCAGGATGTTCGCCGGGTGCAGATCCCCGTGCAGCCACACCGGCGGCCCGTCCCAAGCGGGCGCAGCGGCGGCCGTCTCCCAAATCTGCAGTGCGGTGGCGCGGTCGTCCAGGTCAACATGGGCCAGCCTGGTCAGGACGCCCTTGGCACGTCCGGCAAGCGGAATCCCGCGAGCTGGGTTGACGGGCGCCTCCGAAGAGGCTGGGGCGTGCAGCGCATCCAGAAAACCGCCGAGCGTCGCCGCGGCCGACCAGGGATCGTCGAGCTCTGATCGCGCCGCGATCCGGCCCGGGAAAAAGGGTACGACGCTCCAGGACCACGGGTACTGAGCCGTCGGCTGCCCGATACGCACCGGCGCCGGCACAGGCAACGGCAGGTGGTCGGCCAACTTCGGCAACCACCGCTGCTCGTGCGCGACGAGACTGGCGGCCAGGGCACGCCGCGGCAACCGGACGAGGAACTCCTCGCCAAGCCGACACACAAGGTTGTCCCAGCCGTTGGCCAGCACCTCGACCGGCAGGTCCGCCAGGTCGGGGTGCTGTTCGTTGAGCAGACGGCGCACTAAGTCGACAGAGACTGAAACCTCCGCGGCAGGCATTCGGTGAGCTGTCACAGCGAGAACTCTACGGCGGCGGCCCGGCGCGCTTGGAGGCCAAAGAGGGAAAGCTTGGCCGGAACCGCCTCCGGTTCATGCGAGGGTGGCTCTATGACCGACGCGGTAAGGTTCGAGCCCAACCTGTACCGGGGCACCGCTGGCTACTACGACCGGTTCCGGCTCCCCTACCCCGACACGATGATCAATGATCTCGTACGTCAGGCAGCCCCGTCGGGGGACGGACGCCTGCTCGACCTCGCATGCGGCACCGGCCAGCTCGCGTTCCCGCTACGCGACTGGTTCGCGGACGTATGGGCCTTGGACGCCGAACCCGATATGACCCAGGTGGTCCGCGCCAAGGCGATCGCCGCCCACGCAGACCACATCCTGACGGTCACCGCCAGCGCCGAGGATCTGCACGCCGAGCCTGGCAGCTTCGAGCTGATCGTCATCGGCAACGCCTTCCACCGGCTCCGCCGCACAGTTGTCGCCGAGCTCGCCCACGCCTGGCTCAAGCCCGGCGGCTGCCTCGCGCTGTGCTGGTCAACGTCCCCATGGGCAGGCCCCAAGGACTGGCAGCACGCGCTCGACAGCCTGCTCCGCAGGTGGCAAGACGCCCTCGGCGCGACGGGCCGCGTCCCGCCCGGCTGGGATCAGGCACGGCAGGAGGACCCTGATCACGTGGTGTTGTCCCATGCCGGGTTCGAGCCCGTAGGACGCCACGAGTTCTCTGTCGAGCACCACTGGACGATCCGTGAACTCGCGGGCCACATCCGGTCGACATCGTTCCTGCCCCCCTCGGTGCTCGCGGAGCATGCCGCCGAGTTCGATGCCGCGCTCTCCGCCGAACTCGGCCCCTATACAGCCGACGGCCGCCTCACCGACCCGGTCAGCTTCGCCTACGAATTGGCCCGCAGACTCGGGCCAGCGTGACCGCCAAGAGGCCTCCACGGGGTGGGGAACAAGAGCAGGTGTGGGGAACGGTCCGAGCACGGGCGGGGAATTTCAATTTCAGGAATCCTTATCAGCCCTCGCCATGTCATGACCGGCTCAGGAACAGGCACTTATCTTGTTCTTTATCTACCAAGATCGGCCAGGTCTGCCGATGGCCTTGAGGGTCTCGGGGCGTTTGACGGTTTTACCCACGTCGTAACGGGGTGCGGGATGGCGGTTCTTGGTCCCGGGCGGTCGTCCGGGACCAGCGCCGCGAGGTTGGGGCACACGGGCCGGTCAGAGCAGGTGGGCTCGGATGTTCCTGAACCCCCGGCGGACCCGGGCTGGGGTGAGGCGTTCGGGCTTGGTCGGCTTCTCCCAGGGCCGGCGGAGGTCGGCGGCCAGCGGCCGGGCGAGGCGGAGCTGGGTATGGGCGACGACCACGAGCCATGTCCACCGGTCCGCGGCCTCGGGAGTACGGACCTTCGGGGTGGTCCAGCCGAGAATCTGCTTTCCGAACCTGAAGGTGTGCTCAAGATCGAATCTCCTGAGGAACACCTGCCACCACAGATCCTCGTCTGCCGGGGCGGCGCCGGTTTTGGAGGACCACAGCCAGACCGGCGGTGCTTCCCGTTCCTTGGAGAGGTGCTCGACCTTCAACCGGACCAAGGTGCCTTCGACGACGGGGAGTTCACCGTCGTGCTCCAGCCAGGCCGAGCGGTGGGTCAACCTCGGGTGGACCCGGTCCCACCCTTGGGCTTCGGCCTTGCCGTAGTTGGCGGTGTCGGTGACGGTGGTGATCGCCGCCTCGGGCCAGGTCTCGGGTTTGGCGAAGCGGAACTCCTTGCCGTGCTTCGGCGGTCGCCCGCCCTGGGGATAGGCCAGGGCGTACTCCTTGGGCGAGGGCTTCGGCAGCCGCATCACCCGGTCACTGCGGATCCGCCCGACCAGCTCGACAGGAAGATCCCGCAGGACCCAGGCCAGGCGGGTGACGTCGTAACCCGCGTCCATGACGATCGTGATGTCCGGGTCGCCGGGCGCCCACTGGCCGGCTGAGATGAGCCGCTCGGCCACGGCGCGGAGTTGGGTGGCGGTGACGGCGGTCGCATCGTCTTCGGGTCCGAGCCGGACCACGTCCAGGATCGACGTCCACGAGGTGGCTCCCGGTTCGAGGGCGGCGACGAAGGAGTACGGCCAGCCCGGGATGAACTGGGAGGCGGACTTCGCCCGGCCGTAGACGTGGCAGAACAGTCGGTCTGCCGAGCACGGCGCGTCCGAGCGCAGCCACGGCGACACGTCGACCGCCAGCACCAGGCGCCCACCCTCGAACCGGGGTAACGGCAGCCCGGCGAGCAGGGTCCGCAGCTTCTCGACGTCGATCCGGCCCCGGTTGAGAGCTCCGTACAAAGCGCCGTGCCCACGCCGGTGCTCGGGCACCATCGTCAGGTCCACCGGCGAGGTGACCGGCCCGTCGACGCACAACAGAGCGTCAGCCAGTTCGAACAATTCGTCACGCCGGGCGGTCAGACACTCGTAGAACTCTGCTCGGAAGCGTGACGCTTCCGCGAACGCTTCCCGCCGGACATCTGGGCACACCACACTCATGACCACGGCCTTCGACTGGTTCTCCTCGTGACGGAGCACAGGATCAGACGAAGGCCGCCCTCATGTCCGGCGAATGCCCAGGTGAGTGACCTCGTTCGGGACACCGTTCGAGGCCAGAAGAAAAAGAACAAGCTTATTCCGGCTCTGACCTCACATAGCGCGGGTTGGAGTCCGCAGCCGGTGGCAAGGTGCCGCCCGGGCGCCGTACGGCGGCGCGGCTGTACCGCAGCAGCCATGCGCCGCCCGGGCCGCCTGCTGGGAGGGCTGGAGTACGCCAGCAGGCGGCCGGTGTCCCAAGGTGGTGGGCGATCACCAATCGTGCTCCCCAGTTTCCTTGGACTCGATTCCTGCCGCTGCAAGTTCTTCGTCGTTATCGAGGAGCAGCCCGCAGAAGGGGCAGGAGAACGATTCGATGGTGCCGATGTCGATGACTCCATCGGGGTGGGTGTCGCATTCATCACCCGACTTCACCCATGGGCATTCCCACGTCCTGAGGTTGCCGTACACGTTGCCGGCGTAGCCGCAGGCCGGGCAGTCCCGCCACCATGCGCGATCTCCGTCTGCTTGGCTGCTTCGGAGCCATCCGGATGTGTCGAGATGGATCAAGCTCGGGATGATGGAGAGCTCGGGGTGAAGGAGCCGGGTGTCGAGGAGTCCTGTGATGACGCTCGACGCGATCACCACCTTCACGGTCACTACAGTGTGCGCCCTGTGTGCGATCCCGGGCTCGGTGAGGGATGTGTCCGGCTGGTCCGGGGATGGCAGTGCCCCGTACTCCGACAGGAAGGTTGCCGCGGCCTGACGGGCTCGTGCCCCCGCAATCCGCAGGCCGATGACAAGAGCAGTGTTCAGGGCTGTGCGGTCAACGTCCCTCTGCTGGTCACCGACTCGTGTCGCCGACTCCCAGGACGCCGCCTCGACGGCCGCCGTCACAGCAGTGGAGAGTACGCTGCGGGCGGCGACTCGTTCGGCGAGCGCGAGGTCCTCAGCGGCGGCCTCGAGAGCGGGCCGGTTGGCCTGTGCTGACAAGGCAGGCATGGCGGCGACCTGGGACAGGTTGGAGAACACGGTCTCGTACTCGCCCCAGAATGCGGTCGGATCGAGTCCGAGTTCGGCGCGAACTGCCTCAACGACTGCGAGGCCAAGTTCCACAACCTCCCTGACGCCCTGGTCATTGAGGTAGGCGGAGTGGGCGACACCGTTGCGGGACTCGGCGAACGGCCGGAATGTCCGCTCGTCAATGGGCATGCGGCCATTCATGACGATCGTGGCGGTCCTGAATGCCTCGACGATGCCGATCGTCTTCGCCTCGCTGAGAGGCTTGACGCCCTGGGCGTTGCCAAACCCGAGAGAGTGGAAGCGGAGGGACTGGTCGCCCTTCTCGGAGATCAGCAGCGGGTTGTGACGGCACAGGAGCGCCTTGAGGATGTGCTCGCATCCGACGCCGGCATGCAGTACGGCGAAGGCATGATTCCCCGCACGCCATGAGTCCAGGGTTGCCCGCAAGAACTGGCTCGCCATCTCTGCGAACGTCTGCTCATTCAAGTATTTTCCCCCACCTTCTGCCCCGGCTCAGTGACCGGGCCCCCGTACAGTACGGCGGCGAGCGGCCTCGGCTCCCTGCTAAAGGGGATCCTTTGCGTACTCGTCTTGCTGCCTGCGCTGTGGCTGTCGCCGTAGGCGGCGTCTTCTCAGCGCGCCGGCCTCGTCCGCGGCGACGCTGCAGTCCACCAACACCGCTCACCACTGCGGCCACCACACCACCGGGGTGTGCGGCTGGACGCACCACAAGAGGCCCGCGGACAAGTACGAGACCGCGAAGTGCAAGGACGCTTCCCTGTCGTACTCACGGCACTCGCAGGGCACCTGCTCCCCACCACCACGGCGTCCGCTACTGGTTCAAGTAGCGTGCTGCTCGGTGGCCTCGTGCAGCAAGAGGCCACCGAGCAGGCTCTCCTGGCGGTAAAAGGTTGGCGTTCGTTGTGACAGGCGTTCAACCAGGGCGCGTGCAGCAGCCCCGCAGAAATTAGGAGGCGCAGGGTTCCACTGCTGCTTCTGCGGGGCCGGTGCAGCACCCACGTACCCTCTGATGCGCCCGGTACGCCCGATCTATCCGCTCCGTCTGAGCGAGTATGCACTTGTTGCATGACGTGGGCCCGGCCTTCCCGGCCGGGCCCACGTCATATTCCGCTACAGGCAGCGCTCCTCGCGCTGAGGATCTGGGTCTACCAGCGGTACCAGCGACCCTTGCGGCCTGCGCCGTCCGCGGACCGGACGACGAAGCCCAGCGCCCACACGATCAGCACGATCACCGCGATCCACCACAGCGCCTTTAGTGCGAAGCCCGCACCGAAGAGGATCAGAGCCAGAAGAAGAACCAGAAGCAGGGGAACCATCGTTATCAACCTCCTGGCCACCGGATGCCCTTACTCTGCCCCTACAAGCACACAAATTATGAGTTTCTTCCGCGAGATGAAGGGGATGTGCGCGCCATGCACGGTTCCCTCTCGTCGGCAGCTGATGCACCGTGGTGATGCAGTAATGATCACTCAATGCACCGCTGTGGGTTTGGGTTTGCCAGCGCACGTACCGGATGTGGGCCCCGGACGCGACCGCGACGGTGGAGTGGATGCCGGGCATCGTCGGTGCGCACCACGGCATCGGGTGCGCGGCATCGGGTCCACTCAGTGGCCGGCCTCCCGGCCGCGGTGCGGTCCGGGCTCCTGCGGAAGGTGCGCCCGCTGGTCGTCCTGGCGCACCGGCTGCGCTCCATCGGCATCGTCCTGTTCGGCATAGCGGTCCGCGCGGGTGCGGGAGGCGTCGGCTGCCTTGGAGAACGCGTTCTGAAGGTGGCGTAGCCGCTCGTCCGTGAGATCGAGGGCTTCCACGTCCGTGCGCGACTTTCTCAAGGCGCGCAGCGCCGTCAGGTCGATCGCCTCCCGGCGTCCGGCCTCCGGCTCCTGGTCGTCGTGCTCGGGGTCGGCGGCCGCGGGCGCGAGCAGTTGCTCGGGCATCGCTGCCCGCTGGTGCGCGACGACGTCGTACGCCCGCCCCACAGCGGTGGTGGTGCGCAGCTTCTCCCGCACCATCGCACCGGCGAGGGCAGCTCGCTCGTACTGCGGCGGGATGCGGGGTATTTCCCACTCCCCCGCGTCCTGGCTCGGGGGCCGGGGCGCAGCCGGCTCGCCGGGATCGGCCGGGGGTTGCCGGTCCGGGCCGGGTGCGGGGGTGGGTGGGCGGCGCCGGGCGGGGAGGTCGGACAGCGCCCACCGGGCGGTGTAAAGGCGGTAGCCGGATTCCAGACCGCGTACGGTCTTCGGTTCGCTGATGTCCAGGCAGTGGGTGGAGATGGCGGTGGCCACGATTTGGTCGTCCAGGCCGGGGTCGCGGCGGCGGCCGCGCAGGACGAGAGCGAGGTGGCGGCGGGCTTCGGCGAGGAGGTGCCGGCGGTGGAAGCGGCCGCCTTCGTTCATCACGAACACGGTCGCGGCGACGTCGACGGCTGCCAGGGCGACGTCGACCACGGCGGCGACGCGGGCCCGGATCGCGGCAGCCGCGGCGCGGGCATACTTGAGGAGGGAGTTGATGATGTCGACGGCCACCTTGGAGGTGCGGATCGCGCTCTCCTTCCACTCCTTGCGCAGCTGCGCGAGCGGCCGGGTCTTCTGCTTGGGCGGGCGGGTCTTGCGGGCGGCTATCTGGGTCAGCTTGGCGCGGGCCCGTTCGGAGACCACGGGCAGGAACTTCAGCTCGCCGTCGTCGTCGACGGCGGTGACGTACTCGTGCTCCAGGTCCTCGAGGCAGGCGGCGATCTGGTCGCTGCGCCGGGAGGTCCAGCGGATCAGCTCGTGCGGTACCCCGGCAATCTCCATCACGGGCCGACGCCCCGGGGTGACGGTGCGCGGCTCGGTCGCCAGCCCCAGCGCCTCGCAGACCTCAGCGGCAACGAGCTCGTTGTAGAGCGCTGAGGCGGCCACGGTGTTCTCGTGCAAGGCCAGGGTGTGGATCGAGCCCCACTTCCCGTCCAGGCGCTGCCCCTTCACGGACAGGATCAGATGGTCATGGAGCAAGGGCATGCCCGAGCGTGCCTCGTAGTGGCGGAAGCGGGCCGCGACCAGACCGCCGGGCGGCCGCACCCGGTAGATGCCGTCCTTGCCGTACCGGATCACCGCCACCTCGTCCTCGATCCACTCCAGCACCCGCTCGATCGCGCGCTCGTGCGCGGCCTCGATCACCCGCCGCGTCTCCTCATCCCCCAGCGCCCACAACAGGTAGATCGTGGGCTGTGGCCGGAAGACAAAGTCGACACCGGGCACCGTCACCCGGCGACCGAGGGCGCCGGCCTTGAACGCCTTCTTCGGGGACGCGCCCTTGGCGAGCAGGTCGGCCTCGATCCGGTCCGCGTACGGGTGCCGGCCCCGCTCGCCGAACAGGTTCCGCAGCTGCGCCTCGGTGACTTCCTCGCCAGGCGCCAGTCCGAGCACGGCCAGGCCTCGCCCCATCCATCGCCCGACCGGGACACCGGCTTGCTCCTGGGCGGCGCGCAGCGGCGTGCGGGCCGGGCGCCGGCCGTCACCCACAACGGTCTCGCGCAGGTAGTACCGGTACATCTGACCGGCTCGGACGATCCTGATATCCACTGTCATGCAGACCACGCCACACGACTGTGACCTGCAAGAAAAGGCCGATCAGCGGTACGTCCCGCCAGGCGGGAGCAGCGGCCCAACTTTCTTCTCAGGTGCCCGCCAGGCGGGAAGCGGCTCCGGCCGGGCAGCGAATGTCATCGCTCTCCGGGTACATGGGCCGGGCCCATGGGTCCAAGCGCGGCGCGGCCAGGGTCGTGGTCGGGGCTGTGGAGGGACTCAGGCTGCTACCAGCGGAGCGTGAGCCTGGACCTCTTCCGGGACGACGTTGTTAGAAACGATCCTCGGCTCAACCGCAAGGACGGGATCCCGGTGGGCCGCAGCCGGCTCGGCAACCGGCTACGGCACCACCCACAGCCGGGGCGCCAAGTCGAAGAAACTCACCCCAGCACACATCATGTGATGGCCGGATCGGCATACCAGCACACGGAGCCGAGCCGGTGATCACCCATGCAGCCGGTCCCGCACCCCTCGGCTGGTCCAAGCCCACACTGCGTCAGCTACATGACGTCAACGCGCGGAGAGCGGCTGACGGGAGCCAGCGTGCGCGCCCTGGCGCAGGCGCCGGCGTTCATGACGGAGAGAGCATGAAGCGTCCGGCCGGCCGCGGGTGAAGGAAGCGGACCTGAAGATCCGCTAGGCGGCCTCTGTGCCAGGGCAGCTGCGTCTGCACAGCGCAGCCACACTACGGCGGCCGTGGCCGGCCGGCATCACGGCCGCACCGCGCGGCCTGGACAGTCAGCCGCGGCGGTTGTGGTGGTGGCCGCCCCAGGAGTAGTCGTCGACGAAGCGGCCGTGATCGTTGCGCAGGGTGGCGGTGTCGTGGTCGTTGTTCCACACTTGCTGGCGGCGGTCCTGGTACAGGTCGGTGGCGCGGTCGCGGCCCTCACCGGTGTGGATTCGGACGGTGGAGCGGCCGTCCAGCCGGTAGTGGTGGAAGGTGTAGGTGTGGCCGTCCTCGTCCGACAGCGTCCACCCGTCCAGGTTCACGTCCTGGCGGGAGTTGTTGGTGACGTCCACCCACTCCTTGTTCAGGGAGCGGTTGGAGCGGTCGTCGCGTCCCGGGGAGTCGTACTGCACGGCACTGATCACCACGTGCTCACGGCGCGAACGGTCGCGATCGTGGTCGTGGCCGGCGGCTGACGCCGGCAGCGCCACCGCGCCCACCAGGGCGGCCGCTGCGGCAGCGGCGGCAGCGACACGACGGGCGGTCACAGAAACGGAAACGGACACGGGATCCCCCTCAGGGCTGGTGCACACCCCCGACCGGACACGGCCTTTGGACCGCGAGCCGGGGGTGCAGTGCGGGTCGGCGGCCGGTCGGCCGCACACCCACACCCTGCAGTCCGCGTGCAGAACGAATGAGGTAAACACGAAGTCCGTTACGGTCCGTGCATGTATCCGTAACCCTTACATGTAACGTCCATTAATGCACCGAATGCACCATGTTGACGACCCGCCAGATCCGTTGGCCGTACGGACACCGGGCCAGGCACGCAATCCGCCACACCACGCCACCCCGACAGCATCCAGGCCCCCACCCGAAAGTGAGCAACAGACACATAGCCCTGGCCAAAGCCCGGACGGCACAGCAGCCCGCTTCCGAGGACGCACCAGGAGCAGGGCTGACCGAGCGGTGGGCAGTCTTGGTCCGGGTGCCCAGTCACACCGAGGGAGACTGCTGTCCGTTTGACGGGCTGCCCGCCCAGCGGGTCAGCATGCCGACGGCCTCCGCACGGTCGGCGGGGGACAGCTCGGCGATCGCGGTGCTGTGGTTGGCTTCAGGGGCCCACAGGGTGTGGGAGTCGCGCGTGCCGGGCCGGAATGGTTCGGCGATGGCGGGGTCCTGGGCGCCGTTGACGAAGAGCAGACGGCTGCCGTGACGGCGGACCCAGTGGTCGATGTCCGGCATGGCGTCACGATCAAAGCGCATCGGGATGTCACGCGGGACGAACGTGCGGGGCTCGACGGCGTTCGGGTACCGCAGGAGATCGGACAGGCGCTGGGTGGGGAAGCCGACGTACCCCAGCTGAGTGCCGAGTTGGTAGAAGTACGGGACGTAGTGCTGCAGGGCCGCGTCGGCGTAGAAGGGCAGGCCCGTGATGTCGTCCAGCCAAGCGTACAGCTCGTCGGTGCCGGCATCCTGGCCAGGTATGGAGGCGCGGTCCGCAGCGGTATTGCGCTGCCAGAACATGAACGGAGCGCGCAGGACCGCGATTTCGAGGGCTTTGTCGGCGTTGCCGACGATGCAAAATGAGGTGTTGTTGGCGGCGGCCCAGGCCTCGTAGCGGGCCACCAGATCGCTGCGGCGCAGCAGGGCCTGCCGCTGCACGGCCCAAAGGGCCTCGCGGCAGTCGGCGGTGCCCACGTGCTCCAAGAACCGCAGGTACGCGGTGTTGTCACGGTCGTCGACGTTGTTCGGGGCGGAGTAGGCGACCGTACCGTCAACGTCGTGAGGGTGGAAGCGGCGGTGGTAAACGCTGGTCATGCCGCCTTTGCTACTGCCGGTGGAGATCCACGCGCCCCGGTAGAGCTGGCGGAAGAGGCGGACCACGCGGTGGTGGTCGTCGGCGGCCTGGCGGATAGTCAGCAGGGAGTAGTCGGGGTTCGCCAGGCCTGAGGTGCCGAAGAATCGGTGCTCGACCTGGAGCTGGTTGCCGCCCAGCAGCACGGTCGGCTCGGCCCGCAGGGGCGTGAGCACGGCCTGGTAGCCCGTGCTGAAAAGGACGGTGGGGCGGTCGACGGAAGCGTGGAGCAGGGTCAGGCGCTGCTCGAAGGTCCCGGCCCCAGGGTTCGCGTGGTCGGCCGGCTGGCGTAGGCCAAGGACGAAGAAGCGGTACCCGGGATCGGCTCCCTGGCGTTCCTCGATCACGCGCAGTCCCGGCAGGGTCCGCAAGGCCGTCAGTATGTCGTCGCCGCCGAGGCGGGTCTGAGCCCCCACCGCGGCACTGGCGGGTGCGGCCGCCGTGACAGCGAGACCCGCCGTCATCACTGCCGAGCTCAGCAAACGCCGTCTCGTCCACGTGCGCATATGGATCCTCCTGAGCTGCGACGACACCGGTACCGGAGCCGTCGCAGCGTTCTCTTCCCTGACTTGCTGACCGTTCCAGTACAGCCGTCGGGCGCCGCAGCAAGATCCCGCGCGCGAGGGAACTGTCTCCCCCAGGAGAGGGGGACGGCCCCCCGGCTCGCGTGTGGGTGTGCTCGCTTGTGAACGACTCAGTGCTGGGCGAAGCTGACGTGGTTCCTGAAAGCTGCGCCCGGCCGGCGCCCGGGCGCGCCGACTCGTCGGGCGCCGAGCGCGAAGGCCCCGCCGACGCGCAACACCCCTTGAGGGCCGCCCGATCCCCCGGCCGCTCCACCACACGACACCACGCCCGCCCTCCCCTTTTCCTCTTTCTTCTTGGGTGGGGCCGTTGTGGGGGTGCAGAGGGGGATGTCGGCCTACCCGACCAGGGCTGAAAGGCGTGGTGACCTGCGGATACGCCGTCAGGTGCCGAAGATGTGCGGACAGTTGTCGGCGGGGTTGTTGGCGGGGTCCCCGATGGGGTTGCGGGCGTGGTCGGGGGCGGGGTTATCGCATCGTCACGCTGGTCGGGCCCTCGTGGTCGGTCCTCTGGTCGGGGCCGGCTGCTGGCCTGAGCGGTACGCGCAGCGGCCGGATATGAGCCGCGCTGCACCGTACTCGGAGGACAGCAGTGGGGATGCTGAACGTGGACGCCGGCGGCGCAGACCGGGTGGCACTGGCCGTACTGGCGCAGTACCGGATGGCGACGACCGAGCAGATGCATCTGGTGATCGCACCGGGGGTGCGGATCGAGCAGACGCGCCGTCGCCTGGCCAAGCTGCGCGGCGAGGGGCTCATCGACCGTGTCACTCTGCCGCAGGCCGGCCGCACCCGGGCATGGTTCGCCACCCAGTACGGCGTGGACGTCGCCTCCGAATGGCCCGAGCTACGCCAGCGGCGGCCACCGAAACTGATCGCCGACCGCACCGCGGCCCGGCTACGGGCAGGGCACGCGCTGACGGTGACCGAGACCGGGCTCGCCTTCCTGCAAGATGCCCGCCGCCGCGGCGACGAGTGCCGGCCACTGGACTGGATCCCCGAGGTCCACCACCCCCTCGGCAACGGCGAAGCCGTCATCCCCGACGCCCTCATGTACTACCGCACCTGCGAGGACGGCGGGTCAATGCTGCGAGCCTTCGTCGAAGTCGACCGAGCCACCATGGGACCCGAACGCCTCGCCGCGAAACTCACCTCCTACGCCCGCCTCCACGACTACATACCCGCACCCCCACCCGGACGCCCGAGGCCAGCCGCCGGGCAGCAACTCCCAGAAGAGGACTGGAGACGCCGCTACCCCCTCTTCCCGCGGCTGCTGTTCGTCCTGGACGGCACCGGCCCCACCGGCATCGAGACGCGTATCCGCGCCCTGCGCGCGGCCGCCTCGGAACCGGCGCTGTCCGGCTTCCTGCGCCACGTCCCCGTCCTGGCAGTGCCCCTGGTCGACTTGCTCCGTGGTGGCCCCTCCGCACCCGTATGGCGGCCTGTCCACGACCCCGACCGGCGCGTCCCTTGGAGTCAGTCCCGGTAGCCGTAAGCACCGTGCGCAATCGCTGCGCAGCAGGTACCGCGCAGCCATTGCGCACCACCACACCGAACGTACGACGATGCGCACCACCCCGACCACCAGCCCAACCATGAGCCCCGGCACCCCGACCACAGACCCGACCACAGCAGGCCACAGCGCTGCGCAGCCGCTGCGCAATCGCGTCAACGACTGCGCAGCCGAGACCCGGTGACGGGTGGGCGGTACGCAACCGCTGCCCGGCAGGTGATGCGCAGCCATCACTGTCACAGCAACGCGGGCGCAGCCCGGCTGTCCTCGAATGCGCACGACCCGCCGCCGACTGCCAAAGCACCTTGGGAAGTTGACAGGCATATGCGTAGCCTTGCGGCTGCACACGTGCACCACACCGCGCTTATGACGGAGAGGGAACGTGACCAGACACTCCTTCGGCCATCCCATCAAGTCCTTATCGCTTCGCACTCGTAAGCATCTTGTCGGCCTGGCTCTCGTCTGCACTGCTGTGGCCGGGTGCAGCAGCGGCAGCGATTCAGCGGACTCCGCCGCTTCCACCACGCCCGAGCCGGCCCGGTCCGTGACGACCTCCCGGGCGCCTGCCGATCCGGACGCTGCGGTGAAGAAGACCGCCCTCGAGGTCTACCAGGTGGCAGCGGCCCAGCTCAGCCCCAGCACTGCCAGGAGTTCTTGTCATAGAAGTTCTGGAATCGGCTGACGGGCGGGCTGCTGTGGTAGAGGGCCTGGCAGGCGGCCTGAGTGTCGATACCGGTGGATGTGCTGGTGCAGTACCAGCCGTAGGCGTAGCGGCCGGAGGTATAGGTGGCGCCAGGGTGTCCCGTGGCGGTGCAGTAAGCGTTGAAGTCGAGGGGACCGAGTTCGCGGGTGGCGTGCCAGCACTGCCAGGTGTGGGGGTTGTTGAAGTCGGCGACGCGGTTGGTGACCTGGGTGGTGGGGGTGTTGTAGGTCCAGGCGCATACGGCTTCGGCGTCGTCTCCGGTGCCGTTGTCGGCGCTGCAGTGCCAACCGTAGGCATTGTTCGCGACGAGTTTGGCTGCTCCTTGGCCTGTGGCACGGCAGTAGCCGTCGAAGTCCGGGGCTCCGAGGAGATGGGGAGTGGCGGCCTGGACGACGTTCGGTTGGGCAGATCCCTTGCCGGTCCTTCCGCCTCCACCTCTGGTCGTGCCTGCGGGGGGTTGCGCGCTGGAGGAGGTGTTGCTGCTGGGTGAGGGGTTCTGTGCTTGCTGTACTGGCGTGCTCGTAGGCGGGATGGCGGAGCGGGCGGGTGCGGAGGTGCTGTCGGCAGGCGACGGCGAGAGGGCTGAGGGGGTGGGATTTTTGCTTGGCTGGAGGATGCTGTCGGGAGTGGTGTGGCCGGGGCCCGCGATGACGGTGGCCACGATGACGGCCACGGCGAGCAGCAGCGGAACGGCGCTGATCTTGACGCGGACCACCGTGCGCCGGGTGGCTTCCTTGGCCAGGAGGGCCGAGGCCTCGTTGCGGCAGGCGGCGGCCTGGGCGGCGAGGGCGGTCGGCAGCCAAGGTCCCTCGTCGCGGTCGGCGCAGGCGTCGATGATCTGCTGCGGGGTGGGGCGGCGGTCGGGGTCCTTGTCCAGGCAGGCCTTGATCACATCCCGCAGATTGTTGTCCTCGCAGGCCACAGCGGCAGGATCGGGCTCCGAGTGGACGATGCGGTAGAGAATCTGGCCGCTGGAGCCGTCGCCGAAGGGGGCAATGCCGGTGGAGGCGTAGGCGAGCAGAGAGCCGAGGGAGAAGACATCCGCAGCGCCGGTGACGGGCCGGCCGTCGGCCTGCTCGGGGGCCATGAAGGGGATAGTGCCGAGCTGGGCGCCGGTCTGGGTGAGCCGGGAGGCGTCCAGTGAGCGGGCGATGCCGAAGTCGATGACTTTGGGTCCGTCCACGTCCAGGAGCACGTTGGCCGGCTTGAGATCGCGGTGGAGGACTCCGGCCGCATGGATGGCCTGCAGCGCCTCGGCGATGCCGGCGGCCAGGCCCGCGACGACCGCCGGGGGCAGCGGGCCGTCTCGGTCGACGGCGTCGCTCAGGCAGGGGCCGGAGATGTAGGTGGTGGCCATCCAGGGCTGCGCGGCCTGCGGATCGGCGTCCACGACCGCGGGTGTGTACGGGCCCTGGACCTGCCGGGCTGCGGCGACCTCGGCGGCGAACCGGCGGCGGAAATCGGGGTCCTCAGCCAGGTGAGGACGGATCACCTTGACCGCGGCCAGGCGGCCGGCCTTGGAGGTTCCCAGGTACACCTGTCCCATCGCGCCCCCGCCCAGACGCCCCAGCAACTGGAACGGGCCGATCCGGGCGGGGTCGGCACCCGTCAGCGCTTCGACGACCGGCCTGCTCTGCAAGTCGCTGTCGGTCTCCTGGGCCGTGGACGGATTCGAGGTGGTACCGGCAACCGGGGCCTGGGGCGCTTCGGACCCGGGCTGCGCGGCGTCCGTGCCGTCCGGGTCGTCGGTTCCGACGGCCAGTCCCGGGTTGGTGGCCAGAAGGACATCGCGCACTTCCTGCCAGCGCTGCCTCCATTCTTCGACATCGCCTCCGCAGGCCTCAACGAACGCCTGGGTGATGGGCCAGGTCGGCAACCGGCGGCCGGCTGCAGCGTCCGACAGTGCCGAGTGGGAGTAGCGGGCCCGGTGTTCCAGCTCCCGGTACGTCGGGTTCCCCGGGGCCGAAGCTCTCAGATGCCGCAGTGCCTGCGCGAAGTCGTGTAACGGACCCTCCGGAATCGGCGTCTCCCGTCTGCCCATCCGTGACACCCCCGTCTGTTTTGTCCTCGCCCCGGCGCCCGCGCGGCGCTCGATGTCCATCATCGGCCCACGCCCGTGCGCGCTGCCAGCGGTTCTTCACACCTGGCATGTCCACAACCAACTGGTCAACAAAAGCCCCTGGCAGGTCAACACGCCAGGCCGTGCACTGAGGTCACCGACCGCTTCCGCCAACCCGATGCTCCGGGAGATGCGCCATGACCTCAGGCACCCCTGCGGCCCCCGTCAGAAGGGGACTGCACGCCCGTCTGCTGACGGTGCTGCTGGCCGCCGTCCTGGCCCTGCTGGCCGCTGCCGCCGATCCCGCGGCCGCCCGTCAGGCCTCCACCACCCGGCCCGCCGCCGCCGCAGCAGCGGACACTGCCCAAGTGCACCAGCCGGTCGTCACAACGCCGCACGGGGCATCCCGGAGCGTCACCCGAAGCACCACACATCCGGCCGTCTGGGCCGCCGTCCGCACCATCCGGCTGCGCCCCGGCGACACCTTATGGGGACTGGCCCACCGCTACGGCACCACCGTCGCGGCGCTGCAACGAGCAAACGGCCTCGGCGCCTCCACGCTGATCTACGCGGGGCACCACCTGACCATCCCGACCTCCGCCGGCCGCGCCGCCCACACCATCAGCCACCCCACGCACCACCGTGCCAGGCACACGACGCTGACCACGCCCGGCGCCGCCACGGCCGTGGCGTTCGCCCGCCGGCAACTCGGAGTCCCCTACCTGTGGGGTGGCTCCGGAAACAGTGGATACGACTGCTCCGGCCTCGTCCGGGCCGCCTGGTACGCCGCCGGCGTCACCCTGCCCCGCACCGCCACCGCCCAGGCCCGGGCCGGCATCCGCATCATCCGGCCCCAACTCCAGCCCGGCGACCTGGTCTTCACCCACGGATACGGCCACGTCCAGCTCTACACCGGACACGGACGCGTCATAGAAGCCGCCCACCCCGGCACCCGGGTGCGCTCCGCCCCTCTCCCGTCGGCCTCCGCCGTCGATGCCTACCGCCGCCCCACGGACCCGGCCCGCATCACCCACGCCGCCCAGGCCACCGACCGCCGCCCCACCGTGCCCGCCGCCGGCTCCGCCCGCAAAGCCGCCGTTACCGTCTTCGGCAGCCAGTACTCCTGCGCCGCGAACATCATCACCCGCGAGTCCGGCTGGAAGGTGACCGCCGCCAACCCCGTCTCCGGCGCCTACGGCCTCGCCCAGGCCCTGCCCGGTTCGAAAATGGCCCGCTACGGCACCGACTGGCCGACCAGCCCCACCACCCAGCTGCGCTGGATGCGCGCCTACGTCAACGCCCGCTACGGCAGCGCCTGCAACGCCTGGACCTTCTGGCAGACCCACCACTGGTACTGACCGAGCCCGCCATGACCCTCCGGTCTCCACCTACCCCCGCTCGCCGATCACGTGACCTGCCGCGTGGCCCGCCATCACCGCCCGAAAGCCCCAGCCAGCTCGACCAGCCATGACATCAACCCAACCTCCAAGGAGACTTCCGTGAAGGCTCTGACCGCACGAGTACACCGGCCTTCCTGGCGCGCCCTGGCCGCGCTCCTGGCCGCCATCGCCATCGTCGCGACTGGCCTGGTGCTGCGTGCCACCGGCACGATCGCCACCACCGCCAGCCACCACTCGACCAACGGGGTCCACCTCGCCGCCGCCGAGATCAGCGACGCGCAGACCGGAGCTGACGCCGCAAACTCGCACGATGCGAACATCACGGGCCCGGGCGGCGTCCGCGACAACCTGCCCACCCTCGTCGCCACCCCGACGACGCCGGCCCCCTTCCGCCAGGAAATCGGGACCGCGGCCACCAACGGCACCTCGTTCTGCTTCGTGGGCACGGTCATGGTCCAGTGCACCGCATCCAACCCGACCAACCCCGCACCCGAGTACTACATCTCCGCCGTCGTGAAGTACGCCGCACAGGCGGGCGTGGACCCGCGGCTGATGCTCACCATGCTGTGGAACGAGCAGCAGCACTGGCACGCCCCCGGCGGTGACACCGCCAACGGATGGTGGGACTCCCTTCCCCTGGTCGGCAACCCGGACGGGCCCAGCTACGGCATGGCCGACATGAAGAAGGAGCCCTTCTACCAGGTCCACGACTCCCACTCGAGCCTGTTCGGCTCCCACCAGTGGACGGACCTGCAGACCAACAACGACTTGGCCATCCAGATGCTCGCCTACCAGCTGGCCGACGAAAAGGGACTCCGCACCGCCGACCAATCCGACCAGGACTGGGCCATTACCCAGACCATAGACAACCACATGCACCTGGTCATCCCGGCCACCTGGAAGGACACCAGCATCAAGCGAGACGAGATGCTGGCCATGGCCGCCAACGTAGGCGCGCGCACCGCAGCCGACATCGCCAACGGCACACCGGCCACTGAGAAGATCAAGGAAAAGGGCACCTGGTACAAGTCCTCCATCGGCCAACAGTGGGCCAGGGCCGACCAGATCATCTGCCAGTCCGGAGCCTTCACCTGCTCCCTGTGAACTTGTTGCAGGCCGGCGCCTTCTGAAGAAGGTGCCGGCCTGCACCGTCGTGGACGCAACGAAGCGGGTTGGCTTTATCGATATGGCCTACAGCCCGCCAGTGCTATCGCCACCGAGGAAGACCTTGAGAACTACCTAGCCTGGGAGCCGGGGACATTCCAGGCATGGAGGACGTCATCACGGTCGATGCCTTGGAGGAGCCGGCCGGTGTGGTCGAACGTCAATGTCGTGACGTCCTCCTCGCCGACGGAGGTGATCTCGCTGTACTGGCTGCCGCTGAGGACGAGAATCGCACCGTCTTCGTAGGCGATGGCCAGTGCGTCGTTGTTGGGGCCGAAAGCCATCGTCACGACGCCGTCGTGGCCACGGATCTGGGGGGCTTGGATCCTGGCGGGACTCTGGACCTTGGTGATGTCGTAGAGCTGGACGTCGCCCTCGTACCCGGCGACCGCGAGAACACCGCTGTCGGACCCCAGGGCCAGGTCGGTGATGTCATGGTCGTCGCCGGTGGTGAAACTCGATACCAGGACGGGATCGCGGGGTTCGGTGAGATTCCACAGACGCACGGTCCCGTGGTAGTCGGCGGTCGCGAGGATCCTGCCCGTGACAGCCGACGCGGTGAGACCGGGCAGGGCGAGGTATTTGACGGCTCGCCCTGTGCGGACGTCCCACAGCGCGGCCGTGTCCCGCTCGTACGTGACGGTGAGCGCCGTCCCGTCGGAGGTGAACGCCAAGGAGCCGACATGGCCGTGGCCCTTGCTCGCGAAAACTCCCCGCGAAGCAGGCCTGTCGGGCGTCGTGAGATCCCACAGCCGGACGGTTCCGTCGGCGTCACCGGCCGCCAGGATCCTGCTGTCGGGGCTGATGGAGACGACCCGGACAAGTCCCGGATCTTTGATGGTCGCCAGGGTGTCACCGGTCGTGGTCGAGCGCAGCCGGATCGAGAAGGAGCCGGTGGTGGAGGCGACGACCTTGCCGTCCGGGCTGATCGCCAGCGCGGCAAGGGCGCTTTTCGATCCGTCGACGGAAACAGGGGCGTTCACGGTGAAGAAGGCCACCGCGGTCCCTACACACGCGATCAAGGCGGTCAGCAGGACGACGATGCCCCGACGACCGCCGCGCATGCCCGTCACATGGGCGTCATGCAAGGGCCGCGGTGGGCCGACGACCGTCGCCTCGTCGGTGCCGGTGCCCGCCTCGGCCTGGTGTGCCGGGTACGCCGGAGGGGGCGGAGCGGCAGTGGCCGCCTGCCGGGTGAGGCGGGCACGGTAGTACCCCTCGGCGGGGCTGCGGGGTGCCCCGGGTCGGGGTTCGAAGGCAGCAGCGCGGCGGGAGAGCAAGGCGATGACGCGACCCGTCCGGGTGCCTGTGTCCATCACTCGGCCCCTCCTTCGGGCTGCGGCCGGTGCAGGCGGGGCGGAGTCGGCGAGGCGGCACCGGTGCTCGGAGTACCGGAACTCGCCCCCTCGGGCTCCGCGTCGCCGTTGGCGTTCTGCGGAGGCGCCGTGCCGGACCGGAGGGTGCGCACCGACTCGTCCCACGTCTCCTGGAGGTGGGACGGCTCCACGCGGACGGCAGCGGGAGGTTCGGTCAGGGGGATCTGCGCCGTGGCCTTCTGGAGGGTGGCCATACCGCCGGCGCCGAGGCCCACGGCTACCCAGGGGCTGATGCCATGCGGGTCGGTAAGGCCCATAGCGCTTGCCACGAGCCCCCCGACCGCCGCGTTGATGAGCACCATGACGATGTACTCGGTACGCCACAGCGGCTCTTTGGTCTCACGGTCACGCCAGGGAAAGCAGTGGTCCTGGCGAACCGCCTTGGCGATGTCCAGCCCGTCCATGGCAAGCGCGCCACACACGCCCCACAGCAGGTTCAGCCACACCATGCAGTGAGCGTAGGGGCTGGTGAATCACCGTTGGAGGGATTCGGTCATGCTCCCGGAGACCGACCGGTCTAGGGGCTGTCCGGCGGATCATGCCGCAGACGCGGGGTCTGGCACGCCGATCTGCGGCGTTGTCGTCGATCACCCACGCACAGCGTCGGCTCCCTCCTCCGCCTTGCACCTCGACGCACCAGACCCCGCTCACCCGCGCCGACACGTGCCGTGGCAGCTCTACCCGATCGGGCGGTAAGTGTGATCGTCGGCCCGTCGCACCCGCCGCTTAGGATCCATGCTCGTGGCCGAGGTACCCGATGAACTGATCAAGCTGGAACGATCCGCCGAGGAAGAACGCGCGAAGCTCGCGGGCCTCAGCGGTGACGAGTACGACGCCCAGTGGCGACGCTGGCGCGAGGCCTCCGAGACGGTACAGGCGGCCATCACCGCCTACGCCGAAGCCACCGAAGCCAGCCGCTACCAGCTGGAGCAGGCCGTGAAGAAGGCCGTCCGGTACGCCCAGGAAGACCCAGCCGGCGAGTAGCCGCCGCCCCGGCCTACCCCTGATCCGGCCAGGAAGCCAGCATCTCACCGGTGTCCTGGTCGGTGAGGCTGATGCGGGCGCCGGGCATGCTGCCGTACTCGCCGACCCAGCGGCGGAACTTGTCCCACACCACTTCCGAGCGGTTCCACCAGCCGTGCTGCACCGGCCGGCCACCCGAAGCGAGCAGCAGGTGATAGCGGCCGGGACTGCTCACGCGAGGCGGATCCCTCTGGCCCGTCCCGGCTCGCGGACGATCGCGGCCTTCGTCTCCAGCTCGGTGAGCTGGTAGTGCACCGACGCCCTGCTCCGCATGCCGACGGCCGCCCCGATCTGCTGCATCGTCGGCGCGTGCCCGTGATCAGCGATGTGCCGGCGGATGCAGCGCACGATGCGCTCCTAGGTGTCGGTGAGGTAGTCAACGCGGTGCATAATGCAATTAGAGCACTTGTTCGAATTCGTGGGCAAGCGGAGACACGGCAACCGGGAGCAGCAGATGAGTGGTGAGCAGCCGCTCTCGCGTCTCGAGGCGCTGCGCTTCGCCCGGCGCGTCGTCGAGCAGCAGGCCGTGAGGCAGCTGCGGGTCATCGACCGGTGGATCGCCGAGGAGGAACGACGCGAGACGGAGCGGCGCCAAGGAGCGGAGAGGCGGCCGCCTCCGCCTGACTGGCTGATCCAGTACGGGCTCAACCGCACGAACGTCGACGCCGTGCACACCGGTGAGTGCTGGGCAGCGGCCAAGAGCGGACGGTGCCGCCCGGTAACCCGGCAGCAGGCTATGGAGGCACTGCGCCAGCGGGTGCCGGCCTGCGTCCACTGCCGACCGGACACAGCACTCGGCATCCTCGACTAGGCGCTGCGCCCTCGCCGACCTGCCGTTTTCTTCGCGGTCGTCTTCTTCGCGGCGGCCTTCTTCTGCTTCGGCAGTTCGTGCACCTCGGCGTCGGCCTCGCCGCGGGCCGCCTTGGCTTTCGACACCGATTCCTGCAGCGCGGCCATCAGGTCCAGCACCTGCGGCGGCTCCTCCGGCTCGGGCGCCTCGGGGAGCGGCCTCTCCTCGCGCTTCGCCTCGATGATCTGGGTGATTGCCTCGGTGTAGCGGTCCTGGAAGTCGGGGCCTTCCAGCTTGTCCACGGTCAAGGTGTCCATGAGTGCGAGGGCTCCCTCGATCTCCTCGTCAGATACCTGGACCGGCGGTGGCAGCAGCTCGGTGGGGTCGCGAATCTCGTCCGGCCAGCGCATCGCGTGCAGGACCAGGACATCGTCGCGGACGCGGAGCAGGCCCAGTCTCTCCCTGCCGCTCCAGGCGTATTTCGCGACGGCTACCTTGCTGGAGCGGCCGAGGGCCTGGACAAGGAGCTTGTACGGCTTGGCCGCGACCTGGCCGGCAGGCTGCAGGTAGTAGCCCTCGGCGACCCGGATCGGATCGATGGATCCCAGCGGCACGAACGCGTCGATCTCGATGGCCTTCGCCGTCGGCAGCGGCAGGTTGCTCAGGTCCTCGTCCGTGATCGGGATGACCTGGGTCTTGGTCAGCTCGTAGCCCTTGCCGATCTCGTCCTGGGAGACCTCCCGGTCCTCCAGCTCGCACACCTTGCGGTAGCGGACCCGCCCCTGGTCGGTCAGGTGGTACTGGTGGAACCGGATGCTGTGGTCCTCGGTCGCGCTGACCACGTTGATCGGCACGGTGACCAAGCCGAACGAGATGGCACCGGACCAGATGGTTCGGGGCATGGCAGACCTCCGAGGTAGCCCCGAGCACCACCAGCCTATGCCGCAGCCGCCCCGCGCTTCGACGAAAAATGGGGGCTGGGGCTGGGGCCGGTAGCTGCCGGGGCCTTCGCCGGCCCCCGACGCCTGCTTACGCGCACCGACCGGACCGGCGCGGCTCGGAAACAGGGTGAAGGCCGGTGCGCACCGGACGGCGCCGCGGCCCGTGCTGGCCTCGCCTGGTTACCGGGCCCGCGTGACCGTGATCGGCGCGTTGGGGCACTCTCCGTGGGATTGACCGTGGATCTCCTCAATGACGCCTGCGACGGCCCCCGGGCTGGCGTTCCCGCCGCGATCTGGAAGGTCGCGGCCCTCGCCGCGACCTCCGCCGGAGACGTCGGCATCACCTACGCGCCTCCTGGCGACGCCTGATGCAGGCATGAGACCGCCGCGCTGCACCAGCGTCACCGCCCAACGAGCACAACCCGGGCAATGACACGACCACGACAGCACACGACGAAGCTCCTCTTTGACCTTGAGCTCTGAAAACCAGTCACTCAGGCCGTGGGCGGCTTCGTGGTCGGGCCGGCCACGACGGGGAGCTCCTGGCGCAGATCGAGGTAGCAGCGCAGTCGTACGCCCGGCTCACCGGGCGTACGGGTTGTCCGGTCGTCTGTCGCGGTTGCCCAGCGTCCGGCGAGCGCCTTTGGGAAAGCGAAAGCGGTGTCGTCATCCGCGGCCGCGACGTCGACGACGATGAGCCCCGGTTCCGCAACGTGGTCGTCCCTGATCAGCCTCATGCTCGGGTCGACGCTGGGGCAGCGACATCGGTTCGCCAGCACCGGGGAAGTTCACCCGACCGAGGGCACAGTGCGCTCGGAAGGACAACATCACCAAGTACGACCTGCCCGGCGAGATCCGCAACGGGGCCTGTGCGAAACCTTGCATATGACTTGATGCACGGGGCTCATCGTTCTGGACCGCGTCGCGCGAGAGGCAACGGCAGCCTTCATGGCTATGAACCGTCGCTTCCGTCGCGTCCCGGCTTCCAGGTGGCTGTGACCGTCAGATGCGCCTGCCCACTGCCGTTCACGACCCCCAGCTTCAGGTCCTGTCCGAGCTGCACGCCAAAGGTGACGACAACCTCGGTGGGCGGAGTAGGGCCGACGCTCACCGCGTCATGCACCTCTTGGACCAACGGGCCGAGCGGTTTGAGCGTGGTGCGCAGCACATCGGCGGCAACGGCGGCAACGACCTGTCCGCGCCGGGCCACAGGGACGAGCGGACCGATGTCGTCCGGGAAGCTCTCTTCCTCCGAGGCGGATTGTCCCTCCTGTGTGATCAAGAACCGAACCGTCGTACCGTCGACAAGGGGGAATTCCTGTGAACCGGTCATGATCAGAATTGTGCCGAAAGGAAGAGCGTGGGCTGGGCAGTGAGCAACTCGGTTACACGATCGTGGCAGTTGAGGTGCGGCACCTGGCACTCCCAGGGCCAGTCAGGCGCAGGGCTGCTTCGATGGGGTCCCTTCCGGTAGCAGCTTTCGTTCTGCCTCGGTGAAGTCGCGGGCTGCGGCAGCGCAAAGGGTGCGGAACTGGGCGTCGGGGCTCAGGTCGAAGGTCTGGCGCAGTGCGCCGTTGTCCAGGGTCAGGTGGGAGCCGTGCACGAAGCCCACCGTCCAGTCGCTGCTGTTCCCGACAGCAGCGGTCAGGGTGGTGGTGGCGCCGTCGCCCGTCAGGTCGTAGATCTGGATCTGCTTCTTGGCGTAGAGGAACGTAACGACGCTGTCGCCGGGCCCGAATCCGACCAGGATGTCGGAGGCTGAGCGGGGGGCGCTGCGGGCCGATTGCTTTCTGTGGTCGACGTCCCACACGTGCACCTGGCCGTCGGAGTTCTGCACCGCGAGGTGTGAACCGTCGGCGTCGAAGGCAAGCGCGCTCGTGACGGATCGACCCCCCGGCGGCGGCACGCTGATGGCTGGTCCCCGCAGTGTTGTGATGAGCCGCGGAGCGCGGGTGTTCCACAGCAGGATCTCGCCGCGCAAGGCTCCGTCATTGGTGACTGCGGCGACCTGTCCGGGGTGCCCGGGGCGGGTGATGAGCTGGCTCGTGAGGAAAGCGCCAGAGAGCGGGGCGACGGAGTTGGGTGCGGGGTGGACAAGGAAGGGCCGGTTGAGCAGCCTCGCGTCGGCTGCGTCGACGCGGGCGAGGGTACCGTTTTCGGTCAATAGTGCGATCTCGCTGCCCTGGAGCGCGGCGACGCTGTCCACCTTCTTTGCTCCGGGTACGGCTTCGTCGAGCGGCACACTGTCGCTCAGATACCTGGCGGAGTACGAGCGGTAGAGGTCGCCGCCTTGGCCCCACACCACGATCCGCTGTGAGTCGGCCGTCCAGGTAGGCGTCCAGTCTCCGTAGCTGGCGGGGACCGGCAACTTCACGGAACGACGCAGGGTACGGGAGGCATTCATGACCTCGAGTCGCTGTCCGGTGGCCCGGGCCACGAAGCGGCCATCGGGCGACGCGGTGTACCGCTCCCCCCGGTCGGCGTTCGCCTGGAACTGTTCGCCGCCCACCGGTTCGGCGCGTACCGCCATCAGGGCCGTACCGACAGGGACGAGGACGGTGAGCCCGCCACCCGTCCGGGGTGTGGCCGCGACGCCCGTGTAGCCCTCGCCCGAGGTCGGAATGCGGGCCCGGTACGTGCGCCCGGTGCGCAGATCGGTCAGGGTCGCTTCGGCATAGCCGCTGTTCGATGGCACGCCGCCTAGGTCGTCGGTGCTCGTCGAGCCGTCGACGCCGTAGCGGCCGGTAGCGTCGGTCGCACTGCCCATGGTGGGAATCTTGATCGTTCGGCCGGGGGTGCGGCCGAGCGTGCGGGCGTACGTCGTGGTGCCATCCGTCTTGAGTACGAGTTCGCCGCTGGCTCTGAGGATCCCGAGGGGGATCGAGGACAAGGCGCTCTGGGTGAGGCGGTACCGCAGACGGCCGCTTGTGAGGTCCCGGACTTCGATACGCCCGTCGCCCCCGTTGATGTAGCTGACCACCGCGATGGTGTCGGGGTCGGAGGTGAACGCGGCGTCCTGCACCCCGGTTTTCGGTACGAGTTGCTTTGCGGTGTGAATGCGGGCGCCGGAGGCGACCTGCCATGCTTCGGCGAAGGCGGGGGTGCACGGCTTGGTGCCGTTGTTGCACGCGATGGAGTTGTCGTCCATCACCAGCAGCAATCGCTTTCCGTCGCTGCTGAAGTCCAGGGATCCACCGGCCTGTTCGGCGGCTTTGTGGTCGCCGAGGTCCAGGACGACGGGGTGCTTCGGGTCGCTCAGCTGCCATAGCCGCACCCCGCCGCCTGCGGTGGCGGCAATGACCCGGCCATCGGGGCTGATGGCGGTTAGCAGCTTCCCTTCCGGGACGCCGCTCAACTCTTGTGCCAGGGGTTTGCCCTGGAGAGAGCCGGTGATCACGGTGACGGTGAGGCGGTCGCCGCCGCCGGGCTTCGACTGCACGAGGAGGGTGCGGCCGTCCGGGGTGGCGTCCATGTCGGTGATGCGGCCCTGCCACACCGACGGGTAGCTGCCCGTCAGGTACTGCCCTCGCATGTACTGGTGCAGCAGGGCTTGGCGGGTATCGCCGGTCTGCTTGGTGTTCCAGGCGGCTAGAGCCAACTGCAACGCGGTGGCGGGGTCGCTGCCTGGACGGCCCTCGGCGGCCTGGGCGAGAAGGCCCGCAGCCTGGGTGCGCAGCTGCTGCTCGGTGCGCTTGAGGCTCTGCCAGGTGGAGAGCGCCAGTATGACGGCGAGAACGGTGAGAACGGCCAGCGAGCCGATCGCGGCCTGTTTGAGACGGGTCCCGCGCCGGGAGTGGCGGCGGCTGAGCAGGATGTAAAGGTGCTCGTCAGAGGAGATGTCCTGCGGATGCGCGGCCAGCCGGCGGTCGGCCTCGGCCAGGTCGGTTCCACTCAACAGACGTGAGGGCTCGTGGTGTTGTGCCTGCCATCGGTTCAGGTCGTCCCGCAGTTGTTCCTGCCAGAGGCGGAAGTCACGGGAATCGACGAGCCATCGCCGCAGGCGGGGCCAGAACTCGGTCAGCGCCTCGTGCGCCAGGTCAACGATCTCCTCTTGCTCAGTGCCGCCCGGGGCAGGAGACAGGACGACGAGCTTGCTAGGGGCCAGCACCCGTGCCAGGGCGAGGAGCTCTGGGGCAAGGTCGGCAGTGTGGGTGGGCCTGCGAGTGAAGGCATCACCGTCGGTGGGCCGGGCCAGCTGCACGAACAGCCTCCGGGCACAGCTCTGTTGGGCCTGCGTAAGCTCGGCAAGGGTGTCGTCAGCGTATCCAACGAGGGCGCCCGCAACGCCGCCCAGATCGTCGTAGGCGGCGTGGGTGAGCATTGAGCGGCTGCGGCGCCTCCACAGCTCGGTCAGGGCGAACTGGACCAGCGGCATCCGCCCAGGCTCGTCCCCCGCGTCCGCAACGATTCGCTCGGGCAGCCCTGGCTCGAACCACAGCCCCGCCACGGCGTCAACGGGGGCGGTCACCGCCCGCTTTAGGTCATCGGAGGCCAGTGGCGCGAGGAACTGCACGGCGTCACTGACGAGGTCGGACGTGCCGGCCGTCACCAGCACGGCGAGGGAGTCGGGACGCACGGTGGCGACGACCCGCAGCACGGACGCGCCGTCTTTGCCCGCCAGGCAGCCGAGCAGCCTGAGCAAGTTGCACGCGGCGGCCGGTTCGGCACTCGCGTACTCCTCGAGCTGATCGACGAAGAGCACACGGCCAGCACTCTCGCCGCGAGCGAGAATCCTGCCGCGCAGCTCGGCGAGCACATCGTCATCCTGCTCCAGCAGCCCTGCCAGGTCCTCAGCCTTGCCCAGCCGTGCAATCTCGCCGAGGCCCGGCTCAAGAACCCTCATCAGCGCCCGCGCAAGCACCGCAGACGCCCGCACACCGGGCACCGGACGCAGTTCGCTCACACTCATGCCCTCGGCCCGCAGCCGGGGCAGCAACCCTGCCCGTACCAGAGACGACTTCCCGCACCCCGAAGGCCCCGCCACCAGTGTCACCGGCCGCCTGCGCACAGCCGTGTACACGCGGGCGGTGTCGCTGCTGCGGCCGTGGAAGTACTCCGCGTCGTCTTCCGTGAACGCGGTAAGCCCCTTGAACGGGCAACGCGGCCTAAGCGTTCGCTCGTCGACCAGCTCGGCCGATGGCAACAGATACGCCGTGCGCTCGCCCCGGTGTGCGGCAACCGTCATCCCCACGACGCCGTCCTGTGCGTCGTCCCAGACCGGCGCCCCGCTGAACCCTGCCGAGATACGCGGCCCCGGCCCCTGCACCTCCATCTGCACCCAGCCCGAGCCCTGCCCGGCGCGCAGCGTGCCCGAGGCCCATACCCCGTGGTCGGCACCAGCCGGGTAGCCAAGCGCCCGGAACGTGTGCCCCCATACGCCGGTCCCGTCGACGAGCGGCACGGGCCGTGCACCCTCGACCGCCGCATCGAGCCGCAGCAGCGCGACGTCCGCCCCGCCGTGCCGCCAGGACACCACCCTCGCGCGCGCCCGGGGGCGGCCACCCAGCAGCGGGAAGTCGAGGTCTACCGGCGTGCCGGGCTCCGCAGTATCCGGTACGCCGAGCGCACGGGTGACGACATGGGCGCAGGTGCACACCACATCGGCGGCGACGAGAAGCCCAGCGCCGACCACTTCACCAGCAGCCGAGAAGATCCGCACCTGCGACGCCTCCAGGACGTCGCTTTCCCGCACAGTGGCCATCGACTCCCCCGTTGCTGACTTGTCGCATGACACGCCGCAGATCAGCATCCCCCTCGCAGCCGTCACCTACAACTCGCCGCGGACAGCTCATAGTTGACGTGTACACCAATAGCCTTGGACGTGGTGACCGCTTCGCTGAGGGCCTTGGAAACCGGCGAGGTCGTGTGCGTGCCCGGACTGGTCGACGGCGAGGCGGTGGATCGCATCGCCGCGGCGGAATCGGGCTCCGCGCTCGTCCACCAGCACACTCGCCCCGCGATACCACAACCCCGCCCAGCAGTGAGTCCCCAGCCTCCCTTGCTCGGAGGCCGGGGACGTCTACCGCCACCGCTTCACCGCGGCTCCGGTTCAAGCGCATCCATACTGACCTCACGCCCTACAGTGCCGCCCGGCTCGACACTCCCGCCGGGAAGTGAACAGACTCCGGCACTCAATGGCCTGACCGGGTGATCCCGTCCGCAAGCTGCCCCACAGTGTGGAGCACCCCCTGGCCGAAGGCCGTGGGGGCGATGAGAACGCCGAAGGCCATGACGATGATCACGGTCAGCAACTCGTCGTTGCGGCTGCGGGCTTCGGTCCGGCGGCGCAGCCGGAAGTAGATGATGACCGCCAGCAGGAACGCACGTTGATCGACAACACCACGCGGCCAGTCCTCCCCCTCAGACAACCTCCCAGCCTTCTGATGTAGCCAGAAATCCCTATTGGGGGCAGCTCAGTTGGTGCTGGTTGGCGGCAAAGTGCTTCTCTGCGGCTGGATCACTCGGATGCGCGGGCAGGCGATGCGGGACGTTTCCGGCTAGGGCTGAGCTGTCGGCTGCCGCGGCGGGGGTACCGCTCGCAGCAGCTCCCACAGGGGACGGGAGCCGGCCGCCCATTCTGCGAGGACCCTGCGGTCAACAAGGTGGAGTCGTTGCTGCTGGGCGAAGGTGCGGCCGGGCTGGGTGATTCTGCCGTTGGTGACCATGACGACGACGTCGCCTTTGTGGACGGGACGGCCTGTGCCGTTGAGCACCTGCAGGTCGGGGGTGCCCACGGCGGCTCCCCGGTCCCCGTTCTTACGGTGCTTGCACTGAATCACCCAGCGCCGGCCGAAGGGATCGGTGGCCTTCACATCCGCACCGAGATCACCCTGGCCCCCGACCTGGACGGCGTCTGCGCATCCATCGCGGTGCATCAGGTCCCGGACAGCGTGCTCGAACTGTCGGTGGGCGAGCGCATCCATCTGAGCGATCGTGTAGCGCAGTGCGCGTGCCTGGGCTTGCTGCCACTGGGCGCGCTGTGACCGCTGCTGCCACCATCCCACGCCGCCCAGCAGCGCGATCAGGGCGGCGACGAGGAGGATCCACCAGTGCGCGAGCAGCCAGTTGACCACCATGACGGTCAAAGCGACGGCTGCGACAGCGGCGACGCCGATGGTGACCAGTTGGGCGTCCTGCTGCTGCCGGCGCCTGCGGCTGGGACGTCGGGCCGGTCGCCGACGTGCGGGCGGACGTCGGGTCACCGGCCACCGCCCATCGTGGAGAAGTCGATCGGATACGACACCGTGGGCCTGGGCACGGCCGGCTTCGCCTTCTGCGTCTTGAACTTGATCGGGTAGGACACCGTGGGCTGCGGCAGCACGGTTTGGGGCGGGTTGCCGGTGAGCTGGTCGTAGTGGATCGGGTACGGCCCCCTCGATCCCGGTCGGGGACTTGTGGGTCTGTCTTCGTGGGCGTTGTTGTGCCCGAAGCCGACGACCGCCAGGGCGGCCACCGCCAGGATGGTTAACTCCCGGCGTGCACCCGGCGCCCACCGGGAGTGCCCCCGAACCGGTGTCCCATCGGAACGTACGTAGTCGCGTACGAACGGCATGTGATCCTCCCCCGAAGCATCCAGTCCCTGCGCAGCCACCATGCTGACGGCAGGCACTGACAAACGATCACTTCGAGGCGAAGTCCGATGCCGCAAAGTGCCGGTTCAGGACACTGGTTGCGCGTGAGGAGCATCCCGCGGCGTCCAGTTTCGGTCGGACAGGCGTTCTGTGTTCATCGAGCCGTGTCTGCGCGGCTCGTTGATGACGGGGTGGGGGCGCTTCGGCTGTCCCGTGCACTGCTGTGCTGGTGATTCGCTGTGGCCAAGGCCGATCAAATCCCCGCCACCGCGCCCGAGCATGTCCTCGCGATCAACTCAGTGACGGGCCTCAGTGCATGGGCGCAGTGGTGGAATTCAGTCGGCCTGATCCGGTTCGGCCTCGCGCAGGGCGTGCGCCGCACGGTCGCAGGCGCGGGCCAGCTGCTCGCGGAAGGGGTAGAGGCGCGCGGACCCGGCTCGGATGCGCAGGGCGGCCAGGGCTTCCACCCACTCGACGGCGTCCGTGGGCAGGGTGTACGGCTCCCCGCTCAGCCGAACGGCCAGGCAGGGTGCCGTCGGGATCGGCACAGTCAGCACGACGGGACGCTCCACCACTTCTCGGACGGACTCCGACCTTCAGGGTTCAGCCCGCGCGGCGGTCGCCGCTGAGCACCTCCCTTGCCCGGGACCGGCGCGCAGGCGAGCAGTAGACGGGGCCCCTGCCGTGTAATCCATCAGCTGCCCTACTCACGGCGCCTGGGCGGAGCTTGTCGTCCGCGGACAACAAACGCAACCGCGACACGACCCGGTAATACCAATATCGCTCCAGGGGTGAGTAAGGTAGCGCCATGACCGCGCCATACGACCCGAGTGATCGGGAAAAGGTAGTAGCGAAGCTGCCTGCCGACCTGCGTAAGGAGTTGAAGGTCCGGGCAGCGGAACTGGACAGAGACATCCAGGATGCCGTGACGGAAGGCGTTGAGGCCTGGCGAAAGGCGAAGCCGCGTCCCGAGGTTGCCACCGGCGGCGGATCTTCGTTCTCGACCTACCTGCCGACCGGGCTGTACGGCAAGCTCAAGAGTGTCTGCAAGACACGAGGTATCTCCTATAACCAGGGAGTGGCCCAGGCGATCCGTCTCTGGCTCGACGGCAACCCCTCCCCGCGGCCGAAGCCGCCGCGGGAGACAGGAGCCCGCCGGTTCATCTTCGCCAACCAGAAGGGCGGTGTGGGCAAGACCTCGGTGGCGGCCGGCACGGCCCAGGCCCTCGCCGAGTCCGGGCACCGCACCCTGCTCATCGACTTTGACCCGCAGGGCCACCTCACCGTGCAGCTGGGCCACCAGATGCTGGACATCGACAGTCCGAGCCTCGCCAAGCACATGCTGGGCGAAGCGAAGGGCGAGCTCCGTGACCTGCTCGTGCCGATAAAGGGCGGCGACTTCGAAGACCACCTCTGGCTGCTGCCCTCGTGCAAGGATGCCTTCCTACTTGACGCGAAGCTAGCGACCAGCCGCTTCGTGCGCGTCAAGGAGACCGCGCTGGAGAAGGCGCTTGAGCCGCTCGAGATGGAGTTCGACTTCATCGTCGTCGACTGTCCTCCCAGCCTGGGCTACTCGATGGACACCGCGCTGTACTACTGCCGCACCCGTGACAGCGAGGAAGAGAACACGTCCGGCGTCGTGGTCGTGGTCCAGGCCGAGGACTCCTCCGCCGACGCCTTCGACATGCTCTACGACCAGGTGCAGGACCTGACCGGCGACCTAGACGTCGACATCGCCTGGCTCGGCTTCGTGGTCAACCTGTACGACGCCCGCAAGGGTTACGTGGCGACGTCCTCCCTCGAGGAGTGGCAGAAGATGGGCGACCCGCCAGTGATCGCCATCGTTCCCGAGCTGAAGGACCAGCGGGAAGCCGTCCGGGTAAAGCAGCCTCTTCTGGTCCATGCCCCCTACGGTGAGCAGTCGGAGGTTATGCGGACCGTGGCTCGGAGGATCAGCGCATGAGCGTCGCAGACAAGCTCGGCACCGGGTCATCGTTCGGTCAGGTACGCCGGGAACGCAGCGCCCGAGGCCGCGCCAAGGCCGTCGCCCAAGGCGATGTGCCCGCCTACGAACTCGTCCGCATCCACCTGGACGAGGTCTCCCCCACTCCCCTCAACCCGCGTCGCAACTTCGGCACGGACGATGAATTGACCCGCTTCGGCGAGGAATTGCGGAACGTCCAGCTCGCCGCCTGCGTAGCCGTCACCCGCGACGCCTACCTCGCACTCTGGCCCGACCACGCGGAGCGGATCGGTTCCGCGCACCACGTCCTGGTCAACGGCGAACGCCGCTTCCGCAGCGCCGTCCACGTCGGGCTCGACGCCCTGGACTTCGTCGTCCGCGACGACCTCGCATCCTCCCGCGAGACGTTCATAAACCATCTCCTAAAGGAGAACCTCGACCGTGAGGACTTCGACGTCATCGAACGCGCCCGGGGCGTCCAGGAACTCGTGAACGTCTGCGCGGAGCAGAATGAACGAGGTGCCCGCTCCCGTGCCGCTGAACAGCTGGGCAAGGACCGGTCGTGGGTGACCAACCAGCTCGTCCTGCTAGAGCTGCCGGATGAGATCCAGGCGATGCTCAGTTCTGGCAGCATGTCCGAACGCGATGGCCGGCTCCTGGCCCGGAAGCTGAAGGACAATCCCGAACTCGACGCTCCCGCCCTGCTGGACTACCTCAATGAGACGAAGGAGTCCCTCGCCCGCTCCAAGGCCTTGGAGAAGGCGGCTGTGGCTGCCGCGCGCGAGAAGTTGTTGTCCGCGGACAACAAGTCTTCCGAGGCGCCCACCGAGCCGAAGGCATCTGGCACGTTGTTGTCCGCGGACAACAACGCCAAGGTGCCCACCCAGGGCCACCCCGCGAACGAGGAACCTGACCACTCACGTCGTTCGGACGCAGCCGATGCCGCCCCTGCTGCGTCGGCGACCGAGGAGAAGATCACCGATGTGAAGACCTTGTTGTCCGCGGACAACAAGGAACGGAGGGAGGATCGCAGTCCCTCCCGTGCCGGCGCTGAGCAGGCTCCAAAGGCTGCGGAGCCGCTGGCGAATGAGGCTACGGACGCACCGGGCCGCCACGATGGCAGCACGCCACGCCAGCTGCCGTACGACGACGCTCCGTTCATCGCCTTGCATCTGCAGCGGAAGATGGAGCCCAGCGTCTTTGCCCAGTGCGCCCGCACGATGCTGACGGCCCTGCGCGAGCAGCATCCTGATGAGTACGACGCGCTAATGCGTGAGCTGATCCAATTGCAGCAGCCCGTCTGATATCTGCTTGCAAGCACGCGATGAGGCCCTGTCCCCACCCGGCGCGAACCAGGCGGGACAGGGCCTCATCGTGTGTTGTGACCGGGGCATCGCTGCCGAACAACCCTCGACGCCGGAGCCGTCTGCGCTTGTTGTCCGCGGACAACAAGCGCCTAGGGACACGCCACGCCGCTGCGGATAACCGCGCTGACAGGGTGCTTGACCGGTCGAGCTCGGCCCGGCAGGCAGGCTTTGGACCACCTGGGCCACCCGCAACCTCACCGCCACCCTCGAGCAGCTCGGCGCCGACCGCCAGCTCGAAGAGGCCCTCATCCACAGCGCCGACCCGCTCCACCTCGCGCTCGTTTTCGGGATCACCGAGAAGACCGCCATCCGCTACACGGACACGTGCGCTACGCGCTGATCGCCAACATCCACCGGGTCGACGTCCCGCCCATGGACCAGAAGAAGACGATCCAGGAACTCGTACGGGTCCACGGATCACAGGGGAAGGTAGCCAAGGTCGCGGCAGGAGGCATGGTTACTGAGGTCGAACAGGGTCGCCTCCGCCACGAGTCCGGACCCGTCCAACGGCAGCTGCGCGTTGAGCTGGTCGGCGGCGCGCCAGCATGGCCGCACGGGTGTGGGGGCAGATCCGGAGCAGGGACCCCCATGGCCGACGATGTCGCAAGCGCTCAACAGTCAGGAGACGACTGCTCTGGCTGCCCTTCCTCGGCACAGGATGCGCACCCTTCTATCGCCGCGGCGCGCAGAGCCTCCGTCTCTCGGTGATGGTCGCCCAGCTCGTGGAAGATGTTGGTCCGGGGCCTCGGTGAGGGCGTCGATCGCCTCGCCGTACCGGCCCGTCTCCCGCAAGGCCGTGTCCTTCGGACCCTCGCGAAAGTCACGGACTGAGGCTCGGCGCCGTCGGGGCTACCGGGGTCGCAGGGCGTGGAGATCCGGCAGATGGCATTCGCCGACGTGGGGCAGGGTGGTCTTCCGTCCTTGGCTATCGCACAGACGTACGCGCTGCCTCGGTGGGGACGAGTCCGTCTCCACGACGATGTCCTGGATGTCGGGCCAGACCCACTTCCGCACCCCAGGTGGCCTATTTGGCGGCCCAGCAGCCCAAATCGTTCCGGTTCCCCTCCGCCGCCCGGCGCGGCGCGTCCGGCGATCCCAGCAGACCGTACGGCAGATACCCGGACCGGACACCGAGTTCCCACCCATGGACCTGGACGGCGAGGCAGGCCAGGGCGAGGGTGCCGAGGGGGAGGAGGGACCGGGGCGCGGGATCACCGGCATCGGCCTCGACGCTCTCCCGGTACGCGACCAGCCGGGCGACGAGGGCGTCCTCGAAGGCGTGCTGGTCGTCGTCGAGGAGTACGCGGAGCAGCCGCTGGTCCGCGCTCAGCGCGTCGCCGACCTCGTCGAGCCGCCGGGCGGCCTCCGCGCGCTCCCCGACGTCCGGCTTGCGCAGCGGAACCGTAGGCCAGTCGCGGGGCAGATGCCCGGCCGCCTCGGTGAGATAGGGGCACAGGGCGTCCATGGCGGCAAGGTCGGCGGGGTCGGAGACGGAGGTGTACCGGTTGTAGGGCACGCCGTCACGGATGGCGGGCGCGTAGTCGCCGCGCAGCAGCAGCCCGGTGACCCGCTCCCAGTCCCACACATGCCCGCTGACGACACACATCTCAAACATGTCGAGCCAGGTCCGCGCGGTGGGCGCCTCCTTGACGACGTCCCGGAAGGTGATGGGCCCGTCCCCGAACTCGTCGTCGTCCGGGTCCGTGCTGATCCGCTCCCCGACGAGCGGGAACCGGAGTTCCTGGTCCCCGCTCGGGAAGCACATGATGCTCAGCACCCCGTGCACACACTCCGCGGCGGTGACGGCGACCGTGCCGGCCGCAGCGTCGAGCCCCGGCTCCGTCACCGTTCGCGCGGCGACATGGTCGAGCAGTTCGTCCGCCATGGCCCGGATCAGCGTCGGCGAGACGCTGCCGTACCGCAGCGAGTGCCACCGCGTGTAGGCCCGCCCGTCGATGTCGTCGAGCGCCTCGGCCAACCCCTGCTCGCTGACCTGATGGCATGTCACATTCCGCACGTACCCCGTCCCTTCATGAACTCCACGGCTGGACGAAGCACGTTATCAACGGGCACTGACAGCACTAGAGCGTTGCTTTCGGATCACCTCGCCGACCAGATGATGACCTGCGCGATGGGCGCGAAAACAAGAAAAGGCCCGGTTCCCGCCGCGACTTGCGCAAGGCGGGAACCGGGCCGGTGAACTGCCAGTGGTCGCGTCAGGATGCGGGGTGGGTGTAGCGGATGGGCTTGCCGAGACTGCGGGCGTAGTCGATCTCACGGCGGGTGCTTTCGCCGATGTAGCCGCCGGGATTGACGATCAGGACGTCATCGGCCATGTCGATCTTGCGTAGGTGCAGGGCGTTCAGCATGTGCTTGATGCGGTCGGCCTTGTCGGGGGTGGCCCACAGCGGGTGTGGCTGCTTGAGGTTGCAGCCGGGTGCGAGGACGATCCGGCCGGCGGCCGTCTCGTACAGGGTGGCCTCGCTGATCTCGTTCCAGAAGCGGGTGGATCCGCAGAGGACGACGATCGGCGGGCGGGAGGTGGTGCCGGTGTCGCTGTGCATGGGGTCCCTCCTTGTCGGGGGGTGGGAGATCGGGGCGGCCCGCCGTACGCCGGCGGGCCATCGTGGCCGTCCGAAGGGGGCTACCCGAGGGCCAGGGTGGCACGGACGCTGTGGCAGTCGACGGGCGTGACGGAGTGCGGGGACCGGCCGTGGGTGGGGGCCAGTTCCGCGAGGATCTCGATCAGGACGTCCTCCGTGTCGAGCAGGATGTCGGCGTACCCGTGCCCGCAGGTGCAGGGGACGATCAGGGTCAGGACGTCGCTGGCGCCGTGGGCCTCGCTGACGTTCAGGGTGTGGTGCAGCCACGCCCCGCCGTCCAGCCAGGCAACCGCGGCCGGTTCGATACGGCGGCCGCCGTCGAGCGTGACGGTCGGGTGTCCCTGCCAGTCGAGCCCGTCGACCGCCCGGGCGAGGGTGTCGGGGTAGGCGCGGTAGACGTGGTGGGCAGCAGCGGTTTCGGCGTCCTGGCGCTGCTCGGTCTCGTCGGGCCTGGTTGAGTCGGCGGCGAGTTCCAGCAGAACCGCGAGCGGGCTGTCCGGCGCGTACGGGCGGGTGCGGGAGACGGTGGTCATGACGTCCTTTCGGCTGTGGTGGCGGCGTGGATGCGGCGGTGGCCGCGTTGGGCGATGTCCAGCAGCTCGCGGTTACGCCGCTGCTGGGCGGGCGTGAGCGGCCGGGCCTTCGCGCCGTGGCGGTGCCAGTACAGGGAGGCCGGCGGCTCCGGGTAGGCGAGGGCGCGGTCGGTGTCACGCGCGCTCATGCGGCACGCCCCCGTAGCGGCTGGGGCTGGCGGCGTGGGGTGCGTGCTTGGTCGGCCTGGACGACGCGGTCGACCCAGTTGTCGCCGAGCCGTTCACGCAGTCGACGGCGTAGCGCGGTCCGTTGCCGGGCGGTGGTCGCTGCCCAGATGCCGGAGGTGGTCATCTTGGGGTTGGCGAGCGCCCACTTGAGGCATCCCTCTGCGATGGGGCAGCGGCGGCAGGCGGCGCTGGCCTGCTGGATGCGGGCGATGTCATCAGGGCTGGTCGTCTGGCCGTAGTCATGGACGAACAGGCCCGGGTCCTTCCGGCACGCCAGCCGCGTCTGAGTGTGGGGGAAGGGGATCCGGGTGTCGGCGGTGAGGACCGCCGGAGGCTGATTGGTGCGGCTCATGGATGAGCCCTCCTTGCGGAGTCGAAGGCGTCGGGAGTCAGGCGTGGGCGCCCTGGGCGTCTTTGCGTTTCGTGGGCGGTGCCTTGGCGTCGGAGGCGAACCGGCCCAACCGCGCTTCCACGGGGTGGGCGGTGATCCAGTCCTCTGCGCAGGCCTTGTGCACGGCCTCGCCGGCGTGGGAGCGCAACGGCGTGGGCCTGCCACACAGCACGCAGGCTTCGTTCTGCCAGTGGTCGAAGTGGCGGCCGTCTCCCCAGTCCAGGAGCGCACCGGGCGGCGGGACCAGGCCCGGCTTGAACGGCTTCTTCTTGGAGCTGTCCTTGTCGACGGCGGGCCGGGCAGCGGTACTCACGCGGCACGCCCCCACAGGCCGGTGCCCAGGCGGCCCATCCGGCGGCCGTTGACGGTCGGCACTGTGATGTGCGCGGGGCCCGCGAAGGTGGCCTCGCCGGAGTGCTTGCCCGCGTACAGCGCGGCGTCGGCGGCCCGCTGCAGGACACTCAGGTCCCGGCTGCCGATCACGTCGGGGTTCGCGACGCCGACCGAGACGGCGACGTCGACGGTGCGGCCGTCGTCCAGGATGACCGGGGCGCGCAGCATGCGGAGCAGCTGCTCGAAGCAGCGGCCGCGGGCATCGGCGCGCAGCTCCAGGACGACGGCGAACTCATCGCCTCCGAGCCGGCCGACGGCGGCGCGCGGGCCCGCCCACGCGGTGAGCCGGGCGCCGGTCGCGGCGAGGACGGCGTCCCCGGCCGCGTGCCCCAGGCCGTCGTTGATGTCCTTGAAGTGGTCGGCGTCGATCATGACCACCGCCACGTTGTCGCCATGGCGGGCGAGGATCCGGCGGGCCCGGGCCGTGTAGGCATCGCGGCGCAGGAGACCGGTCAGCGGGTCTTTGCGGGCGGCGTCGAGCTGGCGGCGCAAGCGGACGTCGTCGCCAGCGAGGGCCGCCAGAGCGAGCGGCACGGCGGCCGCGGTGATGAGAAGTGTCCGGGAATGCTGCCGTAAGACGCTGGCAGGAGGCATGATGGGATCTCCGTTCTGCCCGTGCGGGCGGATATGGGAGAGGCGCACCCCGAGCTGTCCAGGCGTAGGGGGTGCGCCTCTTTCTGTGGCGGTTGTCGGTTACAGGGCAGTGATGCCGGCAGCGGCGAGCAGGACCAGCGCCAGCAGGGTCAAGTCGTCCTCGATCTGCTGGAGGGCGAGCGCGGCGATGCCGAGCGAGGCGCGGACGCGGTCCAGGCGGGTGCGGGCGGTCACCGGGTCGTCGCCTTGCTGGTGGCGATGAGCGCGGCGAGGGTTTCCCAGCCGTGGTGCCACGCGCCGTCCAGGTGGAACGCGCCGTTGATGCCGTAGTCGGTCAGACGGTAGAAGCCGCCCTTGCCGGTCTTGGTGGCGATCTTCTCCAGCAAGCCCATGCCTGGCACCCGCCGGTCGGCGGCGTAGTGAGTGCCGAAGGACACCGCCAGCGCGGCTGCCGCGGCAGCGGGGCGGACCCGGATCCCGAGCGCGCGGGCCCCGGCCCCGGCGATGACCGCCTGCGTGGCCGTATAGGTCAGGCAGTGGTGAAGGCACGCCTTACGGCCGTCAGCCGTGCCATGGACGGTCTTCTCGTCGGTGAACGGGTCGACGTACGTGACCGGCACGTCGTCGGCGGCGCCTTTCACGCGGGCGCAGAAGTCGCTCTGTACCCAGTAGTCGCCGATCGCGCTTCCGGCGCGGGTCAATCCGAGCAGGGCGGCGAAGACGGCGGGACGATGCTGCATGCTGGGTTTCTCCTGATCTCGAAGGGGAGTGAGGGAGCGGGGCGGCCGGCCTTTGCCGGTGCTGCGGCCGCCCGGGTGTGCGGGCCCCGTCCCGGCCTGTGTCGCCGGGACGGGGTTCGGCTCACGCGGCCAGCCGGTGCGTGCCGGAGGCCAGGGCTGTCATGCAGCTGCCGGGGTCCACGGGCGTGCCGTCGAAGCACTCCAGGCAGCACCCGAGCTTCTTGGAGAGGCAGATGTAGAACCGTCTCCCGCATTGGCCGCAGGTCTGTCGAGCTGCCATCGCTTGGTCCAAGGCGCGTTCCTGGGCGAGTGTCAGGACGCGCTTGGGCTTGGCCAGGTCGACGCGGAGCAGGAAGCCGCGGCTGGGGTGGGTGCACGACCACTGCGGCCGGGTGGCGCACAGCTTGCAGCGCAAAATCGCGACCGGGCCGTCGTTGTCTCCGGGGCTGAGGTTTAGGTCCCGTAACTGGCGCCGGGTTACCAAGCCTTCGGGGACCGCGCCACGGTCGTACTCCGGCAGGAGCGCGGCGTTGCGCGGCACCCGGTTCACCTCGCGGCGGTGCTTCTTCTTCGGGCGTGGCATCACCTGCTCCAGGCGCCGGGGAATCGGGCGGGCCGGTGCGGGTAGCGGGGGCCGGGGCGCTGGGGGCGGGGGCGGCCGATCCGGCGGCGCGGGCGGGGTATGAGCACGGGCAGGTCCTCCAGGTGGTCTGTCGGATGCGGGCATGACCGCGCCCACCGCCGTGGAGCCGGGGGCGGTGGGCGCGGGGAGCTGTGCGGGTGGCTGGTCCGGCTCCCCGCCCGCCCCCGCCGGCCCGTGGATGGGCCGGGCGGCGGGAGCGGACAGGCAACGTCCAGATCGTCAGTTGAGCGACGGGGGAAGCTGCGGCGGCACCGGGTACGGCATGTGCGTGCACGGTCCGGGCTGGGCCTGGTAGACCTCGGTGTGGATATCGAGGGCGAGCGGGGCATCGCCGTACACGTCCGCTTGCATGCGCAGAGTCGGAGCGAGGCTGAGGCCACGGAGCACGGGCGCGGACAGCACTGCCCAGGCGAGGACGGCAAACCCGACCGCGACCGGACGGCCAGACGCCGGGGTGCCGGCCCACACCATGAGCGCGGTTGCCGCGCCCCATCCGGTCCAGATGAGACGGGCACCGGTGGCACGCAGGATGCCGAGCACGAAGGCGCCCACGCCGACGGCCTGCCAGACGGTGATGGCGATGCCCGCACTGACCGGCAGCTGCGCGGTGTGCGCCGCCAGGTACTGGCGCACGGGCTGGTTGATGGTGGCGGCCAGTCCGCCGGCGTTTTGCATGCAGAGGATCAGGCGGTAGATGAGCCCGGCCAGGGTGTAGCCGATGAGACCGGCAGCGGGCAAGGTGACGATCTTGGCCCACAGGGGCGCGAGCCGCCATGGGGCGGCCAATGCCGCGTGTGCGTCGAAGCGTTGGCTGCCCCAGGTTCGTGCGCGGCCGCAGGCGCTGCCGAGCCTCGCAAGCCATGCGCGGGGAGCGGGCTCAGGACGAGTACGGGGACCGGGTAAAGGAGTCTCATTCATGATCGGGTCGCCTTTCGGTGACGGAAAAGCTGGACGGGGTGTGGGCTACAGGCCGCGGGCGTCGGCGAGGCGAGCTGCTTGGTCGACCATGCGCATGGGTGTGCGGCCATGAGCGAAGGAGTCGTTGAATGACGGCACAGAGTCGACGTCGTCGCCGAACGTGCGGCGAATCGCGTCCAAGAGCACGGCGGCCGCGTCGGCTTCCAGGCCACGGTCGCCGCGGGCCTCGATTCGGATGGCTCCGAGCATGCAGCGCGCGCCGTCCTCGTCGACCAGGCCGTCTTTGCACCAGCCACCGGTCATCAGGCGGTGGTGGGCCCGCTGCAGAAGCGCTGCGACCGGCGTCGGGTACAGGTCTGGCAGCGGCTGGGGCACGGTGCTGACGGGAGCGATGGGGGCGGTGACGACGTCGGCTAGGTCGACGGGCTCGGTGGGGATGTGCGCGGTGTTGACCTCGTAGGCGAGGGCGGCTTCGTCCAGCCGTACGGTCATCGCCGCGTCGACGAGCGCCAGCCGGTCCTCGAGGGACAGCTCCGCCGGCGGTGCGGCGGTCTGGGTGAGGTGCTCTGTGGTGGGGGAGGGGGCGGGGCGGGTCATCGGGGCTCCTACGAGGAACGCCGAAGGGCGCCGCCGGGATGGTTCCGGCGGCGCCCTCCGGCGTTGTGCAGCAGGTGAGTTGGGGCTGGCATGCGGGTAGTCACCGCACCTGCGCCCCGGGCATCCTCGATCCGACAGGCACGGGGAAGGGGATCGGGTGGAGTTCGTCTTCGAGTGCGGATGGTGCGGCGGGGAGAACTACTTCGTGGGCAAGCAGGTCGGCTTCTGGGTCGACAAGTGGGAGGTGCCCTCGGAGTGGGACTGCCGCTTCTGCGACGGACTCAACTACACGCCCGACCCGCCTTGGACAGAGGCGTAGTCAGAAGCTGGAGATCAGTCCGGCGAGCGAGGCGAGGCCGCTGTTGATGATGGGGGCCAGGCCAGTGGCGGCGAGGGTGAAGCCGAACAGGCTGCAGGCCAGCGCGGAGCCTGCACGGACGTATCCGCCCTTGAGCAGGACGAAGACGATGATGCCCAGCAGCACGGCGGCGGAGATGGAGAGGGCCACGGCGGGTGGTACTCCTTCGCGGGGGTCGGGTGGGCCGGCCGTGCTCGGGCGCGCCGGCCCCGGGGATGGGTGGGTGTGGTCAGGCGTCGGTGAGGCTCTTGATGGCCTCCAGCGCCTGGCGGGGAGAGGTGACCTGCTCGAAGCGGCGACCGCCGCCCTTGGGGCCGCGCCCGCCTCCGCCCTTGCCGCCTCCTCCGCCGCCGCGCCGACGGGACCGGCCCTGGCCCTCGTCGTCCTCGTCGGGTTCGGGCCAGAACTCGCCGGGTCGCACGGGCTCGTTCCAGTCGAACCACAGGCCGCGCTTCTCCAGCTCGCTGATCTCGTAGTCGGTGAGCCGGTTGACCTCGTCGGGGAACAGCTCGGAGAGGTCGGTGTCGAAGTCCGCGTACAGCGACCGCATGAGGACGGCGCGGCCGTTGTCGAGGACGATGACCGCGACGCCGCCCGTGGAGACGCCGTTCTCCGGGTCGGCCTCGCCCTTGATGGCCCGCTCGATCGCGGAGCCTTCGCTGCGGGAGTAGCGGGCCGGGATGGTCGGCACGTCGTAGGCGTTCTCCATGGTGCCCTCCGCCGCCTTGCGGGTGGCGCCGGGCGAGCCCATGTTGAAGATGACCGGGCGGCTGTTCTGCCGCAGGTTGTCCTTCATCTCGGTGGAGAACCCGTTGTGCGCGAACGGCGACTGGCCGGCCGGGTTGAAGCCGATGCCGTACTTCAGCCCGGTGACCGTGAGGTCCTCGCCGTCCTTCTGGATGAACTCGCCGAAGTCCCCGTCCTGCGCCGCGGTCATGAACTCATCCGCGTACACATTCAGCTGCCGGTAGGGGCAGCGCGAGTCGCCCGGCTTGTAGTCGTGCGGCTGGCCGTCGTGCGGCCAGGGCATCTCTGCCCTGATCTCGCAGAGCGCCTTCGCTGCGCGCAGCTGGCGGGCCATCCACAGGGCGTTGGAGCCCTGCCGGTCGATGTACCGGCCCAGCGTGGTCGTCTTCTCGTCTTTGCGGACGGTGGACAGCCACACCACCTGGCCGTCCAGGGACTGGGCGGCCATGTTGATCGCGAAGTACTGCGTCTTGCCCGACCGGCTGACCCCGAGGGTGAGGCCGTGGGCCGGGGCGTTCTTGTCGTGCTGGTACACCATGGTCTTCACCGGCTGGCCGGTGATGGTGAACCCGCACACGTACATGCCCTTGTCGTCCGGGGTGAGCAGCTCGCGGGTGGCGGGGAAGATCGCGCTGAGCGGCGGGGTGTCGAACGCGCTGATCAGGAACTCGTTGCCGTCGATGAGGACGAACACGCAGGAGTCGTCCTCGGGCAGGTTCAGCGCGCGGCAGACCTTGGCCAGGTCGATGCGCGGAGTGTCGGTGGAGTCGGTCATCTTCGCCCGGTAGAAGGTCACCCCGCGTTCGTCGTCGCGGGTCTTGTGGACCAGCTCTGAGCCGGGGGCGCCGCCCTTGGGTCCGCCGACCCGGTCCGTCCAGCGCTCCTGCGGGGTCGGCTTGGTGCGGCGGCGCTGGTTGGCGTCGGGGGTGATGCGCGCCTCCATCCAGCCGGGCCCGCCCTGACGGCCGGGCTGGATGGCGACTTCCGCCAGGACGACGTCGCCAGAGTGCACGCCGAACGGGGCGGCGACCGCCGCCTCCGACAGGCCGGTGATCGGCCGTCCGGTCTCCGAGGCGCGCAGCAGGATCGTCATGTCGTGCTGCATGCCGGGGTGCCGGGTGGCCTTGACGATGTGCGTGCGGCCGGGCATCCCGGCCTGCTCCCACAGCACCCGCGCGTCGCGGGTGAGCAGGTCGGCTCCGTCGTCCGGCCGTGCCGGGGACGGCTCCGGGGCTTCGGCGGGTGCCAGCTGCGGGGCCGGGGCCGGGGCCGCGACGGCGGGGCGGTGACGGCGGCGGGTGTGCCGGGAGAACGGCATCACCAGGTAGCCGGCCGCCGCCCATCCGGCGGCAAGCAGCCCGTCCAGCCAGTACGGGCCGAAGCCGGTGGTATGCCCGGCGGCGACGTCGACTGCGGCGGCCAGGACAAGCGGGGACCAGCGCAGGATCTTGCGTCCGGCCCCGGGCTCATCGCTCTTGGCTGCGAGGAACCAGCCGCCGATCCCGGCCGCGCCGGCCAGTTGCACAACCTGGTTGACGGGGCTGTCGGGGTAGAGGTTCGGGGCCACGGCCAGCACAGGCGCGGCGAGGGTGTAGGCGAGGCGTTCGAGCACGACACTGCGCGGCGTGGTCACCGGTGTCACTCCTGGGGAACGGCCGCGGGCGGCCCCGCGAGGTGTGCGGGGCCGCCCGTGACGGGGTGGGTTGCGGGGGCTCAGCGGGTGAGGAAGCCCGGCCTGGGGGTGCGCTCGCGGCGGTTGGAGCGGATGTCGTCCAGCGCGCCGTAGAGCTTGGAGTGGGTGTGCTTGGTCTCGTAGGTGAGGTCGGCGGCCTCCCGCGCGGTGTCGTGCAGCTTGCGGACCTGGATGGCGGCGCCGCCCAGGGCGAGCGCCACGTTGTTGGTCAGTTCCACGAACTTCCCGTCGAGTTCGGCGTTGGCGATGTCGCGGGCCACCCCTTCGGTGCGGGTGGCGTTGGCCTGCATGCTGCGCCGCAGGGACTCGAGTTCGAGGGCGGCTTCGTCCATGGCCTTGCCGAGCTTGTCCAGCTTGGCCTGGACGGCCTTGTAGCGGTTGTCGCCGTCGGCCGGCGCGGGCGCGCCGCCGCCGGTGCTGGGAGCAAGGTCGCTCATAGGCGAGGTCCTTCCGGCTTCTAGTCGTGGTGGGCGGCGGCCGACGCGTACGTGAGGCCCGCATCTTCCTTGGCGGCCATGTCCTGGCCGTAGACGCGGGCGACCATGGCGGCCGCGAGCTTGGCGGCCTCGTAGGCGATCGCGCACTCCTGGGCGCAGCGTTCGGCCTGGAGTTTCATGCGGGCCGCGGCGTCGGCGAGGTCCGCGACCATGTCGGTGACGGTCGTGGTGACGTTGTGGTCGCCGACCAGGTCGGCGGCCATGTCCCGCAGGGCGTCGGCGACCTTGCCGAGCGCTTCGGCGAGGGCTTCGGCCCGCTCCTGGTCCAGGCCGGCCTGAATGGCGATGCGTGCCATCTCCATCAGGTACTCGTCGAACGTGATGTCCGTGCGGTGCTGAGTGGCCAGGCCGCTCTGCCCGGACGGCCTGCTGACCTCCGCGCTGCTCACGCTGCTCCCTTCGGTGCTGGTGGGTCGGCTGCTGGTGGGCGGGCGGCCGGCGACAGGCCGCTCGGTCTCGCCGGGTGCGTCGGTCGTGTCCGGACGGCTGGTGCCGGGGCGCTTGATGACCCCCCGCCTGGCGCGCGGTTGCCTGGGTGCGCGGGGCAGGCCGGCGCGGCGGGCGGCATGCCAGCCGAACGGGTCGCCCTCGTCGTCGACGATCACTGCGTCCGGGATGTCCTTGCTGGTGTCCGACTGCGGGGTGGGACGGTGCGGGCGGCGGTCGGGCCACTCCACCGTCGGGACGGATTCATCCGGCTCGAACAGGCTCTCCCACGGCTCCCGGCGCCGCTTACCGCGGCGGGTGCGCCGGCGCCGGAACCGGCGCCGCTTCGTCGAGCCGTCAGACGGCCCTTCACCGGCCTTGGATTCCTTGCCCGGCTCGTCCGCCGGGGCGTCCTTTGCGTCGCTGGGGGCTCCGTCAGTGCCGTCCTTGGCGGTCTTCTCGCCCTTGCCGTCGGTGCCCTTGTCCTTGGCGTCCTTGTCCTTGGTCAGGTTCACCTGCTCCGCGCTGGCCTTGCCGTCCTTCGCGTCCTTGGCGTCGGCGCGGCGCTTGTCGAAGCGGCGCTGGGCTTCCTCCGCGACGGCCTGGCCCAAGGTGGTGCGGCCAGGGTCGGCCGGCGCCGCGGCTTCCCGCTTCGCCTTGCGCGCCGCGTTCCGCTCCTGCCGCTTCGCGCGGCGGTCCTCCCACGCCTGCTGCCGGTTGGCGCGGGCCTGGTCACGGTCCTTGGACCGGTCTGCGATGCCAGCGGCGTGGCCGGCGCTGCGCCTCTCCTGCCGGGCGGTCTGCCGGGCCCCGGCGCGCTCCTGGCGGCCGCGGGCCCGCTCGGCACGGGCGCTGGAGGCAGGGCCGTGCTGGCCCCGGCCGCCGTCGCCCTTCGAGCTGCCAGAGCCCGTCTGGGAGCCTTTCGAGCCCCCGGACGGCCCGTTACGCCCGGAGCCGCTTGCACGGCCGCCAGAGGACCGGTCAGAGCCCTTCCTGCCGCCCCCGGTCGACCCGGAACCCGAACGCCCGACGCTCCCAACGGAGTTGGAGCCCCGCGACCCGGGCGCCTTGGAGCCGGGACCCGAGTTGTTGCGGGAAGGACCGCCGCCGCTGCCGCCCCCGCCGCGCGAGGACCCGCCGCCGGCCTTCGAGCGGCCCTTGTCCGTGCCCAGGCCGGAGCTGGACGACTTCATGCGGTCGGCGTCGGACTTTCCGCGCGCCGCCGCTTTGTCGCCCTTCGCTTTCATCATCGCGGCGTGGAGCTTTCCGTTCTGCTCCATCATCGCGACTTCCTGCGCGGTGCGGCCCTCCAGCAGCGCGGCCTTCCGCGCTATTTCAGCCTCACGGAAAGGCGCTTCGCTTTCATGATTAGCCCGCGCCCTTTCCAGCCGGAATTCGAGCCAGTCACCGAGACGGTCAGCGAGAGAACGAGGCTGGACGTATTCACCTTCCTCGTATTCTCCGTCCTCTTCTTCGGTTTCCGGTGCCGTAATTCCGTCCGAGTACAGTGCCGTCGCCGGGTCCGGAGCAGCCGGAATTGGCGGCAGTTCCATCGTGGTCTCTTCCGGCGACTCCGGCGGCGCGGGGGAAATGTCCTCCGGCTCCGGAATGGTGTCGGCGTAGTCCGGGATCGGCGGTGGCACGTACGAGGAATCACCGCTCCAGGGGCCGCGGACCAAGGTCCCGCTGCCGTCCTCGTCGGACACGGTGCGCCTCCCTCCTGGGACTTGACAGAGCGTGAGGTCTTGTGTGCACGCGTGTGCACGTGCACGTGTGCACGCTTTACGCGCGCGAGGCCCCGCCGGAGCCCGGCGGGGCCTTCGCTGGCGACGTTCAGTGACGCGGGGGGTGCTTCGCCACAACCTGCTCCGCGTACTGCAGGAGGTCGTTCCAGATTCGTCCGTTGCCCTGCACGCGCTGGTCCATCGCCGTGATGAACAGGCGGCAGATCAGCGCGAATCCGGCGTAGACGTCGCCGCGACCGGCTTTGACGTCCTTGGCCATTCGGGATCGTGCCAGGCGGAGCCAGAATTCCATCTGCCCCGCCTCGCCGCGAGATTCGCGGGCTTTATCCGCCTCTGCCTTCAGCCAGTTCCTACGCCGTTCGATGGAGCGTTCAGCGCTGCTGAGGGGGCGGTTCACGCCGACTCCCTGTTACCCAGGTCGTAAATCGACGTAGGACTACCATAGCCAGGATTCTGACTCTGCGCACCCTGCTGCTGCGGGTTTCCCGGGGCGGCCTGGAGTTGCGGATTCTTCTTCCGCCGCTTCTCCAGTTCCTTTTCCTTTCTCTTCTGCGGGAGTTCCTTCACCTCGTCGGTGAAAGCGTTGCGCTTATAGGCGGTCTTTTCCAGCCCTTCGGTCAGGCCGTTGACGTGCTTGAGCACGTCCTTGAGGGCCTTCTCGACAGGCAGGGCGCGCAGCCGGGCGTGGTACCAGCGATCGCCGTCCACGTGCGTGCCCCGGCAGTGCACGCGGGTCTCGAGCGCCAGGGTCTCCAGGTTCTTGCCGATGTCCAGCAGGACCCGCTGAACGTCGGCCAGGTACCGGGCGGTCGCTTCCGGGTTCTGCGCCACGTCGCGCAGAGGTGCGTGATTCGGGTCGTTGCTGTTCACGGTGGGATTTCCTCCTGGTGTACTTGGGGATCTGGGACTGCTTCCGGCAGTCGCAGCGAGGGCCAGCCCATTACCGGTGGGCTGGCCCTCACTGGTGTGTGCCGGACGGCGGATCAGGTCAGGTACTTGTCCGCGTCCTCGGGGCGGAGCAAGCCGGCCTGGGAGAGCAGCCGGACTGCGCGGGGCTGGTTGACGCTGAGCTTGGTGCGGGCCTGGTAGAGGGTGACGAAGCCGTCCGCGTCGCGCGGCAGGCCCTGTACGAGGGGCAGGAGTTCAGCGTCCGTCCGTACAGGCGTCCCGGAACGGTCCGTACCCGTCGTACCGCTGGTTCCGGTTGCAGGAGAGGATGCGGCGCCCGTACCTGTACGGGCCTCCGGTACACCGTCACCGTCGGACTGTGTACGGATGCTGATGGCACCGGTGCGTGTCTGTACGGCCGCACTGGCCGTACCGGTACGTCCGGCAGCCGCTGTACCTGTACGGCGCGCCCCGTCGGAGGCGGTGTGTACACCGTCTGTACGGTCGCTGTACGGCCTGGTCACCGCCGCTTCGGCTCCGTCATCGTGCGGCGGATGGGAGGCGGCGTGTACAGGATCTGTACCGTCCTGTCCGGTGCCCGTCCCGTACGGCCGGACCGCGCTACGAGCGGTGTACAGGTCGCCGCTGGCGGCCCCTGTACGGCCGGACGACACCGTGTCCGTTCCGTCGGCACCCCGGTGCGTACCTGTACGGGCGGGCGTTCCGTTTCCGCTGTCCGTACCGGTACGGCCGCCCGCAGCAGCCGTACTGCCGTGCCCGTTCGCACCGTCGTCGTGCATGAGCGTGTGGACGCGCCAGATGACCGCCACGAAGATCAGCACGACGAACGTGGTCAGCTGCCACGGTGCCGACTGGCCTTCGTGGACGATGTGGGCCTGCTCGGACAGGTGGTACGTCACGTTCGCCGACGCCATCAGCAGCAGCGCGTAGGGGATGTCCTTCTTGGCGCGGAACGCGGTGACGCAGTAGACGTCGATGCTGACCGGCAGCAGCGGGGCGACGTAAGGATGGATGCCGACCATGCGGGCCAGCTCGTACTCGCCGGAGGCGGCGAGACCGACGCCGGCGGCGAGCGCGATCCACGGGGCGGTCTTCCATGCCTTGCGGCTGAGGTTCTGCTGCCAGCCGCGCCAGCGGGAGTTGGCCCGCTTCGCCTCGCGGGCCTCGTCCAGCAGCCGGCGGGCGCGTGCCTCATCCGCCTGCGCTCGATCGGTGATGCCCTTGGCCTTGCGCTCCGCCTCGGACGTGATGCGGTCGGCCTCTTTCTGGGCGGCCTCGCGCAGCTGCGCCGTGACGGTTTTGGCTTCCTCCCGCAGCCGCTCGCGCTGCTTGTCGCACGCCTGCTTGAGCCCGGCGAGTTCGTCGGCCAGCGCCTTGCGTTTGGCGACGGCTTCCGTGTCGAACTGGTCGGTGAGCGCGCGCAGTTGCTTGCGCAGCTCGGTGCGGGCCAGCTCCGCCTCGGTGTGCGCGGCGGCGACGTACTGGTCGGCCTCGCGGCGGCGGTCGTCGGCGGCCTTGACCGCGTCCGCGTACAGCGCTTCCGCCTCCGCCCGCCGGGCGTCGTACTGCTCAGCCGCCGTCGCCGCGAGCTGAGCGAACCGCTCGCGGGCCCGCTCCAGTTCCCGCTGCGCCGCGGCCACCAGTTCGTCGGCCTGCTCCTGGGCGCGGGCGAGGATCGCGCCAGCCTCGGTGCGGCGCTGGTCGACCAGGACGCCGATCTCGGTGAGGTCGGCTTCGGCAAGGCGCCGCAGCTCGGCAACGGCCTTGCTAATCGCCTCTCGGTCGGCGGCGGCCAGTTCGGTCAGGTCGGCGACCTGCGCGCGAGCCTCCTTCAGGAGGGTCTCGGCACGGTCGCGGGCCTCGGCCAGGAGCCGGTCGGCCTCGCCGCGTGCGGCCTCGAGGTCGTCCTGGGCTGCCGCGCGCTGGACAGCCGCGTCCTGGTCGGCGTCGGCAGTGATGCCCGCGGCGCTGGCCTGCGCTTCGGACAGCACCGCGGTGACCTGCTGATAGGTGGCCGCGACAGCGCGCGCGGCCGCTGCCTCGGCCTCCGTCTGGAAGGCGGCGGCCGTCTCGCGCGCAGTGTCGATGATGTCGGCGGCCCGGTCCCGGGCGTCCGCGACGCGGGCCAGCGTCTCCATATCCTCATCCGCTTCCCCGGCCGGGGCAGCGGCGGGAGGAGCGGAGGGGGCGGGCTGCGACGCCGGGCGGGTCGCCGGCTTCTTGCGGGCGGTAGGCCTCTTACGGGTTCGTGTGGCGGTCACGCCGCCTCCTTCTTCGTCAGTGGTCCGGACTGATCAGGCAGCCGTCAGGCCATGACCGCGACGGGCCGGTGCGGGGCGACGGTGCGCCCGTCGGGCAGCAGCTCGCCGGTGTCGTCGAAGACCAGGACGCCGTTGCACAGCAGGCTCCAGCCCTGCTCCGGGCGAGCGGCCACCACGAGGGCGGCCTCGCGGTCCGGACTGACGGCCGCCGGGCACGGCGGGGTGTGCCGGCACAACGAACGGGGCTGACGGGTGGGGGTAGTCGGGGTCACGGTGGGCATCAAGGCCTCCCGGCGAGGGTGTTCGGCTCGCGCGGCTGCGCGGCTCCCCTGGACCGCGCCCGGACCGGCCGCCGACGGGGGCGGGGCCGGGCCGGGCGGGTCAGGCAGCCGACAGAGGTGGCGGTGTCGGACTGGCGGAAACCGTCAACGGCGCTGAGACCGCAGGCGGTTGAGGTAGGCGTCCTGCAGAGCCGCGAACGACTCGTACAGCCGCTGCCCGGCGGGGCAGCGGCTGGTGTCGATGCAGGACGTACAGGTGGAACGGTGCGCGCGGCGCGCGCTGTCCGCCGCCTGGTAGCGGGCGTACAGATCGTCGGCCGTCACCGCGGGCGGTCCTCGGAGCGCTTGTTGGCCTCGGCGACCTTCTTCGACAGTTCCTTGCGCTCTTCGTCGGTGAGGCTGAGGACGGCGGCGGTCATACCGTCACCTCCCCGCGAGCCGTGCCGACGGCCGCCAGGCGGGCCCGCATCTCTGCCACGGTGCGCGGGGCGCGCCGCTCAGCGGGGATCCGGGCGTCCTGCTCACGGACGACGGTCAGGAGGTGCTCGCCAAGACGGCGGCAGGCGTCCTGACCTGCCGTGGTCGTGCGTGTCATGCTGACAGCCACAGGGACTCCCTTCATGAGTTCCTGTACTGGCGGCCCCGGAGCTCTGACCTTCCGGGGCCGCCGCCCTTTGGCTGACCTGACGGCCAGCCACGGCTCCGTCTCCCACCCCTGACGCTCTGGTGGGGTGGGAGACGGACCGTGGCGGGTCGTCAGGCCGCCGGGGTGTAGGCCGGCTTGCCTTCGCGGATCAGGTGGTCCGACGTTGTCCACGTGTCGCCGACCACGACCGGTTCGGCATCCGCGCGGTAGATGTCACGGACGATCACCGCCCACAGGGCGGTGCGCTTCAGTAGCGCGCTCGCGCGCTCAGGGTCGCGGATCACGGCCAGCACCTCGTACGCGCTGATGCTGGTGGTGTAGAGCGTGCCCGGGGTGCGGGGGCCGATCTCGTCGTCGACACGGGCGTCACGCACCGGGTGCGGGCGAGCGCCGGAGGTACCCGGACGGTCCGGGGTCCTCTCGTGTGGAAGCGGTCTTTTCGGCAGCGGAGGCCGGGAAGCAAAAGCCGGTGCGGCTGTCATGCTGTGCATGTGGTGGGTCGTCCTCTCAAGAAGGGTGACCTGCGACAGGCCCCCCGGGGATGCACCCCCGGGGGTCCATCGCGTGAGTGCATCCTGCGCACTCCGCCGACCACCGGCCCGCGGTGAAGCGGGACGGTCCACGGCGGGCAGCACAGGCTGCGGAAGTAGTCAGGCCTGCCCGCCGCGTTCGGCGTCGCGAGCGTCCAGCTCGGCCATGAACTCGGCGTACTCGGCCTGGTCCATCTCCTCGTATTGCCGGTGCATCGCCTCCAGCTCGGCCTGCTCCTGCTTGTACCCGGCCATTCCTGCGTCGAAGTCGTCGTGCATGGCGTCCCTTTCTGGTCTGGGGTGGTGGGTCGGTTGCCGTATGAGCAGCCGCGGCCCGGCCTCCCCGATCGCTCGAGATGGCGAGGCCGCGGTCATTCGTGCATGCAGGTCAGACGCTGACGCGGACCGGTGCCAGCGGCACCAATCTCGGGATCCTCGTCGCGTTCTCCGAACTAGCTGTGCCTGATCAACTTGCAGTGGGCTGACACCGCCCGTATCGTGCGAAGTAGCGTGCCCCGAAGGCGAGTTGAGCGCAGCCGGGACAGCGGCCTCAAAAAAAAATCCCTACTTCCGTCTCACATAGTGAGAAAAGAAGAGGGTCTGGGTTCCCAAAACGGACTAAACGAACCGCATGGTGCGGATTGAGGCTGGCTGTTAATTGAGTTCTCTGATGCTCAAGCACGCGCTTATCGTGCTCAAGATCCTTCCGGTCTTTGTCGTGGTTGTGCTCTCCGCCCCGGCATGGCTGTCATGGCCATTTCTGTCTGCGGACCGCCAGCGGGTAGTGCTTGACATGGTCAAAGCCCTGGCTGACTGGACTCGAAATACCAAGTAGCACTTGAGGGCCCGCTCTGCCGCTGGGCCGTGCGGGCCCTTGCCCCCTATTTGATGCTTGTACGCGGCCATTCCTGGGGTCGAAGTCGTCGTGCATGGCACCCCTTCCTGATCTCGGGAGGTGGGTCGGTTGCCGTATGAGCCGCGGCCGGCCTCCCCCGATCGCTCGGGATGGCCGGGGCCGCGGTCATTCGTGCGTGCAGATCAGGCGCTGATGTGAACCGGTGCCAGCGGCACCTGAGGGCCACGGAACTCAGAGACCGCATCGGCCGGGTGGATCCGGCACGCGTTGTTCGTCTCTTCGACCGTCGTGCCGCCCCGCTTGGCCGTGGCCCTAGCGTTGGCCGTGGCTTCACTGTGCTTGGCCCACACCATGGCCGACCGGTAGCGAGCGAGCAGCGCGTCAACGCGGGCCTCACGGTCGCGCAGGGGCTGGATGCGCTTGAGCTGCGCGTAAAGCGCGGCGAGCCGGGCTCCGTCTGCGCAACGATGGGTACCGTCGCAGCGGCCGGCCGCGGTGCTGGCCCGGCACATCTTGAGGTGCTCGCGGTAGGCCGTGAGCGCGTCGGCCGCGTTCACGGGAACCGGGGTCATCTGGGTGACGGCCTTGGCCGGCGCCGGGAGCGGTTTGTAGTGCTGGCGGGCGGAGCGACGGCCGGTCGTGGTGCTGTCGGCGGCCGCCATCGCCTCCGCCCACTGGTCGACGCTGATGTCGAGCTGGACGACCTGGCCGCTGCCGGGGCAGCGGTCGTGCTTCTGGCCCTCGAGGATCCGGTCGCTGTGACAGTGCTCCCGGATCTTGAGCTGAGTTTCGCCCATCAGTCGCCGCCACGTGCGGCAGTCGGGACACACGATGGAGCGGGTCTCACCCTCGCGGAGGTTGATGTCCTGGGGGGCGATCGTGCTCAGGAGTAACGGAGTGCGGCCGTTGCTTCGCTTGGTACGGACACGGCCGGGACGCTTGCGGACTGCCATCTGACGGTCTCCTTCTTGCAGGCGGGGTGCTGCTCTCTCTGCCGCGCCAGGCCGGCCGGGGCCGGGTTGGTCCTGACGGACAGACAGCGCAGCAGCGCTGTGCAGGGGTGATGCAGGTGGAGCTATTCGGTACAGGCACCGTCGACCAGGGGAGCAAGGCTCACCACACTTGCCGCCACCCCGGAGGGCAGTGACACCTGCGTGTTTCGCAGCGGCGCTTCCTTGGCCCTCTCCAGGAGGAACTTCCGGGCGCACCGTCTTTGCTGACTTACCTAACTTAACTGATACAGTCGGGGCTGTGTCAACTAAGTTGGGCAACCTAGCTAGATCATTGAAGGAGCTTTACGATGTGGCTCATGACGACCGAGGACCTGCAGCCCTATCAGCAGATCGTGGAAGACGTGAAGGACCAGGTCCGGCTCGGTCGCCTCAAGGGCAACGACAAGTTGCCCAGCACCCGAGAGCTCGCGGACCACTACGCCGTGGCCCCGGGCACGGTGCAACGAGCCCTCTCGGAGCTCCGCACAGAGGGCGTCGTCTACTCCCACCAGGGGCGCGGGTCCTTCATTCGCGAGTCGGCCGTCGACGCTGTTGCCGACCCGACCTCCCAAGCGATCAAACGACTGGAGGAGAGAGTGGCTGACCTGACCGAGCGGCTGGAGCGACTTGAAGCCAGCACTGACAAGAGAAGCTGATCGCGGGCCAGACGCGATCGCGCCAAACATAGCGCTCATCGGTCCTTCCTATTGGAGAGCCTCAGGAGGGCCTGCACGATCAGACCAGTTGTACTGGTGCTGGCCACGGTGGTCACGATGTCGCGGAGCACTACAAGAAGTACCAACACGACAAGTCCGCCGGTCAGGATGGCGGCGACATGGACGACCACGGTGCCGCGAGGACGCCCCCGCGGTTGTGGCCCTACTCCGTGGCTCGGTCTGACGGAGGCATGTATGGGCGCCGATCCGTCGGATGTGAAGCCGATATCCCGACCGTGCGCGTCAACGATGTGATGAATGTTGTGTGCATGACGAAGCCTGGTCATCTGACCCTCCTGGAGCGGAAGTTGGTGGTTCCGGCTAAAGAACCGGTACTCCAGGTGTAGGCGTGATCTTCGGTGACTTCTACGGTTGCCCTGTATCCGTCGGGCGGATACAGGGACTTGGATACATGGAGGGGGCTCGAAGTGGGGCAGCGGCCGAATATGCTAACGCCGGATCAGTCGCCCCAGCATCGCCTTGGTTACGTGATCCGGGAGCTGCGCGAGGCGCGCGGCCTGTCCATGCGGGAGCTGGCCGCCAAGACATTCGTTTCGCACTCCAAAGTGCAGCGATGGGAGAACGGCGAGCGGCCCCCGAAGGACCAGGGAGAGGTCGAGCTCATCGACCGGGCGCTTGGCGCCGGCGGGGCTCTGATCGAGCTGTGGAAGGAGTTCAACCGGGTTGTCTCCGAGCCCGCTCATGTATCCGATGCAGCGACCCATGTATCCGATACATCGTTAGGCCTGGTCACGGCCCTGTCCCAGGCGGCAGCGTCGGATGGCGAAGGGATCTTTGTCCCTCGACGTCTAGACGATGGAACGGTGGTGCTCGTGGCACTCGATCGACGCGCGCTCCTGCGCGCCGGGACGGGTATCGGTGCAGCAGCGATGGTTGGCATTCCCATGCCAGCGTCCGCAAGGTCCGCAGAGGATCCATTCGGCTTTGCAAGAACTGCCACCGAGAGCTGGTCCGGGCTTCGGCTGTCCCGCCCAGCCCCAGAATTCGGTGTCGACTGGCACGCGCTCCTCCCGGGAGGCCGTTCCATGCTCGGTTCCCAGCTCTCACTCCAGATCCATCCGGCGCGCGTCGAAGCAGGCCGGGTGATCGTGTCTGTACCTGACCAGCGGCGTGCGGAGGAGTTCCTGACGCGGCCGCATCGCGGTCTGCTGGTAGGGGCAGTCGACGCCGAGGGAATCTCGAAGTTCTACGTTCTGGACCGTCGCGCGGCACAAGCGAAGCTCACGAGGAACGGCGGCGTATGTGAAGTCACCGCCCCCACTGCCTACGAGCTGGACGATCTCACCTACGGCATCGTGTGGGCAGTCAGCAACTACGACGACGCACTTCAGGCCGACGACCAGGCTCTTTCCGAGACGCGCAGCGATCTCCGAGCGTACGAGCGGCTTTCTGCCTCTGCGGTCAGCCGGGAAGCCGCGCCCGGGCTGAACCCTGTCGCCCACATGTGGCTGGGCTCGGACTTCTGCGCCCGCCACATCCTTCGTGCGCTGCCAGATCTGCCGACGCTGCCGGCGTTCTGGACACGGGAGCAGCGTGGCGAGGAGGCCAGCGCATGGTTGATCTTCGATCACAAGTTCCCGTACCTGCGGGAGACCACCAAGGCCCTCGGCAGTACAAGCACCCGGGCGTTCTGCATTCCAGAGAACGTTGTGCGTTCGTCCCCGCGATATGAGCGAATCCTGCTGTTCCTGGCCGTGGCGCTGATGGAGTCGTTGGGTATCCACGCCCAGTTCACCGCCGATCCCGCGTACGAAGCTGTAGAGGGCTTCGTGGTCGCTCCCGACAAGGAGGCAGTGATCGCCAACTGGGTCAGAGGGGAGGGGATGTGGCACGTCGACGTCACCGCCCGATCCTCGGTCGTCCGCGAGTTCACCATTGCGGCGCGCGATGTCGACGCCGACTCGATCACCGCGGCGCCAACGGCTGCCGGACGGCTCCGCGCTCTCGCCCAGTACCTTGAGCTGCCGTGGTCATGGCTGATCGAGCGGTGTGGCCAGCTCGCCCGGTACGGATCGTCCGGGTTGATCCAGTCCCGCAGCCGACTCGTCTCCGCGGCCGGCGTCGACGCCGCGTGCGCGTACGTGGGATCCCTCCCAGCCGACCACTGACCCACACCACACCCGCATGTCTACGAAAGGGATAGAGACCATGGCCGACAACGCCCGCCGCGTTGCGGTGATCTCGCTGGGCGGCACCATCGCGATGACCACCCAGACGGACGGCGGCGCGACGCCAACGCTTTCGGCCGACGACCTTGTAACAGCCGTCCCGGCCATTGCCGACACCGGCATCCATGTGGAAGTTCACGACTTCCGCCGCCTTCCCGGCGCATCACTGGCCTTCTCCGACCTGCTCGAGCTCGCCGTCAAAGTGGAGACACTCCCGGTCGACGGCGTGGTCATCACGCAGGGAACGGACACGATCGAGGAGACCGCGTATCTGCTGGACCTCGTCACCACCGGGGACACGCCGATCGTGGTGACCGGCGCCATGCGCAACGCTTCCATGGCCGGAGCGGACGGCCCCGCAAACGTGCTGGCCGCCATCCGCGTCGCGGCCAGCACCGAAGCACGAGGCGCAGGTTGTGTAGTGATGTTCGCTGAGGAAATCCACGCTGCCCGATGGGTCCGCAAGACCCACGCTACGAGCCCCACGGCCTTCACTTCATACCCCGGACCGATCGGCTACGTCTCGGAGGACCGTGTACAGATCACGGCACGCCCCACTCCTTCGCCGACCATTGATCCGCATAGCGCCACCGCTTCCGCACGCACTGCGATCTTCACGGTCGGTCTCGGAGACGACGGGACACTCCTGCACGCCCTGGGTGACCACGTCGACGGCCTAGTTGTAGCGGCGTTCGGAGCCGGCCATGTCCCGATGGCGTGCGTGGACGCACTCAACGATCTCGCCAAGCGCATGCCCGTCATCCTCGCCACTCGCACCGGATCGGGTCCCGTGCTCCGTCGAACCTACGGTTTCCCTGGCTCCGAGTCCGACCTGCTCGGGCGCGGACTGATCCCCGGCAACACGCTGGACCCGATCAAGGCACGGATCCTGCTGCAGTTGCTGCTGATGACCGCCGCGGACAACGACCAGATCACCCGGGCCTTCAACGCCGTCTCCTAGCCACCCCCTCTTCAGCCTCCGGGACCCATCTTGCGCAGCTACGAACTGACCACCGGTCGCAGCTTCGCCGTGAATTTCGACCACGGCGACGACTTCTTTCCTACCCTTGCCGAGTTCTGCCGCCAGAACGGCGTCCGGCAGGGCTACATCCCGATGTTCATCGCCGGCTTCGCTGAGGCGGAGATCGTCGGTGCGTGCGAGAAGCTTGAGGACCCCGAGGCCCCGGTCTGGAGCAAGGTCTACTTGACCGGCGTGGAAGCGATGGGGTGCGGAACGCTCGCCTACGACGCAGAGACGGACTCAGTCCTTCCCCACATCCACACGTCGCTGGGAGAGAAAGCCCGATCGGCCACCGGCCACACGAGCCACCTGCTCAGTGCCCGCGTGCAGTTCCTCGTTGAGATGCTCGTAGTCGAGGTCACCGCGCCTGCGATGACACGACCGAAGAACCCCGACCTCTACGACGTGCCCCTGCTGACCTTCGACGCGTAGAAGACGCCTGATCGGCTTCCGATTGGCTCCTACTCCAACGCTTACCCACAGCAGGTATCGCCAAGTGCCTCCCGCGCCGCCGCAGGGCAGGGCGCGGGGTGAAACGCTGGCACGGCCTCAAATGCACCACCAGGCGCAGCAATCCATGTACAGTTTCGGATCACACATGGAAGGGGGAGTGATGACCGATCTATTCGAGGCCGTGGACGCGCTACTCAGCCGACCCGCTGATGTCCTGCCTCCTCCTGAGGTGCGGGCCAGGCTGCGCAAAGCTTCTGGCCTGACGCAGGAGGACGTCGCTGAAGCCTTCGGTGTGCACAGGATGGCCTTCTTGCGTTGGGAGAACGGCCAATCCATGCCGCGGCCCAAGCACCGCGCTGCCTACCTGCGCCTGCTCAAGGGCTGGGCTCGCAAGCACCCGGAAGCAGCTGAAGGCTTCGAGCTCGCGGAGGCTGGCTAGCCATGCGGTGTCCCGATCGTCCCCCATAAACGCCGAAGCGGCCTCCGTCGCCACAACGGAGACCGCTTCCCAGCAAATCGACTCGCGCCCTGTCTAAAGCTCCGAGTCGCGTGCAGCGAGGTGACCTCGTCTGCCGGGTGATGCCCGTGGGCCGCAGGCCCGCGTGGTCACCTATACCCAGAGTATGCGCAAGAGATTGCGCAACGCCACTACTCCGGACCCCTACTAGGTCACATTCGCTGGTCGCGGCTCCCCTACCTGGGGAGATGTCCCACCTTGCAAGGCCAGAAAGATCATTCGTCTCCTGGTCCCGACCTGTTCGGGTACGACGGAGACTCTGACACCAGTCAGCGTGCGGAGCTCCTGGGCCCCGATGATGACGAAGGCTTCTACACCAGTCAGTTGCACGACTGGATCCCTTTGTGCCCGCAGCTGCGGGACAGCGGTGTGCGTCTGTACTGGATCATGCGTGCGCTGGTGATCGAGAAGCGTGGTCCGGTGCGGAAGCTGACGCTCCTGCAGCTGTGCCACTTGCTGCCGTCGAAGCAGATGCCGGCCGGTGAGGCGGCGCAGCCGTCGAGTCTGGCGCGGGTGCGCTCGCTGCTGTCGGAGCTCTCCGACGTCGGTCTGATCTCCACGCCGGAGGGCGGTCCGATCAAGACGTCGTCCCGGGCAGGTGCATCGGCTGCGCCGCTGCGGATCCGGATCAACGATCGCCCACAGCGGGGATACGCCGGGCCGCGGAACGCGTTTGCGCTGCTCGATGAAATCCGGGGGGCCGCTGAGGAAGCGGGTGTGCGGGCTGTCCGCAAGGAGCGGGAGCGGTCCGCGCTGAAGCGTGCCAGGCGGGCTGCTGGAGCGGGCCAGATTTCTGGCCCGCCCGGTGATGCGGGCCAGATTTCTAGCCCGCGGGGCCAGATTTCTAGCCCGCGGGGCCAGATTTCTAGCCCGCATTCGGGCTCTGACCTGCAGACTCCCGAACCCCCGTTCAGACCTTCCGTTAAGACTCTCCGCTCAGACCGTGGGGCCTCCGTCCGTCCGTCCGTGCAGGTAGCAGACGAGCACGCGCGAGAGACGGACGGACGGACGGACGCAGGCAGCGCACGGGCAGGCAAGGTTCGATCGCGGCCTACGAGCCGGGCAGCAGAAACCGAGGCAGCCGGGACCGATCAGGGCGATGCGCACGGCAGCGATGGACCACGGCTGGCCCGGGAGGCGACGCCGGGCATGGAGGTGCTGTTGCGGGTCGGCCGTCTGCGGCCGGAGCTCGCGCTGGCCGGCCGTGTGCTCACGGACCAAGCCCGCAAGCTCGACGGGGTGATTGCCGAGTCGGAGGCGATGGGCGCGCCCTGGCGGATCAGTGAGCTGGCGTCGGTGCTGAGCGCGCCGCTGGACGGTCCCATCCGGAAGAGCCCGGGTGGGGTGATCTCCGCCCGCATCGGTTCGCTGCCATCGTCCGCCCGGACGGCGATGCTGCCGGGCCAGACCGCCCGCAACGACTCGGAGGGGACTCGGCAGCTGCGGCCGGTGTCTGCTGCTGACCGCAGTGTGACGGAGGCCGTGAACCGGCGGGTGCGCGGAGAATGCCCCGAGTGCGGTGCCGACTCACCCGGCAGCACGGTGTGCGGGGGGTGCCAGGGCTGGCCATCCTGCACCGGGGGCTGCGGCCGTCCGCTCCCGAACGGAGGTGTGTGCGAGGTCTGCGAGATGGCCGCCGATCACGCCGCGATCGAGGCTGCCCCGACCGGTGACGGGACGTGCCCGGGCCACGGCGGCAAGCCCTGCGGGCGTGCGGTGCAGACCCTCGGGCTGTGCGGCCGTTGCCGGATCCAGGCCGACCAGGCACGCGCCCAGCGCAATGTTGAGTGGAACGGCAACGTCGCAGCAGTCTCCGCGCAGGTCGCCGCGGAGACCGGGGGTGCGCTGTTCTAGCCCCGCGCACCCCCCTGGGCGCCTGCTCAAGGCCGGTCCTCCGACGCCACGTCAAATGATCAGCGGGGCGAGGAGTCGGCCCTCACAAGCCCGTACAGCCGATCTGGGCACGGAGACCACCTGCCCCGCACTCTCGACCCGGGCCGCCGCCGGGCAGCACACTCAACCCACGAGGAGGACCACACCCATGAGCGCACAGCCCATCCATCAGCCCGCTCCGCCGCCCGCCCCGGCGGCCGCCGCCAAGCTGCGTGAGCGCATCCGCCAGCACGCCCGTGCCGAGCACTGGACGCCAGCGTTCGAGCGCGACTGGAGCCACGCCCTGCAGCAGGCCCAGCAGACCTACGACCTCACCCCGCTGCACGCGGTCGTCCGCGAGTGGACCGGCCGCCTGGACACCGCGCCCGCCGTCGCTGCGTTCCTCGCGAGCGGCTGCGACACGTCTGACGGCGTCCCCCTCGAGGATGTCATCGGGGCTCGCGGGTGACTCCCGGCGCCTGGTCCGCTCGGCTCTCCCCTCACGCCTCCAAGACGCTGGCGGAACTCCCGCCGGACGTGCAGGAGATGACGCGCGACGTCCTGGACATCGCCTCCCGAGCGCCGTGGAGCTGGCCCCAGTGGGACCCCACCGACGTCGAGGGCGAGGACCTGCGTCAGGCCAGCGTCGGACCGTTGACGGTCCTGTACTGGATCAACCGCGCGCATGAGCACCTGTACGTCCTGGACATCGTCTGGGCGGGGTAACGGCAGCCCCCTTGGCCGGGGCCGTGGCAAGGGGGTGCGGCTGAGGGATGGCCGCCCGTTCTGGCGCCGGCTTCAGGCCTTCAGGGTCTTCCGTGCGGCTTGATCGGCTACCCCATCATGGGTTCGAAGTAGTTGTCGTCGTCTCCGCCTTCACCGTCTTTACCTTTCGGCAGTGGCGAGAAGAGGTCGATCGGCATGAGGAAGGCAACGACGCCGAAGAGGACGGCTCCGAAGATGAAGGGCGCGAGTATGGGGCCATGACCGATGTACTTGGCCAGGCCGCCCAGCCCGAGGCCGAGGGCCAGGAGGATGCCTCCCAGTACCCTGTTGCGGCGCAGGGAGGGTTTCGCCTCCGCCGGCGCTGATGTCGCGGTGTCCTTGTCTGTCGCATCCGGTGCTGCGCTGGTGGCAGCACCGATCTCACGGGTGTGTTGTCCGGGTTCTGCGGAAGCCTCGGTGAGGGGCAGTACGACCGGCACGGGCACGGTGTTCTCGGCATCAGGGTGCTGATGTACTTCGCTGACGGGGGTCTTCGCCTCGTCTCGGTACTGCTGGTATGTGTCGGCGTCGTCCTGCGGGCCACGTTCGCGGACAGGATGTTCGCCCGCCCATTTTGGGTCGTACTGCCTCCATTCCGGTCCGTCGTGGTCCCACCATGTTGAGTCGGGAAGTGGGAAGGAGCGGATGGGGCTGTCCGCGGTGCCCGTCACGCCGTCGCGGACGGGGTTTTCGCCGGTCATGGGCTTGTCCGCGGTGTCCGCGGACGTAGTGCGGACAACTTCTCCGGTCAGGACCGTTGCGCTCGAGGTGGGCTCCGCCGGCTGGATTCCCAGTTGCTCGCGTGCCGCGTCCATCTGGGCTTCGTGGGCGTCGAGCTGCGCGTCGGCCTGTTCCAGAAGTCGGTCGTACTCCCACAGGTCCGGAGACCGGCCCGGCATCGTCCACGAGGTGTCCCCGGCGTGGTCGTCGGTCCCGTCGTGTGGAGCTTGCTGCTGCCGTTCTGCTGCTTGGAGGCGTTCGAGGGCCCGGCGGTCTTTTTCAGCCTGCCGCAGGGCCTCGATACGAAGTTCCTCGGCATTTTCGCGGTCGCGCTGTGCCCGCTCCAGCCGGGCTTCGGACTGGGCTAGTCGGTGCTGGTAGTCGAGGAGCTGCGCGCGGGCGTCGCCGCCTTCACGTTCGAGGGTTGAGCAGTCGTTCTGAAGATTGGCGATCACGTGCAGGAGCATGTAGATCAGCCGGTTCAGTCCTAACAGGGCTTCTTGGGCCTGCAGCTGGCCCTTGCGTGCGTCGTCCAGTCTGAGCTGCAGCTCTGTGACGGTGCTGCTGGGCGGCCCCGGTGCGGCCGGGCCTTGGGGGCCCACGGAAGTTTCTGCAGCAGCGTGCCACAGCTTCAGTCCGTGCTCACGGTGGTGCTCCCGGGCGCGTCGTTCCCTGACAAGGGCCTTGACCAGGTCCTCCAGCAGCCAGGACGGGATCAGCTTGCGGCCCTTGAGGAATTCGCCCCACGTAGTCCGGCCGTATTTGAGACGCGGGTCCGCCGCTAGATCACGCAGCGTCAAACCCCTCGTCAGGTCCTTCAGCCACCCTGCCAGCTCTTTGGCTTGCGGAGTGTCCTCGTCCAGTAGCGCGGGCTGTTGCGCCGCCCGCCGCGTGCCCTGCTCCTCCTGTGGCACCTGCCTCGCCCCCCTTGTGTCCGTGCTGTCCACTACTTGCAAGCCGCTGGCCTGCGGCAACGCTCGCGGACCAGACGGACAATCAGACATCTTTCGCACGATGGTCCCACTCAATCGCCACATCCGATGACGAAGGGACCTTCGATGCGCTTTCCTACCCGACGACGCATGGACATGATTGTTTTCGCTGCCGTGCTGGCCACCGGTGTGCTGCTGACCGCCATCGGCGTCTCGGCGAACTCGCTGGCCACGATCAGCGTCGCTCTCTCCGGCCTGTACGGCGCGTGGACCGGCTCCGCCCGCTCCTCCAGGACGCCGCCTTCCCAACCGCAGCAGGGCGGTCCCGTTCCAGAGGGCGAGGACGACGGCCCCTGACCCTTGCGGTGCGCAGTGCCGTCCGCGCCTTCGCGTGGTCCGCGGTCGCGCTCACGGTTCAGCCGCGGCGGGACCACCACCGGCGCCCCCGGGGCTCATGGTCTCGGTGCCCATCGGCCGCCCGGCCGGGGGTGGCCGAGGCCGGCGCGGGCGCTGGGTGGCGTGTTGCGGCTGTCAGGTCACCGGATCGGCGGAAGGCCTCCCGCTTCGCCCGCGACCACGGCGGCGTCCGGGCTGAGCATCCCCTGGGCGCGGGGGCGGCGTGCTGGGGAGCGTGTTGCAGGGTGCCGCGCACGGGGTGGGGTATGGGGCGCTTCGGATGCACGGGGAGCGCACGCTGGCGGTCAGATGGCGTGCAGTGTGACGCAAGTTACCTGCTGTGCCCACATGATCACCCTCTGCGCCCGATCAGTCGTGTTCGTGCAGCTTCCGACAGCAACTGGTCCTCTGTGTAACGGAACTGACGTGGCAAAAGCTGAGCTTCAGCTGTGGGTGCATGGGCTGTTCTGCACAGCTGCCGGCGCATGGCGGGAAGCGGGCGGCAATGTGGATCAGTCGACATTCGGAAGTGTGGCCGCTTGAGTCGCCGATTGGTGTTCGATATCCCGGCGCGGGGGAGGGGGGGATTCATTTTCTATGCGCCGTGCATTTCCCCTGGCGCCTGCCCGTGGATTGTTGAGGTGCCAATCACGGCGGGTCAGGGCATCCATGCGATGATCGCACCTGTGGCCGACCGGGCGGCACCGGGTCGGGCGCCCGTTGACCGGATCTGTTGACTCTTGAACGTTGATTATCATTTGATAGCGCTCTCACGACCTTCGGGGGATGGGTGCGTCTCACTCTCGGGTGCACAAAAGGGACGAAGGTTCCGGAGTTGCGGAGCGCCGCCTTGACGGGCCCGCGAGGGTGTGCCGTCCCTGTCAAAACCCCGCAGGTGGGGGGTTTCCGCTGCCAGTTGGAGCGGTAGAGACCACAGGGCGTCGGATCGGGAGTGACCTTAACGCGGTCCGTGGTGTTTACTGGACACCGGTCTGATCCTGGTGGGTCCGGACCCTTTCCGGGAGGTTCCGGGGGTGGTGCCCCGGGGCCTCCCGTTTTTGCTGCCGGTTTACATGCAGGCCCCACGGACCTCGCTTGAGGGCGGCTTTGAGGTCTGCGCATGAATATCTGCATGCCGAATGCGGGGATTTCTGAAAATGGATAGAGCGGTTTTATAGATTCCGCTCCCGGACGGGTCGTAACAATCCCCCGCAGGTAGGGGATCAACGTGGCGCGAATCGTTCCCGCGGCGCCTTCGGAAACGCGACTAGCTCTCGGCTCATGGCGAGCGGTAGCGTGATGCCGATCCAACGTCATCTCCACCCCGCCCGGCCCACACCACCCGGGCACGTACTACCTCCCGGAGAGGCGACGGACCCACCACCTGGGACCCCGCTGACAACAGCGGGGTCCCAGGCCGATCAACCGCATAAGGACGAAGACGATGAGCATCACCCGCTCTCACGGCGCCGTGCCGCCCTACCCTCCCGGCCACCACACCGTGCCCACCCTGAGGGGCCGTCACCACCGCGCCGCCCAGGGCGCCTACGCAGATGCGCGCCCCGCTCGCCGGGCCGTGGCGGGGGAGTGACCATGCCGCCCGCCCTCGACATCTCCCGGCCCACCGACCTCCTGCACGCCCACGAAGGCAAGCCCGAGGGAAGCTTCCTGCACCGCCTGCCGGCCGAGACCTGGCACGCACTGCTGCAGACCGGCCTGCGCAGCCGCACCTTCACCCGCGACGAACAACTGCCCATGGGCGCAGACAACCCCTACGTCTACATCCTCCTCGAGGGCGTCGTACGCCAGGACCGCCACCCGCTGGGCACCGGCCCAGGCATCCCCACCATCACCCGCTTCCGGGCGGCCGGCGAACTGGTCGGCGAAGCCGCGCTCCTCGACCCCCACTCCCGCGTCGACACCCGCTGCCTGACCACCACCGTCGCCATCCCGTGTGCCGCCCGCTACTTCAACGCCCTCACCGAGCGCCGCCTCTACGAGGCGCGCCTGGCCCTGCTGCACAGCCTCGAAGAACGCCACCGCACCGACGAAGTCGTCTACGGGATGGCCATCCGCCCGCCCCTGGAACGGGTCAGCCGGCTCCTGGCCCACCTCGCCAGGACCGCCGGCGTCCCCGACCCCCGCACCTGTCGGCACACCGTCATCACCGGCCTGGGACAGAAAGACATCGCCGCAGCCCTCCAGCTCGCCGTCTCCACCACCGAGAACGCGCTGCGCACCCTGCGCTACCACGGGGTCATCGAGGCCCGCTACCGCCAGTTCGTCATCCACGACGTCGACGGCCTCAGCCGCTTCACCGGGGTCTGACACCACCCCCGGCACCCCCTTCGGACCCACCGCCCTTTTCCTCGCGCCGCCCCCGTCCTTCGGGACGGCGCGCCCGTGAACGGATCACCATGACCATGCACAGCACCACGCTGGCGATCGGCACCAGCGCCGGCTCCCTCGCCGCAGGCATCGTCTCCTCCTTCCTCATGGGAGCCCTCGCCCTGTACGGGCTCCTGCACCACCGGGAGGTCTTCGCCTGGATGCGGCAGATCCGCACCACCGACGCGGAGAACACCGCCTACGACGAGCCCGACCAGTGGCTCGCCGACCTCTACAAAGCCCAGTGCCGCCGGGCGAAGAAGCCCAGCCGCACCCCTGACATGGAGGAGATCTCCCAGATCGGCGACATGATCCGGGGCATCGTCGGCCACATCGAGGCCATCCGCTCCGAACTCGCCAGGGTCGTCGAGTGCGTCGACGACTACCTCGACACCGCCCTGCCCGCGCCCACCCCAGCCCTCAAGGTGTCCTCCCAGGACCACCAGATGCAGCTCGTCCAGGCCATGAAACAGGAAGCCGCCCGCACCGACATCGAACAGGCCATCTCCACCGCCCGACAGAAAATCACCCACCTGCGCCGCGGCTGACCACCAGAAGGTCACCACACTCGCGGGCGGCACCCTGCCGCCCGCCTCAGACCATCCCCTCAGCGGCACCGGATCCGTCGCCACGGCCAGCACACGCTGGCCCGGATCCGGTGCCGCGCCACTGCCCCAGCCTGTGTCGCCACGCCGAAGCAGCCGCGCGTCGGCGGGGAGGACATCACCAGCGGGAACATCACGGACGTCAGGAGCGGAACTGGTACGGGGCGATCAGACCCGGGCCCTGTCGGGCGCAACGCGGTTGTAAGGGATCGCTCCTACTACCCGATGCAGGCCAGCCTGCATCGGGTAGGTGCCATCAACGGGTAGCTCCCGTACGAGTGCGTGGCACCCGGAAGGAACCGTCTGATCAACGCTGCTCCGGGGGCCCCTGCATTTGACCTGCGACCCCATCGTGTTTCAGACGGTTCTTACGAAGGCTCGCGGGTCGCGTCATGGTGGAGGTTCGGCGCCGCCATGACGGGCAAGCTTCCGACAGCTCACGCGGCCGGCCTGACTGTTCCTGGTGATCATTTCGCAGTCGTGCGGTACCCGGCTGTAAGTCTGCGGTGGTGATCCGCAGACGCGCCATACGCTCGCGGTGGCGTAGCCAGTCCCGCCATGCATCACGGCGGTGCTCGGATTCCTGCGGCAAGAGTGCCGGCAGAGCACTGACGACGACACCGGCCGCGGTGCTGAGTGCGACGGCCCACCCGGGGATGCCGACGCAATCCTTGGCGGCCATGGCCAGAATGCCAAAGCCGGCGGGTGGGGCTGTCCAGACGAGGAAGCGGCGGGCGGCCGGGTTGGTGGTCATGGTGAAGAATCCCCCTTGCTATTAGGCATGCGCGTCTCGCATGCGGACGTGGATCGTGGATGGGTCTCACCCCCTTGTTGCGGGTGGGACAGAGCCCGGCGAGAGGCGTAGTGGTGGTAGCCGTGCAAGCGGCACCTTGTGCAGCGCACCTCAGATACCGCCGTACACGCGCATCACGGTCCGGATCTGCGGTTTCGTGCGATTGGGGGCAGCCTGAATGCCCGATCTCGACCTCGGCGACGGCGCAGACGAGCTACATGCGTTGACGTCGGGTCAGGCATCTGTTCGGCATGACGGGCTCCTTGCCAGCGGGCGATCGGGGCGGTGCGGCACCAACGCCACCATGGAGGCTGCTGAATGATCGACTCTGAGATGCGACGAGCCGGATGACAGAACGCCTAAATGGCAGTTCAGGGGCTTCCGGCCTACTGGGTGGTGGATGATGTCCGGATGAGTCGCGACGGGGGCAAGGAACGGAGCGGATCGACCCGGGTGATCCCACGGCCCGCGGTGCCAGCAGGGCCGCTGCGGGAACTGAAAAACCTCGTGTACGAGGCCTATCTAGCTGCCGGGGCGCCGACGCTTGATGAGATGGCGGCAGCCGTCAGCGATGTCGATGCTGAAGATGACATGGTGAAGGCGGCACCGTCGCGTGACACGATCCAGCGGATCATCAAGACGCCGGTGCTCCCGGCCCGGCAGGCCGATGTCGTTGCGCTGGTGACCGTTCTGACGCGCATGGCGGCCGGCGAGGCGGAGCCAGCCGCCCAGAGAGTTGCCAGGCTGTGGCTGGATGCCCGTTTGGAGCGACCCCTCGGGCAGCCGATTGCCGACCTGGATCCAATTGATTTGGAGGTGCACCGGGCGATCGAGACTGAGGATGGTGCCGGGCCAGGCGGGGCGGGACTTCCGGCCTATGTGAGCCGTCCCCATGACCGGGCACTGCTCCAGTCAGTGCAGATGGCGGCACGGGGCGAAAGCCGTCTGGTGATGCTGGTGGGCGGATCGTCCACGGGCAAGACGAGAGCGTGCTGGGAAGCGGTGCAGCAGCTTCCTGAGGGCTGGCGGCTGTGGCACCCCATCGATCCCGAGCGCCCCGGGGCTGCACTGGCGGATCTGCCGCAGGTCGGATCGCGGACCGTTGTGTGGATCAATGAATCCCACCACTACCTGTTCACGCCGGATCGACCTGTGGGGGAGCAAGTTGCCGCAGGCCTGCGGGAATTGCTGCGAAATCCATCGCGCGCACCGGTGCTCGTTTTAGGGACGATTTGGCCGGAGTACCGCAACCAGCTCATGGCAGAGCCGGTGCCCGGCGGCCCGGATCCGCACGCACAGGCACGTGCCCTGCTCACCGGGCATGAGCTAGCCGTGCCTGCGGCTTTCGACGAGGCGGCAATGCTCAAGCTGTCAGCGATGGCGGGTAAGGACTCCCGCTTGGCGTACGCGCGCGAACGGGCCGAGGAAGGCCACATTACCCAGTACCTGGCTGGCGCTCCGGAGCTGCTGGCCCGTTTCACAGCCGCGCCGCCGGGACCCCGGGCTGTGATCCTGGCAGCTATGGACGCTCGTCGTGCCGGACACGGACTGGATCTACCGCACGCGTTTCTCTCCAGGGCCTGCGAGGATTACTTCACTGACCAAGAGTGGGACCTGCTCGCAGAGAACTGGCTGGAAGAGGCCCTCGCCTACGCCTCCTGTCCAGTACGCGGCGCCCGGGGCATGCTGACCCGACGGCGTCCTCGCCGCGGCGAGCCGAAAACAGATGGGCCTGTCTACCGGCTGGCTGACTATCTCGAACAGCATGGCCGACAGACCCGGCGGACACAGCGCATACCGCCCTCGCTGTGGGAAAGCGCCCTGCACCACACCACATCGGGCTTTGCGCTGGCACGATTCGCACGATCCTGTGGCCTGCTCCGCGTGGCATTTCACCTGGAGCGCAGAGCGGCCATGTCCGGCGTTGACGATGCAGCACGCCGAGCCGGAGATGTCCTTCGGAAGGCCGGGCGTGATGGGGAAGCTCTGCCGTGGTATCAGAAGGCTGGCGAGGCCGGCGATCCGGAAGCAGCATTGTGGGCGGGGCAACTGCTATGGCGACAGGACCAAGTCCGGGATGCGCTTGAGTGGTTCCGCAGGGCCGCAGGCATGGGCCTGGCGGAGTCGGCCACGGCGAGGGCATGGGCCATGCTACGCAGCCGGGGGTACCTGTATTTGGCCCAGGGATGGATGGGTACAAGCGGACCAACGTTGAAAGAGCGGCCCACCGAGTGGAGCTCATTTACGAGGGGACGACAAGACAGCCATCTCGCTCACGAAGTCGACGCATTACTTGCGCAGGGTCGGATAGAGGCAGCCCTGACTTACATCCGGGTAGCGGGACACGAAATACCCTCGGTGTTCCGCAATGGCGCAGTAACCTTGCGGCGCTACGGGCTCATTGACGAAGCAATACGGTGGTATTCGCTGGCCTATGAGGCGGGAGACATTGGTGCCGCGTGGAGAGCTGGCCGCGTCCTTCGCGAATTGGGGCGCGATGATGAAGCGATCGAGTGGTATCAGCGAGGGGCTTACGCAGGAGACCGAACGGCACTTCAGCGTGTGGCCTACCTGATGCGGGACCGCGGACGCCTGGATGAAGCGGTGCAATGGGCACGGCGGTCCGCTGATACTGGAGACGACGGGGCCCTCCAGCTGGCCGCCGACCTGTTGCGCCTGCGGGGCAAGGACCACGAAGCCGCCCAGTTGCTTGCCTACGGCTGGGACCTTGACGGCACGATCGCTGAACCCTGGGACGCGGACGACGAACTCTGAATCATGAATAGCTCGCGGCAAGGTCACTGAGGCCGCTCAGACCACAGCGGTCAATCTCCACGCGACTGGCTTGCTCCTGCGCCGGTGCGTTGCTGCGACTGCGGGCGCTTCGGCGACGGCCACTGCGGCCCCCGGCCCCACTGGCGACGCACGGTTGCGGCACATCAGGCCCTGCCGCCCGACCATGCCGCCCGCCTCTTCGACGCCCAGGCCGCCGGCGCCAGCGAGCAGCAGTTGCGCGACATCACCACCGAGGGCCTGGGCGAGATGTACTTGCGCGGCTGCGGCCGCCGTGCTCACGGCCTGGGGTGGAGTTCACCGACATCGAGGAGCTGGACATCCAGGTCTGAGCGGCCCGGTTTCGCCGTGGCCGGGGCGCGCCTGTGGCCAGTGAGCGTTGTACTTGGCCAGTTGAACGCGAACGAGTTGATTCAGTCGGGCAGGGCTGAGCCCATGCCATCCCGCGAGGTACCAGCTGTCGTCCAGGTCTCGCTCACTGTGCTCCCAGAGGGGTTCCCGCCACGAGATCGCGCGGACACGTTGGAACTAGCGCGATCACGGGACGGCGGGCGCTTCTATGAGCGAGAATGCCCAGACACATATCTGTCAGTCACTTCGGTGGGGGTAGCGGGTGACAGGGCGCGGAGTTTCGCGACAGGAGCTGATTCGTCGGCGGCGCCGGAGCGGGCTAGTTGGGCGTCGGGGTGAGCAAGCCGCATTCAGGGATGCTCTGCAACAGTCGCCGGAAGAGGCAACGCAATTCCTGTTTCATATTCATGGGCCAGCCGGTGTTGGTAAGTCGACTCTGGTACGGCAGCTAGAATCCCTTGCCCGCGACGAGCGAGCCCTCACGGCCTACATCGATGAATCGACTGGCGATGTTGTTGAGACGATGGAGGCTATCAGTTCGCAATTCAGGCAGGAGGGTATAGAGCTCAAAAGCCTCGACAAGCTGTTGAACACCTATCGGCAACGTCGGCACGAGGCAGACGCTGGTGCTGGCTTGGCCGGAGTATCCAGTGAGAGTACTGGGGCAAGTCAAGGAAGTGACCAGCAGGGGCCATCCCCGTTGAGTGCGATTGGCTCGCAACTCACACTTGCGGGGTTGGGCATGATCCCCGGCGTTGGTGCCTTTACTGGGGTACTTGACCCAAATCAGGTCGCGATGGGGGCTGACCGGATCAAGGCGCTGCTCAGTTCCCGGTTGCGTAGTCACGAGGACGTTGAGCTCGTCCTGTCTCCATTGCAGGTGCTCACTCCGGTTTTCCTCCGAAGTTTGACTGATGTCGCAGAGCGCAGGCCCTGGATAGTCCTGTTTTTTGATACTTATGAGCGAACCGGCCCCGTGTTGGATGCCTGGCTGCGGGACATCTTGGTTAGTGACCGGTACGGGCAACTGCCGGCCAACGTACTAGTAGTCTTAGCGGGTCAGTCTCAGTTAGACTCGCAGTGTTGGGGGGATTGGCTCGACCTCGTAAGCGACCTGCCGCTGGAAGTGTTCAGTGAGGCGGAGGCACGCCAGCTTCTCGGCGCGAAGGGGATCACTGACGAAAACGTAATCCAGGTGATCCTAGAATTGTCCGGACGACTACCGGTGCTGGTCTCAACCCTTGCCCAAGCCCGTCCCACCACTGCTGCCGACGTGGGTGATCCCAGCGGTACCGCGGTCGAGCGATTTCTGAAGTGGGAAACGAATTCAGTGCGACGGGCGGCTGCCCTTGCGTGTGCTCTGCCGCAAGAAGTCGACGAGGATACCTACCGCATTGTTGTAGATGAGGAAGCTAGGGGAGAATTCGCCTGGCTGAGATCAATGCCCTTCTTCATCGAGCGTGCTGGCCGTGGCCACTACCACGATGTCGTACGTTCGGCAATGCTTCGCCTGCAACGTCACCAGTCCCCGCAGCGATGGAAGGAACAACATCTTCGTTTGGCCGAGACATTCCGAGAGCGACGATCCAGCTTGGAAGCGGGGGCTCCTCCAATCGATGGCTGGTGGGAAGACGAGAGGTGGCGCAGCTACCGACTCCAAGAGACTTATCACAGATTGTGCGCGGATTACCGAACTGCACTGCCTGACGCCCTACGCGAGCTCGTCGAAGCACATGATCACGACATCACCACTCTTCGGAGATGGGCCCAAACCTTCACCCATGCTGGTCGCGACACTGATGCTCCCAGGGTGCGCAAGTGGGGAGAGGAGCTCTTGGCCGCTCTCGACGATCCCCACCCCGGCGTTACGGCACTCACGCTTCTGCTATCTCGTAGCGGTCTTGACGCGTCGGGTAAGCATCTTGCCTATGTTCTCCGCGGCTACGAATACCGCAATGCCCATAGTTACGAGCAGTCTCTGGCCGACTACGCCGCCGCACTTGAGTTGGAGTCAACAGCCCGAGCTTTTCGAAACCGTGGGGAGACTTACCGTCTTGCCGACCGGTACGAGGAAGCGCTGGCGGATTTCAATCGTGCCATTGAAATCGAATCCGATGTCGCTTGGGCTTTCGACAGTCGCGGTCTGACCTACCAGGCCATGCATCGGTATGAGGAAGCGCTGGCAGATTTTAATCGCGCTATCGAGATCGATCCCGACTATGCGTGGGCTATTGCGCAGCGCGGTGAGGCTTATCGTCTCCTGTCGCGGTATGAGGAAGCGCTGGCGGATTTTAATCGCGCCATCGGGATCAATCCCGACTATGCGTGGGCCCTTGCCAGCCGGGGTCAGACCTACCGGGCCATGCATCGGTATGAGGAAGCGCTGGCGGATTTCAATCGCACTATCGAGATCGATCCCGGATACGCGTGGGCTATTGCCCACCGAGGTGAGGCTTATCGTCTCGCAGCGCGCTATGAGGAAGCGCTGGCGGACTTCGATCGTTCCATCGAGATCGATCCCGATTATGTGTGGGCCCTTGCCAGTCGGGGTCAGACTTACCAGGCCATGAGACGCTATGATGAAGCGCTAGCGGATTTCAACCATGCCATTGAGATCAACCCTAATTACGCCTGGATCATGGTCGCTCGCGGAGATTTCTATCAGGCTATGAGTCGATATGAGGAAGCGCTAGCGGATTTCAATCGCGCTGTCGAGATCGATCCCGATTATGTGTGGGCCATTGCCAGTCGGGGCAGCATCTTGCGCCTTATGGGGCGACTCGAGGAAGCGTTGGCTGACTTCGATCGCGTCATCGAAATAAAACCAACAATGACTTACGCAATTGCTAGTCGCGGCGTCGTGCATCGTGTATCAGGTCGATATGTGGACGCCTTGACTGACTTCAACTGTGCCATTGGGATAAATCCGAGTAACGGCTGGGTGTATTATGAGAAGGCTGTCGCTCTATACGCGGAACGCGATCCGGAGTATCGAACTTGTGTTTCGCGAGCTATAGAACTTTGTTCCTCCGTAGGTCATATAGCAGACATAGGAAATCTCTTTCTCGTTCATTGCTTGACGTCGGAATGGGGGGAGGCGAGTCGACACCTGTCTGCCTTCTTTGGTAAACGTCCAACCTGCGGAGAAATTACCGAGTTGCTCACAGTGATGGACACCCTGCGGCAGATAGTGCCCGCAGGTGAACATCAGCTACTGGCCTTCCGGCATCAACTGGAATCTAGGCGGGGGGAGTAACAGGTTCCAGAAGACCGCCAGATACGGGCCCTGGCGGAACCAGGCCAGGCACTGCCCACAGAGGTATTCCGGCGTAGTAGTTGGCGCCCCAGCGTCCCTTGACCAAGCCCGTGACGTGCGACTCCTCGGCCATGGCAGTGCTGTTGAGGCGCCGTAAGGCAACTCGTAGGGCGACCCCTCCGCCGGAGCCTTTGGGGGGTTGTGGGGAGGTCGGGGGTGCGCGCGACGCTCCCGCTGCTGGCCCGGGGTCTTGTGCGGTTACACCGCCTCCGCGGCCTGGGCCGCCCAGTCGAGGCCGAGGCCGGCGAGCCGTTGAAGCTGCGTGGTGCTGAGGCCCGCGCGTCGTGTCTTGGTGTTGGACAGGAACACCCCCAGTTTCACCGAGTGTTCCTCGCCGTCGATGGTGATCGTTTCGATGTGGGCGCGGCTGACGGGTCCGACGGTGCCGGTACGCGCCCGGTACTGCTCCAGCGCTGCGCAGCCCCGCTCGAACGCCGCGCCGCCGCTCTGAGAGGCCTTGGCGGGTGTCTGCTGCTGCGGGGGGAAGGGCGTGACACCCAGGTTCGTGAGCCGCGCGCGCTGTCCCTCGGCGAGGCCTTCCCACACGATGTGCTGACGCTGACGGTCCAGCCACCTGCCAACGTCGGTGCTGCCCGCCGTGACGCCCGGCACGATGTCGTCCAGTTCGGCGCCAGTCGCCAGCAGCCGCGCGACGGCGGCGTAGTTGCGCTGCCAGTCCACCGGCCAGCCGGGCCGCCAGTCCTCATCGATCGCGGCGAGCTGCTGTGCGCGCCGCGCGGCGGTCGCGGTGTCCTTGCCGAGTCCGCCCTTCTTGCGGCAGTTGGCCAGCCACTGGCCGACCGGCTTGTCGAGCGCGGTCGCGGTGACCGGCGCGGCCAGGGTGCCGGTTTCGGCGTAGTAGGCGCGTGCCGCGGCAAGGTTCTCCTCCCAGGCCGCGTCCGTCGGGTCCCACACCATTCCCAGCTCGTCGAGGTCGTTGGCCCGCTCGGTGGCCAGCCCACCCGCTGCCAGCGCGCGCCGCTGGTCGGCGAGCCACCTGCCCAGCGGGTAGGAGTGCCCGTTCGGCATCAGCTCCCGGTGCTCGTACGGGACGGCGAGGTGCCCGGTCCGCCGGTGGTAGGCGACCGCCGCCCGGTGCCCGGCTTTCCAGTTCTCGTGTTCCGGCTCCAGCAGGTTGTAGCGCACGAGCCGGGCGATCAGGGCGGGGTCGCGGTGCGTGCCGAACCTCAGCAGCATCCGCTGGTCCTCCGCGCCTTCCTCGGGTGCCTCGCCCAGGTACGAGGGCTGCGCGGGGGTGCGGTGCAGGCCCTCCTGCGGGACGGCGAGCATCTCCACGGCCCGCTCGTCGTGCGCGCGCAGCCCGGACAACACCTTGATCAAAGGCCGATACGACACCGAGTAGGGCATGTCCTCCTCACTCTCGTCGGGGCCCAGGAAGATGGGCACGATCAGGGTGGCGAGCTTCCCCTGACCGGGTTTCTGCCGCAGCGCCCGCCCGATCGCCTGCACGATGTCGACCGCGCTCCCCTTCGGGTCGATCAGCGCCACCGAGTCCACGGTTGGCACGTCCACGCCCTCACTGAGTACCCGGCAGTTCGCCAGCACCGCCCGCCCGGCCCGCGCACCGAACCGGGCCAGCCGGTCCGCCCGCACGTCCGGATCGTGCTCACCCGACAGCCACCCCGACCACACCCGCTCCGGGTACCGCTCAGGGTCCCCGGCGTGCAGCCGCGCCACCACCCGGTCCAGGCCCTCCGCGAAGGCCCGCGCCTCCACGGTCCGGTGATGGAAGGTGATGCACCTGCTCAGTCGGTGCTCGGCCATCGTCTCCAGGAGCGCCGCCTGGAGCACCGCGAGCCGCTCTCCGCGCACCGTCTCCTCGTACCGGTCCTCGCCGTACAGCACCGCAGGCGTCAGACGGTCATCACGCACCTCCACCACCACGATCTGATACCGCGCCAGCAGCCCCCGCGCGATAGCCTCCGAAAGGTCCAGTTCATGGAGCACCGGCCCGTAAATGGCCTCGTCGTCCATGGAGCAGGCCATCTCCTCCGCCAGTAGGGCCGCCGGCACCCCGGCCTCCTCCTCCCGCCGCCACCGCCGCGGCGGCCGCTCCATCCAGATCCGCGGAGTCGCCGTCATGTACAACCGCCGCATCGACGGCAGCACCTCCTGATCGTGCACCGCCGCCCACGCCTTCCCCAACGACCCGCTCGTACGGTGCGCCTCGTCCACCAGGACCAGGTCCCACACGTCCATGGGAAGGCCGTACTCGCCCTCATGCGCCTCGAGCAGCACCGGCAGGGACGCGTACGTCGCGTACACCGTCACCGGCCCCCGCCCGTGCCACAGCGCCAGCTGCGGCGCGCTGGTCGTGCACCGCACCCCGAGCGCGTACAGACGCGGGTCGTCCTCCAGCGAGCACACCGCGACCGCCGGCCCCGCATGCCCGAACGCCCGCCACTCCCGGACGGTCTGCGCCAGCAACTCCAGCGTCGGCACCAGGACCAGCACCCGCCCCTCGGGCACGAGCCGCGCCGCCGCGGCAGCCCCGATATAGGTTTTCCCAGTACCGCACGCGCTCACCACAGTGCCGCGCAGTCCCCCCGGAGGAATTTGCTTTCCGGGCGGAATGTCGAGGCCCCGGACAATTTCCTCGACTGCTTCCGTCTGGTGCGGGCGGAGGTGAATTTGGGCCGTCATTCTCGCGTCTCCATTCGTGGGAGAGGGGGCGGGCTCCGTTCGTGACTCTACCCGCTGCATCATTCGATGCATAGCGCGACTGAATCAGCACACAACTTCGGCCGATACTCGCCCTTGATGCGCCCGCCTGTGCTACGGTCAGTTTCGGTTGTCGGTGTGTGACCGGCCGGTGGGCGGGTTTGCTGACGACGTGTCCGGATGGCCTGTCAGGTGATGCCGAGTCAGTTCGGCGGCCGGGTCTGGTGGGTGTCCGCCTCGGGGCCGGCACTTGGCCGGTGGTGGCGTCTGGTTCGTGATCCTACCTGGTAACGGAGTTGATGCAGCACCCCCTTTCCTGCTGCTGCCCCCGCGTAGCGGGGTCTGTCCGTGCGGCTGCGCCGCACGGTTCCCGCCCGCGCAGCGGGCGGGGTGGATCGGAGCGAAGCGGAGATCCGAATTCCCGCGCAGCGGGAATTCCAGGCAGGCGCGAAGCGCCTACCGTAAACACGCGGAGCGGGTTTACGGGGCCGCGCAGCGGCCCCGTTCTCTTCCCAGCGCGCAGCGCTGGGGGACC
>NZ_JBIRWL010000032.1:0-81634 GCF_044387825.1 Streptomyces sp. NPDC020299
AGGACGCCGTCTCCGACGTGAACCGGTCACCCGTGAGCTGCATACCGTCACCCGAGTCGCCCGCGAACCGGATGATCACCCGGTCCAGACGGCGGACGCCCTTCGCCCCGGCCGGTTTGCGCGGCCCTCCTACGACTGCTCCGTCGGCCTGTTCCGCTGCGCTGCTGACCTGGCTGGTCACTGAACTGGACCTCCTTAGAGGCGGCTGCCCGGGGCGTGGTCGTCCCGAGGACCTTCCCAGGATCAACCCTACGTCGCTTAGGGTCGCCTTCCCTCGGCCATTCGCATGATGGACAGCGATTCACCCGGGTGTCCCGGCCGCCCGCGCCCCGATGTTCCGGCCGTCACGAGTTCAGGTAGGTGAGGACCGCCAGCACCCGCCGGTGGTCTCCGTCGCTCGGCGACAGACCGAGCTTCAGGAAGATGTTGCTGACGTGCTTCTCCACGGCTCCGTCGCTGACCACCAGCTGCCTGGCGATCGCCGAGTTCGTGCGGCCCTCGGCCATCAGCCCCAGGACCTCCCGCTCGCGCGGGGTGAGCCCCGCGAGCACGTCCTGCTTGCGGCTGCGCCCGAGCAGCTGCGCGACCACCTCCGGGTCCAGCGCCGTGCCGCCCCGGGCCACCCGTACCACCGCGTCCACGAACTCGCGTACCTCGGCGACCCGGTCCTTGAGCAGATAGCCGACGCCGTGACTGGAACCGGCCAGCAGTTCGGTGGCGTAGCGCTCCTCCACGTACTGTGACAGCACCAGCACCCCCAGCCCGGGGTGCGTCCTGCGCAGCCGTACGGCCGCCCGGACGCCCTCGTCGGTATGAGTCGGCGGCATCCGTACGTCCGCCACCACCACGTCCGGCAGGGTGCCCTGCGCGTCCAGGTCGGCGATGGTCTTGATCAGCGCCTCGGCGTCCCCCACCCCGGCGACGACCTCGTGCCCGCGATCGGTCAGCAACCGGGTCAGGCCCTCCCTGAGCAGCACTGAATCCTCGGCGATGACCACCCGCACCCTGTCCTCCACGATTTCCCGGCCCCCCACAGCCCGTCCCGCACACCTGTCCATCCGTACGCGCCGTACGCGTTCGTACGAAGGTTCAGCATTCCAGCATCGGGAACGGACCGGGCCCGGACAAGCGGATTGAGGGGCCGGCCGGTCAGCGGCGCCAGGGCAGCTCGGCCGTCACCCGGGTGGGGCCGCCGGCCGGGGAGTCGACCACGAGGATCCCGTCCACCGCGTCCAGCCGCTCGGCGAGCCCGGCCAGTCCCGACCCGGCGGACACGTCGGCCCCGCCGGCCCCGTCGTCGATGACCTGGAGCATCAGCCGGTCCTCCGACCGCCACACGTCCACGGTGGCCGACGCGGCCCGGGCGTGCTTGCTGACGTTCTGCAGCAGCTCGGAGACGGTGAAGTAGGCGATCCCCTCGATGGCGGGGGCGGGCCGGTCGGCGAGATCCACCTCGACCTGGACGGGGACCGTGCAGCGGGAGGCGACGGCGGACAGGGCGGCGTCCAGGCCGCGGTCGGTGAGGACGGCGGGATGGATGCCGCGTGCCAGGTCGCGCAGCTCCTGAAGGGCCGTCTTCACCTCGCCGTGCGCGTCCTCCACCATGCGGGCGGCCGCCTGCGGGTCCTCGGCGAGCTTCTCCTTCGCGAGGCCCAGGTCCATGGCCAGCGCCACCAGCCGGGCCTGCGCGCCGTCGTGCAGGTCCCGCTCGATGCGCCGCAGGTCGGCCGCCGCCGTGTCCACCACGACACCCCGGTCGGACTCCAGCTCCACCACCCGCTTCGCCAGCCGCGACGGCCCGAGCAGCCCCAGCACCATCAGCCGGTCCACCGTCGTCAGCGCCCGCACGATCCACGGCGTGGCCATCGTGAACAGCAGCCCGACCAGCGCCGTCACGGTGATCTCGAACGGGTTGTCGAGGTAGATGCGGTGCTGGGCGTCGCCGTACAGCTGGAGCCCGCCCTGGCCGCCGTACATCGGGAACAGCCAGAACCACAGCGGGTACGTCAGCAGCGCCCAGCCGTACGTCCAGAAGACGACGGCGACGATGAAGGAGAACAGCGCCCACGGGAAGTGCAGCAGCGCGTACAGCAGGTGCCGCCAGGACGTGCCGCTCTTCAGGACCGCGCCCATCCAGCCCAGCGGACCGTCCTTGCGCACCCGCAGCGGCTCCGGTTCGGCCACCTCCAGACGGAGCAGCCCGCGCGCCCGCGCCCGCTCCAGGGAGCCCAGGCCCCGGCAGCCCGCCAGCGCCCCGGCCAGCACCGGGATACCGAGGAACGTCACCAGCAGGCCCGCGCCGAGCGCCACCATCGTCACGGCGTAGCTGAAGGTCAGGACGGCGATCGGCAGGTTCAGCAGGACGTAGCCGAACTCGCGCCAGCTGCGGGCCTCCAGCGGCGCCCGCAGCGCGGCGGGCAGCCGGTTCGGGCGGTGCCCCCAGTCGTCGGTGCCGTGGCCTCCGGGCCGGCCGCCGTGCCCGTACCCCTGCCCGTACCCCTGTCCGTAGTCCGTGGCCATCGGTGTCGTCCCGTTCTCCTCGTCGGCGGCTGTGTTGCCGTACATCCAGGCTGCTGCGGCGCAGGTCGACGGGCCATGGAGGCCGTCGGCGTCTTGGTCCGGGGGTTTTCCCTACCCCTGCCCGGTGTCCTGGGTCCGGTCCCGCCAGGGCAGCTCGGCGGTGACGGTGGTCGGGCCGCCCGTGGGCGAGTCGACGACGAAGAGCCCGTCGACCGCGCCGAGCCGCTCCGCGAGCCCCCGCATCCCCGTGCCGCCGTCCAGCCGGGCGCCACCGCGTCCGTCGTCCCACACCTGGATCAGCAGCCGGTCCTCGGACCGCCACACCTCGACGGAGGCGGATCTCGCCCGGCTGTGCTTGCTGATGTTCTGCAGCAGCTCGGAGACGGTGAAGTAGGCGATGCCCTCGATCGCGGCGGCCGGCCGCTCCGCGAGGTCGGTGGTGACCTTCACCGGCACCGTGCAGCGGGAGGAGACGGAGGACAGGGCCGCGTCCAGGCCGCGGTCGGTGAGGACGGCCGGGTGGATGCCGCGCGCCAGATCGCGCAGCTCCTGGAGTGCCAGCTTCACCTCGCCGTGCGCCTCGTCGACCATCGCGGCGACGGTGTCGTCGGCGCGACCCTCCAGCAGTTTCTCCTTCGCCAGGCCGAGCCCCATCGCCAGATTGACCAGCCGGGCCTGCGCACCGTCGTGCAGATCGCGCTCGATGCGCCGCAGGTCGGCCGCCGCCGTGTCCACGACCACTCCGCGGTCGGACTCCAGTTCGCTGATGCGGCGTTCGAGATCATCGGAGGGCGACAGCAGCCCCCGCACCATCGCCCGGTCCGCGTTCGCCAGGCCCCGCGCGATGAACGGCAGCACCGGCCACAGTATGAATAGCGAGGCGAAGGTGATGACGAAGGTGAGGATGCCCCAGGGCAGCCGGATGAAGTCGTACAGCAGCGTCCGCCAGCCCACCGGGTCCTTCAGGGCCATCCACAGCCGCTGGAACATCCCGCCGCCCTTCCTGAGCGGCAGCGGCGTCGGCTCCTCCACCCGCACCCCGAGCAGGCCCCGCGCCCGGGCCCGCTCCAGCTTCCCCAGCCGGCGAGCGCCCAGCAGGCTCGCCGCGAGCAGCGGGAACCCGACCACGGTGAGGGTCAGGATGCCGCTGACGAACAGCACGCTGACGACGTAGGTGAAGCCGAAGATCGCCACCGGCAGGTTGGCCAGGAGATGCGCGATCTCCTTCCAGGTGTGCTTGTCGAAGGCGAAGCGCGCCGGCGGCAGACGGGGCTCGTCGGCGCTGAGGCCGTCGGCACTGGGGTCGGGTGCGGTCATACGGGTCAGCGTGCCGTGGACGGCGCCGCCGCGCCATGAGGTATGCCGCCGCAGTCCACGGGGGAAAACCCCACCCTCGCCGTGCTCACCTGTCTCATGGCGTGACGGGCTGCTTACCCGCTCTTTATCAGGGCCTAGACTCCCGTGCGTACACATCGTCGAATCACGTCAACCACCACGGTCGGCGATTCACGGTGCACCGCAGTCACCGGGTCAGGGAGCGAGGGACGCACGTTGCGGGAGACGTTGGGGGACTCGACCGTCGTCGCGGCGGACTACTTCCAGTCATATTTGGTCGTGGGACTGCTCGCCCTGGTCGGCGTGCTGTTCGTCGCGGTCGCTTTCGGGGCGGGCCGCCTGCTGCGGCCGGTGGTGCCCACCCCGGAGAAACTGCTGACCTACGAGTGCGGCGTCGACCCCGTCGGCGAGGGCTGGGCCCACACCCAGGTCCGCTACTACGTCTACGCCTTCCTCTACGTGATCTTCGCGGTCGACTCGATCTTCCTGTTCCCCTGGGCGACGGTCTTCGCCGCCCCCGGCTACGGCGCGACGACGCTGGTGGAGATGTTCATCTTCCTCGGCTTCCTCGCCGTGGGCCTGCTGTACGCATACAAGAAGGGCGTCCTGACATGGACGTGACCCCCACTCCTTCCGAGCCTGTCCTGCTTCCCGAGCCGAAGCGGCTGGGCGCGCTCGCCCGGCTGGCACCCGAGCCGATGAAGGTGGTCCTGAACTGGGGCCGCCGCTACTCGCTGTGGGTCTTCAACTTCGGTCTCGCCTGCTGCGCGATCGAGTTCATCGCCGCGTCCATGGCCCGCCACGACTTCATCCGCCTCGGCGTCATCCCCTTCGCGCCGGGCCCGCGCCAGGCCGACCTGATGGTGGTCTCCGGCACGGTGACGGACAAGATGGCCCCGGCCGTCAAGCGCCTGTACGAGCAGATGCCCGAGCCGAAGTACGTCATCTCCTTCGGCGCGTGCAGCAACTGCGGCGGGCCGTACTGGGACTCCTACTCGGTGACCAAGGGCGTCGACCAGATCATCCCGGTCGACGTGTACGTGCCCGGCTGCCCGCCCCGCCCCGAGGCCCTCCTCCAGGGCATCCTCAAGCTCCAGGAGAAGATCGCCCAGGAGTCGCTCGACGAGCGCTACGGCTCCGGTGGAGCCCCGCGTCCCTCCGCCGCGGCCCTGCAGAGCGGCCTGGTGCGGCCCCCGGCGCAGCCCTCCGGCGGGGAGGGTGACGCCCGATGACCACCGTCGGCTGGCTCCCCGCCCCCGTGGAGGACCTCTTCGGTACGGAGGCCACGGCCGAGGAGTCCTACGAGCTCCTGACGGTCGACGTACCGCCCTCCTCCTGGATCCCGGCGCTGGAAGCGGCACGCACCAGCCTCTCCTGCACCTATTTCGACTGGCTGAGCGCGGTCGACGAACCGGGCACGGGCTTCCGCGTCTCGGCGCACGTCGTCGCCCTCTCTCCGGTGCGCCGCCTCCTGCTGCGCACCACGGTCCCGCACGAGGCGCCGACGCTCGCCTCCGCCGTCGGCGTCTACGCGGGCGCGGCCTGGCACGAACGCGAGACGCACGAAATGTTCGGCGTCCGCTTCGAAGGCCACCCCGCCCTGGACCACCTCCTCCTTCCCGAGACCTTCGAGGGCCACCCCCTGCGGAAGGACTTCGTCCTCGCCGCACGGGTCGCCAAGGCCTGGCCGGGCGCCAAGGAACCCGGGGAGCCCGAACACGGCGGTCCCAAGCGCCGACAGATGCTTCCCCCGGGCGTTCCCGACCCCAACGAGTGGGGCCCCCTCAAGGGCCAGCTGCCCCCTGCCCCGGCCCGACCGGCACGAGGAGCGGGACGCGCGGCGGCCGCTGGAGAGCGGCCCGCGCGCGCGGCGGGGGAGCGGCCGGTGCGACGGACACGTACCGCCGCGGAGGGATCGGCCAGCCAGGCCCCGGCGACGGAGGCCGCGGCGACCGAGGCCCCCGCGACCGAGGCCGCACCCGCGACGCCGCGCCGGGCGCGCAGCGCGAGCGGGGGGTCCGCCTCGCAGCGTGCGCAGCGTGCGCAGGGTGCGCAGGGTGCGGAAGGCGCGGAGAGCGCGGAGGGTGCACAGGCCGTACAGGCCGCACAGGGCGCCCCGCGCAGCTCGGACGCCCCCTGGCACCACGCCCGCCCGGCTTTCGACAAACCGGAGGCCGGGCCGGAACCCGAGACCAAGCCGGAGACCAAGCCGGACAGCGCACCCGGAACCGAACCCGGCGAGGAGTCCACGCCTGAGGACACCCGCGACGACCCCACAGGAGGCCCGCAGTGAACGACGCGCTGGACGTCGCCCTGCGACTCCTGGTCGTGTTCGTCGTCTTCCTCACCTTCCCCCTGATCGTCGGCCAGACCGAGCACAAGGTGATGGCCCACATGCAGGGCCGCCTCGGCCCGATGTACGCCGGCGGCTTCCACGGCTGGGCCCAGCTCATCGCGGACGGCGTGAAGTTCGCGCAGAAGGAGGACGTCGTACCCGCGGGCGCGGACCGCCGCATCTTCCAGCTCGCCCCCGCCGTGGCCCTCCTGCCGTACCTCCTGGTGCTCCTCGCCATTCCCATCGGCCCCAGCGACAGCGCGGTCGGCCAGGTCCTGGACGCGGGCGTGTTCTTCGTGCTCGCCGTGATGGGCGTCGGCGTCCTCGGCTCGCTCATGGCCGGCTGGGCCAGCGCCAACAAGTTCTCCCTCCTCGGCGGCCTGCGCACCGCCGCCCAGCTCCTCGCCTACGAACTTCCGATGCTGCTCGCCGGGGCCTCGGTGGCGATGGCCGCGGGCACCGTGTCCATCCCCGGGATCCTCCACGCCTTCCACTGGTGGTGGCTGCCCTGGCAGATCGTCGGCGCGGTCGTCTTCTTCGTCGCCGGGCTGGCCGAGCTCCAGCGCCCGCCCTTCGACATGCCCGTCGCCGACTCCGAGATCATCTTCGGCGCGTACACCGAGTACACCGGCCTGCGCTTCGCCCTGTTCCTGCTCGCCGAGTACGCGGGCATCGTCGTCCTGTGCGGCCTGACCACCGTCCTCTTCCTGGGCGGCTGGCACGGCCCCTGGGGCGCCGACGGCCTCGGCTGGCTCTGGACCCTGCTGAAGACCGCGATCCTCGCCTTCATCGTCATCTGGCTCCGCGTCACCTACCCCCGCCTGCGCGAGGACCAGCTGCAGAAATTCTCCTGGACCCTCCTCGTGCCCCTCTCCCTCGCCCAGATCGCTCTCACCGGCGTCGTCAAGGTGGTGATCTCCTAACCATGGCTCCCATCCCCGGCTCCGGCCTCGCCAAGGGCCTGGCCGTCACCCTCCGCACGATGACGAAGAAGACCGTCACCGCGCAGTACCCGGACGTCCAGCCCGACCTCCCGCCCCGCACCCGCGGCGTCATCGGGCTGTTCGAGGAGAACTGCACGGTCTGCATGCTGTGCGCCCGCGAGTGCCCGGACTGGTGCATCTACATCGACTCCCACAAGGAGACGGTCCCGGCAGCGGCCCCCGGCGGCCGCGAACGCAGCCGCAACGTCCTCGACCGCTTCGCCATCGACTTCTCCCTGTGCATGTACTGCGGTATCTGCATCGAGGTCTGTCCTTTCGACGCCCTGTTCTGGTCCCCGGAGTTCGAGTACGCCGAGACCGACATCCGCGAGCTAACCCACGAGCGCGACAAGCTCCGCGAGTGGATGTGGACGGTCCCGCCCCCGCCCGCCCTCGACACGGGCGCGGAGGAGCCGAAGGAGATCGCCACCGCCCGCAAGGCGGCCGAGAAGCTGGCGGCCGCCCAGGAACAGCCGGCCGAGCCGCAGGAGGGGGAGTCGTGAGCCTCGCCGCCGAAACCCACGGCTTCCTCTCCCCGAACGGCGTCGAGATCGCCTTCCTCCTCGTCGGCCTGGTCACCTTCGGCGCCGCGCTGGTCACCGTCACCACCCGGCAACTGGTGCACGCCGCCCTGTGGCTGGTGGCGACCCTCGGCGGCCTCGCGGTGGAGTACCTGCTGCTCACCGCCGAGTTCATCGCCTGGGTGCAGGTCCTCATCTACGTCGGTTCCGTCGTCGTCCTCCTCCTGTTCGGTCTGATGCTCACCAGGGCCCCCATCGGCCGCTCCCCGGACGCCGACTCGGGCAACCGCTGGGCCGCCCTCACCGTGGCCGTCGCCGCGGCGGCCGCTCTGGTCTGGGTGGTCGTCGACGCCTTCCGCACCACCTGGATCGACCTGGACGGGCCGGCCGCCGGCTCGACCAAGGTCACCGGCGCGAGCCTCTTCCAGAACTGGGTCCTCCCCTTCGAGGCCCTCTCCGTCCTCCTCCTCGCCGCCCTGGTCGGCGCGATCGTCCTGTCCCGCAAGGCGAAGGCGGACGCGGACGTCCCCGGCGCCCGGCAGAACCAGGCCGACAAGGAAGGTGTCCGCTGATGCACCTCGCGTATCCCGCCGTGCTCTCCGCCCTCCTGTTCTGCACCGGCCTGTACGGCGTCCTCGCCCGCCGCAACGCGATCCTGGTCCTGATGTCGGTCGAGCTGATGCTCAACGCCGTCAACCTGAACCTGGTCGCCTTCGACGTCTGGCTCAGCAAGGCCGCCAAGGAGACCCTGCACTCCGGTCAGGCCCTGACCCTGTTCACCATCGCCATCGCCGCCGCCGAGATCGGCATCGGCCTGGCGATCGTCCTCGCCGTCCACCGCAACCGCGGCACCTCCGACATCGACAAGCTCCGCGACACCGCCGAAGGCCCCGGCACCGACGGCCCCGGCAGCGACTCCCCAGCGGCCGAGAAGGCTGAGGCCACCGCGTGACCACGACCACCCTCGCCGTCCTCGTCCCCCTCCTGCCGTTCCTGGGTGCCGCCGCCGGCCTGCTGCTCGGCCGCACGGCCCCCGGTTTCACCCGCCCGCTCGCCGTCCTGCCGCCCCTCGCCTCCCTGGTACTGGCCGTGCTGGTCGCCGTCCGCCAGGGCGGCGGCCAGGCCATCGACGCCCAGACCGAACTCACACCCACCGGCTCGGTCCCGATCGAGCTCGCCCTGCACATCGACGGCTTCGCCGCCCTCGTCGCCGTACTCGTCGGCGTCGTCGCCACCTGCGTGCAGGTCTACTCGACCGGCTACCTGCGCGACGACCCGCGCTACCCCTCCTACGCGGCCCTCGTCTCCCTGTTCACCTCCGCGATGTTCCTGGTCGTCTACTCGGGCGACCTGATCGTGCTGCTGGTCGGCTGGGAAGTCATGGGCATCTGCTCCTACTTCCTGGTCGGCCACTACTGGGAGACCCCGGAGGCCCGCGCCGCCTCCCTCAAGGCCTTCCTGGTCACCAAGCTCGGCGACGTGCCTTTCCTCATCGGCCTGTTCGCGCTCGGCACCGACGCCGGGTCCTTCCAGATCACCCGTGTCCTCGGCACCGTCGCGAGCGGCGGCCTGCACCACCCGACGCTGATCGCCCTGCTGCTCCTGGCGGGCGTGGCCGGCAAGTCCGCGCAGTTCCCGCTGCACACCTGGCTCCCCGACGCGATGGCGGGCCCCACACCCGTCTCCGCGCTGATCCACGCCGCGACGATGGTCGCCGCCGGTGTCTACTTCGTCGCCCGTCTCCTGCCCGTCTTCGAGGCCTCCTCCGCCGCGTTGCTCGTCCTCGCCGTCATGGCCGCCGTCACGATGACCGGCTCCGGTCTCGCCGCGCTCGCCCAGGACGACATCAAGCGCGTACTCGCCTATTCGACGATCGGCCAGCTCGGCTACATGACCGGCGCCCTCGCCGTCGGCGACCGCGGCGCCGCCGTCTTCCACCTCCTCTCGCACGGCGCCTTCAAGGCGCTGCTGTTCCTCGCGGCCGGCGTGATCATCCACGCCGCCGGCACCAACTCGCTGGCCGCGATGTCCCGCATGAGCCACCTGCGCGACCGCATCCCCGACGCCTACTGGACGATGACCGTGGCGCTCCTCGCGCTCGCCGCGATCCCTCCCTTCAGCGGCTTCTTCTCCAAGGAATCCGTCCTCGGCGCCGCCGAGCACGTCGCCACCGGCCACACCGAGCACGCCCCCGCCGCCGCCGGCTGGCTCGTCCTCGTCGCAGGCCTGCTCACCGCCCTGCTCACCGCCGCCTACGCCACCCGCCTATGGCTGCTGGCCTTCCGCGGGCGCGGTGCCGAGGCCCCCGAGCACGGGCGGCAGCCGCTCACCATGACCGTGGTGCTGTGGGTGCTCGCCGTCCCGTCCCTGGCCTTCGGTGCCGTCGCCTACCGGGCGCTGCCCGACTGGTTCGGCGGCCGCGACCTGACTCCGACCCTCATCACGTCCATCCTCGGCACCGGCCTCGCCCTGGTCGGCGGGATCGTCACCTACGGCGCCTGGCAGCGCACCACCGCGCTCGCCGCCCGTGTCCCGCTGGGCGCGGTCGCCGCCCACCCCGAGGGGGACGCCGCACTGGTCGAGGCCGAGGCCATCGCCAGCCACGCACCCGTCTACGGCGGCGTGGCCTACGCACCCGACCCGGCCGACCCCGGACGGCTGCTGCTCGGCCCGCTGCACCGGCACGCGGCCGTCGGCTTCCACCTGGACGCCGTGTACGCGGCGCTGTTCGTCCGCCCGGTCCAGGCCGGAGCGAGTCTCGTCCGGTTCCTCGACCGCGAGGTCGTCGACACCTACGTACGCGGCGCGGCCGCGCTGCCCCGACTGCTCGGGGCCGCCGTACGGCGCGCCCAGACCGGCAATGTGCAGACCTATGTGAGCGCGCTGCTCGCCGGCACCGTCGTCCTGGCGGTCGCCGTCCTCCTCGTCGCCTCGGGAGCGTGAGCAGGCGTGATCGATATCAACGAGTCCGTGATGCAGTTCCTTCTGGCGTTCCTCGTCGTCGGCCCGCTCCTCGGCGCCGTCGCCGCTCTCCTGCCCGCCCCGCCCGGGCTGAAGGGGAAGTCGCCCGAGCAGGCCGTGCTCCGGCACGGCGTGACCGTCACCGGCGTCATCCTCATCGCCGCGATCGTCCTCGCGCTCGGCTTCGACCACGACCATCCGTCGAAGATGCAGGCCACGACCGACATCAGCTGGATCCCCGCACTCGACGTGCGGATCCACCTCGGCATCGACGGCATTTCCCTCCCCCTTCTGGTCCTGACCGCGCTGCTGACCTTCCTCTGCGCGCTCTACTCCTACTTCAAGATGCCCTCGGGTCCGACCCCGAAGGCCTTCGTCGCACTGCTGCTCGTCCTCGAGTCCGGCACCCTCGCGACCTTCGCCGTCCTCGACCTGCTGCTGTTCTTCCTCGCGTTCGAGATGGTGCTCATCCCGATGTACTTCCTCATCGCCCGCTGGGGCGGCGAGGGCCGGACCCAGGCCGCCTGGAAGTTCATCCTCTTCACGTTGCTCGGGTCCGTGGTCATGCTGCTCGGCCTGCTCCTGATCGGAATCAAGGCGGGCACGTTCGACATGGTGGCACTCGCCACTGACAACGGCCGGTCGCTGACCACATCCGTGCAGGTCATCGCCGTTCTGGCGATCGGGATCGGGCTCGCGGTCAAGACGCCGATGTGGCCGTTGCACAGCTGGCTGCCGGACGCCCACACCGCCGCGCCCACCGTCGGCTCGGTCATGCTGGCGGGCGTCCTGCTGAAGATGGGCACGTACGGGTTCGTCCGGATCCTGCTGCCGGTGGCGCCCGACGGCTTCCACACCTTCGCGCCCTACCTCGCCGCGTTCGCAGTCGTCGGAATCATCTACGGATCCCTGGCCTGCCTGGCCCTCGCCAAGCAGGGTGCGAAGGGCGATCTGAAGCGGCTCATCGCCTACTCCTCCGTCGGCCACATGGGCTTCGTCCTGCTCGGCATCGCCAGCACCACCCCGACCGGCGTGAACGGCGCGCTGTTCGCCAACATCGCCCACGGCCTCATCACCGGCCTCCTGTTCTTCCTGGTCGGCGCGCTCAAGGACCGCACCGGCACCACCGACCTCGACGCCCTTGCCGAGGAAAGCGGCGCCGCGCTGTACGGCAAGGCCCCCCGCCTCGGCGGCCTGCTCGCCTTCGCCGCGGTCGCCTCGCTCGGCCTGCCCGGCCTCGCCGGGTTCTGGGGGGAGATGCTGGCGCTGTTCGGCGCGTTCGAGCCCGCCGCCGGCCTCAGTCGCCCCGCGTTCCTCACCTTCATGACGATCGGCGCGTTCGGCACGCTGCTGACCGCCGCGTACATGCTCGTCGTGGTCCGCCGCGTCTGCATGGGCGCCGTACCGCAGGACGTCCCGAAGCTCGCCGACGTCCACGGCTACGAGTTCGCGGCCTGGACCCCGCTCGTCGCCCTCACCGTCGTCGCCGGGCTCTGGCCGAAGGCCCTCCTCGGCCTGACCGACCCGGCCGTGCAGCAGCTCCTCGCAGGAGGCACCCGATGAGCGCCCTGGCCCAGCCGGTGGTCCAGTCCGTCGACTGGCTCGCGATCGCCCCGCCCACCCTCGCGGCCGTCGTCGCCCTCGCCGTCCTCGTCGCCGACCTGTTCGTGCCCGACGCCAGGAAGGCCGTACTCGGCTGGGTCTCCGTCACCGGGCTCGCCGCCTCGGCCCTCCTGCTGCTGCCCCTCCTGGACGGCGACCGCAGCACCTTCTGCCTGACCGGTGCCACGCACGCGTGCAGCTACACCGCCGACCGGTTCACCCTCGTCATCCAGTTCCTCGTGCTCGGCGGCGCCCTCCTCGCGGCCCTGCTGTCGGTCACCGCGCTGAAGGACGCCGGCCGACGCGTCCCCGAAGGCGAGTTCTGGTTCCTGCTGCTCTCCTCCGCCGCGGGCGCCGCCCTCCTGCCCGCCTCCCGCGACCTCGCGACCCTGATCGTCGCCCTGGAGGTCGCCTCCCTGCCCGCCTTCGCTCTCGTCGGCATCCGGCACGGCGACCGGCGGTCCTCGGAAGCGGCCCTGAAGTTCTTCCTGTCCTCCGTCACCGCCACCGCGGTCAGCCTGATGGGCATCAGCTTCGTCTACGCCTCCACCGGCACCCTCTACCTCACCCAGGTCGCCGACCGGATCCAGCACGTCGACGGCCAGCTGCACACCCTCGCCCAGACCGGCGTCGTCCTCACCCTCGTCGGCTTCGCCTTCAAGACGGCCGCCGTCCCCTTCCACTTCTGGGTGCCCGACACCTACGTCGGAGCCCCGCTGCCCATCGCGGCCTACCTGTCGGTCGTCGGCAAGGCGGTCGGCTTCTCCGGCCTGATCCTCGTCACCGTCGTCGCCTTCCCGTCGTACGCCGACGTCTGGGGCCCGGCCCTCGCCGTCCTGGCCGCCCTCACCATGACCGTCGGCAACGTCGCCGCCCTGCGCCAGCAGGCCACGCGCGCGTACAGCGCGGTACGGCTGCTCGCCTGGTCCTCCGTCGGCCAGGCCGGATACCTGCTGGTGCCGATCGCCGCCGCCGGATACACCAAGGACGCCCAGAAGGCCATCGGCTCCACCGTCGCCTACGCCCTCATGTACGCCGCCGTGAACCTCGGCGCCTTCGCCGTGGCCGCGCTCGTCGGCCGCGCCAAGTCCCTCAACCGGATCACCGACTACCGGGGCCTCTACGCCTCGAACCCGCTGACCGCACTGCTCCTGGCGTTCTTCCTGCTCTGCCTCGCCGGACTCCCTCCGGGCATCATCGGCCTGTTCGCCAAGGTCACCGTCTTCTCGGCGGCCGTCGACGCGGGTCTCGGCTGGCTCGCCGTCGTCATGGCCGTCAACGTGGTGATCGCGCTGTTCTACTACCTCCAGTGGACGGCCCTGCTGTTCCGTGCCCCCGAGGGCGAGCCGGGCCGCCACCACGTCCCCGCCCCCCTCACCGCCGCGCTCGCCCTCACCGGCGTCCTCGGCGTCGTCCTCTCCGGCGCACCCCAACTCGTCCTGCGCTTCGCGGCCACCGGCCTGTTCGGATGACTCGTCACGCGCGCACGGGGCACCCGTGCTCCCACGCGCGCGTGGGGTCATAAGGGCACGTCACCCGGACGGCCGACACGCGCCGCCGTCTGTACCAGGGAACTCGCGGCGGTCACCTGGCGTTGACCAGAGCGGGAGGGTCCACTGGACCCGAGACTTTCCCTGCTGCGCGATTTGGAGGGCGTACCGTGCACCGCCGGCACAACGGGCTCAGGACGGCAGTACTCCTCGGTGGACTGTCCGCACTCATCATCGTCATCGGCAGCTTCTTCGGCCGCATGGGGCTGATCGTCGCGGTCCTCGTCGCCCTCGGCACGAACGCGTACGCGTACTGGAACAGCGACAAGCTGGCGCTACGCGCGATGCGCGCCCGCCCGGTCAGCGAGTTCGAGGCCCCGGCCCTGTACCGCATGGTCCGCGACCTCTCCACCCAGGCCCGCCAGCCCATGCCGCGCCTGTACATCTCCCCGACGGAGGCACCGAACGCCTTCGCCACGGGCCGCAATCCGCGTAACGCCGCCGTGTGCTGCACCGAGGGCATCCTGCGCATGCTCGACGAGCGTGAACTGCGCGGCGTCATCGGCCACGAGCTCAGCCACGTCTACAACCGAGACATCCTCATCTCCTCGGTCGCCGGTGCGCTCGCCTCGGTGATCATGTTCCTGGTCAACTTCGCCTGGCTGATCCCGATCGGCCGCTCCGACGACGACGAGGGCCCCGGCCTGCTCGGCATGCTGCTGATCATGATCCTGGGCCCGCTCGCCGCCTCCCTGATCCAACTGGCCATCAGCCGGTCCAGGGAGTACGAGGCGGACGCCTCCGGCGCCCAGCTCACCGGCGACCCGCTTGCCCTGGCCAGCGCCCTGCGCAAGCTGGAGACCGGCACCCAGCAGCTTCCGCTGCCCCCCGAGCCCCGCATCGAGACCGCGAGCCACATGATGATCGCCAACCCCTTCCGCCCCGGACAGGGACTGTCGAAGATGTTCTCCACGCACCCGCCGATGGCGGACCGCATCGCCCGGCTCGAGAAGATGGCAGGTCGTTACCAGTGAGAACCACCCTGAACGTCATCTGGCTGATCCTGAGCGGCTTCTGGCTGTTCCTCGGCTACCTGCTGGCAGGCGTGCTGCTCTGCATCACGATCATCGGAATTCCGTTCGGGATCGTTCTTCTGCGTTCAGCATCACGCTCGGGTCGACCCGCCCTTCGATGACCATCGAGGGCAGTAGCTGGATCTCCGGGAGAGGGACCTGATCCACGTCCGTGAGCGCAGCGTTCACGCGGCTCCAGGTCCCGTCGGAGATCCAGGCGTTGAAGTGCTTCGAAGCTTGGATGGTGGCGCCGGTTTCCTTGATCACGTTGGGCCATGACTTGCCGGTGCGAGCCTTGTAGAAGATGGCGTCCACGGATCGGCGGACGGTGCCCCTGCGCCCTTTCGGGAGGAGGGGAGCGACCTTCGCCCACTCCTCGTCTGAGAGCGCGACAGCGGGGATGCCGACGCCGGTCGTGGCGTACCAGGCCCGCACGGTACAGGGGACGCCGCCGCGTCGGTCGTCGGGAACCGGACCGGTGATGGTGATCTTCAGTTCCAGCATGGACAGGATGGCCGCTTGCTGGTCAGGGGCCATGTCCGGGAACGACTTCTGCGTCATGTCCGCCAGCGCGATGAGATCACGAGCGCGCTGATCGGACTCTTCCATCTCGGCCAGCCATTCGGCCGCTTCGTCGCGCAGGTTCTGAAGCTGTTGAAGTTCGCCGTTCAGGACTGCTGTGGCCGCCTCGATGGCATCCGCAGACTTGCTCTGTTTGGCTGCTGCGACGATGACGGCCGCAATCGAGGCGTTCATGCCCTCGATCTGCTGGTCGAGGTCGGCGATCCGGTCGGCCAGGGCCACGGTGTCCCCTGCCGCCATCCCGATCCACTCGGCAGCCAGCTCTTGGAGCTTCTCGCTGTCGCTCGCAATCTCGGTGACGTGCTTCCAGACGTGCTCTTCAAGGGCGTCCGCGTCGATGCGAGAACAGCCGCAAGACTGCTGGCTGATGTCCTTGGGGGCGTTGCCAGTGCACCGGTAAAACCGGGCTACTTCCCGATCCGTCGCATAGCCGAACCCCGAGTGAGTCTTGCCGCAGAGGCTGACGATCCGACCGCTGAGTGGGTAGATCCACCGCTGGCCGTTGCTGAGCTTCGCTGTCTCGGCGACCTTACGCCGTAGCTCAGCGCACTGCTCTTCGGTCAGGATTCGAGGCAATTCGATCTTGACGGAGTCGCCCCAGACCGGGTCGCCGTCTTCGTCCCTCTTGGCATGCTTCCCACGGAAGACGAGCACGGCGTCGAGTACGGGCGCTGACATGATGCGGTCTCGGAGATTGTCCCGCGTCCATGTCCTGCCAGAGCGTGCCGTGATCCCTTCGCTGACCAGGCGAATGGTGGCCTTGCGGAGGTTGAGCCCCTCGCCGACCACCAGGTCGTACACGCGCTTGATGACCTTCGCCTCGTCCTCATCGATCACCAGGTACGAACCGGGCGTCCCCTTGTTGGCGATGCGGTAGCCATAAGGGGCACGCCCACCGATATGCGCGGCCGGCGTCAGCTCTGCCTTCTCCTGCAAGCCGCCCTGGGTACGGTCGCGGATCGTCTCCCATTCGGTCTCGGCGTAGTCAGCATCACGGCGCATCTTCTTGCGCCCCTCGGTGGTGGTGTTGTCGTAGTCGTCGGCGACGACCGCGACGAAGACACCGATGTCTTCGAGAGCCCAGACCCAGCGCCAGAAGGCCCGGCCCTTGCGGCCGATCACACGACCGTCCGGCACGACCACGATGTCGAAGGGACGCGGAGTCTGCTGGGCGTCGTCCATGAGCCGCTTCAGGTCACCGCGGTCAGCAGCTTCCAGGGAACCCGAGACTCCCTCGTCCTTGTAGGTGCCGACATGCGTCCACTGCTTGAGCGCGATGTGCCGAGTTGTCTTGCGGCTTTGCCTGGCTACGCCGTAGCCCTTTTTCTGCTCCTCAGTCGATACGCGTAGGTAGTCGACCGCACGCAGGGTGCGTGTACCGGCCCCACGTGCAGCGGTCTCGATGGCTGAAGACAGGGGTGTGCTTACATTGGACACGTCGACTCCCAATCAGTCGGCCAGCCCCGGGGCGGTGCCAGCCGCTGCCGGGGCGTTTGTCTGAACGCCCAAGGTAGCCCGAATATCTGACGCACCGTCGGTTTTCCGGAGTTCCGTCGCCGACGTCCCCGTGGCCCGAACAAGGACGGCCTGGCCGCGCTGCCATTTTGCCTGCTTGAACCCTCCCAGACAGCGGTGCAGGCCGGTCGAGCGCACCAAGCAGATAGGCGGCCTGGGCACCGTAACTGAGCGTCAGATGTTGGAGGGTTGGCTGAACTGGCACCGGGAAACGTTGCTGGCCAAGTGCGCCGGGCCTGAGCCGGCCCAATTAGCGCGGACGACCGTAGAGCCGTCGGACCTCACCCTCCTTGGCTTGGTGCGGCACATGGCGGAGGTAGAGCGATGGTGGTTCCGGCGAAGCTTCGCCGGTGAGGCTATCGGCGATGTCTTCACCGGCCCGTCAGACGGCAATGAGGGACTCGACGGTGTTCACCCAGCCGATGCGGAGAGAGACTTCGGATTGTTCCAGATCGAGGTCAAAGCGTGCGACGTGGCGACTGCCGGGCACGACCTCGACGAGACCTTCGTGTCCTCTCGCGGAGTTACCCTCAGCCTGCGCTGGGTCTACGTGTTGATGATCCAGGAGTACGCCCGCCACAACGGCCACGCCGACTTCCTGCGGGAGCGGACCGACGGGGCAACGGGTGACTGAGCTTCTTTCTCGGACCGGAGCCCCCTCCATGCCTTGGAGGGGGCTCCGACGGTCGCTGTCTTGTCCTGGAGAACCTGACCGCAGGATGCGGGAGCGTGGTCAGCGGCCACCGAAGGCTTGGTCTGTGGGGACGACCTCCCGCCCCAGAGGCATGAGTGAGATGGGGATGAGCTTCAGGTTCGCCCAACCAAAGGGGATCCCGATGATCGACAGGAACAGAGGGATGCTCGTAATGAGGTGAGCCAGCGCCAGCCACCATCCCGCGAAGATCACCCAGATCACATTGCCGATGAAGGAGCCCGCGCCGGCGTCACGCCGGTCCACGGTGGTGCGGCCGAACGGCCACAGGACGAAGCCGGCGATGCGCAGCGACGCGATGCCGAACGGGATGGTGATGATCAAGACGAAGCAGATCACCGCAGCGATGAGGTAGCCGAGCGCCATCCAGAAGCCGCAGAAGACGAGCCAAAGGATGTTGAGCAGCAGGTTGAACACCTTCATGATCGGTACCTCTCCAGGTCGGTCCGTCGGCATGCCTGCTGTCACCAGTATCAGCCGATCACGCGCTCAGGCGGAACCGGAGAGCGCTTGTAGCGTGATCGGGAACGTCCTGAGACGATCCCGTTCGGCATCGCGGCGTTCCGTATCGGCGTCTACGCCCTGTGGCCCTTCGGGTACACCACCGTCGAGCGCCGCGACGCGGGCGCCGCGTCCTGCGTCGGCAACGTGCTGTGGCTGATCCTCGCCGGCTGGTGGCTCGCCATCGCCCATATCGTCACGGGGATCGCCCTGTGCGTCACGATCATCGGCATCCCGTTCGGCATCGCCAACTTCAAGCTGATCCCGATCTCCCTGTTCCCGCTGGGCCGGGAGATCGTGCCGTCGGACGAGCCGTTCGCGACGCGCTGACGGCCGTCCTCCTCGCCTGACCGCCCTTCAGGCCCGCTCCCCTCGCGCCGGGTTGTCCACAACCGGCTCGTTGTCCACAGGCCCGCCCGGTTGTCAGTGGCGACCCGCATCATGGGTACCGAGTCCCACCCACCGCCCTACCGCGTAGGCCGCCGCTCCCACGGCCAGCACGCTCGCCCCCACGAAGACCGAGACCGCCGGCAGGGCGAACGCCAGCGTCACGCACCCCAGCAGCCCCACCGTCGGCACCACACGTGCCGACGGAGCGGGGCTCAAGGTCCAGGCCGAGGCGTTGGCGATCGCGTAATAGGCCAGCACACCGAAGGAGGAGAAGCCGATGGCACCCCGTACGTCCACCGTCGCCGCCACCGCGGCGACGACCGCACCCACCGCCAGCTCCGCGCGGTGCGGGACCTGGAAACGCGGATGCACGGCGGCCAGCGCCCCGGGCAGACGGCGGTCGCGGGCCATGGCCAGCGTGGTCCGCGACACCCCCAGGATCAGCGCGAGCAGCGACCCCAGCGCGGCCACCGCGGCCCCCACCCGCACCACGGGCACCAGTCCCGGCACCCCGGCCGCCCGCACCGCGTCCGCCAGCGGCGCCTCCGCGAGCCCGAGACGGCCCGCGCCGAGCACGGACAGAACGGCCACGGCCACGCACACGTACACGGCCAGCGCGATACCCAGGGCGAGCGGGATCGCGCGGGGAATGGTGCGCGCCGGATCCCGCACCTCCTCACCGAGGGTCGCGATCCGCGCGTACCCGGCGAACGCGAAGAAGAGCAGCCCGGCCGCCTGAAGCATCCCGCCCCCGCCCGAGGACAGCCCGATGCCCAGCCGCCCGGCATCGGACCGCCCGGAGGCCAGGCACACGACCACCACGGAAGCGAGGACCGCCAGCACCACGGCCACGATCACCCGCGTCAGCCAGGCGGACTTCTGGATGCCGCCGTAGTTCACCGCGGTCAGCGCCACCACGGCCGCGACCGCCACCACGTGCGCATGTCCCGGCCAGACATACGCTCCGACGGTGAGCGCCATCGCCGCACAGGAGGCCGTCTTCCCGACGACGAAGGCCCAGCCCGCGAGGTAGCCCCAGAACACCCCGAGGCGCTCCCGCCCGTACACGTACGTGCCGCCCGAGGCCGGATACAGGGCGGCGAGCCGTGCCGACGAGGTGGCGTTGCAGTAGGCCACCACGGCGGCGACGCCCAGCCCGGGCAGCAGCCCGGACCCGGCCGCGCGGGCGGCGGGCCCCAGGGCGGAGAACACCCCGGCGCCGACCATCGAGCCGAGCCCGACGACCACGGCGTCCCGCACTCCCAGGGTGCGCCGCAGCTCTGAACCGGAGGGTGTCATGCGCTGGACCCTACTGATCGATGCAACCGCCCGGTGTGCCCGCGGCGTCCTGTGCAGCAACACGGCACGAACACGCGCACGACGGACAGACGGTCCTCACCGAATTCTCAAGGGCCGGACAGTGCGGGCACAGCACGGAAGGGCAGGTTCAGGGCATGAGCATCATCGGTTGGATCATCCTGGGACTTCTGGCCGGAGCCATCGCCAAGGTCCTGCTGCCGGGCCGTGACCCGGGCGGCTTCATCGGCACGACCCTCATCGGCATCGCGGGTGCGTTCATCGGCGGCTGGATCTCGGCCCGCTGGCTGGACCACCCGGTCTCCAAGCACTTCTACGACGGCGCCACCTGGGCCGCCGCGATCGGCGGCTCGCTCGTCCTGCTGATCGTCTACCGCCTCCTGTTCGGCAACTCGCGCGACTGACCGTCGGCTGGGACGCGACGGAAGGGCGGTACGACGGAAGGGCGGTACGACGGAAGGGCGGACACCACCGGGTGCCCGCCCTTCCGCGCAGTGGAGTGCCCTCCTACCGGTAGTTCACGAACTGCAGCGCGAAGTCGAAGTCCTGGCCCTTCAGGAGGGCGATCACGGCCTGCAGGTCGTCGCGGCTCTTGGAGCTGACGCGCAGCTCGTCGCCCTGCACCTGCGCCTTGGTGCCCTTGGGGCCCTCATCGCGGATGATCTTCGCCACCTTCTTGGCGTTCTCCTGGGAGATGCCCTCCTGGATGGACGCGAAGATCTTGTACTCCTTGCCGGAGAGCTGGGGCTCGCCCGCGTCCAGCGCCTTCAGCGAGATGCCGCGCTTGATCAGCTTGGACTGGAAGACGTCGAGGACCGCCTTGACCCGCTCCTCGGAGTTCGCCTCCAGCAGGATCTTCTCGCCGGACCACGAGATCGAGGCACCCACGCCCTTGAAGTCGTAGCGCTGGGAGATTTCCTTGGCGGCCTGGTTGAGGGCGTTGTCGACCTCCTGCCGCTCGACCTTCGAGACGATGTCGAAACTGGAGTCGGCCATGTCCTGTGGCTCCTTGTATCGGGGTGCGTATCGGGTGCGTATCGGGTGCGTATGGGTGCGTGTCGGCGTGCGCGGCGGTCGCCGCCGACCCCGGCACGAGGGCCGGACCGCATCCGCACCAGCCTAGCCACCCCGCGTCTGTGAGGGGCCGATCAACAGAGTGGCGAAGCACCCCTACCCATCGGGTATTGTTTACGTCGTTGCCAGGGAGCATCGCCGAAAAGCGGTACGACCGGCTTCAACCCCCGGCGGTGTGCCCGAGCGGCCAAAGGGAGCAGACTGTAAATCTGCCGGCTCAGCCTTCCCAGGTTCGAATCCTGGCGCCGCCACACTGGGGAAGACCCCCGTCCGATCTGCGGAGACGCAGGCCAGACGGGGGTCTTTTGCGTGGGTCTCGCGTGCCGGGCTCACTGATCTCCGATCATGGAGTGACGTCCGTCACCTCGTCGATCACGGCGTTGTCAGTGCCCCGGGGCACACTGGCTGCATGTCCTCCGCGTCCTCCCGGTCCGGCCTGTCCGCCCGTCGCAGAACCTGCCCGGTGTGCCGTCGTGAAATCGCCGTCGTCGCCGGGCGGTTCGCGCGGCACGATCCGCCAGGGGTGCGGCGCGGTGGTGAGCTCGTCTCGTGTGCCGGGTCACGGCGGCAGGCGGAACTGGGGGCCGTACAGCCGTCGTTGGACGGGTATGCGCTGCCGGACTTCCCCGGGCAGCTGCCCCTGTTCTGACCGCCCGCCGCCGCCCGGTGACGGGCGGACGGGCCGGACCGCCCGGCCGTCGGCCTCAGTGCGACGGCCCCGCCGTCGACGGCAGCGCCCGGGGCCCGGCCGTCAACCTCAGTTGCCCGCCACCGACTTCACGGCCACCGTCATCGGAGTCGACCCGCCGATCAGCTCCAGCGTCAGGCCCGCCGTCGCCGGTGTGTCCACCAGTTCCGCCAGGACGGCCGCCACGTCCTCGCGCGGGACCGAGCCGCGGCCGGTGTGCGCCTCCAGGCGGACCAGGCCGGTGCCGGGGTCGTTCGTCAGCGAGCCGGGGCGCAGGATCGTCCAGTCCAGGGCGTCCAGACCACGGACGTAGGCGTCGGCCTCGCCCTTGGCGCGCAGGTACACGTCGAAGATCTCGTCACCCTGGTGCGCCGGATCCGCGCCCATGGACGAGACGACCAGGAAACGGCGTACCCGCGCCCGGACGGCGGCGTCCGCGAACAGCGTGGCCGCGCCCTTGTCCACCGTGTCCTTGCGGGCCGCACCGCTGCCCGGGCCGGCGCCCGCCGCGAAGACCGCCGCGTCGGCGCCCTGAAGGTGCGCCGCGACCTCCTCCACCGAGGCCGACTCCAGGTCGAGCAGAACCGGTTCGGCGCCCACCTCCCGCAGATCGTCGCCCTGTTCCGGCTTGCGGATGATGCCCGCCACCTCGTCTCCGCGCCCGGCGAGCAGCCGCTCCAACCGCAGCGCGATCTGACCATGACCACCAGCGATGACAATGCGCATGTTTCCGACCGTACGCCCGAAGGGCCGCATCCGCCGCACGACTTCGGCCCTGTCCCACCCGTCCGGGTCACAGCGGTCAGGACAGTTCGCCCCGGCCCTGCCGCGGCAGCCCCAGCTCCGCCGCCACGGCCGAGTTGCAGTACTCGCGCACCGCGCTGGTGCGCGCCACCACGCGTCCCCGGTGCACCACGATCCGGCTGTACGCCAGGGACAGCGCTCCGGCGAGGTGGTCACCGCGCACGGCGAGGAGTTCGGCGGGGAACCCGGCCTCGACACGCACCTCGGGCAGACCGAGTACGGCGCGGGCGGAGGTACTGACCGCGTCGTAGGCGTCCGCGGGGCGCAGACCGTGACGGGAGGCCAGCAGGTAGGCCGCCTCCAGGGGGTCGCCGCGTCCCACCGGGTTCGACACGTCCCGCAGCGCGCCGCTGCCGGCCGCGACCCGCACCCCGGCGGCGCGCAGCAGCCGTACCGGAGCCGTGTCCCGCCCCTCGGCGTGCCCGCAGCCGCCCTGGGGCAGGCACACCACCGTCACGCCGGCCGCCGCGAGCCGGTCCGCGATGCCTGAGACCGCCTCGGCGGGCAGCCGGGCCAGACCGGCGCACGGGCCGAGCGTCACACCGGGGCGCAGGCCGCCCGCCATCGCCGCGAGCCGGGCCAGGCGGGCCGGGTCGGCGGCGTCCGTGTGCAGGTCCACCGGGCTGCCGTGCTCGGAGGCGATCTCCAGCACCGCCTCCACATAGCCCGTCGGATCCGGATCCAGATCCGGACAGCCGCCCACCACGGAAGCGCCCATCTTGACCGCGTCCCGCAGTATCGCCAGCCCGTCCGCCCCCGCCATCCCGGTCAGCACGCGCGGCACCGCCACCGCCGTCAGCTCCGCCAGCCCGTGCAGCGAGCGCCGTGCCCGCAGCACGGCGGCCAGCGCGCCCAGCCCCTGGACGTCGCCCACCCGCACGTGCGCCCGCAACGCCGTCGCCCCGTGGCCCAGCTGGAGCAGGGCGGCCTCCGTGGCCCGGCGCTGGACGTCGTCGGGGTCGTACGAGACCGGGCCGCCGTCCTCGGCGGACAGCGCCGTGTCGCCGTGGGCGTGCGGCTCGGCGGGGGCCGGGAGCAGGAGATACCCGCCGAGGTCCACGCGCGTGCCGCCGGCCCGGGGCGGTCCCGACGCCAGGCTGCCGGCCGTGCCGACCGCCTCGATGCGCCCGCCGCCCAGCCGTACGTCCACGGCCCGGCCGTCGGTCAGGCGCGCCCCGCACAGCAGGAGGGGCGCCGCGTCGGGCTGTCCCGACGACGAGGAAGGCGGCTGCGGTCGGCTCTCGGGCATCGCGCTCCAGGGACTCGGGGCTGCGTGAAGGGGCGCATGATCGGGGGCATGATCACGCAGAGTGAGTCGAGCCTAGGGTGGCGGGCCGCGCCTGGCGGGGAGGAGCGCAATAGTCGTACCGGCGTGGTCCGTCGCTCGGAGTGCTGGTCGGGGGCATGCGGAGGGTGCGCGGGAGGGGCGTACGAGGCCGGAGAGAGCCCTGCTGGACGGGGCGGGGTGGGCCGTCCGGAATGGATTTGGGTGAACGGCCGCCGAGCGTGTAATGTCTTCATCGCTCGCCCCAATAGCTCAGTCGGCAGAGCGTCTCCATGGTAAGGAGAAGGTCTACGGTTCGATTCCGTATTGGGGCTCTGGTGTGAGAGGTTCCCGCCGCGAGGCGGGTTCCGATCTCATCAAAGCGGTGTAGCTCAGTCGGTAGAGCAAGCGGCTCATAATCGCTGTGTCACCGGTTCAAGTCCGGTCACCGCTACTGACAGTAGCCGATTGTGGGGTCGGTCCTTCGATCGGCTACTCTTTCTTGCGTTAAATCATCCCATCCGTTCGTCAAGGAGCACTCACGTGGCTGCCACCGACGTCCGCCCGAAGATCACGCTGGCCTGCGTGGAGTGCAAGGAGCGGAACTACATCACCAAGAAGAACCGGCGTAACAACCCGGACCGTCTTGAGATGAAGAAGCACTGCCCGCGTTGCAACGCGCACACCGCGCACCGCGAAACGCGATAAATCAGGCTCGTACGCGAGGCCGTCCCCGGATGACCGGGGGCGGCCTCGCGTCGTTGAGCGACTAGTACCGGTCAGTAGAGCAAGCAGGAGGTGCCGAGCCCATGGCGCTCGACCAGTCCTTCGTGGGGCGGACCTACCCGCCCACCGAGCCCTATGAGGTGGGCCGGGAGAAGATCCGCGAGTTCGCCGAGGCGGTGGGGGACACCAACCCGGCGTACACGGACGCGGAGGCCGCCAAGGCGCTCGGCCACCCCGATGTGATCGCCCCGCCGACCTTCGTCTTCGCCATCACCTTCAAGGCCGCGGGACAGGTCATCGAGGACCCTCAGCTCGGCCTCGACTACAGCCGTGTGGTGCACGGCGACCAGAAGTTCGCCTACACCCGCCCGGTGCGCGCCGGTGACCGGCTCTCGGTCACCTCGACCATCGAGGGGATCAAGTCCCTCGCGGGCAACGACATCCTGGACGTCCGCGGCGAGGTTCACGACGAGGCGGGCGAGCACGTCGTGACCGCCTGGACCAAGCTCGTGGCGCGTGCCGCGGACGAGAAGGCGTGAGGAAGCGATGACGGCGAAGATCGCGTACGACGACATCGAGGTCGGCACCGAACTGCCGGCGCAGACCTTCTCTGTGAACCGCGCCACCCTCGTGCGGTACGCGGGTGCCTCCGGGGACTTCAACCCGATCCACTGGAACGAGAAGTTCGCCAAGGAGGTGGGCCTGCCGGACGTCATCGCGCACGGCATGTTCACCATGGCCGAGGCGATCCGCGTGGTCACCGACTGGGCCGGCGACCCGGGCGCGGTCGTCGAGTACGGCGTCCGCTTCACCAAGCCCGTCGTCGTCCCCAACGACGACCAGGGCGCCACGATCGAGGTCAGCGCCAAGGTCGCGGCCAAGCTCGACGACAACACCGTCCGCGTGGACCTCACGGCGATGAGCGCCGGGCAGAAGGTACTGGGGATGTCCCGGGCGGTCGTACGACTCGCCTGACCGGGAGAAGGACAGAGGGACAGAGGGACAGAAGGGCAGAAGGGCAGAAGTAAGGGGCGCCTGCCCTTGCGAGCGCCCCTTACTTCTGCCCTTCTGCCGTACTTCGCCCGCCGGATGCCCCGCCCCTCCCGAACAGCGCCCCGACGACCTGCACCCCGGCCGCCGTCAGCAGGGTGCCCGGCAACGACCGGCCGATCATCGGGCCCGCCACCGCCGCGCCCAGCGCGAAGCCGGTGATCTTCAGGCTGGCGCCGGTGGTGAAGACCTGGCTGCGCAACCGCTCCGGCGCCTCCCGGTGCCGCACCGCGAACAGAGCCGTGAGCTGCGGCCCCTGCCCGGCCCCGGCGAGTACGACCGCGGCGGCCAGCAGCGCCGGGCGGCCGGTTGCGGCCAGGGCGAGGGCGACGGCCTGTAACAGCGCGCCGGTACGGACCACGCGGTCCGGGGTGAGCCCGCGGGGGCCGGGGAGGCGGGCGAGGGCGGCGTTCGCGGCAAGGGACACGACGGCGACACCACAGAGCAGCAGCGCGCCGCGCTCCGCTCCGCCGAGGGACCGCGCCCCCAGTACCGGCGTGCAGGTGAGAAGCATGCCCTGCGCCGCGCAGGAAGCGACCGACGTCAGGGTGGCCCGGGCCAGGGACGGGCTGCGGCCGACGCACCGCACACCGGCCACGAGGTCGCCCACCACCGTGCCCGCGCGCCGCCCGCTCGGCCGGCCAGCGGTGCCCGCGCGCCGCCCGAGCGCCGCCGGCCCCGGCCCAGTCCCCGGCCGCCCGGGCAGCGTCCACGCGACGGGCAGCGACGCCCCGATGAGCGTCACCGACAGCATGACCGCGGCGGGCGCCCCCAGCAGCCCCGCCGCGAGGCCGGCCAGGGCGGGGCCGGCCAGGCTCGCGGCGCCGAAGGTCATGGCGTCGAGCGCGGTGGCGCGCGGCAGCCTCTCCGGTGGGACGACGCGGGGCAGTTGGGCGGTCCAGCCGCCCGACAGGGCCGGCCCGAACAGACCGGTACCCACGGCGATCGCGAGCACGAGGGCAAGCGGCAGGCGGCCCAGCGCCGACAGGATCAGCGCCAGCCCGGCCGCGTACAGCGCCAGCGCGGTCGCCAGCAGACGGCCCGGTCGCTCCGCCCGGTCGAGGAACGCCCCGAGCACGGGACCGCCCACCGCTGCCGCGACCGTCACCGCCGCGAGCAGCGAGGACGCCTCGGCAGCCGAGCCCGAGGCCGCGAAGCCGGCCAGCGACAGCGCCGGGCCGGACATCTCGTCGCCGGTGCGGGCGGCCGTCGCCCCGGCCAAGTAGAGCCGTGCGTAAGGCCTTTTCATCGGCGCGACGTTACGCACGTAACTCAAAAAGTCTCAATATGCGTTACGTTCCGGGGATGCCCTCCCGTACCCCCGACTGGTCCACCCGCCACTCCGTGCTCACCAACGCGCGCCGCACCGCCGCCCTGGTCAACGCCCTCACGGTCGGCCCGGACCCGGACCCGGAAGCGGTCGCCGCCGTACTGCGCGAGTACGGCGAGACCGGCCCTCTCCATCTGACCGCCCAGGACGTCGGGCGCATGCGCACGGCCGCCGTGCCGCTCCGCGAGGTCTTCACCGCCGAGGACGTGGACACGGCCGCCGCCACCCTCAACCGCCTCCTCCGGGAGTGCGCGGGGCCGCTGCGCCTCACCTCGCACGGCGGCGGCACGCCCTGGCATCCGCACCTCGACCGCGACGACGACGCCCCCTGGGGCGAGTGGCTCCTCACCTCCTCGTGTCTGGCGCTCGCCGTCCTCGTGTGGGACCAGCAGCGTCCGCCCGGCCGGGTCTGCGCCTCGCCCGCCTGCGGGAATGTCTTCATCACGCAAGGGCAGGGCCCTGCGCGCCGGTACTGCTCCCGGCGCTGCGCGACCCGCGAGAGGGTCGCCGCCCACCGCCGTTCGCAGCCGCGGGCCGGCACCCCTTGACGGAGTTAGTGATTGAGCACTAACTTACTGGCATGGTCAGGATGAGCGCAGAAGAGAGGCGCGAGAGCGTCATCCGTGCGGCGATGAGCGAGTTCGCGCGGGGCGGCTATCACGGGACGTCCACCGAGGCGATCGCCAAGCGGGTCGGTGTCTCGCAGCCGTATCTCTTCCGGCTCTTCCCGGGCAAGAAAGCGATCTTCCTCGCGGCGGCCGAGCGGTGTGTGGAGGACACCATCCGCACCTTCGAGGAGGCGGCCGAGGGGCTGGAGGGCGAAGAGGCCCTGCATGCCATGGCGAACGCGTACGTCAAGGTCATCGCGGAGCGGCCCGAGCGGCTGCAGATGCAGATGCAGATGTACGTCGCGGTCGCGGCCGCCGACGAGGAAGGCGATCACGCCTTCGGGGAGTCCGTGCGGGCCGGCTGGATGCGCCTGTGGGACACCGTGCACCTGCCGCTCGGGGCCGATGTGAACGAGACGACGACCTTCATGGCGTGCGGGATGCTGATCAACTGCCTGGTGGCCATGGGCTTTCCGCCCGGGCATCGGGTGTGGGAGGGGATCTACCCGGACGCGCGGGTCACGGGTCGGCTGGAGAAGTAGCGCGGGCGGCGAAGGGTGATGCCTGCCGCCGTTTGCCCGCAGAAGTTAGTCATCGATAACTAATCAACTGTCACGAGCACTCCCTGGGGGAGAGATGCCACAGCAGAGGTCACAGCAGACGCAACAGCAGAGCACAAGCCGCGGGGGAACCGTCTGGGCCCTCGTCATCACCAGCGTCGCCGGATTCATGGCGTCCCTCGACAATCTCGTCGTCACCACCGCGCTGCCCTCGATCCGCCGGGACCTGGGCGGCGCTCTGGACGACCTGGAATGGACCGTGAGCGCCTACACGCTCACCTTCGCCGTCCTGCTGATGTTCGGCGCGGCGCTCGGCGACCGGTTCGGCCGCCGTCGGCTCTTCCTCGCCGGGCTCACCGTCTTCACCGGCGCCTCCGCGGCCGCCGCCATGGCACCCGGCATCGGTTCGCTCATCGCCGCCCGCGCCGTCCAGGGCGTCGGCGCGGCCGTGATGATGCCGCTGACGCTGACCCTGCTGACCGCGGCCGTGCCCGCCGCCAAGCGCGGGATGGCGTACGGCATCTGGGGCGCGGTCAACGGCCTCGCGGTCGCCTCCGGGCCGCTGATCGGCGGCAGCCTCACCGAACACGTCTCCTGGCACTGGATCTTCTGGCTGAACGTCCCGCTCGGCGTGGCCCTGCTGCCGCTCGCCCGGCTGCGCCTGGCCGAGTCGTACGGCACCGGCGCCCCGCTCGACCTCCCCGGCACGCTGCTCGCCAGCGGCGGGCTCTTCGGGATCGTGTACGGCCTGGTCCGCGGGCCCGCCGACGGCTGGACCGACGCCGTCGTGCTGAGCGCGCTGTTCGCGGGCAGCGCCCTGCTGGCCGGCTTCGTCCTCTACAGCACCCGCGCCAAGAACCCGATGCTGCCCATGCGGCTGTTCCGCTCCCGTGCCTTCGCCGGGATCAACGCGGCCAGCCTGCTGATGTTCGTCGGCATGTTCGGCTCGATCTTCCTGCTCAGCCAGTACATGCAGGGGGTGCTCGGCTACTCGCCCACCGAGGCGGGCTTCCGGATGCTGCCCTGGACCGGGATGCCGATGCTCGTCGCGCCGGTCGCCGGGATCCTCTCCGACCGCGTCGGCGGCCGCCCGGTCGTCGCCACCGGACTGTTCCTCCAGGCCGTCGGGCTCGGCTACCTGGCCCTGGTGGTCTCGGCCGACGTCTCCTACGCCGCGCAGCTGCCCGGTCTGATCATCAGCGGTATCGGCATGGCCCTCTACTTCGCCCCGGCCGCCAACCTGGTGATGTCCAGCGTCCGCCCGCAGGAGCAGGGCATCGCCTCCGGCGCCAACAACGCGCTGCGCGAGGTCGGCGGCGCCCTCGGCATCGCGGTCATGTCCTCGATCTTCTCGGCGCAGGGCGGCTACGCGTCCGCGCAGAACTTCGTCGACGGCCTGAAGCCCGCCCTGGTGACCGGCTCCGGGGTCGTGGCGCTCGCCGGAGCGGCGGCGCTGCTGATCCCGGCGAGGCGACGGGCCGCCACCCCGGCCGCCGGCCCGGCCGAGCCGGCGCCCGCCCCGGTCGTCGAAGCCGCCTCCCACTGACGCCGTGAGCAGCGGTTCGCGACCCCACGCGCGTGAGGCACGAAAACGCCATGACGGCCCGGCTTCCCGCCGGGCCGTCGCCCTGTGCCCCGGCACTGTCGGTGCCGTCTCGTAGTCTTGGGCACGTGCAGGAACTCCACGACGCCCCCCTCGCCCCGCTGACCACGTTCCGGCTGGGCGGTCCCGCGACCCGGCTGGTCACCGCCACCACCGATGCCGAGGTGATCGACGCCGTCCGCGAGGCCGACGCCACCGGCACGCCGCTGCTGGTCATCGGCGGCGGATCGAACCTGGTCATCGGCGACAAGGGGTTCGACGGCACGGCCCTGCGCATCGCCACCACCGGCTTCGAACTGCGCGGTACGACACTGGAGCTGGCGGCCGGCGAGGTGTGGACGGACGCCGTCGCCCGCACCGTGGAGGCCGGGCTCGCGGGCATCGAGTGCCTCGCCGGTATCCCGGGCTCGGCGGGCGCGACACCGATCCAGAACGTCGGCGCGTACGGCCAGGAGGTCTCCTCGACCATCACCGAGGTGATCGCCTACGACCGCCGGTCCCACGAGACGGTCACACTGGCCAACGACGAGTGCGCCTTCTCCTACCGCCACAGCCGCTTCAAGGACGACCCCGCGCGCTACGTGGTGCTGCGCGTCCGCTTCGCCCTGGAGGACGCGGACGGGCTGTCGGCGCCGGTCAAGTACGCCGAGACGGCCCGCGTTCTCGGTGTCGACCCCGGTGACCGGGTGGCGCTCGCCACCGCCCGCAAGACCGTCCTGAAGCTGCGCGCCGGCAAGGGCATGGTCCTGGACCCCGACGACCACGACACCTGGTCGGCAGGCTCGTTCTTCACCAACCCGATCCTCACCGACGCCCAGTTCGACGCCTTCCACGCGCGCGTGCGGCAGCGGCTGGGCGACGGCGTGGAGCCGCCCGCCTACCCGGCGGGGGAGGGCCACACCAAGACCTCGGCGGCCTGGCTGATCGACAAGGCCGGCTTCACCAAGGGCTACGGCACCGGCCCCGCCCGCATCTCCACCAAGCACACCCTCGCCCTCACCAACCGGGGCGGCGCCACCACCGAGGACCTGCTGTCCCTCGCCCGCGAGGTCGTCGACGGAGTCCGCGAGGCCTTCGGCGTCACGCTGGTCAACGAGCCCGTGACGGTGGGCGTCAGCCTGTAGGCGGCCCTGGGTGGCCTACCAAGGGGCTGTACCGGCCGGCCCCTAGTACGCCACCCCGACCCCCTGCTTCACCGTCCCCGGATCGTCGATCATCGCCAGCATCGCGTGGGCCACGTCCGCCCGCGCGATGAAGCGCCCCTTGGGCGGGAAGCCGCCGACGACCGTCCGGTACGAGCCGGTGAGGGGCTTGTCCTGCAACCGCGGGGGCCGTACGGACGTCCAGTCCGTGCCGCTGCGGGCCAGCTCGTCCTCCATCTCCCGCAGGTCCGCGTAGACGTCCTTGAGCAGCGCCGAGACGATCCCCCGCATACCGCGGTCGAGGAAGCCGTCCCCCTCCGGCTCCGGGCCGACCGGCCCCGCGCTGACCACGAGCACCCGCCGCACCCCCTCGGCCTCCATGGCCCGCAGGACCGTACGGGTCAGCCGGGCCGCGACCCCGGCGTCCTTGCGGCTGCGGGCACCCAGACCGGACAGGACCGCGTCCCGGCCGGCGACCGCGGGGCGCACCGATTCCGGGTCGGCGAGGTCCGCGCGGAACACCTCCAGGCCCGCACCGGCCACGTTCAGCCGGGCCGGGTCGCGTACCACGGCCGTGACCCGATGGCCCGCGGCGAGCGCCTGCCGGACGATTTCCTGGCCGATTCCTCCGGTGGCACCGAAGACGGTGAGGTTCATGACCCACTCCTCCGTTGGTGGGTGAGTATTCACTCACCCGCTTGCCCTCTAGAGTGAGTAAGTACTCACCCACTCGTCAAGAATCCTTGGAGGGACCATGCGATCCTTGGGCGCCATGCAGCAGAAACCGGCCCGCGCCCGCATCCTCGACGCCGCCCACGAGCTCATGCTCACCGTCGGGCTGGCCCGCGCCACGACCAAGGAGATCGCCAGGGCGGCAGACTGCTCCGAGGCAGCCCTCTACAAGCACTTCACCGGCAAGGAGGAGCTGTTCATAGAAGTCCTGCGCGAACGGCTCCCGCGACTCACCCCGCTGCTGCACGCCCTCACCGCCGAGCCGGGCCGGCACACCCTGGAGGAGAACCTCACCGAGATCGCCCGGCAGGCGGCCCTGTTCTACGAGCAGAGCTTCCCGATCGCGGCCTCCCTCTACGCCGAGACCCAGCTCAAGAAGCGCCACGACGACGCGATGCGGCAGATGGGCTCGGGCCCGCACCTGCCCATCGAGGGCCTCGACGCCTACCTCCGCGCCGAACAGACCGCCGGCCGGGTCCACCCCGGCGCGGACACCTTCGCCGCCGCCTCCCTCCTCCTGGGCGCCTGCGCCCAACGGGCCTTCGCCTACGACGCCACGAGCGACGGTGAGCCGCCCCCCGTGGACGACTTCGCCCGACGCCTTGCCCGCACGCTGCTGACCGGGATCGCCGTATGCGGCTGAGACTGCGCCAGTTCCGGCCGAGGACCGGCCCGCACGAGCACCGGGTCGTCCAGCCCTGGCAGACCCTGCGCCACACCTCCCTGAGCGCGCCCGAGCCGATAGGCCTGCTGCTGGGCGACCACGACGGCCTGAACCGGCTCGCGGGCCTGTTCTCCTTCGCCGCCTACTCCCGCCACACGATCGTCCACCTGCCCTTACGCGACGGAGTCCCGCCCGACGAGGGCTGGGGCGAGCCGGTCGACCTCGTCCTCGCCCACCACACCCTCGGCCTGCGCCCCAGCCAGTGGCCCGAACTGCGCCAGAAGCTGCGCCACGGCACCCCGCTGACCGTCCGCACCGACGAGGCCCGCACCGCCCGGGACGCCGCGGCCTGGCGCGAGCGCTGGGAGCGGGCGGACTTCCGTGACGAACTGCGGCACGCCACGCACGCCCGCACGTTCTTCCTCTTCGGCAGCCGCGACGTCTTCGCCGAGACCGCCGGCTACTTCGCCCACGCGGCGGGCTGGGGCCCGCGCCAGAAGGGCGTGACCAAGGGGTACTCAGCGCTGATGGCGGCGCTCCCGACGCTGGTCCAGCCACCCGGCGGCGGCCACCCCGTCGAGGTCCTGATCTGCTTCAAGCCCTATCCGCCCTACGCCCACTTCAAGCGCCCGGGCCACTGAGCCAGTCGTCCACGCCCGCCAGCAGCCGCGCCTTCACATCCTCCGGCGCCGCCGAACCCCGGACCGACTGCCGGGCCAGCTCCGCCAGTTCGGCGTCCGTGAAACCGTGGTGCAGGCGTGCGAGGTCGTACTGGGCCGCGAGCCGGGAGCCGAAGAGCAGCGGGTCGTCGGCGCCCAGCGCCATCGAGACCCCCGCCTCGAAGAGCGTGCGCAGCGGCACGTCCTCCGGCTTCTCGTACACGCCCAGCGCGACGTTCGACGCCGGGCACACCTCGCAGGTCACACCCCGGTCCGCCAGCCGCTTCAGCACCCGCGGGTCCTCCGCCGCGCGCACCCCGTGGCCGATCCGCGAGGCGTGCAGGTCGTCCAGGCAGTCCCGGACCGAGGCCGGACCGGTCAGCTCGCCGCCGTGCGGGGCCGCGAGCAGGCCGCCGTCCCGGGCGATGGCGAACGCCCGGTCGAAGTCCCGCGCCATGCCCCTCCGCTCGTCGTTCGACAGCCCGAAGCCGACCACACCCCGGTCGGCGTACCGCACCGCCAGCCGGGCCAGGGTGCGCGCGTCCAGGGGGTGCTTCATCCGGTTCGCCGCCACCAGCACCCGCATGCCCAGGCCGGTCTCCCGGGACGTCGTGTCCACCGCGTCCAGGATGATCTCCAGCGCCGGGATCAGACCGCCCAGCCTGGGCGCGTACGACGTCGGGTCCACCTGGATCTCCAGCCAGCCCGAGCCGTCCTTGAGGTCCTCCTCGGCCGCCTCCCGGACCAGCCGCTGGATGTCCTCCGGCTCTCTGAGGCAGGAGCGCGCCGCGTCGTACAGCCGCTGGAAGCGGAACCAGCCCCGCTCGTCGGTGGCCCGAAGCCTCGGTGGCTCCCCGCTGGTGAGGGCTTCGGTCAGCGCGTCAGGCAGGCGCACGCCGTACTTGTCAGCCAGTTCCAGGACGGTTCCCGGCCGCATCGAGCCGGTGAAGTGCAGGTGCAGATGGGCTTTCGGCAGCTCAGAGACATCACGTACACGCTCCATCCATGGATCCTGCCGTACTTCCCTGCCGTCCCGGTAGCGGAATCCCCGAACGTGGTCTTGCTCGCACATGGAGACGAAGAAGCGGGCCGCCTCCCGTCAGGGAAACGGCCCGCCCCAGGCAGTGAATTCGGCGGACGTCAGTCCCGCGCCTCCGCCAGCAGCTTCTGCATCCGGCTCACGCCCTCGACCAGGTCCTCGTCACCGAGCGCGTACGACAGCCGCAGATAGCCGGGGGTGCCGAAGGCCTCGCCCGGGACGACAGCGACCTCGGCCTCCTCCAGGATGAGGGCGGCCAGCTCCACCGTGTTCTGCGGGCGCCTGCCCCGGATCTCCTTGCCGAGCAGTGCCTTCACCGACGGGTACGCGTAGAAGGCGCCCTCGGGCTCCGGGCAGAGCACGCCGTCGATCTCGTTGAGCATCCGCACGATGGTGCGGCGGCGCCGGTCGAAGGCCTCGCGCATCTTCTCGACGGCCGACAGGTCGCCGGAGACGGCGGCCAGGGCCGCGACCTGGGCCACGTTCGAGACGTTCGAGGTGGCGTGCGACTGGAGGTTCGTCGCGGCCTTCACCACGTCCTTCGGGCCGATGACCCAGCCCACGCGCCAGCCCGTCATCGCGTACGTCTTCGCGACGCCGTTGACCACGACGCACTTCTCGCGCAGCTCGGGCAGGAGCGCGGGCAGCGAGGTGAACTTCGCGTCGCCGTAGACCAGGTGCTCGTAGATCTCGTCCGTCAGCACCCACAGGCCGTGCTCCACGGCCCAGCGGCCGATCGCCTCGGCGTCCTCGGCGCTGTAGACCGCGCCGGTCGGGTTCGAGGGGGAGACGAAGAGCACGACCTTCGTCTTCTCCGTGCGGGCGGCCTCCAGCTGCTCCACGCTCACGCGGTAGCCGGTCGTCTCGTCCGCGACGACGTCCACCGGTACGCCGCCGGCCAGCCGGATCGACTCCGGGTAGGTCGTCCAGTACGGCGCCGGGACGATGACCTCGTCGCCCGGGTCGAGGATCGCGGCGAAGGCCTCGTAGATGGCCTGCTTGCCGCCGTTGGTGACCAGGATCTGCGACGGGTCGACCTCGTAGCCGGAGTCGCGCAGCGTCTTCGCGGCGATCGCGGCCTTCAGCTCGGGCAGACCGCCGGCCGGGGTGTAGCGGTGGTACTTGGGGTTCTTGCAGGCCTCGACGGCCGCCTCGACGATGTAGTCCGGGGTCGGGAAGTCGGGTTCACCCGCGCCGAAGCCGATCACCGGACGCCCGGCGGCCTTGAGGGCCTTGGCCTTGGCGTCCACGGCGAGGGTGGCGGACTCGGAGATCGCGCCGACTCGGGCGGAGACCCGGCGCTCGGTGGGAGGGGTTGCAGCGCTCATGGAGCCATCGTTTCAGACCGGAAACGTGCCCGGCACGCGGGTTTCACCCACTGAACAGGATCGTGCCGACCCGTGAACAAGGGTCCGAATTCCGGCCCGGGTCAGGACGATCTTCCGGCCGGGGAGTCCGTAGGGGCACTTTCTGTTCGACGCCGGGCCCGCGACCACGTACACTCTCACCTCGTTGGCCTCCAGCAGCCGCGGCTCAGCCGGTGCACACCGAGCACCCGGTCGGATGCGGTACGTTGGGGAACACACAAAGGGTCGTAGCTCAATTGGTAGAGCACCGGTCTCCAAAACCGGCGGTTGGGGGTTCAAGTCCCTCCGGCCCTGCTACACACACCGCCAGGATGTGTGCGCATGTACGTACAGCATTGCACCGCCGTGCGGCTCAGGAACCGGGCGCGGCACGGCCACGACCCGGGATCAGGTGAGGACGAATGACGGACGCCGTGGGCTCCATCGACACGCCTGACGCGGATGAGGTGCAGGAGACCAAGAAGGCCCGCAAGGGCGGCAAGCGCGCCAAGAAGGGCCCGCTGAAGCGCCTCGCGACCTTCTACCGCCAGATCATCGCGGAACTCCGCAAGGTCGTCTGGCCGACGCGTAACCAGCTGACGTCGTACACCACCGTGGTGATCTTCTTCGTGGCCATCATGATCGCGCTGGTGACCGTGATTGACTATGGGCTCAACCACGCCGCCAAGTACGTCTTCGGCTGAGCCAAGAGCGAAGGGCGCCGTGGTACCGGCGCCCGTTTTCGCATGTTCCACCCCTATGTATCCAGGAAGAAGCAGCCATCGTGTCTGACCCGAACCTGAACGACGCCACCGAGCCTCGCGAGAGTGCCGCCGAGACGGTGGACGACGAGCTCGACATCGTCGAGGGCGCGGATGAGCAGGACGAGTTCGAGGCTGCGGAAGCCGCGCTGGGTGAGGCTGCCGAGGAAACCGCCCTGCACGTCGAGGACGAGTCCGTCGAGGACGAGGTCGAGGACGAGTCCGACGAGGTCGAGGACGAGTCCGACGCCCTGGCCGTGGCCGACGAGGTCGAGGAAGAGCCCGCCGAGCCGGTCGACCCGATCGAGGCCCTCCGCGAGGAACTGCGCACCCTGCCCGGTGAGTGGTACGTCATCCACACCTACGCCGGTTACGAGAACCGCGTGAAGACCAACCTGGAGCAGCGCGCCGTCTCGCTGAACGTCGAGGACTACATCTTCCAGGCCGAGGTGCCGCAGGAAGAGGTCGTCCAGATCAAGAACGGCGACCGCAAGACGATCAAGCAGAACAAGCTGCCGGGTTACGTCCTGGTCCGCATGGACCTGACCAACGAGTCCTGGGGCGTCGTCCGCAACACCCCGGGTGTCACCGGCTTCGTCGGCAACGCCTACGACCCCTACCCGCTGACCCTGGACGAGATCGTCAAGATGCTCGCCCCGGAGGCGGAGGAGAAGGCCGCCCGCGAGGCCGCCGAGGCCGAGGGCAAGCCGGCCCCGCAGCGCAAGGTCGAGGTCCAGGTCCTGGACTTCGAGGTCGGCGACTCGGTCACCGTCACGGACGGCCCGTTCGCCACGCTCCAGGCGACCATCAACGAGATCAACCCCGACTCCAAGAAGGTCAAGGGCCTGGTGGAGATCTTCGGCCGCGAGACGCCGGTCGAGCTCTCCTTCGACCAGATCCAGAAGAACTAGTTCCAGGACCAGTTCCTTACTGGACCCAACCGCTTCCGCGCAGGTCAGGCGAACGCTCGGCGGACGTCTGACCTGCGCGGTTTTTGGCCGCGCATCTATACCCGTTATCGTTGTGCGGTATGCCTGCGTCCGGGTTGTCCCCCGAGCGCAGGCAGGACCCGAACCGAAAGGACCCGGAGAGCTATGCCTCCCAAGAAGAAGAAGGTCACGGGGCTCATCAAGCTCCAGATCAACGCCGGTGCGGCGAACCCGGCCCCGCCGGTCGGCCCGGCGCTGGGTCAGCACGGCGTCAACATCATGGAGTTCTGCAAGGCCTACAACGCCGCGACCGAGTCGCAGCGTGGCTGGGTCATCCCGGTGGAGATCACGGTCTACGAGGACCGTTCCTTCACCTTCGTGACCAAGACGCCGCCGGCCGCGAAGATGATCCTCAAGGCCGCTGGCGTGGAGAAGGGCTCCGGCGAGCCGCACAAGACCAAGGTCGCCAAGATCACCGAGGCGCAGGTCCGCGAGATCGCCCAGACCAAGCTGCCCGACCTGAACGCCAACGACCTGGACGCCGCGTCGAAGATCATCGCCGGCACCGCCCGTTCCATGGGCATCACGGTCGAGGGCTGAGCCCCACCCCCCCCCCAGCAGTCATGCGGCCGTAGCCGGTCGCACGTGGCAGGGCCTGCTCGGCCCGTACCACGACTCCTTTCAGAACACACAGGAGCAGTTGTGAGCAAGCGCAGCAAGGCCCTCCGCGCTGCGGACGCCAAGGTCGACCGGGAGAAGCTCTACGCCCCGCTCGAGGCCGTCCGTCTCGCCAAGGAGACCTCCACGACCAAGTTCGACGGCACCGTCGAGGTCGCCTTCCGTCTGGGTGTCGACCCGCGCAAGGCCGACCAGATGGTCCGTGGCACCGTGAACCTGCCGCACGGCACCGGCAAGACTGCCCGGGTCCTGGTCTTCGCGACCGGTGACCGTGCTGCGGCCGCGGAGGCCGCGGGCGCCGACATCGTCGGCTCCGACGAACTGATCGACGAGGTCTCGAAGGGCCGTCTGGACTTCGACGCCGTCGTCGCCACCCCGGACCTCATGGGCAAGGTCGGCCGCCTCGGCCGCGTCCTCGGCCCGCGTGGTCTGATGCCGAACCCGAAGACCGGCACCGTCACCCCCGACGTGGCCAAGGCCGTCACCGACATCAAGGGCGGCAAGATCGAGTTCCGCGTCGACAAGCACTCGAACCTGCACTTCATCATCGGCAAGGTGTCCTTCGACGACAGCAAGCTGGTGGAGAACTACGGCGCCGCGCTGGAGGAGATCCTCCGTCTGAAGCCGTCCGCCGCCAAGGGTCGCTACATCAAGAAGGCCGCGATCAGCAGCACGATCGGCCCCGGCATCCCGGTCGACCCGAACCGCACCCGCAACCTCCTCGTCGAGGAGGACCCGGCCGCCGTCTGAGCCTCGCGCTCACCCCGGTAGCCGCGTCAGGGACGTGAAAATAGGGCGGGCCCCGCAACCTTTCGAGGTGCGGGGCCCGTCCTTTCTTTGTGCGACCTTTCGTACGACTGTCAGTGGCCTGAGCTACGGTGCTGGCACACAACTCGCTTAGGGGTGGGACGAGATGAAGAGCACGACCGTGCGCCGGGTGACCCTTTCCGTCGCGGTGCTGACCGCGCTCACCGGGGTGGCCGCCTGCGGCAACGACGACGGGAAATCCGGCGACAAGGCGGGCGGCGACGGCGTCACGCACCTCAGCCCCGTCGCCGCCCTGCTCTCCGCCGAGAAGTCCACCGACAAGGCCGACTCGGCCAAGGTCCGCTCCACCACGTCCATCGGCGGCATGATGTCCATGAAGGCCGACGGCGCCCTCTCCTGGGGCGACGGCCTGCGGGGCGACCTCACCATCACGTACACCGGCGGCCAGATGGCCGACGCGATGCGCAAGGCCGGCACGACGTCGATGGAGGCCCGCTATCTGCCGGACGCCTACTACGCGAAGATGAGCGAGAAGTTCGCCGCGCAGTTCGGCGGCAAGCACTGGATCAAGTACGCGTACGACGACCTCGCCAAGCTCGCCGGCGGCTCGGGCGCGTACCTCAAGGACCAGATGCAGAACACCACGCCGAACCAGTCGGTGAAGATGCTGCTGGCCTCCGGCGACGTGAAGAAGGTCGGCGAGGAGAAGGTGGCCGGGGTGCGGACCACGCACTACTCGGGCACGGTGAACGTCGCCGACCTCGCCGGCAAGAGCAGCAACCTCAGCGCCTCCCAGCTCGCCGACCTGAAGAAGCAGCTCAAGCAGGCGGGCGTCACCACGGACACCGTCGACATCTGGGTCAACGACCAGGACCTGCTGGTCAAGAAGGTCGAGAAGGCGGACATGGCGACCGGCCCGATGACCAGCACGGCGTACTACACCGACTACGGCGTGAAGGTCTCCGCCGAGGAGCCCCCGGCCAGTGACACCAAGGACTTCAAGGACCTCATGAAGTCCACCGGGACCGGGACCGTGACCGGCGGCGTCGGCACCACCTCCTGACCCGCACCCCATGAGACCGTCCGCCGCCGTCGCGCTCGCCGCCGTACTGCTGGCCGGGGGCGCCGCCGGCTGCACCCGGGGCGACGACCCGTCGGCGGCCCCGGCGACGCCCGCCGCGGCCGTCGCCCGGGCCGCTGAGAAGACCGGCGGGCTCACCTCCCTGCGCTACCGGGCGACCGGCCGCATACCGGGGGAGGGCCGTATCCGGGCCGAGGGCTCCTACCGGGCGGACGCCGGCAGCGTGAAGACGCGGGTGATCGGCGGAGCACACCCCGGCACCACCGAGCTGCGGCTCGTCGACGGGGTGCTGTACGGCTCCGCCAAGCCCTGGCACGGCAAACACTGGGTCTGCTACGGCTCCCTGGAGCGCGGCAAGCTGGACGACTTCATCGTTCTGAACACCAGGAACGAGCGGGACGAGGCCGGCCGGAACCCGGCCAGGGAGGCCGCCTTCCTGACCGCGGCCAAGGATGTGAAGGACGCCGGCACCGCGACCGTCGACGGCGTACGCATCACCCACTACACCGGCACGGCCGGTCTCGACGCGATCGACGCCGAGCTGAAGCCCGGCAAGAGCCTCAGGCCGTACCGGACGATGGGCGTCGACCGGCTCACCCTCGACCTGTGGGTCGGCCCCGACGACCGCGCCCGGCAGGTGCGGCTGCGGGGCATGGGCCGCCACGGCGAACTCGACCTCACCCTCACCTTCCTCGCCTACGACAAGCGGGTGACGGTGAAGGCACCGGCCCTCTCCGACACCGCGGACCTCACCAAGCGCCTCAAGCCGGTCAAGGACTGACCACAGCCGGGCCGAACGGGCGGATTTGCTTGGGCACGACCCGTTCACGTACTCTCCTACAGAAGCCAAAGACCGCTGGTCGTTGCCGTGCACTCGCAGGAGGGCGCGGTGGCCGAAGGATCCGCTGAAATGCGGGCGACCCGCGCAGGTGACTGTGGAAGAACTCCCGGAGCAGGTGCGTCCCCGCTCATGCGACCGGTCGAGTCCGCCCCGTGCGCCTGCGCCGGGGCGTTTCGTTTTCCCCAGTCCTCCTTCGGGTCCGCGCGGTCAGAATCACCCGGAAGGAGGCCGAGGCTCTATGGCGACGCCCGACAAGGCTGCCGCAGTGTCCGAGTTGACGGAGCAGTTCCGCAACTCCAACGCTGCCGTGCTGACCGAGTACCGCGGTCTCACCGTGGCGCAGCTCAAGACGCTGCGCCGGTCGCTCGGTGAGAACGCCCAGTACGCCGTGGTGAAGAACACGCTGACCAAGATTGCGGCCAACCAGGCCGGGATCACGACGCTGGACGACCTGTTCAACGGTCCGACGGCTGTCGCCTTCGTCTCCGGTGACCCGGTGACGTCGGCGAAGGGTCTCCGTGACTTCGCCAAGGACAACCCGAACCTCGTCATCAAGGGCGGTGTCCTTGACGGCAAGGCGCTGTCCGCCGACGAGATCAAGAAGCTTGCGGACCTCGAGTCCCGCGAGGTTCTGCTCTCCAAGCTGGCGGGTGCCTTCAAGGGCAAGCAGTCCCAGACTGCACAGCTCTTCCAGGCGCTTCCCTCGAAGCTCGTCCGCACCGTGGACGCCCTTCGCGCCAAGCAGGACGAGCAGGGCGGTGCCGAGTAATTCGGCTCGCTTTCTGACCTGGGCCGTATGAGGCGGCAGAGGTCACAGCGGGCCAACGTACGCCCGCCACTCATGTACATCCGGCACCAGCCGAATTAGTGGAAGGATCGCCCATCATGGCGAAGCTCAGCCAGGAAGACCTGCTCGCGCAGTTCGAGGAGATGACCCTCATCGAGCTCTCCGAGTTCGTGAAGGCCTTCGAGGACAAGTTCGACGTCACCGCCGCCGCCGCGGTCGCCGCCGCCCCCGCCGGCCCGGCCGCCCCGGCCGAGCAGGCCGAGGAGAAGGACGAGTTCGACGTCGTCCTCACCGGCGCCGGTGACAAGAAGATCCAGGTCATCAAGGTCGTGCGTGAGCTGACCTCCCTGGGCCTGAAGGAGGCCAAGGACCTCGTGGACGGCGCCCCGAAGCCCGTTCTCGAGAAGGTCGCCAAGGACGCCGCGGAGAAGGCCGCCGAGGCCCTCAAGGGTGCCGGCGCCTCCGTCGAGGTCAAGTAACACCTTCGCGGTCGGCAAGACCGCAGCGAGGCCGAAACATTCCGTAGGGCTGTAACGGTCACGCACCGAGGAGCGATCATCCATCCGGGTGGTCGCTCTTCGGCGTTTCAGGGGTCCGGCCACGGTTGCCTTGCACCTGCGATGGTGAGGGGTAAGGTGATCTTCGTCTTGTCCCCGGGCACCCCGGTTCGGGCCAGGGGGGCCTTGACGAACCGCACGCAGCGCGCAATTCTCAGGACGCGTCGTCACAAGGATCCGAATCCGAGGCATGGATCGACGGCGAAGAGGGCAGTATCAACGTGCGTTGAGGGCAGGCGCGCCGAGGGCGTTGGGAAGAGCGGTGAGCACGGCGAGGGTCTCGAGAAACCCGCACTGGACATCAGTGGGCCAAGTGGCTACACTGACCCTTTGCGCTGCCTGTTAGCTGTCCCCTGCCCGTCACCAGGGGTCTGCCCTCACCCGAACATCGACGACGAACGTTCTCTGACCTGGCCCTTTGGGCACATGGGAACAGTCTGTCTCTGTGTGTGGGAGAGGGGCCGGTACGCGCGTAGTGAGTCCGAGCCCTCGGAAGGACCCCCTCTTGGCCGCCTCGCGCAACGCCTCGACCGCGAATACGAACAACGGCGCCAGCACCGCCCCGCTGCGCATTTCCTTTGCAAAGATCAAGGAGCCTCTCGAGGTTCCGAACCTGCTCGCGCTGCAGACCGAGAGCTTCGACTGGCTGCTCGGCAACACCGCTTGGCAGAGTCGGGTCGAGGAGGCTCTGGAGAACGGTCAGGACGTCCCCACCAAGTCCGGCCTCGAGGAGATCTTCGAGGAGATCTCCCCGATCGAGGACTTCTCCGGGTCGATGTCGCTGACCTTCCGCGACCACCGCTTCGAGCCGCCGAAGAACTCGATCGACGAGTGCAAGGAGCGCGACTTCACGTACGCCGCGCCCCTCTTCGTGACGGCTGAGTTCACCAACAACGAGACCGGCGAGATCAAGTCCCAGACCGTCTTCATGGGCGACTTCCCGCTCATGACGAACAAGGGCACCTTCGTCATCAACGGCACCGAGCGTGTCGTGGTGTCGCAGCTGGTCCGTTCGCCGGGTGTCTACTTCGACTCCAGCATCGACAAGACGTCCGACAAGGACATCTTCTCGGCCAAGGTCATCCCGTCCCGGGGTGCCTGGCTGGAGCTGGAGATCGACAAGCGCGACATGGTCGGTGTCCGCATCGACCGCAAGCGCAAGCAGTCCGTGACCGTCCTCCTGAAGGCGCTCGGCTGGACGACCGAGCAGATCCTCGAGGAGTTCGGCGAGTACGAGTCCATGCGCGCCACCCTGGAGAAGGACCACACCCAGGGCCAGGACGACGCGCTGCTCGACATCTACCGCAAGCTGCGCCCGGGCGAGCCCCCCACGCGCGAGGCCGCGCAGACGCTCCTTGAGAACCTCTACTTCAACCCCAAGCGCTACGACCTCGCCAAGGTCGGCCGCTACAAGGTCAACAAGAAGCTGGGTGCGGACGCTCCGCTCGACGCGGGTGTCCTGACCGTCGAGGACGTCATCTCGACGATCAAGTACCTGGTGAAGCTGCACGCCGGCGAGACCGAGACGAGCGCCGACAACGGTCAGACGATCGTCGTCGAGACCGACGACATCGACCACTTCGGCAACCGTCGTCTGCGCAGCGTCGGCGAGCTCATCCAGAACCAGGTCCGTACGGGTCTGGCCCGTATGGAGCGCGTCGTGCGTGAGCGCATGACCACGCAGGACGTCGAGGCGATCACGCCGCAGACCCTGATCAACATCCGGCCGGTCGTCGCCTCCATCAAGGAGTTCTTCGGCACCAGCCAGCTGTCCCAGTTCATGGACCAGAACAACCCGCTGTCCGGGCTGACGCACAAGCGTCGTCTGTCCGCGCTCGGCCCGGGTGGTCTCTCCCGTGAGCGGGCCGGCTTCGAGGTCCGTGACGTGCACCCCTCGCACTACGGCCGCATGTGCCCGATCGAGACGCCTGAAGGCCCGAACATCGGTCTGATCGGCTCGCTCGCCTCGTACGGCCGGGTCAACGCGTTCGGTTTCGTCGAGACCCCGTACCGCAAGGTCGTCGACGGCCAGGTCACCGACGAGGTGGACTACCTGACCGCCGACGAAGAGGACCGCTTCGTCATCGCGCAGGCCAACGCCACGCTCAACGACGACCTGCGCTTCGCCGAGGCCCGCGTGCTCGTCCGCCGTCGTGGCGGCGAGGTCGACTACGTCGCCGGTGACGACGTGGACTACATGGACGTCTCGCCGCGCCAGATGGTGTCGGTCGCGACCGCCATGATCCCGTTCCTCGAGCACGACGACGCCAACCGTGCCCTCATGGGCGCGAACATGATGCGCCAGGCCGTGCCGCTGATCAAGAGCGAGTCCCCGCTCGTCGGCACCGGCATGGAGTACCGCTCCGCGGTCGACGCCGGCGACGTGGTCAAGGCCGAGAAGGACGGTGTGGTCCAGGAGGTCTCCGCGGACTACATCACCACGGCCAACGACGACGGCACGTACATCACGTACCGCCTGGCCAAGTTCTCGCGCTCCAACCAGGGCACCTCGGTCAACCAGAAGGTCATCGTCAACGAGGGCGACCGGATCATCACCGGTCAGGTCCTCGCCGACGGCCCCGCCACCGAGAACGGCGAGATGGCGCTCGGCAAGAACCTGCTCGTGGCGTTCATGCCGTGGGAGGGTCACAACTACGAGGACGCGATCATCCTGTCGCAGCGCCTCGTGCAGGACGACGTCCTCTCCTCGATCCACATCGAGGAGCACGAGGTCGACGCCCGTGACACCAAGCTCGGCCCCGAGGAGATCACCCGGGACATCCCGAACGTCTCCGAGGAGGTCCTCGCCGACCTCGACGAGCGCGGCATCATCCGCATCGGCGCCGAGGTCATCGCCGGCGACATCCTCGTCGGCAAGGTGACCCCGAAGGGCGAGACCGAGCTGACCCCCGAGGAGCGCCTGCTGCGCGCGATCTTCGGTGAGAAGGCCCGTGAGGTCCGTGACACCTCGCTGAAGGTGCCGCACGGCGAGACCGGCAAGGTCATCGGCGTCCGCGTCTTCGACCGCGAGGAGGGCGACGAGCTTCCCCCCGGTGTGAACCAGCTGGTGCGCGTCTACGTCGCGCAGAAGCGCAAGATCACCGACGGTGACAAGCTCGCCGGCCGCCACGGCAACAAGGGTGTCATCTCCAAGATCCTGCCCATCGAGGACATGCCGTTCCTCGAGGACGGGACCCCGGTCGACATCATCCTCAACCCGCTCGGTGTGCCGTCCCGAATGAACCCGGGACAGGTCCTGGAGATCCACCTCGGCTGGCTCGCCAGCCGCGGCTGGGACGTCTCCGGTCTCGCCGACGAGTGGGCGCAGCGCCTCCAGGCCATCGGCGCCGACGAGGTCGCCCCGGGCACCAACGTCGCCACCCCGGTCTTCGACGGCGCCCGTGAGGACGAGCTGGCGGGTCTGCTGCAGCACACCATCCCGAACCGCGACGGAGAGCGCATGGTGCTCCCGACCGGCAAGGCGCGGCTGTTCGACGGCCGTAGCGGTGAGCCGTTCCCGGAGCCGATCTCGGTCGGCTACATGTACATCCTGAAGCTGCACCACCTGGTCGACGACAAGCTGCACGCCCGCTCGACCGGTCCGTACTCGATGATCACCCAGCAGCCGCTGGGTGGTAAGGCCCAGTTCGGTGGCCAGCGGTTCGGCGAGATGGAGGTGTGGGCGCTGGAGGCGTACGGCGCCGCCTACGCCCTCCAGGAGCTGCTGACCATCAAGTCCGACGACGTCACCGGCCGCGTGAAGGTCTACGAGGCCATCGTCAAGGGCGAGAACATCCCCGAGCCCGGCATCCCCGAGTCCTTCAAGGTGCTCATCAAGGAGATGCAGTCGCTCTGCCTGAACGTGGAGGTGCTGTCCAGCGACGGTATGTCCATCGAAATGCGTGACACCGACGAGGATGTCTTCCGCGCTGCGGAGGAGCTCGGCATCGACCTGTCCCGGCGTGAGCCGAGCAGCGTCGAAGAGGTCTGACGGGAGTCCGGCGGGGGCCCTCGCTCTTGAGGGCCCCCGCCGACCCCCAGGCCCCCGTTTCAGACCAAAGACTTACGACCCTGAGAGGGATTGACGCATAGTGCTCGACGTCAACTTCTTCGACGAGCTCCGGATCGGCCTGGCCACCGCTGACGACATCCGTCAGTGGAGCCACGGCGAGGTCAAGAAGCCCGAGACCATCAACTACCGCACCCTCAAGCCGGAAAAGGACGGGCTCTTCTGCGAGAAGATCTTCGGTCCGACCCGGGACTGGGAGTGCTACTGCGGCAAGTACAAGCGCGTCCGCTTCAAGGGCATCATCTGTGAGCGCTGTGGCGTCGAGGTCACGCGCGCCAAGGTGCGCCGTGAGCGGATGGGCCACATCGAGCTCGCCGCGCCCGTCACGCACATCTGGTACTTCAAGGGTGTCCCGAGCCGGCTGGGCTACCTGCTCGACCTGGCTCCCAAGGACCTCGAGAAGGTCATCTACTTCGCCGCGTACATGATCACGTACGTCGACGAGGAGCGCCGTACCCGCGACCTGCCCTCCCTGGAGGCGCACGTCTCCGTGGAGCGCCAGCAGGTCGAGAACCGCCGCGACGCCGACCTCGAGGCCCGCGCCAAGAAGCTCGAGACCGACCTGGCCGAGCTCGAGGCCGAGGGCGCCAAGGCCGACGTGCGCCGCAAGGTGCGCGAGGGTGCCGAGCGCGAGATGAAGCAGCTGCGCGACCGATCGCAGCGCGAGATCGACCGCCTCGACGAGGTGTGGACCCGCTTCAAGAACCTCAAGGTCCAGGACCTCGAGGGCGACGAGCTGCTCTACCGCGAGCTGCGTGACCGCTTCGGCACGTACTTCGACGGTTCGATGGGTGCCGCGGCGCTGCAGAAGCGCCTGGAGTCCTTCGACCTCGACGAGGAGGCCGAGCGCCTCCGCGAGATCATCCGTACCGGCAAGGGCCAGAAGAAGACCCGTGCGCTCAAGCGCCTGAAGGTCGTCTCCGCGTTCCTGCAGACCAGCAACAGCCCCAAGGGCATGGTGCTCGACTGCGTGCCGGTCATCCCGCCGGACCTGCGTCCGATGGTGCAGCTGGACGGTGGCCGCTTCGCGACCTCCGACCTGAACGACCTGTACCGCCGTGTGATCAACCGCAACAACCGACTGAAGCGCCTTCTCGACCTCGGTGCGCCCGAGATCATCGTGAACAACGAGAAGCGCATGCTCCAGGAGGCCGTCGACGCGCTGTTCGACAACGGCCGTCGTGGCCGCCCGGTCACGGGCCCCGGCAACCGTCCGCTGAAGTCCCTCAGCGACATGCTGAAGGGTAAGCAGGGCCGTTTCCGTCAGAACCTGCTCGGCAAGCGTGTGGACTACTCCGCGCGTTCCGTGATCGTCGTCGGTCCGCAGCTGAAGCTGCACCAGTGCGGTCTGCCCAAGGCGATGGCGCTGGAGCTCTTCAAGCCGTTCGTGATGAAGCGCCTGGTCGACCTGAACCACGCGCAGAACATCAAGAGCGCCAAGCGCATGGTGGAGCGCGGCCGTACGGTCGTGTACGACGTCCTCGAAGAGGTCATCGCCGAGCACCCGGTGCTGCTGAACCGTGCTCCCACCCTGCACCGCCTCGGCATCCAGGCCTTCGAGCCGCAGCTGGTCGAGGGCAAGGCCATCCAGATCCACCCGCTCGTCTGCACCGCGTTCAACGCGGACTTCGACGGTGACCAGATGGCCGTGCACCTGCCGCTGTCCGCGGAGGCGCAGGCCGAGGCCCGCATCCTGATGCTGTCCTCGAACAACATCCTCAAGCCGGCCGACGGCCGTCCGGTGACGATGCCGACCCAGGACATGGTCCTCGGTACGTTCTTCCTCACCACCGACGCCGAGGGTCGCGACGTCAAGGGTGAGGGCCGCTCCTTCGCGGCCGTCGCCGAGGCGATCATGGCCTTCGACGCCGGCGAGCTCTCGCTCCAGGCGCCGGTCGACATCCGCTTCCCGGTGGGCACCATCCCGCCGCGCGGCTGGACCCCGCCCGCCCGCGAAGAAGGCGAGCCGGAGTGGCAGCAGGGTGACAGCTTCCGTCTGAAGACCACGCTCGGCCGTGCGCTCTTCAACGAGCTGCTGCCCGAGGACTACCCGTTCGTCGACTACGAGGTCGGCAAGAAGCAGCTCTCCGAGATCGTCAACGACCTCGCCGAGCGCTACCCGAAGGTCATCGTGGCGGCGACGCTCGACAACCTGAAGGCGGCCGGCTTCTACTGGGCCACCCGTTCCGGCGTCACCGTGGCCATCTCCGACATCGTCGTTCCCGACGCGAAGCGCGCGATCGTCAAGGGCTACGAGGACCAGGACGAGAAGGTCCAGAAGCAGTACGAGCGTGGTCTGATCACCAAGGACGAGCGCACGCAGGAGCTCATCGCGATCTGGACCAAGGCGACCAACGAGGTCGCCGAGGCGATGAACGCGAACTTCCCGAAGACCAACCCGGTCGCGATGATGGTCAGCTCGGGTGCTCGCGGAAACATGATGCAGATGCGTCAGATCGCCGGTATGCGTGGTCTGGTGTCGAACGCGAAGAACGAGACGATCCCGCGTCCGATCAAGGCGTCGTTCCGTGAGGGCCTGTCCGTGCTGGAGTACTTCATCTCCACGCACGGTGCCCGTAAGGGTCTGGCGGACACCGCCCTGCGTACCGCCGACTCGGGTTACCTCACCCGTCGTCTGGTGGACGTCTCGCAGGACGTCATCATCCGCGAGGAGGACTGCGGCACCGAGCGCGGTCTGAAGCTGAAGATCGCCCACCGCGGCGCCGACGGTGTGCTGCGCAAGGCGGACGACGTCGAGACCAGCGTCTACGCCCGCATGCTCGCCGAGGAAGTCGTCATCGACGGCAAGGTGATCGCGCCGGCCAACGTGGACCTCGGCGACGTGCTCATCGACCAGCTCGTGCACCACGGTGTCGAGGAGGTCAAGACCCGCTCGATCCTGACCTGCGAGTCCCAGGTCGGCACCTGCGCGATGTGCTACGGCCGTTCGCTGGCCACCGGCAAGCTGGTCGACATCGGTGAGGCGGTCGGCATCATCGCCGCCCAGTCCATCGGTGAGCCCGGCACCCAGCTGACGATGCGTACCTTCCACACCGGTGGTGTGGCCGGTGACGACATCACCCAGGGTCTGCCGCGTGTCGTCGAGCTCTTCGAGGCCCGTACCCCGAAGGGTGTCGCCCCGATCTCCGAGGCCAACGGCCGCGTCCGGATCGAGGAGACCGAGAAGACCAAGAAGATCGTCATCACGCCGGACGACGGCAGCGACGAGACGGCGTTCCCGATCTCGAAGCGCGCCCGACTCCTGGTCAGCGAGGGCGAGCACGTCGAGGTGGGCCAGAAGCTCACCGTGGGTGCCACCAACCCGCACGACGTGCTGCGCATCCTGGGCCAGCGTGCCGTCCAGGTCCACCTGGTCGGCGAGGTCCAGAAGGTCTACAACTCGCAGGGTGTGTCGATCCACGACAAGCACATCGAGATCATCATCCGGCAGATGCTGCGCCGTGTGACGATCATCGAGTCCGGCGACGCCGAGCTGCTGCCCGGCGAGCTGGTCGAGCGCTCGAAGTTCGAGACCGAGAACCGTCGTGTGGTCCAGGAGGGCGGTCACCCGGCCTCCGGTCGTCCGCAGCTGATGGGTATCACCAAGGCCTCGCTGGCGACGGAATCCTGGCTGTCGGCCGCCTCCTTCCAGGAGACGACCCGAGTCCTGACGGACGCGGCGATCAACGCCAAGTCCGACAGCCTCATCGGCCTCAAGGAGAACGTCATCATCGGTAAGCTCATCCCGGCCGGTACGGGCCTGTCCCGCTACCGCAACATCCGGGTCGAGCCGACCGAGGAGGCCAAGGCCGCGATGTACTCGGCCGTCGGTTACGACGACATCGACTACTCGCCGTTCGGCACGGGCTCCGGCCAGGCCGTTCCGCTGGAGGACTACGACTACGGTCCGTACAACCAGTAAGCGAGCAGCATGAAGGGCGGCCATCCCGTTACGGGGTGGCCGCCCTTCGGCGTGCGTGGGGCAGTGCGTGGGGTGTCAGCCGTACTGCTGGAGGTACGGCTGGAGATGGTGCAGCCGGGTGTGGTGGTCCGGGTGCGAGGACAGCAGCTTGGCCAGGGCGCTCTCCTCGACGGGGACACCGCCGTTGAGCGCGGTGACCGCGGCCTTCTCCTGCTCCTCCTGCTGGTGCAGCTTGTGCAGTACGCCGACCAGCATGGGTGCGAAGCCGAGCGCGGCCGCGTGGGCGTCGGCGCGCAGTTCGGAGCGGCGGCCGACGGCGGCGAGCGCGTACGGCACGCCGAGGATCAGCAGCGGAAGACCGTACAGCGTGCTGATGGTCGCCATGGCGAGGCCGCCGACGCCCAGGACGACGAAGGCGACGCCGAAGCAGCCGAAGGCCTTGGAGACGTGGAAGGCGACGGAGGAGACGGCCTTCAGGACCCGCCAGGCGATGCGGCCGGGCAGCGCGTACCAGTAGCCGAGCAGTCCGGACCAGGCGTGGCCGCCGACGTGGTGGCCCAGCTCGTGCGCCAGGACGGCGGCGAGTTCGCCGTTGGGGAGGTTGTTCATGGCGAACCGGGTGACGCCGACGATGTGGCCGGCCGCGGCGACCGCGTTCAGGGCGTCGCTGTCCTCGACCCAGAGTTCGTAGGTGCGGCCCTCGACGCCGGCGCGGGCCGTGACTTCCCGCCAGACCGGTTCGAGTTTGGCTCGTTCTTGTGGAGTGGGGTAGCGCAAACGGAGCAGACGGCGCGCGAGGGCGCCTTCCGTGGGGCGGTGGAAGACGAGTGCGCCGCTGGCGAGCCAGAGCAGGATCACGAGGAACGCGAGACTGCCGAAGAAGGCGGAGAACAGGCCGACGACGCAGAGGCTGCACAGGAAGTTCGGCAGATAGAGCAGCAGGGCACCGATCGCCGTGGCGTCCGTGTGACGCTGCTGGCCGGCGATGTGGACGCGGCGGGCGTCGGTGCTGATGTGGTGCGGGTGGGACGGGTCCTCCGCGGCCGGCGGGGCCGGCGGGGCCTGTGGCGCCGGTGCGGCGGCCGGGGCGGCGGGAGACGTGAGCGGGTACTGCGGGGGCTGCTGGTACTGGGGGGCTTGCGGGTACTGGGGCGGTATGGGGGCGGAGGACGCCGGGTACTGCGGGGCTGCCTGCGGGTACTGGGGCGCCGCCTGGGGATACTGCGGCGGGTACGGCTGTCCCGGGTACTCCGACGGGGAGGGTGGCGGCTGGGTCATGGTCGTTCCTTACGTTCGTGCTTTCTGAGCGGTGTGCGGTGAGCGGTGTGCTGTGGGGAGCGGCGGGTCAGCCGATCAGCAGGGAGGCGGGCAGCAGGACCGTGCCGGTGCAGAAGGCGATCAGGCCGGTACGGATCCACTGGTGCTTGCGCGCGGCGATACGGCTCATCTCGGCGAGCGCGGCCGTCAGCCCGGTCGTCGGGTCGTGCCGGGTGTCCGCGAGCGCGTCCTCCAGCCGGCCCATCCGGACGGCCTGCCGGATGTCGCCGAAGTACGACAGGGGGCGGCCCGGCTCCCATGTCCCGGAGCGGAAGCGGGGCAGGACGGCGAGCAGCAGAGCGAAGAGCGACAGGCCGAGCGTCAGGGTGCCGGTCCACCACAGCGCCGTGGCCGGGCTCGACAGCTCCGACGGCGTCCAGTCCCGCCCGGCCAGCAGGCCGCTGAACACGCCCGCGGTCATGCCCAGCGCCGCGACCAGCACGGACGCCTTGCTGTCGGCCCGGGCGACCTCGTTGCGCAGCTCGGTGAGGAGCCGCTCGCACAACGGGACGAGGTCGGCCGGGGAGGCAGGCTCCGGCGGCGGCACGGTAGGCGCGGGACCGGGGGCGGGGGCGGGGGCGGGGGCGGTCATGAGTCGTCGCCCTCCGGGTCCTTGTCCTTGCCGGGCTGGGTCGGAGCACTCCCGTATCCGGGCGGCGGCTCCCAGGCGGGCGGCGCCTGCGTGTGCGCCGGTGCCGTGGGCGGCATGCCGGGGTACGGCGCCGGGGCGGTCGGGGATGCTGTCGGCTGGGCGATCGGCGCGGGTGTGGGAGTGGGCACGGCCGCAGGGGCGGCGATGGGCGGTTGCGGGTCCGGTGCCGGGACGGCCGGCGATGCCGTCGGCGCGGGCGGAGGAAAGGCGCCCGCGGCGGGCGGAGCGCCCGGGGACGGAGCGGCGTAGGGGCCCGGACCGGGAGCGCCGTACGGGCCGGGGACGGGCGGCATGGCGGGTGCCGCGTACGGCCCCGGGACCGGCGGCATGCCCGGGGCGCCGTACGGGCCGGGGACGGGCGGCATGCCGGGGGCGCCGTAGTGGCCGGGGAAGCCGGCCGGGTCGGGTGCCCCCGGCGCCGTGTGCTGCTGCGCTGCCTCCGCGGGGGCCTGCGGGTAGGCCGGCCCCTCGCCCGGAGCCAGCGGCGGAGGCGTCTGCGGTACGCCCGGCAGGCGCTGGTTGAGGATGTCGCTGACCGTGCGCAGAGCCAGCTGCTTGGGGCCCTCCAGCTCCCAGTTCTCCGCCGCGTCACCGGCCATCAGCTGCTTCACCAGCTCCATCTGTGCCTGGATCATCCGCAGCTGGTCCTCACGCATGCTGTTCATGACGAGCCCGGAGTCCTCGGGGTGCTGGGCCAGGTGCAGCGCCCAGGCGTGCACGCCGCCCTGCTGGAGGTGGTACTGGTAGAAGTTGATCTTCTCGGCCTCCAGCCGCTGCAACTCCATCTGCTGTTGCCCCGCCAGCAGCGCCTGCTGGTGCTGCCACTGCTGCTGCTGGAGGAGATAGACCTGCTGCTGATGGCCGTACGCCATGGCCCGCTCGATCTGCAGCGCGTCCTGCTGCCGGCCGCGCTGGTCGACCGCCACGTCGATGTCCATGCCCCGGTGCGCCGCGAGGACCTGCTCGTCGGCGGAGTGCCCGATGGCCTGCTTGCGCAGCTCGTGGTCGATGTTGGCCTGGTCCCGGCGCACCCGCAGCGTCCAGGTGACCTGCAGACCGGCGGTGGCGCCGAGCGGACCCAGCAACCGCATCCGCTCCAGCAGCTCCGCCTCCGCCGCGGCGCTGTCGGTCACGGCGAACCGGCGGGTCACCGGCCGTGCCGCCTGCTGGAGTTCGCCCAGCAGCAGCGCGGGCACGTCCCGGTGTCCGGTGGCCACGAACCTGGCCGGGTCCAGCACCTGCCAGTCCAGGTCGACCTCGGCCGTGAACTCGAGCGCGTCGTTGTCGCTGGGCAGCAGCAGGTCGGAGGTGTACCGGTGCACACCCATGTCGACCTCGTAGACGGCCGTGTAGCGGTTCGCCACGATCTCGGGCCGCGTCGGCCGCAGCGGAGGCAGATACGCCTTGTACTCGCCCTGGAAGGTGGAGAAGACCAGGGCGTTGTCGATACGGACGTACGACTTGAGGTTGAACTCGAAGCGGGTGAGCTGGCGCACGGTCAGGACCGGGTCGACCAGTTGTGAGTGCCGGTCGGCCTGCTGCTGCCACTCGGGCTGGCGGAAGGTGGGCATGGGCGGATCTCCTGGGACGGTCCCGCGGCCGGGCGCGGGGATGGTGGTGACGTGGGTCAGCGGTGGGGAAGCGTGGTCAGCAGGCGGGCCGCCACCGAGGGCGGGGGCTTGCCGTCCTCGCCGGGCATGGTGCGCAGCAGATGGCTCAGCCGCTGGTGCTCGGCGGGTGTGGTGACGAGCGTGGGCAGCAGGGCGGCCAGCGCCCACTCGGTGGCCGAGGCGCGGTCGGCGATCAGCACCCACTCGCGCAGCACGTCGAGCGCCTGCCGGGTGGAGCCCGCGTCGCCCAGTGCGGCCCGCCACAGGTACGGGATGTCCCGCACCGGGGCGTCCCCGGCGGTCGCCGTGCGGGCGTACCAGGCGAGGACGAGCGGGGTGCCGTAGCGCTCGTCGCCCTCCTTGCGGCGGCAGGCGCCCACGAAGCCGGCGAGGGTGAGGTCGCGGACCGCACGGTCGTCGTCGAGGTGGCCGCGCAGTTCGGCGAGCACCCGCTCGCTGGCCGGAGACAGCAGCAACAGCTCCACGGCCTCGGCGAGTTCGCGGGCCATCGACTCGTCGAGGTCACCGGGGCCGTCCTCGTACAGCCGCCGTACCGCGCCGCGCAGCGCGGCCAGCGCCTGTTCCGGCCGCTCCGGGCCGATGAGTCCGTACGACCGCACGGCCACCCAGCGCAGCCGCGCGTCGTCGCCCTCGCACCAGGCGTCGAGGATGCGCGGGATGTTGGGTGTGTCGATGAGGTGGGCGAGGGTGAGCGCGTTGACCGCGACGAGCCGCTGCCGGAACCGCTTGGAGGTCGCCCACGGTTCGATGACCAGGGCCATCGCCGAGGGCAGGTCGGTGCGGGCGAGGACGGCGACGGTGGAGGCGGCACGGGTGCGCACCAGCGGACGGCCGTCGTCGGCGAGCCGGCGCAGCCAGGCGATGAGGGCGGGCCGGGCGGAGGGGTGGCCGGTCCACACCTCGCGCAGCAGGACGAGGGAGGCCCGCTCGTCGAGGAACCTCGCCTTCTGCTGGGTCACCGGGCCCCACTCGGTGTGCTCGTCGTCCTCGAACCGCTCGGCGCGGGCGAGTTGGAGCCGCTTGCCGACGTGCGTGCCGAAGACCGGGACCTCCGGGACGCGGGAGGGGTTCTCGGTCTCCTGGAGGAAGCGGTAGAGCAGGTCGCTCAGTTCGGCGGTGAGCGCGTAGGGGCCGGCGTCGAAGGCGGCCAGGGCGACGAGGAACGCCTTGTCACGCAGGTGGATCGCGCTCTCGTCCTCCTCGAACCACTCCTGGACCTGGTTCTCCAGCGAGACCAACGAGAAGTCGGTGACGGCCTGTTCGGAGGTCGCCCCGGCCGCGTACCTGCCGAGCAACTGGGCGAAGGCGGTGACCTCGCGCAACTGGTGCCCGCGCGCCAGGAATTCGGTCACGGCAGTGAGCCCGAGCAGCTTCTCGGCGGTCATCTCGTCGGTACGGGTGCGCAGATGCGCGGCGAGGACCTCGGCGGCGGCGGGCGGCCGCCACTCGACGGCCGCCACGTCCTCCAGTACGGCGCTCGGGCCGAGGGTGACGACCAGGTAGGCGTTCCGCTCGGCGAGGCGGTCCCGGGCGGCGAGCAGGTGCGGCTCGCGCAGCGGGCGGTCGCGGCGGGTGGCGAGGTCGCACAGGACGTAGCCGCGGGCCTGGTCGTCGCCGGTGAACCGGTCGGCGAGCGCGCTCGGGTCGGTGTCGCGGAGCAGGGTGCGCACCGGGGCGGCGCCCAGGCGGTGCAGCAGCATCAGGGCGGCGGTGCGCCGGCCGGTGAAGCGGGCGCCGGACAGGACCAGTACGCGGTCGCGGCGCAGCCGTTCGAGGAGGCCGGCCATGACCTCCTCGTCGGCGACGAAGGTCCGCGCCAGGCGTTCCAGGGTGATCTTCGGCACTTCGCCGGACGCGGAGGCGGGCGCGGAGAGGCCGGGTATCGCGAAGTGGTACTCGGTCTTGCTGCCCATGATGACGTCGCCGGTGACCCGGCCGCCGCTCACGGCGTGCTGGTCGCGGCCCGCCAGTCCGCCGCCGAAGCGGGACCGGTCGCCGACGTTCATGGTGCGCGGGCTGTGGTCGATCAGGTCGCGCCGGGCGGCCCAGGCGTCCTGCGGCTGGTCGCGCTCCTCGTCGGTCTCGGCGGGGCGCGGCCGCTCCTCCTCGGGGGCGGGTGACTCACCGGCCTCGGGAGCGGTTCCGGGGGCCGGTCTGCCGCTCTCCGGCTGCTCCGGGGTGCTCAAGCGTGCTCACCCCGCTCCTGGCCGCCCAGGCTGACGTCGCCGGTGACGGTGCCGCCGCTGACGCCGTGCTGGTCGCCCGCGACCAGGCTGCCGCCGAAGGACGGCGCGCCGCCGTTGAAGTTGAAGACGGCACCCGGCGCCGGGGCTCCCCGATGTCCTTCCGGCGCCGGGCGGTCCTCGGGGGGCCCACCCTGCATGGGCACCCGTGGCGCCGGGCGGTCCCCCGATCCGCCCGGCGCCTCCCCCTTCCCCCCATCACGGTGGTCCGTCACATCCGGCACCGGGCCGTGCAACCACGCCGCCAGCGGGCCGTTCTTGCTGGCCACGGTCACGCTGTGGAAGTCGGCGGCCGGGATGCCGGGGTGGTCATGGCGTACGACGCCCTCGTAGAGCGCGCTCGACAGGCACAGGGCGAAGTCGCCGGCGCGCTCGCGCAGGGCGGCCCGCAGCACGTCCGCGTCCAGCAGACGGCAGGCGTGGTTGAGGTCGGAGCCGACCCAGCCGTCGTGTTCGTCGACGGCCACCCAGCCGGTGGCCAGGACGCCGCGCAACCGGATCTGCGCGGAGCGGGACGCCATGCGGTTGACCGTCCGCAGCTGGGCCGGCACCTCGGTGAGCAGGGCCCGCAGCAGCGCGGTCACCGGGGCGCCCGCGTCGATCAGCTCCATCACCGAGTCCCCGCGGTCGGCCCGCAGCCGCCGGGTCTCGTCGATGCCCGCGCTCTCCAGCGTGCGGTCGGTGATGTCGTAGAGCATCCGCCGCAGATAGGCCTGCTCCACATCGTCCCGGTCACTGAACCTCTCGATGTCCAGCAGCAGGATCGTCCGGATCACGGGGTCGGTCATCGTCGCCTCTCGAGGGTCGGCCGGGCAGACCAGAAGCCTGCTGGCCGCGGGGGCGTCCCTGTGAGGGCGGATGACCCACTCGGAGTGTGACGGGATACACAGAAGGCGTATTGGGGCACGTGTGACGGGGGTGGAAGGAGACGCTTCCGGGCGGCGGGCGTCCTCTCGGGGCGAGGGCGAGGGCGAGGGCGTGCGGCGTCGGCGCGCCGTACTGGTCTGCCGGCACCGCTTGTGTGTCCCGGCCCGCGGAGCGAAGCCGCAGGTCAGCGTTCTCTCGGGCCCGGTGGGGACGGGATGCCCGCTGCCGGGTCGGTCGCCGCGATCCGGCGGAGGATGTCGGGGCGCATGATCAGCATCGTGCGGCGACCCGTGGCGACGGCTTCCTTGTCGCGCAGCTCCTTCAGCAGGCGCTGGACCATCTCGCGGGAGGCGCCCACCGAACCGGCGAGCTCCTGTTTGCTCAGCGGTACGGCCAGCTCGATGCCCGCCGGTGTCCGGCGGCCGTGGGTGCGGGCCAGGTCGAGGAGCAGGATCGCGAACCGCTCCCGCACGCTCAGCGACGCGAACTCCAGCCGGCGCCGGTCGGCCGCGCGGGTGCGGTCCGCGGTGAGGCCGAGCAGGGCGAAGGAGACGGCGGGGGAGTGGCCCAGGAAGTCCCGGAAGCGCTCGCGGTCCACCGCCACCGCCCGCACCCGCTCCAGCGCGGTGACCGTCGCCGACCGGGAGCGCCCGGTCAGCGCGGCCGACTCGCCGACGACGTCACCGGGGCCGCGCAGCGCCAGCAGGGCCTCGTAGCCGTTGGCCGCCGAGGCGGTCACCTTCGTCCAGCCGGTGACCAGGAACAGCACGTGCGCCGAGGGCTCGTGCTGCCGGAGCAGTACCGTGCGGGGGGTGAAGTCCAGGGTGCGGCCGAGGGCCAGCAGCCCCGAGCGGTCCTCGCTCTCCAGCCGGGCCAGGAACGGCACGCGGTCGTCCAGACCACCGTCGTCCGGCGAGTACGCCGGTGTCCACGTCGTCATGTTCGGCCCCCGAATACCCGCTACCCGCGACGGACGGATCAACGTACAGAAAGCGCGCGGTCGCGGAGCGTGGAAGAGCGCGAACCGGCCATTGACGGAAGATCATTCCGGTGGCCGGGACAACTGGGATGAATCACAGCAGGGTGGGCGGGGAACCCGGCGTGTCGAGGTGCACTCCATTTGTTTTGACCGAAGTCCTTGAGGTAGGTACGCTCAGACCTTGTGCCTGGGGTGTGCCCTGGCTCCCGTGCGTGCCTTCAAACCGCATAGTGAGCCGTAACCGGCCACCGTGATCTGCGCCCTTCTCGCCTCGCGGCGAGAGTCTGCCGGATTCGACACACCCGACCGCGTGGGTCGGTGACGTTCCAGGTTAGCTTCACCATTCGGCACACAGAAACCGGAGAAGTAGTGCCTACGATCCAGCAGCTGGTCCGCAAGGGCCGGCAGGACAAGGTCGAGAAGAACAAGACGCCCGCACTCGAGGGTTCCCCTCAGCGTCGCGGCGTCTGCACGCGTGTGTTCACGACCACCCCGAAGAAGCCGAACTCGGCCCTGCGTAAGGTCGCGCGTGTGCGTCTGACCAGCGGGATCGAGGTCACCGCTTACATTCCGGGTGAGGGACACAACCTGCAGGAGCACTCCATCGTGCTCGTGCGCGGCGGCCGTGTGAAGGACCTGCCCGGTGTTCGCTACAAGATCATCCGCGGCTCGCTCGACACCCAGGGTGTCAAGAACCGCAAGCAGGCCCGCAGCCGCTACGGCGCCAAGAAGGAGAAGTAAGAATGCCTCGTAAGGGCCCCGCCCCGAAGCGCCCGGTCATCATCGACCCGGTCTACGGTTCTCCTCTGGTGACCTCCCTCATCAACAAGGTGCTGCTGAACGGCAAGCGCTCCACCGCCGAGCGCATCGTGTACGGCGCCATGGAGGGCCTGCGCGAGAAGACCAGCAACGACCCGGTCATCACGCTGAAGCGCGCGCTGGAGAACATCAAGCCGACCCTCGAGGTCAAGTCCCGCCGTGTCGGTGGTGCGACGTACCAGGTTCCGATCGAGGTCAAGCCCGGTCGCGCCAACACGCTCGCGCTGCGCTGGCTGGTCGGTTACTCCCGCGCCCGTCGCGAGAAGACCATGACCGAGCGTCTGCTCAACGAGCTTCTCGACGCCTCCAACGGCCTCGGCGCCGCTGTGAAGAAGCGCGAGGACACGCACAAGATGGCCGAGTCCAACAAGGCCTTCGCGCACTACCGCTGGTAGTCGCTACCCACATCGAGACCGAGAGAAGACTGAAGCCTTATGGCTACCACTTCACTTGACCTGGCCAAGGTCCGCAACATCGGGATCATGGCCCACATCGACGCGGGCAAGACGACCACCACCGAGCGGATCCTGTTCTACACCGGTGTGTCGTACAAGATCGGTGAGGTCCACGACGGCGCTGCCACCATGGACTGGATGGAGCAGGAGCAGGAGCGTGGCATCACGATCACCTCTGCTGCCACCACCTGTCACTGGCCGCTCGAAGACGTCGACCACACCATCAACATCATCGACACGCCGGGCCACGTCGACTTCACCGTCGAGGTGGAGCGTTCCCTGCGCGTGCTCGACGGTGCCGTGACGGTGTTCGACGGCGTCGCCGGTGTCGAGCCCCAGTCCGAGACCGTCTGGCGTCAGGCGGACCGCTACGGCGTCCCGCGTATCTGCTTCGTCAACAAGCTCGACCGGACCGGTGCCGAGTTCCACCGCTGCGTCGACATGATCAGCGACCGCCTGGGCGCGCAGCCGATCGTCATGCAGCTCCCGATCGGTGCCGAGGCCGACTTCAAGGGCGTCATCGACCTCGTGACGATGAAGGCCCTGGTCTGGTCCGCCGAGGCCACCAAGGGCGAGATGTACGACACCGTCGACATCCCGGACACGCACGCCGAGGCTGCCGAGGAGTACCGCGGCAAGCTGCTCGAGGCCGTGGCCGAGAACGACGATCAGATCATGGAGCTGTACCTGGAGGGCACCGAGCCCACCGTGGAGCAGCTGTACGCCGCGATCCGTCGTATCACCATCGCGTCCGGCAAGTCCAAGGACACCACGGTCACCCCGGTGTTCTGCGGCACCGCGTTCAAGAACAAGGGCGTCCAGCCCCTGCTCGACGCGGTCGTGCGCTACCTCCCCTCCCCCCTGGACGTCGAGGCCATCGAGGGCCACGACGTCAAGGACCCGGAGACGGTCGTCAAGCGCAAGCCGTCCGAGGACGAGCCGCTGTCCGCGCTCGCGTTCAAGATCATGAGCGACCCGCACCTCGGCAAGCTCACCTTCGTCCGGGTCTACTCGGGCCGCCTGGAGTCCGGCACCTCGGTGCTGAACTCCGTCAAGGGCAAGAAGGAGCGCATCGGCAAGATCTACCGCATGCACGCGAACAAGCGCGAGGAGATCGACGCGGTGGGCGCCGGCGACATCATCGCCGTCATGGGTCTGAAGCAGACCACGACCGGTGAGACGCTGTGCGACGACAAGCAGCCGGTGATCCTGGAGTCCATGGACTTCCCGGCGCCGGTCATCCAGGTCGCCATCGAGCCCAAGTCGAAGGGCGACCAGGAGAAGCTGGGCGTCGCGATCCAGCGCCTGGCCGAGGAGGACCCCTCCTTCCAGGTGCACACCAACGAGGAGACCGGCCAGACCATCATCGGTGGTATGGGCGAGCTGCACCTCGAGGTGCTGGTCGACCGTATGCGCCGTGAGTTCAAGGTCGAGGCCAACGTCGGCAAGCCGCAGGTCGCCTACCGCGAGACGATCCGCAAGGCCGTCGAGCGCGTGGACTACACCCACAAGAAGCAGACCGGTGGTACCGGTCAGTTCGCCAAGGTGCAGATCGCGATCGAGCCCATCGAGGGCGGCGACGCCTCGTACGAGTTCGTGAACAAGGTGACCGGTGGCCGTATCCCGAAGGAGTACATCCCTTCGGTCGACGCCGGTGCGCAGGAGGCCATGCAGTTCGGCATCCTCGCCGGCTACGAGATGACGGGCGTCCGCGTCACGCTCATCGACGGTGGCTACCACGAGGTCGACTCCTCCGAGCTCGCCTTCAAGATCGCCGGTTCGCAGGCCTTCAAGGAGGCCGCGCGCAAGGCCAGCCCCGTGCTGCTCGAGCCGATGATGGCCGTCGAGGTCACCACGCCCGAGGACTACATGGGTGAGGTCATCGGCGACATCAACTCCCGCCGTGGCCAGATCCAGGCCATGGAGGAGCGGGCCGGTGCCCGCGTCGTGAAGGGCCTCGTGCCCCTGTCGGAGATGTTCGGCTACGTCGGCGACCTCCGTAGCAAGACGTCGGGTCGCGCGAGCTACTCGATGCAGTTCGACTCCTACGCCGAGGTTCCGCGGAACGTCGCCGAGGAGATCATCGCGAAGGCCAAGGGCGAGTAACGTTCAGCGTTCTCACGCTTTAGGCTTGACTCCGGAGCCTCAAGGGGCATTCAGCCGTATTACAGGATGAATGCCCCGGGTTCCGGGACTTAACAGCAAAGATCACCTGGCGCCGATGAAGTAAGGCGTACAGAACCACTCCACAGGAGGACCCCAGTGGCGAAGGCGAAGTTCGAGCGGACTAAGCCGCACGTCAACATCGGCACCATCGGTCACATCGACCACGGTAAGACGACCCTCACGGCCGCCATTACCAAGGTGCTGCACGACGCGTACCCGGACCTGAACGAGGCCACCGCGTTTGACAACATCGACAAGGCGCCCGAGGAGCGCCAGCGCGGTATCACCATCTCCATCGCGCACGTCGAGTACCAGACCGAGGCGCGTCACTACGCCCACGTCGACTGCCCGGGTCACGCGGACTACATCAAGAACATGATCACCGGTGCCGCGCAGATGGACGGCGCGATCCTGGTGGTCGCCGCCACCGACGGCCCGATGCCGCAGACCAAGGAGCACGTGCTCCTGGCCCGCCAGGTCGGCGTTCCGTACATCGTGGTCGCCCTGAACAAGGCCGACATGGTGGACGACGAGGAGATCCTGGAGCTCGTCGAGCTCGAGGTCCGTGAGCTCCTCTCCGAGTACGAGTTCCCGGGCGACGACCTGCCGGTCGTCAAGGTCTCCGCTCTGAAGGCGCTCGAGGGCGACAAGGAGTGGACGCAGTCCGTCCTGGAGCTCATGAACGCCGTCGACACCGCGATCCCGGAGCCGGAGCGCGACGTCGACAAGCCGTTCCTGATGCCGATCGAGGACGTCTTCACGATCACCGGTCGCGGTACGGTCGTCACCGGCCGTATCGAGCGTGGTGTCCTCAAGGTCAACGAGACCGTCGACATCATCGGCATCAAGACCGAGAAGACCACCACCACGGTCACCGGCATCGAGATGTTCCGCAAGCTGCTCGACGAGGGCCAGGCCGGTGAGAACGTCGGTCTGCTGCTCCGCGGCATCAAGCGCGAGGACGTCGAGCGCGGCCAGGTCATCATCAAGCCGGGCTCGGTCACCCCGCACACCGAGTTCGAGGCGCAGGCCTACATCCTCTCCAAGGACGAGGGTGGCCGCCACACGCCGTTCTTCAACAACTACCGTCCGCAGTTCTACTTCCGTACGACGGACGTGACCGGCGTCGTGACCCTCCCCGAGGGCACCGAGATGGTCATGCCGGGTGACAACACCGAGATGAAGGTGGAGCTCATCCAGCCCGTCGCCATGGAAGAGGGCCTGAAGTTCGCCATCCGTGAGGGTGGCCGGACCGTGGGCGCCGGCCAGGTCATCAAGATCAACAAGTGATCTTGAACTGACCCGGCAGGTCTCTGCCTGGTAGCTCTGAGAGGCCCGTACGACTCCGGTCGTACGGGCCTCTTGGCTTTTCCGGGGCTTTCAGGGGTTCCGGGGTTCGAAACTATTCGGCGCGTACGACCCGTTGTCCCCTCGTGCCACTCCGGCTCAGCATTTGTCATGCCGCTGACCAAATTCGGGTGGATGGGGTGAGGCATGTCTGTCAGGCGCAGGACTGTGCTGGGGGCGGGGCTCGCTGCGGTGCCGGTGCTGTCTACGGGGGTCGCGTGGGCCGGGGGCGACAGTGGTGAGGGTGGTGACGGTGATCTCCGGGTGACGGACCCGGGGGCGTACATCTCCTTCACCGGCGGGGCCTTCTCCCTGGTGGGCGTCCCGGTGGTGGTCAGCGCGGAGGACCATCCCGGAGTCGTACGGGTCGCGGGCGACCTCCGCGACGACCTCGAGCGGGTGACCGGCGTACGGCCGGGTTCCACCATCGGGCGGCACCCGGTGCTCCTGGGCACGATCGGCCGCAGCCCGCTGATCGACGGCTTGATCGCGGCCGGGAGGCTCGACGTCACCGGTGTGCGCGGCAAGTGGGAGGCCGCGCTGCAGACGGTCGTGGACCACCCGATGCCCGGCGTGGAGCGTGCACTTGTGATCGCGGGCAGCGACCAGCGCGGCACGATCTTCGGCGCGTACGACGTCTCGTACGGCATCGGTGTCTCCCCCTGGCACTGGTGGGACGACGTGCCCCCGACCCGCAGGAACGGGGTCTGGGTGCTGCCGGGCCGGTACACGCAGGGCACGCCCGCGGTGAAGTACCGCGGCTTCTTCATCAACGACGAGAACCCGGCCCTGGGCACCTGGGCGCCGGCGTACTTCGGGCCGGGCAAGGCGCCGGGCTACCCGGGCGGCTTCAACGCGGACTTCTACGCGAAGGTGTTCGAGGCCCTGCTGCGCCTGAAGGGCAACTACCTCTGGCCCGCGGTCTGGGGCAGGGCCTTCGCGGAGGACGACCCGGAGAACCACAGGCGGGCCGCCGAGTACGGGGTTGTCATGGGCACGTCTCACGAGGCGCCGATGATGCGGGGGATCGAGGAGTGGAACCGCCACGCATCGGGCGGCAAGGACCCGTACGGCGGCACGGGGGAGTGGTCGTACCGCCGCAACGCCGAGGCGATCAGGAAGTACTGGCGCGCCGGCATCCAGCGCATGGTGGACGAGGGCTTCGAGGGCGTCGTGACCCTGGGAATGCGCGGCAACGGCGACACGAGCCTCCCCGACGGCGACGGCATCGAACTCATGCAGGAGATCATCGCGACGCAGCGCCGGATCATCGAGGAGGTGACGGGCCGGCCCGCGTCGCAGACCCCGCAGGTGTGGACGCTGTACAAGGAGGTGCAGCGGTACTGGGACCGGGGCCTGAGGGCCCCGGACGACGTGACGGTCGTCCTCACCGACGACAACTGGGGCAACATCCGCAAGCACCCGGACCCGGCGGCCCCGGCGAGAGGCGGGGGCTACGGCCTGTACTACCACTTCGACTACGTCGGCGCGGGCCGGAACTACAAGTGGGTCGACACGGCGAACCTGCGCAACACCTGGGACCAGCTCCACCAGGCGCACGCCTACGGCAACCACGGCCTGTGGGTGGCGAACGTCGGCGACCTGAAGGGCAACGAGCTGCCCGCCGAGTTCTTCCTCACCTACGCCTGGAACCCGGACCGCTGGGACCTGGACCGGCTGGGCGAGTGGGAGCGGAGGTATGCCCGCCAGAACTTCGGCGGCGCGCAGGCGGAGGCGATCGCGGCCGTACTGGCGGAGTACGGGCGACTGCAGGCTCGCCGCAAGCCGGAACTGCTCAACCGCCGGATCACACTGGACAGCACCGGCCAGGTGGTGAACGACGACCAGCAGACCCCGTACTACTTCGGTCACCGGGAGCTGGAACGGGTGACGCAGGAGTGGAAGGGCCTGGCGCGCAAGGCGGACCGCATCGCGCGGAGCCTTCCCGCCGGGACGCAGGACGCGTGGTTCGAACTGGTGGGCTACGAGGTGGCGGCGACCGCGAACCTGTACGCGCTACGGCAGGCGGAGTTCCAGAACCTCCTCTACGCCAAGCAGGGCAGGGCGGCGACGAACGACCGCGCGGCCGAGGCGGAAACGGGACTGGAGAAGGACTTCGAGCTCGCCGACCGCTTCAACTCCGAAGTGGCCGGGGGCAAATGGAAGGGCTTCCAGACCCAGCCGCACATCGACTACGGGGACGTGGACCGCTACGGCCCGAACGCGCCGTGGCAGCAGCCGGAGAAGGACAACGTGGCGCTGCCCGACGTCCTCTTCCCGGCGGTGAAGCGGCAGGAGACCCCGGCCGGGGCGGAGCTGGGCGTGTCGGTGGACGGCGCGGAGGACTCGGGGGAGTGGTGGCCGGGCGGATCGTCGGGCCGGCAGGCGGCACTCCCGGAGTTCAGCCCGTACCAGACGCGGCCGCAGCAGTACGTGGAGGTCTACAACCGGGGGCGTACGCCCTTCGAGTACCGGGTGGACACGTCGGCGGCACCGTGGCTGGCGGTGGACCGCCCGCGGGGCCGGGTGGACCGCCAGGTGCGGCTGGAGGTCCGGGTGGACTGGTCGAGGGCTCCACGCGGCCGATCGGAGGCATCCCTGACGGTGTCCGGCGCGGGCAGCTCGGTGACGGTCGCATGCGTGACGGACAACCCCTCCCGCCGAGCCCTGCGCGGCTTCGTCGAGGCGGGCGGTTACGTGGCCATCGACGCGGAGCACTTTCACCGTGCGGTGGGGAAGTGGCGCCGGCTGGAGGGGATCGGGCGTACGGGTGCGGGGATGACGCCGTGGCCGGTTACGGGGCCGAGGAGGGTGCCGGGCGGATCTTCACCGCGGCTGGAGTACGAGGTGAGCCTGCTGTCGGGATCGGGGGTGACCGTGTGGGCGTACCTGTCCCCACGGAACCCGGCATTGCCGACGGGGGGACTGCAATACGGGGTGTCCTTCGACGACGCAGCCGTCCAGACGGTCGACATCGACGTCGGCGCCGACGACGGCCTGCTCAACGCGGTCTGGGCCCGCAACACCTCCGACAACATCAACCGCACGGCCACGAGACACACGGTGACCCGGGCCGGGGCCCACCGCCTCAAGTTCTGGATGGTGGACCCGACAGTGGTCCTCCAGAGGCTGGTGATCGACACCGGCGGACTGGAGCCGACGTACCTGGGCCCGTTGGAGAGCAGGCGGTTGTGACAGGCGATCATCAGGCATGACGCACGCAGCCCCCGTCGGCGCGCACGACGGGCTTGCCGGAGTACCAGTCCGGGCGCAAGGAAAGCTCGATGCCCTGGTCGTCGGTGGCGGTGACACCCGGCAGGCCCGCCCCCGGCTCGCCCTTGCCGGGGGCCGGTACGTCCTTGACGGTCAGGCCCTGCCGCTTCCACTGCCGTCGGAGACGGCCGACCGCGGCGAGGTAGTCGTCAGGGCCGGCGAAGGTCAGCCCCCAGTGGTAGATGGGTTCGTCGCGGGTGACGCCGTTGTCGTCGACGCCCAAGTCGTCCACGCAGGACGTGCTGCCGTCGGTCTCAGCGATGTCGTCGAGCGTCCTTCCCGGGGGCTCCGAGGCCTCGTCCGGGGCCGGGGTCAGCGCACGCACCGTCCGTTGCCCCGCCTCCTTCGTCTGCGCCACCCGCTCCCGGTACTCGGCGTCCGACCGCACCGGTCCGCCCTCCAGCGACTCACAGGCGTAGGCGCCGAAGCCGATGATCGCGACGAAGAAGGCGCCGATCAGGGTGATGGTGCGGTAGCCGTGGAGGAAGGGGCGCGGGGAGGCCGCCGGAGTATCCGTCTGCATGCGACCGATCCAAGCCGCCGGCCCTGGCGCTCCACAGCCGTCGGGCTACTCATCTCGCACGAGCCCCTTGAGTACCCGGGCCTATGCCGCCCGCGTGACCTTTCCCGGGTGATTACCGGCGAGGTGAACCGTCGGGCGCAGGTGGGAGTCGCGAGGTATGCCCAGACAATCGGGGCCGACGATCACGACGGAGGCGACCTGACCGTGGCACGGTTTGACCTACGTCACCCTCGGGGTATTCTCTCCGGCTCGATTGGCGCAGGCCCCGCCCCATATGGCAGACTGTCGGAGTTGCTCGGTCGAGTGTTGATGCTGCGCGCCTCCCGCCGGGAGGACCGGAAGCGAGTCCCACAGTACTCGTCGCCCTAACTGCCACCACGGCAGCACTGGGGCGGACGTACGGGAATCTTCCGGGAAGTGTGGGTGCGGCACCGGCCAGGCGCCCGGTGGGCCCGAGGTCCCCGGTCCGCGGTTCCGGTAGGGCCGTGTGCATTCCCGCAGGGATGTTCGATCAAGGGGCATCTGTGTCGGCGGGGGCGCGACACACCCGACCGCGTGGGTCGGAGGAACGAAGGCAGCAGAAGGAATCCACCGGGTTCCAGAGCGTTAGAGAGACAGGACTACTGAGTAGCCATGGCGGGACAGAAGATCCGCATCCGGCTCAAGGCCTACGACCACGAGGTCATCGACTCCTCGGCGAAGAAGATCGTCGAGACGGTGACCCGTACTGGTGCGTCGGTCGCGGGCCCGGTGCCGCTGCCCACTGAGAAGAACGTGTACTGCGTCATCAAGTCGCCGCACAAGTACAAGGACTCGCGCGAGCACTTCGAGATGCGCACGCACAAGCGCCTGATCGACATCCTCGACCCCACCCCCAAGACCGTTGACTCTCTGATGCGACTCGACCTCCCGGCCGGTGTCGACATCGAGATCAAGCTCTGAGGGTCGGTGAGCTGAGAATGGCTAAGCAGATCAAGGGCATCCTGGGCGAGAAGCTCGGCATGACGCAGGTGTGGGACGAGAACAACCGCGTTGTTCCGGTCACCGTCGTCAAGGCCGGCCCCAACGTCGTCACCCAGGTCCGCACGAACGACGTCGACGGCTACGAGTCCGTCCAGATCGCGTTCGGCGAGATCGACCCGCGCAAGGTGAACAAGCCCCTCAAGGGCCACTTCGCCAAGGCCGACGTCACCCCCCGTCGTCACCTCGTCGAGATCCGCACCGCGGACGCCTCCGAGTACACGCTGGGCCAGGAGATCTCCGCTGAGGTCTTCGAGGCCGGCGTGAAGGTCGACGTGACCGGCAAGAGCAAGGGCAAGGGCTTCGCCGGTGTCATGAAGCGTCACAACTTCAAGGGCCTCGGCGCCGGACACGGCACCCAGCGCAAGCACCGCTCCCCCGGTTCCATCGGTGGCTGCGCCACCCCGGGCCGCGTGTTCAAGGGCCTCCGCATGGCGGGCCGCATGGGCAACGAGCGGGTCACCACCCAGAACCTGACCGTCCACGCCGTTGACGCGGAGAAGGGTCTGCTGCTCATCAAGGGCGCTGTCCCCGGTCCGAACGGCGGCCTCGTCCTGGTCCGCACCGCGGCCAAGGGGGCCTGAGGTACCGATGAGCACTGTTGACATCCTTTCGCCTGCCGGCGAGAAGACCGGTAGCGTCGAGCTCCCCGCGGAGATCTTCGGCGTGGAGAAGATCAGCATCCCGCTGATCCACCAGGTCGTCGTCGCGCAGAACGCCGCTGCCCGCCAGGGCACGCACAAGACCAAGCGCCGCGGTGAAGTCCGTGGTGGCGGCAGGAAGCCGTACCGCCAGAAGGGCACCGGCCGCGCCCGTCAGGGTTCGACCCGCGCCCCGCAGTTCGCCGGTGGTGGCGTCGTCCACGGCCCGCAGCCGCGTGACTACTCGCAGCGGACCCCGAAGAAGATGAAGGCCGCGGCCCTGCGCCACGCCCTCACCGACCGGGCCCGCCACAACCGCATCCACGTCGTCACTGGCGTGATCGAGGGCGCGAACCCCAGCACCAAGGCCGCCAAGAGCCTGTTCGGCAAGATCTCGGAGCGCAAGAACCTGCTCCTGGTCGTCGAGCGCGCCGACGAGGCCGCGTGGCTGTCCGCCCGCAACCTGCCCCAGGTCCACATCCTGGAGCCGGGCCAGCTGAACACGTACGACGTTCTCGTCTCGGACGACGTGGTCTTCACCCAGGCCGCTTTCGAGTCCTTCGTGTCTGGCCCCAAGGCCGCTGACACCGAAGGGAGCGAAGCCTGATGGCTACGCGTCACCCGAGCATCGCCTCGAAGGCCGCCAAGGCCGCCAAGGTCGCGCGTCTCGCCAAGGCGAAGCGCCACGCCACCGAGGGCAAGAACACCGTCGAGACCCCGCTGAGCAAGTCGTACACGGACCCCCGTGACGTCCTGCTGAAGCCGGTCGTCTCGGAGAAGAGCTACGCGCTCCTCGACGAGAACAAGTACACGTTCATCGTCGACCCGAACGCCAACAAGACCCAGATCAAGCAGGCCGTCCAGGCGGTCTTCTCGGTCAAGGTCACCGGGGTCAACACGATCAACCGCCAGGGCAAGCGCAAGCGCACGAAGACCGGCTTCGGTCAGCGTGCCGGCAGCAAGCGCGCGATCGTGACCCTCGCCGAGGGCGACCGTATCGACATCTTCGGCGGTCCGACCGCCTAAGGGCGGTCCGGATCGTCCGATATCGGACGAGGACTGAGAAATGGGAATCCGCAAGTACAAGCCGACTACGCCGGGCCGTCGTGGCGCCAGCGTCGCCGACTTCGTCGAGGTCACGCGGTCCACGCCGGAGAAGTCGCTGGTCCGCCCGCTGCACAGCAAGGGCGGCCGTAACAACGCCGGTCGTGTGACCGTTCGCCACCAGGGTGGCGGACACAAGCGCGCCTACCGAGTGATCGACTTCCGTCGTCACGACAAGGACGGCGTGCCGGCGAAGGTCGCGCACATCGAGTACGACCCCAACCGCACCGCGCGCATCGCGCTGCTGCACTACGCCGACGGCGAGAAGCGCTACATCCTCGCCCCGCGCAACCTGCAGCAGGGTGACCGCGTCGAGAACGGTCCCGGGGCCGACATCAAGCCGGGCAACAACCTGGCGCTCCGCAACATCCCGGTCGGTACCACGATCCACGCGATCGAGCTCCGTCCCGGTGGCGGTGCCAAGTTCGCCCGCTCCGCCGGTGCCTCCGTGCAGCTGCTCGCGAAGGAGGGCGCCTACGCCCACCTGCGCATGCCGTCCGGCGAGATCCGCCTGGTCGACGTCCGCTGCCGCGCCACCGTCGGCGAGGTCGGCAACGCCGAGCAGAGCAACATCAACTGGGGTAAGGCCGGCCGTAAGCGGTGGCTGGGCGTTCGCCCGACCGTCCGTGGTGTCGTGATGAACCCGGTTGACCACCCGCACGGTGGTGGTGAGGGCCGGACCTCCGGTGGTCGCCACCCTGTGTCCCCGTGGGGCAAGAAGGAAGGCCGTACTCGTTCGCCCAAGAAGGCGTCGAACAAGTACATCGTCCGCCGCCGCAAGACGAACAAGAAGCGCTAAGGACGGGTTGAGATGCCTCGTAGCTTGAAGAAGGGACCCTTCGTCGACGACCACCTGGTGAAGAAGGTGGACGCTCAGAACGAAGCCGGTACCAAGAACGTCATCAAGACCTGGTCCCGCCGCTCCATGATCATCCCGGCGATGCTCGGCCACACGATCGCGGTGCACAACGGCAAGACCCACATCCCGGTGTTTGTCACCGAGTCGATGGTCGGCCACAAGCTCGGCGAGTTCTCGCCGACGCGCACCTTCCGGGGTCACGTCAAGGACGACCGGAAGTCGAAGCGCCGCTAGTAGCGGGGTGGAATGACCATGACAGACACTGGAAGGACAACCATGGAAGCCAGGGCCCAGGCGCGGTACATCCGCGTCACGCCCATGAAGGCCCGCCGCGTGGTGGACCTTATCCGTGGCATGGACGCCACGGAGGCTCAGGCGGTCCTGCGTTTCGCCCCGCAGGCCGCGAGCGTGCCGGTCGGCAAGGTGCTGGACAGCGCCATTGCCAACGCCGCGCACAACTACGACCACACCGACGCCGACAGCCTCTTCATCTCCGAGGCGTACGTCGACGAGGGCCCGACCCTGAAGCGGTTCCGTCCGCGCGCCCAGGGCCGTGCCTACCGGATCCGCAAGCGGACCAGCCACATCACCGTGGTCGTCAGCAGCAAGGAAGGAACCCGGTAATGGGCCAGAAGGTAAACCCGCACGGGTTCCGGCTCGGTGTCACGACCGACTTCAAGTCGCGTTGGTACGCCGACAAGCTGTACAAGGACTACGTCAAGGAAGACGTCGCCATCCGTCGGATGATGACGTCCGGCATGGAGCGCGCCGGCATCTCCAAGGTCGAGATCGAGCGCACCCGTGACCGCGTGCGTGTGGACATCCACACCGCTCGTCCGGGCATCGTCATCGGCCGCCGTGGCGCCGAGGCCGACCGCATCCGCGGTGACCTCGAGAAGCTCACCGGCAAGCAGGTCCAGCTGAACATCCTCGAGGTCAAGAGCCCCGAGACCGACGCTCAGCTGGTTGCCCAGGCCGTCGCCGAGCAGCTCTCCTCCCGCGTCTCCTTCCGCCGTGCCATGCGCAAGAGCATGCAGGGCACGATGAAGGCCGGCGCCAAGGGCATCAAGATCCAGTGCGGTGGCCGCCTCGGTGGCGCCGAGATGTCCCGCTCGGAGTTCTACCGCGAGGGCCGTGTGCCCCTGCACACGCTCCGCGCGAACGTGGACTACGGCTTCTTCGAGGCCAAGACGACCTTCGGCCGCATCGGTGTGAAGGTCTGGATCTACAAGGGCGACGTCAAGAACATCGCCGAGGTCCGCGCCGAGAACGCCGCGGCCCGCGCGGGCAACCGCCCGGCCCGTGGTGGCGCCGACCGCCCGGCCCGTGGTGGCCGCGGTGGCGAGCGTCGTGGTCGCAAGCCGCAGCAGGCCGGCGGCGCCGAGGCCCCCAAGGCCGAGGCTCCCGCGTCCGCTCCGGCTGAGGCGCCGTCCTCTTCTACTGGCGGAACGGAGGCCTGACCGAAATGCTGATCCCCCGTAGGGTCAAGCACCGCAAGCAGCACCACCCGAAGCGCCGTGGTCAGGCCAAGGGCGGTACGACGGTTGCGTTCGGCGAGTACGGCATCCAGGCCCTCACGCCGGCGTACGTGACCAACCGCCAGATCGAGGCGGCCCGTATCGCGATGACCCGCCACATCAAGCGTGGCGGCAAGGTCTGGATCAACATCTACCCGGACCGCCCGCTGACCAAGAAGCCCGCCGAGACCCGCATGGGTTCCGGTAAGGGTTCGCCGGAGTGGTGGATCGCGAACGTTCACCCGGGTCGGGTGATGTTCGAGCTGTCCTACCCGAACGAGAAGATCGCCCGTGAGGCGCTCCTTCGCGCGGCCCACAAGCTGCCGATGAAGTGCCGGATCGTCAAGCGCGAGGCAGGTGAAGCGTGATGTCGGCCGGTACCAAGGCGTCCGAGCTGCGCGAGCTGGGCAACGAGGAGCTTCTTGGCAAGCTCCGCGAGGCCAAGGAAGAGCTGTTCAACCTCCGCTTCCAGGCGGCGACCGGTCAGCTCGAGAACCACGGTCGGCTGAAGGCCGTCCGTAAGGACATCGCGCGGATCTACACCCTGATGCGTGAGCGCGAGCTGGGCATCGAGACGGTGGAGAGCGCCTGATGAGTGAGAGCAACGTGACTGAGCAGACTGCAGAGGCCCGCGGCTTCCGCAAGACCCGTGAGGGTCTCGTCGTCAGCGACAAGATGGACAAGACCGTCGTCGTCGCCGTCGAGGACCGCGTCAAGCACGCGCTGTACGGCAAGGTCATCCGCCGTACCAACAAGCTCAAGGCGCACGACGAGCAGAACGCCGCGGGTGTCGGCGACCGCGTCCTCCTCATGGAGACCCGGCCGCTGTCCGCGACGAAGCGCTGGCGCGTCGTCGAGATCCTCGAGAAGGCCAAGTAGGTAATTCCCGCAAGGGAATTCCAAAAAGTAGGTTCCTGCGGGCAAACCCGCAGGACAGTTCCGCCAGGCTCGGCAGGGGCTCTCGTAACTGAGGCCCCTGCCGGGAACCGGCAGACAAACAGGAGATAGACGTGATCCAGCAGGAGTCGCGACTGCGCGTCGCCGACAACACTGGTGCGAAGGAGATCCTTTGCATCCGTGTGCTCGGTGGCTCCGGTCGCCGCTACGCGGGCATCGGTGACGTCATCGTCGCCACCGTCAAGGACGCGATCCCCGGCGGCAACGTGAAGAAGGGTGACGTCATCAAGGCGGTCATCGTTCGCACCGTCAAGGAGCGCCGCCGTCCGGACGGCTCGTACATCCGCTTCGACGAGAACGCCGCCGTCATTCTGAAGAACGACGGCGACCCTCGCGGCACCCGCATCTTCGGCCCGGTCGGGCGTGAGCTGCGCGAGAAGAAGTTCATGAAGATCATCTCGCTGGCTCCGGAGGTGCTGTAAGCATGAAGATCAAGAAGGGCGACCTGGTCCAGGTCATCACCGGTAAGGACAAGGGCAAGCAGGGCAAGGTCATCGCGGCCTACCCCCGCGAGGACCGCGTCCTGGTCGAGGGTGTCAACCGGGTCAAGAAGCACACCAAGGCCGGCCCGACCGCTCGCGGTTCGCAGGCCGGCGGCATCGTCACGACCGAGGCGCCCGTCCACGTCTCCAACGTCCAGCTGGTCGTTGAGAAGGACGGCAACAAGGTCGTCACGCGTGTCGGTTACCGCTTCGACGACGAAGGCAACAAGATCCGCGTTGCCAAGCGGACGGGTGAGGACATCTGATGACGACCACCACCAGCCCGCGTCTGAAGCAGAAGTACCGCGAGGAGATCGCGGGCAAGCTGCGTGACGAGTTCAAGTACGAGAACGTCATGCAGATCCCCGGCCTCGTCAAGATCGTGGTCAACATGGGTGTGGGCGACGCCGCCCGCGACTCCAAGCTGATCGAGGGCGCCATCCGCGACCTCACCACGATCACCGGTCAGAAGCCGGCCGTCACCAAGGCCCGCAAGTCCATCGCGCAGTTCAAGCTGCGTGAGGGTCAGCCGATCGGTGCCCACGTCACGCTCCGTGGCGACCGCATGTGGGAGTTCCTGGACCGCACCCTGTCGCTCGCGCTGCCGCGCATCCGCGACTTCCGCGGCCTGTCCCCCAAGCAGTTCGACGGCCGTGGCAACTACACCTTCGGTCTCACGGAGCAGGTCATGTTCCACGAGATCGACCAGGACAAGATCGACCGTACCCGGGGCATGGACATCACCGTGGTCACCACGGCGACCAACGACGCTGAGGGCCGCGCGCTCCTTCGTCACCTCGGCTTCCCGTTCAAGGAGGCGTGAGCGAGATGGCGAAGAAGGCTCTGATTGCCAAGGCTGCTCGCAAGCCCAAGTTCGGTGTGCGTGGCTACACCCGCTGCCAGCGCTGCGGCCGTCCGCACTCCGTGTACCGCAAGTTCGGCCTGTGCCGCGTGTGCCTTCGTGAGATGGCTCACCGTGGCGAGCTGCCGGGCGTGACCAAGAGCTCCTGGTAGTCCCGGTAATTCGGGATTCCCAAGGCTCTCGGTAAGCAGATAGGGCGGTAAGACGCCCACTTCACATGCCTTAGGCTTGTGGGGTTGGGCGTCTGTCGCCGCCCATACGACTTACTACGCCGTAGGTCCACCGCGCCGCACCCGTCCCGTCTCGGATCGGGGAGAGGGATGGCGCACCAGGAAACCCCGGCGAGAGAGGCCGAAGGCCAATTCATGACCATGACTGATCCGATCGCAGACATGCTTACGCGTCTGCGGAACGCGAACTCGGCATACCACGACTCCGTGACGATGCCGGCATCGAAGATCAAGTCGCACATCGCGGAGATCCTCCAGCAGGAGGGCTTCATCACGGGCTGGAAGGTCGAGGACGCCGAGGTCGGCAAGAACCTCGTTCTCGAGCTGAAGTTCGGCCCGAACCGTGAGCGCTCCATCGCGGGCATCAAGCGGATCTCCAAGCCCGGTCTCCGGGTGTACGCGAAGTCCACCAACCTGCCGAAGGTGCTGGGCGGCCTCGGCGTGGCGATCATCTCCACGTCGCACGGGCTCCTCACCGACAAGCAGGCCGGCAAGAAGGGCGTGGGTGGGGAAGTCCTCGCCTACGTCTGGTAGCGGAAGGGAACGGAGGAAACAGCTATGTCGCGTATTGGCAAGCTCCCCATCACGGTTCCCGCCGGCGTGGACGTCACCATCGACGGCCGTACGGTCTCGGTCAAGGGCCCCAAGGGCACGCTGACCCACACCATCGTCGCGCCGATCGACATCGCCAAGGGTGAGGACGGCGTTCTCAACGTCACCCGCCCCAACGACGAGCGTCAGAACAAGGCCCTGCACGGCCTGTCCCGCACGCTGGTGGCGAACATGATCACCGGCGTGACCCAGGGTTACGTGAAGAAGCTCGAGATCAGCGGTGTCGGTTACCGCGTCGCGGCCAAGGGTTCGAACCTGGAGTTCGCTCTCGGCTACAGCCACCCGATCACCGTCGAGGCCCCCGAGGGCATCACCTTCAAGGTGGAGGCCCCCACCCGGTTCTCGGTCGAGGGCATCGACAAGCAGAAGGTCGGCGAGGTTGCGGCCAACATCCGCAAGCTGCGCAAGCCCGACCCGTACAAGGCCAAGGGCGTCAAGTACGAGGGCGAAGTCATCCGCCGCAAGGTCGGAAAGGCGGGTAAGTAAGCCATGGCATACGGGCAGAAGATCCTCAAGGGCGACGCCTACAAGCGCGCCGCGATCAAGCGCCGTCACATCCGGATCCGCAAGCGGATCGCCGGTACGGCGGAGCGTCCCCGTCTGGTCGTGACCCGCTCCAACCGCCACATCGTGGCGCAGGTGATCGACGACCTCAAGGGCCACACCCTGGCGTCCGCGTCCACCCTGGACGCGTCCGTCCGCGGTGGCGAGGGCGACAAGTCCTCGCAGGCCAAGCAGGTCGGCGCCCTGGTCGCCGAGCGTGCCAAGGCCGCCGGTGTCGAGGCTGTCGTGTTCGACCGTGGTGGCAACCAGTACGCCGGGCGCATCGCCGCCCTGGCGGACGCCGCCCGCGAAGCCGGGCTCAAGTTCTGAGCCTGCCGTAGCTAGCGGAAACAGAGAGAGGTAATTCCAATGGCTGGACCCCAGCGCCGCGGTGGCGGTGCCGGTGGCGGCGAGCGGCGGGACCGGAAGGGCCGTGACGGCGGCGCTGCTGCCGCCGAGAAGACCGCGTACGTTGAGCGCGTCGTCGCGATCAACCGCGTCGCCAAGGTTGTGAAGGGTGGTCGTCGCTTCAGCTTCACCGCGCTGGTCGTGGTGGGCGACGGTGACGGCACCGTGGGTGTCGGTTACGGCAAGGCCAAGGAGGTGCCGGCCGCCATCGCCAAGGGTGTTGAGGAGGCCAAGAAGCACTTCTTCAAGGTCCCCCGCATCCAGGGCACCATCCCCCACCCCATCCAGGGTGAGAAGGCTGCCGGCGTCGTGCTGCTCAAGCCCGCGTCCCCCGGTACCGGTGTTATCGCCGGTGGTCCGGTGCGCGCCGTGCTCGAGTGCGCCGGTATCCACGACATCCTGTCGAAGTCGCTCGGCTCCGACAACGCGATCAACATCGTGCACGCGACCGTGACGGCCCTCAAGGGTCTTCAGCGTCCCGAGGAGGTCGCGGCCCGCCGTGGTCTGCCGCTCGAGGACGTCGCCCCCGCGGCTCTTCTCCGTGCGCGTGCCGGGGCGGGTGCGTAATCATGGCGCAGCTCAAGATTACGCAGGTCAAGTCCTACATCGGCAGCAAGCAGAACCACCGTGACACCCTGCGTTCCCTTGGTCTCAAGGGCATCAACACGCAGGTCGTCAAGGAGGACCGCCCCGAGTTCCGCGGCATGGTGCACACCGTCCGCCACCTCGTGACGGTCGAGGAGGTCGACTGATCATGGCGGAGAACAACCCGCTCAAGATCCACAACCTCCGTCCCGCCCCGGGCGCCAAGACCGCCAAGACCCGTGTGGGTCGTGGTGAGGCGTCGAAGGGTAAGACGGCCGGTCGTGGTACCAAGGGCACGAAGGCCCGCTACCAGGTTCCGGAGCGCTTCGAGGGTGGGCAGATGCCCCTCCACATGCGCCTCCCGAAGCTGAAGGGCTTCAAGAACCCGTTCAAGACCGAGTACCAGGTCGTGAACCTCGACAAGCTGGCCGCGCTCTACCCCGAGGGTGGCGAGGTCACCGTCGAGGGTCTGGTGGCCAAGGGTGCCGTTCGCAAGAACAGCCTCGTCAAGGTCCTGGGCCAGGGCGAGGTCTCCGTGGCGCTCCAGGTGACGGTCGACGCCGTCTCCGGCTCCGCCAAGGAGAAGATCACCGCCGCCGGCGGTACGGTCACCGAGCTCGTCTGATCCAGTCAGGCGCCTCGATGACGTGAGCGATCCCGACCGGGGATACCCCACATTTAGGGGTATCCCCGGTTGGTCGTTCCAGAGGGCGCGGCTCGCCGGTAAGGTGGCCAGCACTGCCCACTTTCACTGGGTGCTCACATAGGGCACTCTGAGCGGGCTTTGACCGTTCCGTATTTGTCGAAACCTCAGACCGTCACCCTTGACGCAGTTGCGCGGGGGTCGCAGGAGGCACCGTGCTCACCGCGTTCGCCCGGGCGTTCAGGACGCCCGACCTGCGCAAGAAGCTGCTCTTCACGCTGGCCATCATCGTGGTCTACCGGGTCGGTACCCACGTCCCGATCCCCGGCGTCAACTACCAGGCCGTCCAGCAGTGCGTCACCGAGGCGTCCGGCAACCAGGGCATCTTCGGTCTCGTCAACATGTTCAGCGGCGGCGCGCTGCTGCAGATCACGATCTTCGCACTCGGGATCATGCCGTACATCACGGCGAGCATCATCCTGCAGCTGCTGACCGTGGTCATCCCGCGTCTGGAGGCCCTGAAGAAGGAGGGCCAGGCGGGTACCACGAAGATCACGCAGTACACCCGCTACCTGACCGTGGCGCTCGCCATCCTCCAGGGCACCGGCCTGGTGGCCACCGCCCGCAGCGGCGCCCTGTTCAACGGGTGCTCCGCCGCCGGCAGCATCGTCCCGGACCAGGCGATCTTCACCACCATCACCATGGTCATCTGCATGACCGCCGGTACGGCCGTCGTCATGTGGCTCGGTGAGCTGATCACCGACCGCGGTATCGGCAACGGCATGTCGATCCTGATGTTCATCTCGATCGCCGCGACCTTCCCGTCCTCGCTGTGGGCCATCAAGAAGCAGGGCACCCTGGCCGGCGGCTGGATCGAGTTCGGCACCGTGATCCTGGTGGGCCTGGTCATGGTCGGCCTGGTGGTCTTCGTGGAGCAGGCCCAGCGCCGTATCCCCGTGCAGTACGCGAAGCGCATGATCGGCCGCCGCTCATACGGTGGTACGTCCACCTACATCCCTTTGAAGGTGAACCAGGCGGGTGTGATTCCCGTCATCTTCGCCTCGTCGCTGCTCTACATCCCGGCGCTGGTGGCGCAGTTCTCAGGGAGTAACTCGAGCTGGAAGTCGTGGATCGAGCAGAACCTGTCCAAGGGTAATCACCCGATTTACATCACCCTGTACTTCTTGCTCATCGTGTTCTTCGCGTTCTTCTACGTGGCGATCTCCTTCAACCCCGAGGAAGTCGCCGACAACATGAAGAAGTATGGTGGCTTTATCCCGGGCATCCGGGCTGGCCGACCGACCGCTGAGTACCTCAGCTACGTGCTCAACCGGATCACCTGGCCGGGTTCGCTGTATCTGGGTCTGATCGCTCTCGTACCGACAATGGCGTTGGTCGGGTTCAACGCGAGCTCGAACTTCCCGTTCGGCGGGACCAGCATCCTGATCATCGTGGGTGTGGGTCTCGAGACGGTGAAGCAGATCGAGAGCCAGCTCCAGCAGCGCAATTACGAAGGGTTCCTCCGCTGATGCGAATCGTGCTCGTCGGGCCGCCGGGTGCCGGTAAGGGAACGCAGGCAGTACGCCTTGCCGAGAAGCTGCGCATCCCGCACATCTCCACGGGTGACCTGTTCCGCGCCAACATCAGCCAGCAGACGGAGCTCGGGAAACTCGCGAAGTCCTACATGGACGCCGGCAACCTCGTCCCGGACGAGGTCACCATCGCCATGGCCAAGGACCGCATGGAGCAGCCCGACGCCGAGGGCGGCTTCCTGCTGGACGGCTTCCCGCGCAACGTCTCCCAGGCCGAGGCGCTCGACGAGCTCCTCGAGAACGAGGGCATCAAGCTCGAAGCGGTACTCGACCTCGAGGTACCCGAGGAAGAGGTCGTGAAGCGGATCGCCGGTCGGCGGATCTGCCGCAAGGACTCCTCCCACGTCTTCCACGTGACGTACACCCCGCCGAAGCAGGAGGGCGTCTGCGACGTCTGCGGCGGTGAGCTGTACCAGCGCGACGACGACTCCGAGGAGACGGTCCGCAAGCGGCTGGAGGTCTACCACACGCAGACCGAGCCGATCATCGACTACTACAAGGTCCAGGGGCTGGTCCGTACGATCTCCTCGCTGGGTCCGGTGGACGAGATCACGCAGCGCGCGCTGGAGGCGCTCAAGCGCGAAGCGGCCGAGAACAAGTAGAGATCGCGGTACGACGACAAGGCTGCTCCGGCCCCGGCCGGAGCAGCCTTTGTCATGCCCGGCAAGGTAAGAATTTTTGCGCGACGAGAGCCGCTGGACGCCGGTGTTCACTCGGCGCTGACCGCGGTGGGGCGGTGACCGGCCCGACCACGTGTCGGCACGCCGCCGGGGGCCGTACTGTTGTGGTGTACAAGACCGGATTCCCGTGAGAGGCAGAGCTGACAGTGCAGATCAAGAGCCCCGAGCAGATCGCGAAGATGCGTGCGGCGGGGCTGGTCGTCGCCGCGATCCACGCGGCCACCCGGGAGGCGGCGGTGCCGGGTGCCAGCACCAAGGACCTGGACGAGGTCGCGCGCAAGGTGCTGGCCGAGCACAACGCCAAGCCGAACTTCCTCGGTTACGGCGGCTTCCCGGCGACGATCTGCACCTCGGTGAACGAGGTCGTCGTCCACGGCATCCCCTCCGACGACGTCGTCCTCAAGGACGGCGACATCATCTCCATCGACTGCGGCGCGATCGTCGACGGCTGGCACGGTGACGCGGCCTACACCGCCTTCGTCGGCTCCGGTCACGACCCGGAGCTGGTGGAGCTCTCCCGGGTCACGGAAGAGTCCATGTGGGCCGGCATCGCGGCGATGAAGCAGGGCAACCGCCTGGTCGACGTCTCCCGGGCGATCGAGACGTACATCCGCCGCCAGCCGAAGCCCGGCGGCGGCCGCTACGGCATCATCGAGGACTACGGCGGCCATGGCATCGGCACCGAGATGCACATGGACCCGCACCTGCTGAACTACGTCGACCGCCGCCGCGGCAAGGGCCCCAAGCTGGTCCCCGGCTTCTGCCTGGCCATCGAGCCCATGGTCTCCCTGGGCACCCCGAAGACCGAGGTCCTCTCCGACGACTGGACGGTCATCACCACCGACGGCACCTGGTCCTCCCACTGGGAACACTCCGTCGCCCTCACGGACCAGGGCCCCTTGGTCCTCACGGCCCCCGACGGCGGCAAGGCCAAGCTGGCGGAGCACGGCATCACGGTGGCGCCGGACCCTCTCGGCTGACAACGGTCCCGAGCCACGACCGCCGGCCGGAGGCCGGTGCAGCCGCTCGAAGCCAGCGAGGCGCTCCGAGCGCCGAGCCCGCGAGGGCGGCGTCAAGGAGCGGTCGGCGGCAAGGCGAAGCTGGCGGAGCACGGCATCACGGTGGCGCCGGACCCTCTCGGCTGACAACGGTCCCGAGCCACGATCGCCGGGCGGAGGCCGGCGCAGCCGCTCGAAGCCAGCGAGGCGCTCCGAGCGCCGAGCCCGCGAGGGCGGCGTCAAGGAGCGGTCGGCGGCAAGGCCAAGCTGGCGGAGCACGGCATCACGGTGGCGCCGGACCCGCTTGCCTGACGTGCTCCGCTACTCGGCGGTGTGTCTCGTGCATACCGATCTTGAGCGCCGGGCAGGCTCTCTCGATTCGTGTTTCCGGGTGCGCTGACGTAGACTGACTCGTCGGCTCTCGTGTACCCGCATGTCCGCATGCGCCCGCAAGGGAAGCAGGAGAGTCGATCAAGGTAGTCGATTCGAAGGGCGAAGCGTGGCCAAGAAGCAAGGTGCCATCGAGATCGAGGGCACTGTCGTCGAGTCTCTGCCGAACGCCATGTTCAAGGTCGAGCTCCAGAACGGCCACCAGGTCCTGGCACACATCAGCGGCAAGATGCGTATGCACTACATCCGTATCCTCCCTGACGACCGGGTCGTGGTGGAGCTGTCTCCGTACGACCTGACGCGTGGCCGAATCGTCTACCGGTACAAGTAGATCTTGCCCGAGCCCCGGGCCCGCCCGGAGCGATGGCACTGACCCGGAGAACCTCACCCAATGAAGGTCAAGCCGAGCGTCAAGAAGATCTGCGACAAGTGCAGGGTGATCCGCCGTCACGGCCGGGTCATGGTCATCTGCGAGAACCCGCGCCACAAGCAGCGCCAGGGCTGACGCACGACCGATCCCTCTGCACCTCACGCAGAGTTTCGCGCGACGCAAGCTGAATATGTTCATACGCAGGGCCCGAGTCGATCAAGGCTCGACACCCCCGGTTCGGAGGCCGGGGACCCAGTTCGTACCTAGTACGGCGGCTGGGAGCCGGTCCTGTGGAAGACCTCCGAAGATCAAACTGGAGCCATTGAATGGCACGCGTTTCCGGTGTTGATATCCCGCGCGAAAAGCGTGTGGAGATCGCCCTCACCTACGTGTTCGGCATCGGCCGGACCCTTTCGCAGCAGACGCTGGCTGCCACCGGCATCGACCCGAACACCCGCGTTCGCGACCTCTCCGAGGAGCAGCTCGTCGCGATCCGCGAGTTCGTCGACAACAACATCAAGACCGAGGGTGACCTCCGTCGCGAGATCCAGGCCGACATCCGCCGCAAGGTCGAGATCGGCACGTACCAGGGTCTGCGTCACCGCCGCGGTCTGCCCGTCCGCGGTCAGCGCACCAGCACCAACGCCCGTACCCGCAAGGGCCCGCGTCGCGCCATCGCCGGCAAGAAGAAGCCGGGCAAGAAGTAGTCCGCAGCGGACCGCCTGTCCACGGTCTTCGCTGTAGGACCGACCACCTCCCGTAGGAGTTAAGAGATGCCCCCCAAGGGACGTCAGGGCGCTGCCAAGAAGGTGCGCCGCAAGGAAAAGAAGAACGTCGCTCACGGCCACGCGCACATCAAGAGCACGTTCAACAACACGATCGTCTCGATCACGGACCCGTCCGGCAACGTGATCTCCTGGGCCTCCGCCGGCCACGTCGGCTTCAAGGGCTCCCGGAAGTCCACGCCGTTCGCCGCGCAGATGGCCGCCGAGTCGGCTGCCCGCCGCGCCCAGGAGCACGGCATGCGCAAGGTCGACGTGTTCGTCAAGGGCCCGGGTTCCGGTCGTGAGACCGCGATCCGCTCCCTGCAGGCCACGGGCCTCGAGGTCGGCTCCATCCAGGACGTCACCCCGACCCCGCACAACGGCTGCCGCCCGCCGAAGCGTCGTCGCGTCTGACGCGCAGGCTCACGGTGGGTCGGCCTCCGGCTGGGGGTGTGGGGGTCAGCCCCCACATGTCGCAGTACGGCTGCCGTCCGCCGAAGCGTCGTCGCGTCTGACGCGCAGGCTCACGGTGGGTCGGCCTCCGGCTGGGGGTGTGGGGGTCAGCCCCCACATGTCGCAGTACGGC
>NZ_JBIRWL010000032.1:81733-82023 GCF_044387825.1 Streptomyces sp. NPDC020299
CTGCCGTCCGCCGAAGCGTCGTCGCGTCTGACGTTCGTCGCTTCACGGGCTTGGGGTTTCGGGCGGTACGGCATCCGTAAAGGGGCCGTACCGCCCGTACCCTTGCAGTACTCGCGCTCTTCACGGGCGTGGTTTCCGTCGGACGTCAAATAGCGGGCGTCCACGAAAGAAGGATCTGATCCACACATGCTGATCGCTCAGCGTCCCTCGTTGACCGAAGAGGTCGTCGACGAGTTCCGCTCCCGGTTCGTGATCGAGCCGCTGGAGCCGGGCTTCGGCTACACCCTCGG
>NZ_JBIRWL010000033.1:0-60731 GCF_044387825.1 Streptomyces sp. NPDC020299
GCGGACGCCCCTGAGTACTGGCACCGCCTGCGCGAGATGGCTCAACTTGTCGCGGAGTCCCCACATGTAGCCACCAAATGAGATGACCTCTAAGAACCCCTAACGGAAAGCCGCCGTGCCGCCCTCCGCTTCCTGGCGGCTCGGTCCGGCCGCGTATGCCAGCAGAGGGGTGATTGCCTGGGCATCCGCTCCCTCGCCGCCCCATGGAACGGCCAGTGGTCGCCCGTCGAAGACGGGCGGCCGCATGCGCCGTACAAGTCGCGGCCGCCCCGCAGCGGCGGCCCCGGGATCTCCCAGCGGCCGCGCATGCACTCCCGCCCCGCTCGAGGTCCGAGCACACCGCGTCCCAACCGCGGGCCCGGTCTCGCGGGTCGAACCGGTGGTCGCGTAGTCCGCCCGGGGTGTGGTCCACCGCGCTGAGGAACGAAAAGCGAGGGAGGAGTTCGGCGACGTGGTTGTCGTAGAGCGCGTTGCTCTTCACGGTATCGGCCGTCCGCAACACCGGATGGAGCTGAGCTCAAGCTCCGTCCGGTGCAGACGCGGATCATCACGGTGGCCGTCATCTGGGCCGCCTGCCGGCTCTCAGGAAGCTGTCTTCTTACCGCACTTGCTCGCTGCTCCGTCGCCGGGCGCATGGTGCCCGGCGCGTCGTCGGTAGGTCAGCCAGATGCCCAGCACTGCGAGGGCGCTCGCCGGCCAGGTCGAGATGCTCAGTGGGCCGGCGAGCAGCGGGTCGACGAGGTGGCCTGAGACGTCGTGGGTCAGCGGCAGTGCGAACTCGTTGAGTGACAGGTGCGCTGCGACGGCGGCCCACACCGACCCGGTGGACAGCCGGACGGTGGCGATCACTGTTCCGAGCAGCATGGCGGTCACTATGGCGACGGGTATGCCCAGCAGTACCGGGTGGCCGGGGTAGCTTCCGCCGAGCGCGGTCATCGGGACGTGCCACGCCCCCCAGATCGCGCCGCCGATCAGTAGGCCGCGGATCTTGCCATGGCGTAACAGCTGGGGCAGCAGGTAGCCCTGCCAGCCGAGTTCCTCGCCGAAGTACAGGGGAATGGACACCAGCGCGCTCAGCACGAGCGGCGTGATCGTGGCGGGCCCGGGCAGATGCGCGGGGGTGTACCAGCCGGCGAGCGTGGCCACGGTCAGGCCGGCGGCGGTGAGGGCGAGCGGGATCGTGAGCGCGATCGCGACGGAGTGGGCTTCGTGTCGCCATGGTGTGGTCCTGGCGAGTCCGAGGACACGCACGGCCTTGCGGGGCCCTCGGTGGCGCGCGGTGAGAGCGAAGGCGGTCAGCGCCGGCACCAGCATCATGAGGATCATGCACAGCGCCGCGAGCCACGGCGTCCCCTGCGTGGCGCTTGTCCGACGGAAGCCGTCGAGCCAGAGTGGGATCATGGTGATCCACGCACCGGCAAAGCTGATCGCCAGGAAGGGGACGAGACCGGGGGGCGAGCCTTCCGGGGTGTTCGTTGGTTTCATGGCCGTGACGCTACGAACGGCAGGGTCACCGGGGCGATCGTGCACGCTCACCAGCCAATGGTGTAGCGGGCTCCACTGCGCCGGGAAGCCGAGAAGGGGAAGACTGGCCGCCGTGAATGAGTTATCAATGGCGCGAGTGAGCGCGGCACGTTCGGCCCATGCCGCCGCATACTGCGCGATCGCGTTCGTCCGCGGATTGACCCTGGTCGTTCTGGTGCCCGTGCTGATGTACTCGGCCGTGCTCTGCCTGGTCGGTGTGGGTCTGCTCGTACTACCGCTCGAGCTCCGGCTGCTGCGCTGGCTGGCCGACGGCGAACGCGGTCGGCTGCAACGATGGACGGCAAGCACGGCACCGGCCGGACCGCACGCGCGAAGGCGCCTGATGGCAGTGCTGTCGGACCCGGCGACCGGCCGCGACCTGCGCTGGGCGCCCTGCATGATGGTCGCCGGCACCGTGCTCGGGTTCATCGGCGCGGCGCTGTTGCTGTTCCCGGCGGCCGTGCTCGTGCTCGTCGGCCTGTGGTGGCTGTTCCCCGCGGACGAGCCGGTCAGGCTGATGCTGGACGTCCCGGTCGACAGCTGGGGATCCGCGGTCTACGCCGGAGTGCCTCAGTTCTTGCTGAGCGTGCTGCTGGCCCTGTTCGGCCCGCCCCTGCTGGCCAGGCTGGACGCGTCTGTGAGCCGGTGGCTGCTCGCCCCCTCGGACGCCACGATCCTCGCCGAGCGGGTATCGACGCTGGACCGGACGCGCACTGGGGCGATCAACGCGCACGGCAACGAACTGCGCCGCATCGAACGAGACTTGCACGACGGAACCCAGGCGCGGCTGGTGTCCCTTGCCATGCAACTCGGGCTCGCCGAGCGGACGCTCGGCTCCGACCCTGCGGCGGTGGGCCCGCTGCTGGCCCGGGCACGGGAGGGCGCCGAGGAGGCGATGGCCGAGCTGCGCGACGTGCTGCGCTCCGTCTACCCGCCGATCCTCGCCGACCGGGGCCTCGCCGGCGCGGTCTCGGCGGTCGCCGCCCGCTGCCCGATACCCGCCACCGTGGAACTCGGCGAACTCGGCGACGTACCGGCGCAGGCGGAGGTCGCGGTGTACTTCGCCATCACCGAGGCGCTCACCAACGCGGCCAAGCACGGCCACGCCGGTTCCGTGTCGGTCACCCTGGCCAGGGCCGGCGGCACCGTCCGCGCGGAGATCACCGACGACGGCCGAGGCGGAGCAGTCGAGGGCCGCGGCACCGGGTTGCGCGGCATGCGGCAGCGCGTGGAGGCAGTTGACGGCGTATTGCAGGTGCAGAGCCCACCCGGCGGGCCCACAGTGATCACCGTGGAGTGCCCGTGCGAATCCTGATCGCCGAGGACAACGCACTGCTCGCGCAGGGACTTTCCGCGATGCTGGAGGCTCTGGGGAACGAGGTGCTCGCCACGACCGAGAACGCCGAATCCTTCGTGATGGCCGCTGTCGCCCACCGGCCGGACGTGGCCGTAGTGGACGTCCGCCTCCCCCCGTCCTTCACCGACGAGGGCATCAGGGCCGCGCTGCGCGCCAGGGAACGTATCCCTGGCCTCCCGATCCTGGTGCTCTCCCAGTACGTCGAGGACACCTACGCCCGAGAGCTACTCGCTGATGGCACCGGCGTCGGCTACCTGCTCAAGGACCGAGTCGCCCGCGTCGACGATTTTCTTGAGGCGCTGCACCGGGTGGCGGCCGGCGGCACGGCGCTGGACCCTGACGTGGTCCGGCAACTGCTCGTGACGCGCCGCAACCCCCTGGCCCGGCTCACCGAGCGCGAACGCGAAGTGCTCGCGATGATGGCTCAGGGATACGGGAACTCTGAGATCGCCGATCGTCTCGTGGTTACTGAGCGGGCCGTGCACAAGCACGTCGGGAACATTTTCGTGAAGCTCGACCTCCCACCTGAGGACAGCGGCCACCGGCGCGTCCTCGCAGTTCTCACCTACCTCGGCGCCCCTCAGCGCGAATCCTGACGGCCGGGATCAGCAGAGCCGTCTTGTCACCATTCCGTCGAGGGCCGCACTCGTCAGCCTGTTGCGGAGCCGTGCGCGTCGGCTGGAGGAGCGCGCAGGCGGTTGCGCAGGTCGGCGATATTCTCGGCAAGTCGGGCCGCGAGCAGTACGTTCAGACGCTTGAGGCGGGTGAGGGTGATTGCGCGCAGGCGGTCCGGTGGGATGCGGTCGAGGACGTCGAGGGCGCGTTGCGCGGCGGCGCCGGACGGCTGGTCGGAGGCCTCTGTGGACCGAAAGCCGACGGCGTGCCCCACCATCATGTAGGCCTCGGTGAGAATCGTCGGGTGGTAGCTGGAGTTCCGTCGGTGTCTCGGCGAGACGGCTGAGTGCCTGGAGCTGATCCGGTGTAATGGCAGCGAAGGGTTTTCCGGGAGAAGCGGGGCTCCTGTCAGCGTGCATCTTGTCAGCCGCTCACTGCACAGCGTCAGCGTGGGCTTCCGTCTGCCGATTCTCGTCCTCAAGTCGGCGGGCCCGAGAGGATCCCGTGACCAGCGGATTTCCCGATTCGCCGGTCACGAACTTGACCTTGACACGGTGACAAGGTTTTCACTTGGGCGCAGGAGGTGGTCCCGATCAACACGACCGACGTAACCCCGCAGAACACCCGTGTGACCAACGCCCTGGGCGCCGAGGACTCGTCGGTCCGGCTTCAGACGGCCCTGGCGGTCGGCTCGAACCCCGACCCTGGGGTCCTGGGGATGCTCGTCGAGCGGTGCGCGGTCGAGCCGGACTTCTTCGTACGAGACATGCTGTCCTGGGCGCTGACCCGCCTCCCACCGGAGATCACCTTGGCCCGGATCCGCCAGGAGCTCGACTCCGGGCGTACCCAGGCCCGCAGCCAGGCGCTGCACACACTCTCCAAGATCGGCGACAAGAGCGCGTGGGCCTGGATCACCCGCGACATGCTGCGGGACGCCGACGACGAGGTCGCGCGGACCGCGTGGCGCGTCGCGGTCGTCCTCGTGCCCGAGGACGAGGAGAAGGACCTGGCCGACGAACTGGTTCTGCAACTCGGCCGCGGCGACCGCACTGTGCAGCTGAGTCTGAGCCGGGCCTTGGTCGACCTCGGGGACGTGATCAAGCCCGCCCTGGAGAGGGCCGCGGAGAGCTCCGACCCGGCGGTGGCCGCGCACGCCCGTGCCACCGAGCTGCTCCGGCAGAACCCGGAGACCGGTTTCGACGCGGCCCTCGACGAGGCGAAGCGCGTGGTCGCACTCGGCCCTGAACGAGCTGCTGCCGCCGCCGCAGCTGCGTCGGCAGGCACCGAGACCTCGGAGACCGCCGAGCCCGCGGAGACGACCGAGCCGATGGAGGCCGCGAAGGCTGCAGAGGCCTCGGAGGGCACGGATTGCTGATCGGCGATGTGGCCCGCCGCTCCGGGGTGAGCACCCGGATGCTCCGGCACTACGACGCCCTGGGGTTGGTGCGGCCCACGGGCCGCACTGTCGGTGGCTACCGCGAGTACTCCGCCGAGGATGTCCGCAGGATCTTCCACGTGGAGAGCCTGCGGTCCCTCGGGCTCTCGCTCAAGCAGATCGGGCGCGTGCTGGAGGACCCGGCCTTCACGCCGTCCGCCCTGGTCAGCGACCTCATCCGGCGGACGGAGGACCGCCTGGCCCAGGAACAGGAGCTGCTCGAGCGGCTCCGTGCGATCGACGCGTCGGCGCCCACCGACTGGCAGGAAGTGCTGCGCATCGTCGAACTCATGCGGGAACTCAACTCGACCAGCGCCGCGCGCAGACAACAGGCCGTCCTGGCCCGGCCGGAGGACGTGGCGGTACCCGCCGAACTGCTGGCCGGGGCGGTCCTGACCGAATCCGACCCGCACGTCGCAGGCGCCCTTCGCTGGGCGCTCGCCCGATCGGGCGGCGACGGCGTGGCGACGCTGCGCGCCGGCATGCACTCGGAGGACGCCGACATCCGGCGGCGCGCGGTGCTGGCGATCGCCGAGATGCCCGAGGCTCCGGGTGCTACCGCGGTGCTCGCGGACGCCCTCGGGGACCCGGACACGACGGTGCGCAGGCACGCTGCTCTGGTTCTGGGCAGGCAGGGCGTGGCCGCGGCCGTGCCCACACTCGTCAGCATGGTGGTAGAGGGCTCCCACGACGTGGACGCGGCGGAGGTTCTGGGAACGCTGTCCCTGGACCCCGGGTACACGGACCGGATCACGACCGCCCTGATCGGTGAACTGGCCGCGCCCACAGCGGACTCCGCGACGCGGATCCGCATTACCCAGGCGCTGGTCGAACTCGCGGGCACCACCGCGCAGGAGATCCTGCGGCAACTGGCCCACGACGACGACAGCGCTGTCGCCCTCGTCGCCTCGGCCCTTGTCGGAGTTCTCAAGGAGCAGTCCCTAGAAGACCAGGCTGACGAGCATTCCTGAAAGCGCGATCTGAACGAGGCACCAGCCATGGCCTCTCAAGGCGCTTGACGACAGGCTCGCCTGGAAGGCAGACGGTGTCACGGGCACAGCTGGACGGCAGTGTGCGCACACCGCAGGTGCGTCCCTCACAGGCCGGGCCCTGATCGCACGTTGTTGTCGAAGACTTCCTCGACGGCGACTCGGCGGTCCGCCCTTGAGCGAGGACCGGGACCTCGAGGACGAATCGGCGAGAGCGGCACAGGTGAGGTGGTTGTGGTCGCGGATCGAGGGGGGAGACGCAGTTGGCCTGACACCCCAGGCAGAGGGACCGGCGCCCTACAGCAGTCCTCCCAGCGGCAGGACGCGCTCGGTGAGCTGTCCGCGCAACCGGTCTCCGGTGGTGTCGGCTTCGGCGAGCCAGTCGGCGGCGACCAGCAGTTCGGCGTGTTCGGCGATGTGGTCCGCAGGCAGGGCGGTGAACGCGGCGACCTGGTCCAGGAGCAGCCCGCCGTCCTCGGCGTGGCCGAGCCGTCCGTCGGGGCGGGTGTGGGCGGCGGTGTACAGGGCCAGGAGCCGGGCGGCCGCGGTGGCCTTTTTCTTGCGGACCTTCCGGTCACCCACGGCTTTCTGTGCCCAGCCGGAGATCCTCGCCCGGGTGGTCTTGCCGAAGGTGAACGGGCGGGGCTGCTCGGGCAGCAGCGTGGGGACGATGACCGCGACGGGGTCCTCGGAACGGGAGGCCATCACCTCGGCGACGGTGCCGGGCAGGCGCAGCCAGTCGGCCTCGACCAGCTGCTGAAGCACCCGCTCGGCATCGCCTGGGAGCCAGCCGCTGAGGTCCTGGCCGGTGACGTTCCCGCTGCCGGCGCGCGCGGCCCGCAGGGTGAGCATGAGCACCGCCAGGCGCACCTCGGCTTCCGGGTGCGGGGCGTGTGCTTGGACGTAGTCCAGTACGGTGCGGGCGTGCACGGCCTGTTGCCGGGTCAGCAGCCGTTCCACTACCGGCCCGTCGTCGTTCGCCGCGTCGCCGGTGGGCCGGCCACCACGGTTGGCGTGCATCTCGCGGGTGGTCTGCGCGGCCTTCCCGGCCCGGTGCGCCTCGTGACGCAGGGAGCCGTCGCCGCTGACGTCGGCCCACAGGCTGAAGGCGCGGGCCTTGCGCTCGTGGAGGGCGGCGAGGAGGGCGAGGTCGGGTTCGGTGCACTGCTGGTAGGCGCGGAAGGCGTCCCCGAGCTCGATGAGCTCCAGGCGCAGGACGTCGGGCTCGAGGTCGTGCGGCACGATCCGCTGCGCGATCTTCCCCCACCGCTTTGCCCGCCGGGACGGCCCGGCGGGTGAGACGGCGCGGGTTCGAGGGACCGATGCGGGGGCGGTGGCCGGGGAGGATGAAGCACCGGCGGGCGAGGGGCCGTGGTCGGAGAAGACCGCTGTCACACCGTTCCCCGCCGTGCCGCCGACCCGCTCCTGCTCCGTGGCCGGCGTTTGCGTCGCCTGGTCCGTGGCGGCCGGGGTGGTGCGGGCCGGCGGCACAGCGGTGTCCAGGACGCGGCAGTCGGGGGTGGCGGCCGCGCACCGCACGCACATCTCCGCGATCCTCCACAGCCTTCCGGCACGGTCTGCGTACACGGTCAGGGCCACCGGGCCGCCGCACCGCACTGTCCCCGCCGCCGGCCGCGTGCCGCCGTGCGGTCCGGCGGTGGGGTCGGAGGTGTGCCAGGCGCAGTCGGCGGCGCGGCAGGCGCACCACGCCCCGCCGTGTGGCCCACCGCCCGCGCGGATGTGGGCCAGGTGCAGGTTGACGTGTTCGACCGCGGCCTTGCGTCCCGCGGCGGCGCCGCCGGGGAATCGCTGATCGGGGCAGGCGGGGCGGGAGCAGGAGAGCCGGACTGTGCCGGCGGAAGGGCGGCCGTAGGGGTCCAGGCGCACCGTCCACACTCGTCCCGCGACGCGCTCCTGCTGTGTGCCGGCCTCCACCGCCATGTGCGTACCTTCCAGCGTTGCTCGATCCGATACCCCGGGCGGTTCCCATCATCGGGGATGCCGGCCGATCAGCCGCTGCAGAGCGGAAGATTCAGCCCGGCGCGCCCTGCTCGCACCGCAGAAGATCAGGATTCGGCTGGATCCGATTACGCCGGGTGGCTGGCTCGGCTTGGTAGTGCGTCGAGACGAAGCACCGGTCGAAGTGAGCGGGATCGTTCTCGTGGTGTTCAAGCGTTCGGAGAAGGCGGCGCGGCTGCTGTAGGAGGCGGCGGCCACCAGGCCGGCGCGGTTCCTGGGAGCGGAGCGGCATCGCGGCTCGGTCCTGTACCGGTGGGGCACCCAGCTCGGGGAGATCGTGCTCGCGCACACGGTGCGCGGCGAGATGGGGATGACGTTCCCCAGCCATGATCTGCTGCGCGAGCTGGCCGAAGACGCCGCGTCCCTGGCCGTGGTCGAGCCCGACTACTGGCTACCGAAAGACCCGGGACCTCTCCGCATTTTGAACAGCCGTCAATTTCCCTAACTGGCCGTTCTCTATCCGTTCGTGTGCTCGGTGTGGTTCGAACGGCGTCCTGGATCGGGTGAGTTGGTCGACGTGCAGGCATGAAGGAAGGGCCTCTTGGTAGCTCGCGGTTGTCGAATCCAGCGAGAAGCAAGAGGCCCTGTTGTCGAAGTGTCGCGTGGCTGTGGTTGCCGGGTCCAGTGGGTCCACTCCTGGGTGTGACTGTCTCGCCCATCGGTTCGGGAACGCGGCCGACCGGCCGGAGCGTCGGCCCCGGTACGGCTCGGACATGAGCGATGCCGAGTGGGCACTGGTGCGGGATCTGTTGCCGGACTGCTCGTCGCACTGTCACTACATGCGGCGCGGGCACCCGTTGGTGGGACGACCCGTCCAAGACCGTCCCACGCATGCCGCACCCCCGCTACACTCCCCACCATCACGCCGTTGACCAGGGGAAATACAGAAGTCCGGCTGGAGTACTAATGGACGAGTCCTCCCCGCCGACGCGGGGGTGTTCCGCCGTCATCTACGCCCTCACCCCCCTCGCCATGGTCCTCCCCGCCGACGCGGGGGTGTTCCGCGGACGCGGCTGGAATCGACGGCTACCGTGCGGTCCTCCCTGTCGGCGTACTTGTGAAAATGGCTCTGTCCGCAGTTCCGTGAATGATGTTGGAGCCGCGGCAGGCTGCCGCCGAATCGGTCTCACCTCTCGATCGCGCTGCCGAAGTGGCACGTCGTCTGCCTAGCCATCGGCCCGATGTTTCCCCCGTCACGGTGTGCGGTGCAGGCTGCTTGACGCCTTGTGGTGCCGGAGCGGTAGCGCGGGCGGGCGCCGGATTACCGATGAGGCGTTTACCTTCGGCAGGATGGGCGCATGACCGAGATCCGCACACCCCGTCTCCTCCTCCGCAGCTGGCATGACGACGACCTCGTGCCGATGGCGGACATCAACGCGGACCCACGGGTCATGCGCTGGATCGACGACGGCTCGGTGCGCGACCTGGCCCACACGGCCGAGGCCGTCGAGCGATGGGAGGAGGGGTGGGACGACGAGGGCTTCGGGCTCTTCGCGGTCGAGTTGCTGGCCTCGGGCGAACTGATTGGCTTCACGGGACTGTCCGTGCCCGAGTTCCTGCCGGAGGTGATGCCCGCCGTGGCGATCGGCTGGCGGCTCGGCTCACAGTTCTGGGGCCAGGGATATGCGTCCGAAGCCGCGCACGCCACGCTGGAGTTCGCGCTTCAGGACCGCGGCCTGGACCGCGTCATTAGCATCAGCCGGGTGGGGGACAACGCCTCCGAGAACATCATCCGCAAGCTCGGCATGGTGCCCGAGCGGGAGACGGTACACCCGGTGTACGGCTACCCTCTGCGCGTTCACGCCATCGATCTCACTGAGTTCCAGGCGTGAATCGGCCGAACCGTCGATCATCGCAAGACAGCCGACAAATGTCCCTACGTCCCCGAGGGCGTTGATCGCGACGGTACGGACACCGAGGACGGATGGCGTCTTCCCGTCGCTGACCTGCGCCTTCACGGAACTGCGGGTGGGGTTGCCGGTCAGCCCAGCGAGGCGCTCGCCGCACGTAGTTCGTCCAGGGCCGCCAGGGTGTACCCGGCGAGCTCGTCCTTGCCGTCACGGTCGCCCTCGGACCATTGGGCGAACCCCCGTTTGAAGGCGAGGACGCCCAGCTCGCCCGCTAGAGCCGCGGTCGGATCGGGTATGCCTCGGGCCACCAGAGCGGTCGTCATCGCGGCTGCGAGGCTGACGCTCTTGAGGGCGTCACGCTCCTGAAGTTCGGCGCTGGCGGCGACGGCCGCCTTCAGGCGAGGAGCGAGCTCGCGGTTCATGGGACCCATCGCGCTCGCGGCGCGCTCGAGACCGGCGGCGACCGCCTCGAGCGGGCTGGCGTCACCGGGCGCCTCGGCGATCCCCTCGGTCAGCAGTCGGCTCAGCGTCTCCTGTCCGGCCACCAGCAGCTCGCGCTTGTCGGGGAAGTGCCGGAAGAAGGTGCTCTTTGTGACTCCGGCGCGCTCGGCGATCTGCGCGACTGTCGTGGCGTCGTAGCCCTGCTCGGTGAACAGATCGACGGCAGCCACGACGAGGCGTTCGCGTGCGCCTGGTTGGCCCAGGCCGGTGATGACGGTGTGCCGGGAGGTGCGGGGGTCGGGGACGCCGGCGGTGTTGGCGAGGTGCGCCTGGAGTCGGCTGACTCGCTCCAGGGGCGGGCGGATGGCCATCCCGTAGACAAGTTCGTCGGTGCGGTTGCGTTCTTCGAGGCTGTGCAGCAGGGCCAGGCGGGCCTCTTAGAGGCGGCGTTCGGTGAGGGCGTTGAAGTAGCGGGCGGCGCAGGGGATGGCGACGGTGGTGGTCAGGCAGCGGGTGTCGACGCGGGAGCGGGGGTCGATGAGCGCGGCTTCGCCGACCAGTTCGCCGGCCGCCCGGAACCGGGTGATGGTGGGGATGCCGGGGCCGGTGCCCAGCGGGTAGCGGTCCTGGCGTACGACGCCCTCGAGGAGGATGTACACGTAGGGGTTGTCCGCGCCCATGGGCAGCAGTTCGTCGCGGGTGAAGGTGCGGCTGCGCAGGCCGGTCTGCAGCAGCGCGTGCCAGGTCTCGGCCGGCAGGCGGTGCAGGAAGCTTCCCTCGGGCTTGCCTTCGTGGGCGTGCAGGAGGTCGGTGGGCCGGGAGATGTCGAAGGCGGGAGGCATGGTCACTCCCCCGCCGCGGCCCGGCGGGCGGGGCGCGCGTCCGCGTAGGCGCCCTGGAGGGCGCGGTGGTGACGGCCCCTCAGGGTGGGCACGGTGTGGTGGCCGGGAGGGTAGGCCGGCACAGCGCCGTGAGAGCGGGCGATGCTCATCGTCTTCGTCCTTATGCGGTTGATCGGCCTGGGACCCCGCTGTGTCAGCGGGGTCCCAGGTGGTGGGTCCGTCGCCTCTCCGGGAGGTAGTACGTGCCCGGTGGTGTGGGCCGGGCGGGTGGAGATGACGTTGCATCGGCATCACGCTACCGCTCGCCATGAGCCGAGAGCTAGTCGCGTTTCCGAAGGCGCCGCGGGAACGATTCGCGCCACGTTGATCCCCTACCTGCGGGGGATTATGACGACCTGGCCGGGAGCGGAATCTATAAAACTGCTCTATCAATTTTCAGGAATCCCCGCATTTGGCATGCAGATATTCATGCGCAGACCTCAAAGCTACCTCCGGGCAAGGTCCGTGGGGCCTGCATGTAAACCGGCAGCAAAAACGGGAGGCCCCGGGGCACCACCCCCGGAACCTCCCGGAAAGGGTCCGGACCCACCAGGATCAGACCGGTGTCCAGTAAACACTATGGACCGCGTTAAGGTCACTCCCGATCCGGCGCCCTGTGGTCTCTACCGCTCCAACTAGCAGCGGAAACCCCCCACCTGCGGGGTTTTGACAGGGGCAGCACACCCTCGCCCAGCCCGTCAAGGCGGCGCTCCGCGACTCCGGAACCTTCGTCCCTTTTGTGCACCCGAGAGCGAGACGCACCCACCCTCCGAAGGCCGTGAGAGCGCTATCAAATGATAATCAACGCTCAAGAGTCAACAGATCCGGTCAAGGGGCGCCCGACCCGGTGCCGCCCAGTCGGTCACAGGTGCGATCATCGCATGGATACCCTGACCCGCCGTGATTGGCCTCTCAACAATCCACGGGCAGGCATCAGGGGAAATGCAAGGCGCATAGAAAATGAATCTCCCTCTCGCCCGCGACGGGATATCGAACACCAATCGGTGACCCAAGCGGCCATACATCCGAATGTCGACTGATCCACATTGTTGCCCGCCTCCTTCCGTTCGCCGGCAGCCACCCAGAACAGCCCGTGCACCCACAGCTGAAGCTCAGCTTTTGCCACGCCAGTTCCGTTGCACGGCAGACCAGTTGACGTCGGAAACTGCACGAACATGGTTGATCGAGCACAGAGAATGATCATATGAGCACAGCGGGTAACTTGCGTCACACTGCACGCCATCTGACCGCCAGCGTGCGCTCTCCGTGCATCCGGAGCGCCCCATGCCCCACCCCGTGCGCGGACCCTGCAACACGCTCCGGAGCACGCCGCCCCCGCTCCCCGGATCCTGGAACCGCCGCCACCAGGCGCCCGGGCCGTCAGACGTCCGGGACACGGCCGCCACCGCCGGAACATCAGCCCCGGATGTCGCCGTGGCCCGGGCGAAGCGGCGGGCCTCCCCCGCCGAGCCGGTGACCTGCCGCAGCTACAGCACGCCACCGGCTCCATGTGCGTCCGGGCAGGTACAGGCGCCGCCGGCCCGCCCGGTCAAGCACGGCGTCGCGGACCGGCCCCACGAGCCCCTCGGCCGGCACCACCCTCGCCGCCCCAGCCCGCACGAGGACGACATACAGGTGCACCACCGTCATCTGCGACGCAAACAGCTCCACCAGCTGCGTGTCCGCAACCGGTGCGGGCGGCTGGCTCTGTTCATGAGTCATGCCGTCACCTGTGCACGGGGGCGGGGAGGCGCCCAGATCCCCGGTCGGGTGATGTTCACGAGTTCCGGCGTCACCGGGGTGCTTGCCACGGGAGCCTCAGTGTGCGCGCGTCCGCGGACCATGCCTCGCGGGGGAAGTGTCGGTGACCGCGGTCAGGACAGCAGCAACACGGCGCCGGCGGCAGCCATGACCGCGGTGGTGCCGCCGTGGATGCCGTAGTACGCCTTGGCGGGTCCGCCGCTGATCGGCTTGGGCGGACTCGGCATCTCCATCGTCGCCCTGTTCAGCTCATCTGACCCGCAGCGTCTGTCAGGGCGCAACGAGCCTGGTCCGGGTCAGACCTCAATGAGGTGATACTCGGATGGGGTGGGTGGCCGGTCCTGGCCACCCACCCCATCCACCGTCTCAGGCGGCCCCATCACATCTCGACTTCGCACCCCGCGACCTCGATCTGCGGCTCCGGCCGCTCCACCACCGCGGGCTCGTCCCGGCGGGCGCGTTCGGCTTCTTCCATCTGCTGGGTCTGCTCGCGGTCGGCCAGAATCTCCGTCGCCCTGAGCAGCGATCCGGACGGCCTGCTGCAGCTCCTCGCCAGGGTCGACCTGCTGCGGCAGCGCGGCCGGCTGGATCGCCGAGTGCGTCGCGGCGGTCATGTCAGTCGAGCACGGAGAAGTCGAGTCCGACCAGGACGTCGTCGACGGAGGCGTCCTCGCGCTCGTGCAGGTGCTCCCGGAGCTCCCGCCAGAAGCCGGACCAGCCGTGAAAGATGGGGTTAAGCATCTCGTTCATCAGTTCGATGCGATCGGGGACATCGCTGAAGCCTTCGGTGTCGACGGTGGCCAGGCGGAACTGCTCCAGCTCCATGACCAGGTCTAACACCTCCTTGGAGGACTTGCCGCTGCGCCGGGCGACGAGCGGGATGCCGATCTGCACCCGCGAGTCGACCAGCATGGCCAGCAGCTGCCGGGCGGCCTTGGTCACCTGGGCCAGGGTGTCCGCGATCTCGTTGACGACCTGGACGTTCCAGGACTGGCCTTCCGCGTCGTCCATCGGGCAGAAGCGCGCGAGCGTGCGGCAGTGGACCACGGCATTACGCCGCGTCAGGTCCTCGAACTCCTCCTCGGCGGCCTGCCAGGCCCGGCGGAAGCGGTCCTCGTGGTCGCGCTTCATCTGCTCCAGGAACTCCACCGAATACTCGGCGCGGCTTGTCTCGTCGTCGATGCGCCGGTGGTGGTTGCGACACAGCAGCACCAGGTTGCTGAAGTCGCGCAGCTGGTCCTTGTTTTCGGCGAAGACGGCGTCGTAGCGGGCGCTGCCTTCCTCTGCGCCCCGGATATGGGCGATCTCGCCGATCCATGCTCCGTCGTCCGCGGTGAGCCGCTCCCGGCAGCCAGCCCACGCGCACTCGTTGCCGCTGAACAGCAGCAGGTCCCGGGTGGTGCCGGCCCGCGGGTCCCGGCGGTTCTTCTCGGTCGTCTTCTTCGTCGCCACCGGCGGTGTTCCCCCAGCTCTACGACCCGGTGTCATGTCCGGGGTTGTCGCGTCGGATAACGTGAGCTTATCCGAGCGATCACCCGCAGGCCCTGGTCCCGTTAAGGCAACAACCACGTTGATCCCCGGCGGCGCGTGCTACCGGGGCACCATGGGCGGCCGTTACCCCGCCCAGACGATGTCCAGGACGTACAGGTGTCGTGCACGCGGTGATCCAGTACAGGACCGTCAGAGGTCCGACGCTGCCCTGACGCAGGTCCTCGCCCTCGACGTCGGTGGGGTCCCACTGGGGCCAGCTCCACGGCGCTCGGGAGGCGATGTCCAGGACGTCACGCGTCATCTCCTGCACGTCCGGCGGGAGTTCCGCCAGCGTCTTGGAGGCGTGCGAGGAGAGCCGGGCGGACCAGGCGCCGGGAGTCATCCGCGAGCCCCGATGACATCCTCGAGGGAGACGCCGTCGGAAGTATCGCAGCCGCTCGCGAGGAACGCGGCGACGGCGGGCGCGGTGTCCAGGCGGCCGGTCCACTCGCGGACGACCGCGTGCAGCGGGGTGAGGTCGTAGGTCTGCTGGGCCTGCTGCAGGGCGTGGTTCCAGTCGCGCTCGAACGCCGGCGTCCAGTGCTCGGCACGGGCGTGCTGGCGGATGCGCTCACGCAGCTTGGCGGCGGCCGCCGGGGCGGGCGGCGGAGCGGGCTGATGGACGGGCTGTGCGCTCATGGGTGTGGTCCTCCTCGTGGGTTGAGTGTGCTGCCCTGCGGTGGCCCGGGTCGAGAGCGCGGGGCAGGTGGTCTCCGTCCACAGATCGGCTGTACGGGCTTGTGAGGGCCGATTCCTCGCCCGGCTGATCATTTGACGCGGCGTCGGAGGACCGGCCTTGAGGGGGCGCTCAGAGGGTGCGCGGGGCTAGAACAGCGCACCCCCGGTCTCCGCGGCGACCTGTGCGGAGGCTGTTGCGACGTTGCCGTGCCACTCGGCGTCGCGCTGGGCGCGTGCCTGGTCGGCTTGAGTCCGGCAGCGACCGCACAGCCCGAGGGTCTGCACCACGCGCCCGCAGGGCCTGCCTCCGTGGCCCGGGCACGTGCCGTCATCGGTCGGGGCAGCCTCGATCGAGGCCCGGAACATCGTCAGACCGAGGCTGACGTCCGTCGCATTCCAACGGCAGCACAGCAGGTCACAGACCCACCCTGACCGCAAAGGAGCTGCAGCATCGAACAAGATCCGTTTGCAGACGGACCCTGGAGCGGTCCCGGCCAATGGGTAGGATTTCGGCCACCCGCCCCACAACCCTTGTACGTGGTGAGCTCGCGGGCCAAGTGTGAGGACGGGCGATTTTGGCCGAACGGATAATCGCGGGCCGGTACCAACTGAAAAAGTTGCTGGGCCGCGGCGGGATGGGCGAGGTGTGGGCGGCACTCGATACCGTGATCCGGCGTCACGTCGCGGTCAAGGTGCTCCACCCATCCGGAGGTGACGAGGGGACCGACCTGTTTCTCCGCGAGGCACGCACGGCCGGCGGCCTGAACCACCCCGGCGTGGTCACCATTTACGATCTCGGCCAGGATTCCGACGGCACCTTCTATCTCGTCATGGAGTTGCTGCAGGGACGGGATCTGTCGGCCGTCCTGCGTCACGAAGGCCCGCCAGCCCTCACGGACGCGATCGACTGGGCCGCGCAGACCGCTGACGCTCTGGCCGCCGCCCATGCGGCCAGGATCGTGCACCGCGACCTCAAGCCAGCCAACCTCATGCTCACCCTTACCGGCACCATCAAGATCCTCGACTTCGGCATCGCCCGCTACACCTCGACCGTCACCCAGGCCAGCCGCATCATCGGCACCCCCCCACTACATGCCGCCCGAGCGGCTCCTCGGCAAAGCTGGAGACGGCCGCGCCGACCTGTACTCGCTCGGCTGCCTGCTGCACGAACTCCTCACCGGCTCCACCCCTTTCAGCGATCTCGACACGGTTGCGCTGATGTACGCGCACCTGCACCGCGTCCCCGAACCACCTAGCGCCCGAAGCCTCGATGTCCCGGCAGCCCTCGACCAGCTCGTCCTAGACCTGCTCGCCAAAGACCCCGAAAACCGCCCCGCCACCGCCGACCAAGTCCGTGACCGCCTCCGCGCACTCACCACCGCACCCCCCGCAGTGTCGCAGCCGGAACCAACCACGGCGACGGAACGCGCATCTGAAGCGGCACTGCCGGTGCTCTCCGAGCCAGTCGCAACGGCGCACAACAGCACAGCGCGCGAGACCTCACCGGACGCCACTACCGTGACATCACCGGTCTCAGCGAGACGACCGGAGCTGACAGCCACTCTCTCCGAGCCGCTGCCCCCGCACAGCTTGCGTGCCTCGCTACCGTCGTGGACTGCACCATCGCACTCGCCGCCGCCCACAGCTAGGACGGTACGCACCCTCCCACCCACAAAGCGCCTCCCAGGCACCACCAGCACCCCGTGGACCTACGAGGTCAGCGAGGATTTCCTCTCCTCGCCGGTGGTCGCCGACGGCACTGTCTACATCGGCAGTGACCGCGGCCGGGTATACGCCTTGGATGCCGCCACCGGCACCGCGCGGTGGACACACACCACACGTGGCCGCATCAACTCCTGCTCACCGCCCGCAGCCGTCGGCGGAACCGTCTACCTCGGCAGCGATCACGGCCTCGTGTATGCCTTGAATGCCGCCACCGGCACGGAGCAGTGGACCTACACCACCCGCGATGACCGGTTCTCCTCTCCTACAGTCGTCGGCGGAACCGTCTACATCGGCAGCGATGAACGCAAGGTGTACGCCCTGGACGCGGCCACCGGCACCGAGCAGTGGATCCAGACCATACGTGGCAGCGTTCGCTCCTCGCCTGCGGTCGCCGACGGAACCGTGTTCATCAGCAGTAGTGACGGCCGCGTGTATGCCTTGGACGCCATCACCGGCACCGAGCGATGGACGCACCGCGCCGACGCCTATGAAACCTCCTCGCCTGCGGTCGCCGACGGCACCGTCTACCTCAGCAGCGGCGACGGCCTTTTCTATGCGTTGGACGCCTCCACCGGCTCCGAGCGGTGGACCCACCCCGCTGACAGCTCCGGTTATTCCTCGCCCACAGTCATCGACGGAACCGTCTACATTGGCGGCGGCTTGGGAAACTGCCTCTTGTACGCCCTGGATGCCGCCACCGGCACCAAGCGGTGGACCATCGCAGGCCACAACGACTCCTCGACACCCGAGGACGACAACGATGACCTCGTCTACTTCGACGATCTCCCCTCCTCACCCATGGTCGCCGAGGGAATCGTCTACATCACCAGCAATGATGGCGAAACGTTGCATGCCCTGGATGCCACCACCGGCGCCGAGCAGTGGACCCACGCCTCCCGCGATGGTGTCCTCAACACGCCCGCGGTCGCCGACGGGACGATCTACATCACCAGCACACGGGGCAAGGTGTACTCCTTGAACGCCGCCACCGGCACCGGTCCGACCACCTGACGCTGTGATGTCCGCGGCACCAATGTCGACAGACCAGTAAGCCGCCACGTCCGAAAGCGAGTAACGACGTCCGAGGCCGCAGGACGGGCTTGTGGCAAGTCGACAAGAGCGACGCCAACAAGTTCGCGGGCTGGACCTTCGGCAGTCCTCCTCCCGAGCAGACGACCTCATCACGCCACAGGAAACCAGAAACAGGCACTTACGCCGGGCTGGGGGCCTCGGCGTCACTGGATGTGTCGGACAGGGTGATGCGGGCTGTGATGCGCTTACCGACCGGCTCCTGCTCGATGAACAGTGCCTGGGTGACGGCCTTGACGATCTTCAGGCCGGTAAACTCTCCATGGCGGAGCAAGCGATTCGCCAACCGCGTCCGAGCCCGGCACGCCACGGTCCACGCGCTGCTGGAAGCCGGCCACAGCCGCCGCTCCATCGGGCGTCAGCTCCAGATGACCCACCGCAACCGTTAAGAGCCTCGCCGACGCTGCGAAGCCGGAAGACCTCTTTCGCGGCCAGTGGCAGGACAACAGGACCGCCCAGCCTCCACACTCTCGCGGCCGGCAGGCCACCTGATCAACCACCCGGCTCTCGGTGATAGGACTTCCCTCTACGGAAAGACGATGAGAAAGCGACAGCGTGGACGCAGTCAGCCTTTTCCAACCTGAGGTTGCAGGTCACGGGGCTGGCGTGGGACGGGGGCGGGGTGCTCGGGCTGGCCGGGTCCTTGATCGACAGCATGTGATGGTCCGCCAGCGGGCGGACTGCGCCGACACCTGGATCGTGCTGCTCTTTCGAGTGCCCTACCAGAGGGTGGCCGGTCCCGCGATGACCCAGCCGGCTTCGACAGGCTTGACCCAGAAGCTCAATGCCACCTCGATAATCTGCGCGCGGTAGGTGATCTCAACGTAGACGTGACTGCCGGTGTCGCCCCAGTGGAAGTCCGCAAGATTGAGTTCGCCGAGCCAGGACAGATCCTGCTCCCACTCGTCGGCAGCAGGGTTTCTGCTCGCCTCAGCCCCATCGGCGCTTGCTTCGACGGACCCGGTCCACAGCGACTTGAGCACATGACGGACCGGGCTGTGATCGATGAGCTGTTCGGCCTCAGGGATCCTCCCGGCTCGGAGCAGGCTGAAGTAGCGGCGAACGACAGCTTCGACGTCCGCCTTGGCAGGGTGCTCCGTCCAGATCCTCACCGCGAGATCATACGAGTTCCGTGACTGCCTCAGTCTGAGCTGACCAGTTGGAGGGTGAGGACGGCTTGGACGACGTTCGTGATCCGGGTCGTTGAACAGCGGAGTTTGCGGAGGAGCCGCCAGGACTTGAGGGTGGCGATGGCTTGTTCGACCAGTGCCCGGATCTTGGCCTGAGACCGGTTGACGGCCTGCTGGCCGATGGACAAGTTCTCCCAGCGGCCTCGGAAAGGGTGACGCACCGTCCCGCCTGCGCCCTGGTAGCCCTTGTCCGCCAGCAGGTGATGCCGGCCCCGGCGAGGGCGTCGACGATGCCGTGTTCGCGGGCCGCGCGGACATCGTGGACGGCACCAGGCAGGGCCGGTGAGGCCCACAACAACCGGCCGAGGGGATCGGCGAGGACCTGCACGTTCATCCCGTGCTTCTTATGCTTCCCCGAGTAGTAGGGCCGGTCCGCAGCGATCCGGTCGATCGGCAGCAGGGTCCCGTCCAGCAGCACGAACGCCTTCGACGACGCCGTCCGGACTGCCTGCGCAAGACTCGGCGCGAGAGCGGCCAGGACCTCGACTGCCTCGGTGATGTATCGGTACGCAGTCGTGGTCCCGATGCCGAACCCGGCCGCAAGCTGCGCATAGGGGTGGCCGTTGCGGAGATGGGCGAGAGTGAGCAGGGCCTGTCGGCCGACACTCAGGCGCCGCCAGCGGGTACCGAGCTCTCGGCGGCGCTGACGGAGCTTGGCGGACAGGAAGCGCAGGGCAGAACTGGACACGTCGACGCCCGACGGGTAAACAAGCACACGAAGCCTCTGGTGGAGACGGATTTCTTGGTCGAAAACCCATCTACCAGGGGCTTCACCTGTCTCTCAGTCCAACTGGCCTACCCGATCACCAAGTTGGAAAAGGCTCACTGGGAGCAGATGACCACGCAGGAGACGGCCGCCGCCCTCGGCATGGCGCGGAACGGTCAAGAGCACACTGCACCGGGCGCTTACACGGCTCCGTCAGGAGTTGCAGCGCCGCGACCCCGACTGTACTTCGGCGTCAACGGCCGGCCGTGGGTGCCCACCGACTGGCCGCCGGGCACACTGATTCGCGGACCGCACCGCATCCCCGGCGCCAACGGATGCGGGCCCGTCCGCCCCGGGCACCCGTCGCGAACAGAGCGGACGGCACAACTGCAGGCGGCAGCGCGTCGCTGACCTGCTGCAGGCAGGGCCGCCTCAAGGGCCGCGCACAGTGAACGCTGCCTGCAGCACTGGCAATTGACAGCACGGAGACCTTTCATCCATGAGAGCAAGGGAAGTTCGCAGCGAGACAGCTGCCATCCGCGTACAACCCTGCGCTGCCTGCCGGGGTCTGAGATTCCGACCTTCATGATCCGCACGGTTTTCGGAGGCACAAGCGCTCCGAGACCGGCCATCTTCGATACGGACTCGAATGCGTACACATGCCGCAGCGGTTGCTGCAACAGCGACTGCCGCCCTGCTGACCCCCCTCTTCGCCGCCCCCGCCCACGCGGCACCCGGACCGGTCATCACCAAGGTCGTGGTCAACAAGGGCAAGAACATCGTGATCGGCCCCACCACGGTCACCAAGTTCAGCGCCCAGATCACCGCCACCTACACCGCCGGGATATCCGTGGCCGACGTCAACTTGTGGCACGGCAGCACCTACGCCAGTCGCGACCGGGCCCTGTCCTACGACGCTCCGAGGTGCACCACCAGCGGCACCTCCACCACCTGCACCATGAACTTCCAGGTGGAGGCCGACACCCGCGACATGACCAACGTGGTCTCCAACACCCAGGCCGGAACCTGGCACATCGCCGCCTGGGCCAACGGCAAGGACCGCACGCAGACCGCCGTCTACGACTACGCCGTCACCAAGGTGCAGCGCGCCTCCAAGCTCAGCGTGAACGCCTCCCCCGAGCCCGTGCGAAAGGGCCGGACAATCACCGTCACCGGGGCTCTGACGCGCGCGAACTGGAACACGCGCAAATGGGCCGGCTACAGCGGCCAGAAGGTGAAACTGCAGTACCGGCCCGAGAACACCAGCGCCTACACCACCCTCAAGACGATCACGACCAACAGCACCGGCAACCTGAACACCACCGTCAACGCCACCGCCGACGGCTACTACCGCTACGTCTTCGCCGGAACCTCCACCACCCCCGCAGCCACCACCGCCGGTGACTACGTCGACGTCATCTGACCCCGTTCCTCCCCGGCAGGGCCGCTGGCACTGCCCATGACCGCCCTGGGGGCCGTCGTGCGGGTGCACCGACAGTCGCGGTTCGGGCGTTTCCCTTTTCGCCGGCGGTGTCACCGGCTCTGGCGTGTGGGCAACATCGCTTGGAAGGGCTGGGCGTGCTGGTGCAGGGCCGGAGACAGCTGTGGTGCGGGCGGGACGGCGGCCCGCCTGCGGAGCTTGGCGAAGATGTCGGCCATGCGCCGGGCGGCCGCGAGCGGGTCGGGTCGCGGGTGTGTCCACTCGCTTCCGGAAACAGGTGGGCCCCGGCCGAGAAAGGCCTTGAGCAGCTCGAAGGCGGAAGGTGAACAGACAAGACCGTGCCGATGCGGTGGACCGGGAGATGGCCGCACGCCTGCTGCCCGATACCGCCGTGCGAGCGCTGGGCCGCTGGTGGAACGAGAATGCGCCGGCCTGTGCGGACGGCACGCCTGGCGCGCACACGCCCTGTGCAGCGCCTCGTGGACGTGAACCGGCGGCGGCCTGCGACCCCGGCGGCGCCGGTCGTGGGCAGGCAGCGGGCGCCAGGCGCAGTTGTGCCAGCCGGTGGTGCGAGCGGCCGGCTTCAAGCAGCCAGGACGTCCCGCAGCTCTTGTACAGCGCTCTCGTGGTGGTGGGCGGGGATCGAGCGGTACAGGTCCAGCGCGCGACGGTGGACGACGGCATGAAGCTGATGTCGGCCGCGGCGGCATGCAGCCGGATCGGGTTCACGGCCCGTCTGCGGGGGTCGCGATGGCGGCTCACCCGCAGCACGATGAACCGGGCGGAGGATGTGAGCTTCACCAACATCATGCTGGGCACCGAGGAGCGCCATCCGGTCAAGCGAAGGGAGTTGCAAAGGTCCGCCGCTGACGTCTTCCAGGACCTGCTCGGCATCCCCCGGCTCGGCACGGGACGTACGCGCGTCACCCTGGACCTGATGATTCCGTGGATCTATGCACGTCAGCGGGATCTGCCGAACGACTACCTCGGCCGGCAGAGCAAGGAGCAGCGGATTGCGGTGGGCCGGGTCCTGCTGGGTGCCGATGACGAGACGGTCGACGCCCTGCGCCAGGAGTCCGGTAGCAAGACGAAGAAGTGGCGGTCGGCGAGTAACCGGGTGAAGAAGATCCTGCGCGACCGCGAGGAGCGCGAGCTGCCGTCGGTCGAAGATCTTCAGCGCCGTGCCGCCCAGTGGACCGCGCAGCACCACGAGGTGTCCGCCACAGCTCAGCAGGCCGGCGCGGTCCTCAGCCGGCTGCACACCGAACTCGCAGCACTCCAGCAGAAGGTGTCCGCAGCGGCGGAGGTGCGCCAGGCCGCGCGCGCGGCCGCCGACGAGCGGCAACGCACAGCGCGTCACCTGGAGACGGCAGCCGGTGAGGCCCGGGGGCGCCTGGCCGGCCTGCGGGAAGCCGCCACCGACCCGAGCCTGTGCCCCCAGTGCGTGCGGGCGCTCGATCTGACGGGGCTGTCCAAGGACGACTGCCCCGTGTGCCGGCGGTTCGACCCCGAACGTCAGCAGGGTGCCGAGCAGTTCCAGCGGCGGATGTCCGAGGCGCAGCAGGCTGCCGAGCGGGCCCGTGAAGCCGCCTGTCGCGCGGCACAGGCCGCCGATGACGCCCGCGGTCGGGCCAGCGACTCAGATCGGGCAGTGGTAGAGGCTGCGGCCGCCGCCCAGGTCTTCGCCCGGGACGTGATGGAGCCGCAGAAGAAGGCGGTGGTCGAGGCGGAGGCCGCCGCGCGGGAGCTGGCCGCGCGACTGGAACAGAATGCCGAGCACCTTCACGAACTTGCCGAGCTGACCGAGCTTCGCGAGCGGCTGCCGCAGCTGGAGAAGGACAAGGATGCCGCCGAGGCCGCGTACACCGCCGCCCGGCACGACACCGACCTCATGGTCAAACAAGGCACCGACCGGTGGTCCAACCACCTGCTGCAACGCATGCGGGCCTGCGACCCGGAGATCACGACCGCCTCGATCAGCCTGGAAGACTTCACCGTCACCATCAACGGCAGCGCGTTCGACGCACGAGGCGTCGCTGGACACGGCATGATCCGCACCAACGTCAGCATGCTGCTGGCACTGCGCGACACCGCCCGGGAAGTCCCCGCGATGCCCGTGCCGCAGTTCCTGATCGTCGATGGCCCCTTCACAGGCCTCGGTAGCAGCCGAGAGGATCAGCGGACCGGGACCGCTCTGCTCAACGGCCTGACGGATCTGGCAGCCTCTGAAGACCCCTCCGGCAGCGCAGGACAGGTCGTCATCGCTTGCACCGAACCGCATGGATCTCTAGGGTCGGCCGAACGCGAAATCCGCTCCAGCCTGGCAGAAGGCGCAATCCCCGGCCTGCCGCCGCGTCACTCCAGCCCGGCGTAAACAACTCTCGCCCAGCATCACGCGCGGAGGAAGGAGAGCGGCACGAGCGCCAAGCACAGCTTCAGCCGAAAAACGGTCCTCGACTCGGGCACGAAGGCGGGCACCCGATGGGCCGCAGCCGGCTCGGCAACCGGCCACGGCACCACCACAGCCGGGACGCCGAGTCAAAGGAAACTCGCCCCAGCACACATTGCGTGATTGCCGGATCGGCATACCAGCACACGGAGCCGAGCCGGTGATCACCCATGCAGCCGGTCCAGCACCCCTCATCGGGCCGAGCCCCGACCGCGTCAGCATCACGATGTCAGCGCCTGGAAGACGGCCGGCGGGAGCCGGCGTGCGTGCCCTGGCACAGGCGCCGGTGTTCATGACGGAGAGAGCATGAAGCGTCCGGCCAGCCGACGGGTGTAGGAAGCGGACCTGAAGATCCACTAGGCGGCCTCTGCGCCAGGGCAGCTGCGTCTGCACAGCGCAGCCACACTACGGCGGCCACGGCCGACCGGCATCCCGGCCACACTGCGCGGCCTGCACCAAGCCCCCCTTGCGTGCTGCTGCGCAGGCCGTACCCCCAGCGCGTGCAAGGAGAGCAACAGTGCCATTCCAGCTACCCCTGGCGACAGCCGGGTCGGTGGTCGACGGGCACAAGGTCAGCGGAGCTTCCAGGCCGTGGTCGGCGAACAGTGCCTGAAGCGCCGCGCGCCGCTGCTCGTACGGCCAGCCGGTCACGTCCGCGCCCGCGTGCACCAGGTCGAAGACCACGTAGCGCGCCGGCCACTGGCGCGCCGCCTGGGACGCACCGGTCCCGCGCCGGGCGAGCCGCTGCTGCAGCCGCTCGAACGCCAGCCGATTCCCACACCACCAGCTCGCCGTCCAGCCCGGTGTCCGCCGGCAGCTGCGCGAGGGCCGCCGCCCGGATCTCGGGGAACGACGCCGTCATGTCTGCCCCTGCCTGGAGCGCAGCAGCACCCGCCGGTCCGCGTACACGGCGAGCTGGGCGCGGTAGCCATCGTTCTCCAGACTCTGGCGTGTCTCATGAGACATGGGCCCGTCGAGACGACCGGCCTTGGCTCTGGCCGCCAGAAATGGGGCGGCTTCGGCCAGGCCCCTCGTCGAGTTTTGTAGCAGAGCAGCCGTGGCGGCCGCCTCTGCGGGCCAATTGCCGGAGCGTGACTGTGCACGGATTGACGCTCACTGCGGCGATTCCCAAGCTGGTGGGAGGGGCTGGTGGAAGGGACCGCGGTCGTGAGTGGTGGACAGAGTGAACTTCCCCGATTGCTGACGGCAGCGGAGACAGCGGCGCCGGCGGACGCCGTGGACGTGATCGCGGAGGACCTGCGGCGGCGTTTCAACGCCACGAAGGTCTCCTTCCTCATCGTGGACCTGACGGGGAAGGCGGTGGCGCGGCTGTCCACCGCCGCTGCGGAGAGCGAGCGGGAGGTGGAACGGATCCCTCTGTTCGGCAGCGTCTACGAGGAGGTGATCCGTACCCAGCGGCTGTATCAGGACGCGACCGGACAGGGGCGGCGGGTGATTGCCCCGGTCACCAACCGGGGGGATGCGATCGGGCTGCTGGAACTGCTCCTGCCGACCGACCCCGGCGAGGACGTCCTCGATGCGGTCGGGGAAGCCGCCCACATCCTGGCCTACGTCGTGATCGCCAATGGGCGCTTCACCGACCTCTACACCTGGGGCAAACGTTCCAGGCCTCCCACGCTGGCAGCTGAAATCCAGTACCAGCTGTTGCCCCCGTCGCTGTCGTGCGAGGCTGCACAGTTCACCCTGTGCGGGAATCTGGAGCCCTCCGAGGACCTCAGCGGTGACACCTTCGACTACAGCCTGGACCGCGACACCTTGCACGTGTCGGTGACCGACCCCATGGGCCACGACATCGATGCCGCCCTGGCCGCCACGGTCCTGGTGGGCGCCCTGCGCGGCGCCCGCCGGGCGGGCGCCGGCCTGGCCGAACAGGCCCACCGGGCCGACCAGGCACTGATCGACCACGGTCACGGTCATGCCACCGGGCAGTTGCTGCGCATCAATCTCCACACCGGGCGGGCCCGGCTTGTCAACGCGGGGCACCCCTGGCCACTGCGCATGCGCGAGGGGGCTGTGGAGGCGATCACCTGCGAGGCGGACCATCCCTTCGGGCTGTCCGAGCTGACCCCCCACCCGTACCGCCTGCAGGAGCTCGACCTGCGGCCCGGTGACCGTCTGCTCATGTTCACCGACGGCATGCTCGAACGTCACGGCGAGAATGTCGACCTGCCCGCCCTGCTGGAGCGGACCCGGTACCTGCACCCGAGGGAAACCACGCTGGCGTTGACGTCCGCGGTCAGGGACGCCGCTGACGGCCGGCTCGAAGACGATGCCACCGCTGTGTGCCTGGACTGGCACGGCCCCAAGGAGATCCAGCGGCATGTCAGCTCCGGCGCGGACACCCGGCAAGCCTCAGCCGCACGCACGAAGGACCAGCCGTGACCCAGCTAGGTTCTGTCTCCTTGGCCAGCGCCGTGCCCAAATGAAGATCGCGGCGAGGTGGAGTGCGGCTTGGTAGGCGATCGCGAGTTTGTCGGTTCGTGTGGCCAGGCCACGCCGATGTTTGAGGCGGTTGATGCACCGCTCGACGGTGTTGCGCTGCTTGTAGGCATCGGCATCGAAGCCGGGCGGGCGCCCGCCTTGCCGCCTCCGGCGCAGACGGTGGCCGATCTGGTCCGACGGCTGCGGGATGACCGCGCGGATCTGTCGGCGGCGCAGATGGGCACGGATCACGCGGGATGAGTAGGCGCGGTCGGCCAGGACAGCTGTGGGGCGGGTCCGGGGCCGGCCTGGGCCGCTTCTGGGCACCCGGATGCGGGCCATGACCGTTTCGAAGGCGGGTGCGTCACCGGCCTGGCCTGCTGTGACGGCCAGGGCCAGGGGCCGCGCCTGGCCGTCTGCGGCCAGGTGGAAGTTGGTGCTCAGCCCGCCGCGTGAGCGTCCGAGTGCGTGGTCGGCCGGTTCGTTGCAGCCCTCAGCCCCCTTTTGAGTGCTCCGGCGGCGTGTTGGTGGGCGCGGACGACGGTGGAGTCGACCGACACGATCCAGTCGATTTCGTCGTCGGCATCGGCCGCCACGAGGACGGCGGCGAGGATCTCCTCCCAGGTGCCGTCGACGGCCCATCTGATCAGCCGCTTGTGGGCGGTCTGGAACGGGCCGAGCTCGTCGGGGAGGTCCCGCCAGGGCGAGTTGGTGCGGTACTTCCATGCGATGGCCTCGAGTGTGCGGCGGTGGTCGGCCCATCGCCGTCCGCGGACCGGATCGGCCGGCATCAGCGGCTCGATCCGGTCCCACATCGCATCAGTGATCACTCATCGGACAGACACATCCGATCAACTGATGAGCCCACCAAAGAGACACGCTCAGTGCTGTGCCATCTCCCACCCCGGTCCCAGGTGAAGCTTCCCTTGATGTTGGACACCTGGAGACTGGGACGTAAGGTTCCAGAGGAAGTAGTGCCGGGTGGGAAGCAAGAGCAACCGCAGCAGGCGGTACTCGGAGGAGTTCAAGCGCGACGCGGTCTCGCTGGTCCGCTCCTCCGGCAAGACCGTCACCGAGGTGGCCCGGGAGATCGGGGTCAGCGCCGAGGGCCTGCGGAACTGGGTCAAGCGGGACACGATGGCCCCGTAGTCCTAGCTCAGACACCAGGGAGCAAGTAACCCGCCGGTAGCTTTCAGGGCTTCGTGGCCGCGGTCTTCTTCGGCTGGCGGGGCACGGTCTTGGTCTTGTCGAGGTGTCCGTACACCGTCGACCTCGGGACGCCGAACATGTCGGCGATCTGCTGGACGGTCTTCTCCCGTTCGTCGTAGAGCCGCGCCGCGAGCGCGGCCTGGTCCGCGGTGAGGCGTGGCCGGCGCCCACCGACCCGGCCGCGGGCCCGCGCGGAGGCGAGCCCGTCGTTGGTGTTCGCCACGATCAGCTCCCGCTGGAGCTCGGCGAGCACGGACAGCATCCCGAACATCGCGCGGCCCTCCATGGTGGCGGTGTCGATGCCCTGCTCAATGACGTGCAGCCCGATGCCCCGCTCGCGCAGGTCCGCGCCGAGCGTCACCAGGTGGAGCACCGAGCGGGAGAGCCGGTCGAGCCGGGTGACCGTCAGTGTGTCGCCCCCGCGCAGCAGCTGGAGGACGAGGTCGAGCTTCGGACGGGACGACTTCGCGCCGCTCGCGGTGTCGACGTGGATGTTGTCGCGGCCGACGCCGGCCCGCAGCAGGGCGTCGATCTGATGATCGGGGTTCTGGTCGGCGGTCGAGACCCGCGCGTAGCCGATGAGCATGTGTCGGAATCTATCGGTCAGACCGTTCACCGACGTTGATTCTCGACGCGAGTTGCCGACATTGCTCACCTGCGGGTTCGTGATCACTGGTTGGAGTATCGGTAAACGGTCGTTTGCCGACACGCACATCGAGTTCTGCACGGCCGGCGTAACCGACTGAGCCCACCGCCTGCGGAGCAGGCGGCCGGTTCAGCCTGCCAACTGCTGCAACCATTCGCGCAGCAGAGCCGTCTCCGTTTCTCGCAGAGGTACACCGGCGCCCGCAGCCGAGGGCCCGGTGGTGAGCGCGGTCTCCAGTACGGCATCGAGGGCGAGTGCGCGCGAGGCCAGGTCCGACCCGGACGAGGCGGGCGAGTCCGTGGTGACCGAGGCGATGACGGTGTCCCGCAGCCGAGTCGAAGTGGTCAGGTCCCGCTCCGAGGGCTCTTCGCCGATCAGCGCCAGCGTGGCACCCGTCGTCGCCACATGGATGACGCGGGTCGCCTGCGCCACCGGAACCCGAAGGCGCCCGGCCTCGGCCGCCCGGCCCAGCAGTCTCACCAGCAGGGCGTGCGCCTCGTCCGCGGCCGGGGGCCGCCGCCCGGGCCGCACAGTGCCATACATGAGCACGTAGAACGCGGGGTGCCGCACTCCGAAGTCGACGTGCAGGTCCCAGCCGCGGTAGAGGTCGGCCACCGGGTCGTCGGGGGTCAGCGCCAGCGCCTCCCGTTTCTCGGCCAGGTACATCTCGAACCCGTAGGCGGCCAACTCGGCCAGGAGTCCGTCCTTGTCGTCGAACATCCGGTAGAGCGCGGGGGCCGTGATGCCCGCGGCTGCGGCGACAGCGCGCGTGGAGACCGCTTCACTGCCGCCCTCTTCCAAAAGCTTGGCGGCCACCTGCAGTACCTGGCGCCGCGCGGCGCGTCGTCCCTCGTCCATGGAACAACGATATCCCAAGTTGCGTATCGTCGCCTTATCGGTGCTACTGTCTAAACCGGAACGACGATCCACGCTGATGGTGGTCGGCGCCGGCCCGCGAAACCTGGGCATGCGCCGCACCCCGGCCGGGGCCGTCGCTCCCTCAACTCGTGGAGCAGTGCGGCCGACCGCCGCAGCGGGCAGCTCATCGTCCGCCGGCACACCACCGAACACGCCGCCATCGCGGCAGGATAGGAACACCCGTGTCCGATATCTCGATCGTCATCGCGTCGCATTCCGGCTACGGCCACACCGCCCAGATCGCCACGGCCGTGGCCGACGGCGTGCGCTCCATCGCTGGGACGCACGTCCACCGCGTGGACGTCGCCTCCCTCAGCGACGCCGACTGGGAACTGATGGACGCCGCGGACGCCATCATCTTCGGTACCCCCACCTACATGGGCACCGCGTCGGGGGCGTTTCACGCCTTCGCCGAGGCCACAAGCAAGCGGTGGATGACCCGCGCCTGGAGCGACAAGCTCGCGGCGGGATTCACCAACTCCGGCTCCATGAGCGGCGACAAGCTGCACACCTTGCAGTACCTGGCGCTCCTGGCGGCCCAGCACGGGATGCTCTGGGTGAGCCTGAACCTCCTGCCGGGCTGGAACACCACCACATCCGGCCCCCAGGACGACAACCGCCTCGGCTTCTACCTCGGCGCCGGCGCACAGAGCTTCAACGACACCCCCGCCGTCCACGACGCAGACCTGAACACCGCCCGCCACCTCGGCCGGCGCGTCGCCGAGCACACCCGCATCCACCGCGCCGGACTGACCGCCGCAGCGCACTGACACAACGGTCCGCCAAAAATTGCCTTCTAGTTTCTTTCCGAGGAGTGAGTTATGCAGCACCGGACACTCGGAAGCCAGGGCCTTGTGGTCTCGGCGATCGGCTACGGCGCGATGGGCCTGACGATGGCCTACGGATCCACCGACGAGGAGGCCGGCGTTGCCGCCCTCCGCCGCGCGCACGACCTGGGCGTCACCTTCTTCGACACCGCCGAGATGTACGGCTGGGGCACAGGATCCAACGAGATCCTGGTCGGCAACGCGGTCAGGGACTTCCGCGACGACGTGGTCCTGGCCACCAAGTTCGGTGTCGACATGTCCGTGCCTCCCGAGCAGATCGGCGGCACTCTCAACAGCCGGCCCGACAACATCCGCAAGGTCGCCGACAACAGCCTGCGCTACCTCGGTGTGGATCACATCGATGTCTTCTACCAGCACCGCGTCGACCCCGAGGTACCCATCGAGGAGGTCGCGGGCGCCGTCAAGGAACTGATCGACGCGGGCAAGGTGAAGTACTTCGGCCTCAGCGAGGCCGGACCCGAGACGATCCGCAAGGCGCACGCCGTGCAGTCGGTCTCCGTCCTGCAGACCGAGTACTCCCTGTTCGAACGGGACGTCGAGCAGCTCTTCCCCACCCTGGACGAACTCGGCATCGGCTTCGTCGCCTACTCCCCCCTCGGCCGCGGGTTCCTCACCGGCACCGCCAAGCCGGCCGGCCAGTACGAAGCCACCGACATGCGCAACGTCGACCCCCGCTGGCAGCCGGGCAACTTCGAGAAGAACATCGAAGCCGTTGACCGGCTCGCCGAGTTCGCGGTGGCCAAGGGTGCCACCGTCTCCCAGCTAGCCCTGGCCTGGCTCCTGACCCGGGGCGAGCACGTCGTGCCGATCCCCGGCACCCGCAGCCCGAAGCGCATCCAGGAAAACGTCGGCGCCGCCGACCTGACCCTCACCGACACCGACCTCAAGGCCATCGCCGAGATCCTGCCTCAGGGCGGCTTCGGCGCCCGCTACACCGAGGGGCACGTGCCCACCTGGATCTGAGACCCACCCTGGGACATATGCACTCGGACACCGACGCACGGGCCCGGTGAGGCCCGGATCACCGAAGCCTTGGAACGCCGGCCACGCGAGAGTGCCCGAAGCCGTTGGAGCTGGCTTCGGGCACTCTCTTCGACGGCGCCGAACACTCAGCTGGGCATCGTCGCGGTGGGCTCAGGGAAACGCGGCCGGGGCACTGTGATCGATAGCTCCAAGTCGAGCCGCTTGTCCATGTCGAGGCGGAAGGTGCCGTAGGGGTTGACGTTCGACCAGAACAGCGCGGTCAGCCCGCGCCGGTCCTCGCCGCTGAGCCGCTTCGCCCACTCCTGCTCGGCCAGGACCTGTTGCAGCAGCAGCGTATTGATGTGGACGAGACTTGACTGGAGAAGGTGCAGGGCGAGCATCGAGGTCTCGGCGTGCTCCTTGTCCGGGCCGGTCAGGGCGCCGTCCTTGCCGTAGTACAGCACGGTGTTCGCCGAGTTCCAGTTCTCAACGACCTGAAGGCCGCCGTGGATCTCGCGGCGCAGGTTGGGGCTGGCGAGATAGTCGCACGCAAAGATCGTGCGGACGGCACGGCCGAGTTCTTCGAGCGCGGCGTAGGTGGGGTGCTTGGGGCCACCGCGGGTGAAGCGGCGCAGCACCTGCTCGGCCTCTGCTGTCCCCAGACGCAGCGCGGTGGCGTACTTGACCATCTGGTCGTACTGCTGAGCGATCAGGTCCCAGCGGATCGCGCGAGTCAGCGAGCCTCCGAGCGCTGGCCAGCCGGGCGGGTCGTCGTCGGGCCGGTACAGGCGGATGCTGCCGATGTTCTTCAGCCTGGGCAACAGGCGGAAGTTGAGCAGCTCGGTGAAAGCGAACCCGACGACGCTCGCGCCGTGGGTGTCGACGTAGTTGGACTCGATCTCAGCGTCGGTGCAGTGGCGGAGCAGGCCCTCGATCATCGCCGCGGCCTCGGACGACGAACAGCTCTTGAGCTGGGAGTAGATGCAGACGTTCTTCCGCTCGACGTGCCAGTAGATCATCACGCCGTTGCCACCGTATCGGGCGTGATACTCGGTCATGAAGTTCGAGGACCAGGACCCGAACTTCTTCGAGTCCGACGCGCATGCGGTGCCCTGGCCCCACCACGCGGTGTCGCGGGTGGCCAAGGTGGCGTTCACCAGCTTGGTCACGGCGGCCCGGAGGTTGTCGACAGTGATGAAGTGCCGGCGGACGTGCCTCAGAGCGGCCTCCGTCTCGCCGTGCTCTCCGGTGGCCACGATCGCCCGGATGCCCATGTTCGTGCCCAGGGCGAAGAGCGCAAGCAGTAGGCGGCGCTGGAGGGTGGCACGGTCGATGCGCTCGTAGACGGCGACGGAGGCGAACTCGTCGGTGAAGCCGGTGACGAAGTAGGCGTTCTTCAGCACGTCCAGGAGGTCGAGGACCCCCCAGCGGCGCACGACCTCGTCCTTGAGTGCCTGGAGACCGGTGGGCTCGTCCAGCTTCTCCAGCTTGGGCACGGTGATCCACGGCTCGCCACGCCGGGTGGTCACCTTCACCCCGTCGGCCGAGCCGTCCGCGAGCGCGGCCGACAACCGGTCCAGCCCGCTGGCCATGCGCTGCTTCAGGTCGGTGATGAACACCTGCGGGTCCATCGGCTGGCGGATCGCGGCGTAGTGCACGGCGCGGGTGGCCTCGAAGTCGCCGGGCAGGTCATCTCACTGGTGAAGCGTCGGTATTCGAGGGTTGCAGTATTCGCCCACACGGCGACCACTCACACACCCGGCCCGGTCGCGGTGACAAGGCGTACAGCTCTCACCGCAGCGGGCGCTGTTTGCGCGAAGACGCCGGATCAGGAAGGAGAGACGGACCTCTTGCGGTGAACCCGCTTGGGCGCCCGCGCTCCGGTGGAGGCCTTCGTCCTCTGCTGCCGCGCCGTACGGACCCCTCTCAGCAGCGGCAATCCCGCACGACAGAAGGCTCACCCGGCGCTACGAGGTTCACCACGCCGGTACAGCACCGATGTGCTGCATAACCCCGCGGAGGCCGGGCTGGCCCCGTTCGCCGACGATCCGGCCGTCGGCCATGTAGTAGAAGCTCATGGCCTGCACCGAGTCTTGTTGCCGAAGTGTCACCTGATGACCACCGGCTGACCGCCACCTGCCGGGCGCTCTGTCGGATCCCGGGAAACGATGGGAGACGTCACCGCGAGCAACCAGCAGCCGAAGCACCGCGCGAACACCCGAACCGCGCTGGAAGGACACGTCATGACCGCGACCGCTCCCAAGGCTCCGACTGCACCAGGGGTGCGGTCCTGGTGGGGAATCCCGTACGCCACTGCCGAGCGGTATCGCCGACCCGTGGTCGCGGAGTTCGATCCGGACCTCCCCTATGACCGCAAGGGCGTCGTCTCCATCCAGCCCGACAGCGGCGACTGGCTCGAAGCGGACAGCGGGATGGGCGAGGACTGCCTGAACCTGAACGTGTGGGCTCCCGAGCAGCCCGCCGACAAGGCGCTGCCGGTGGCCGTGTACATCCACGGTGGCGGATTCGAGTACGGCGCGAACACCCAGATCACCTCCAACGCCTCCGGTCTCGCGGCGACAGGGCGTGTGGTGGGCGTGTCGATCAACTACCGGCTCGGCGCGCTGGGTGCGCTCTCGCTGTCGCAGTACGGCGGGCGGCTGGCGGAGGCCAGCAACCTCTTCCTGCAGGACGTCATCGCCGCGCTCACCTGGATCAAGCGGAATATCGCCCACTTCGGCGGCGACCCCGACAATGTCACCGTCTACGGCCACAGCGGTGGCGCCTACTCCACCTTCGGGCTGCTGGGTGCCTCCTCCGCCGACGGCCTGTACCGGCGTCTGGCCGGTTTCTCCGGCGGGCCCGCTCGTAGCATCCCGGCCTGGTGGGCAGAGGAACTCGCGCACCGGTTCGCCACCGAACTCGGCGTCGCGGACAACCCTGAGAAGCTGCTCGACCTCGACGCGACCTCCCTTAGGGACGCCCTGCGCAAGGTCGCCCCGACGGATCTCGGCGTCCGCGGCGGGGTGGACAACAAGGCCACCGGCGTCGTCCTGGACATCGGGCAGCCCGGCGCAATGGTGCACGCCCACCCCATGGATGTCCTGGCCTCGGGCGCACACCGCGATGTCGACGTGCTGCTGAGCATGGCCAGCGACGACATGGGCTGGTGGGTGGCGAACGACCTCGACCGGTTCGACCCGCACACTCTCGACGCCGTCACCGACGAGGTCGCGACGTGGCGCATTTCCCGCTCGCGCGCCAAGAAGCTCGTCGATGCCTACGACCAGGGTGGCCGTAAGCCGGTCGAGGTCCGCGCCGCCCTCATGGCGGACTACCTCTTCGCGCTGCCCGCGGCCCGCGGTGCCCTGGCGCACGCCGCCGCGGGCGGCAATGCCCATCTCCTGATGATCGGGCCCGCCGAGGGTGCGCCCGCGTACCACGGCACTGAGATGTACGGCCTGGTCGGCCAGGAACAACCGGGTCGCAGCGCGGAGCAGGCCGAGCGTGACACGCGTATCCGCGACATCGTGCTCGACTTCGCCACCGGCGAGCAGTCCCGTCTGTGGCCCGCCGTCACGGACCGGCCCACCTCGGAAAGCGTCGGCAACCCTCCCTTCGAGGCCACTGCCCACTACGAGGCGGCCCTCGACCTGTGGGAGGGCATCGACCGCCCCTGACAGACGGCGGGCGATCCGGAACAACGCAGGGCACAGACAGAGTAAGGAAGTCGGCATGAGCCAACCAACAGCAGCCGGCTCCGCACCAGCAACCATGCGGGCCGTCGTCGTCACCCACCCCGGCGGCCTCGACGCACTGGAGATCAAGGACGTGCCGGTGCCCGCCCGTAAGCCCGGCTGGGTACGGATCAAGGTCAAGGCGTTCGGCGTCAACGAGTCCGAGGTCACCACCCGCAAGGGCGAGTCGGACGCGGAGGTCACCTACCCGCGTATCCCCGGCATCGAGGGCGTCGGCGTGGTCGACGAGGCAGACGAGGACAGCGGGCTGCGGCCGGGCCAGCAGGTCGCGACCATGATGGGCAACATGGGCCGCTCCTACGACGGCGCCTACGCCCAGTACGTGACCGTCCCCGCCGGGCAGATCATCCCGTTCGAGACGGACCTGCCGTGGGACGTTGTCGGCGCACTGCCGGAGATGTTCCAGACCGCCTACGGATCCCTGACCCACGGCCTGGACCTCAAGGCCGGGCAGACGCTGCTGATCCGCGGCGGCACCTCCACGGTCGGGCTGAGCGCGGCGACGATAGCCAAGGAGATCGGCGCCACCGTCATCTCCACCACCCGCAACTCCGACCGCGGCGACGAGCTGCGGGCGATGGGCGTCGACCACCCGGTCGTGGACGACGGGCGGATCGCCGAGAAGGTCCGCGACCTGGTACCGCAGGGTGTCGACGCGGCGCTGGAACTGGTGGGCTGCACAGCTCTGCCGGACACCTTCGGATGCGTACGGGTGCACGGCGCCGTCTGCTTCACCGGCGCTCTGGCCGGCGGCTGGTCCATTCCCGACTTCAGCCCGTTCATGATCCCCAGCGGGGTGCGGCTGACCAGCTACGCGGGCGAGGCCGCCGACCTGCCGCCCCAGGTATTCCAGCAACAGCTCCAGGCGATCGCCGACGGCCAGCTCAAGACCCCGGTCGCCAAGACCTACCGCGGTCTTGAGCAGGTACGTGACGCCCAGGCTGACGTCGAGTCCGGTACGACGCCCGGCAAGCACGTGGTGCTCCTCGACGACTGAAGAAGCACCGACCATCCCGCACCGGGTTCGTGGCCGTTCCGCGTTTCCAGATCGCCCGCCCCCCGGAGGGAAGATCTGATTGCAGGGCTGGCAAACCGAACAGTTGACTACAACGAACGCGTGTGGAATCCGCCCATGCCGCTGCTGTTCCAGTACGACCGCAGCGGCGAGATCTCCGCCATGAACGGCGAGTTCCTCCGCAAATGCCTCAACGACGTCCTCGACGCCACCGGCCTGACCGACGCCGACGGCTGCCCCCTGGACTTCGACCCGCACGACTTCCGGCGCATCTTCATCACCGACGCCATCCGCAGCGGACTACCGCCCCACATTGCGCAAGTCATCGCCGGGCACGCCGACATCAACACCACCATGGGCTACAACGCGATCTACCCGGCCGAAGCCATCGAAGCCCACCGCGCGTTCATCGCCCGCCGCCGCTTCCTGCGCCCCAGCGAGGAATACCGCACCCCCACCGCAGAGGAGTGGGATGCCTTCCTCAGCCACTTCGAGCGCCGCAAGCTCTCCATCGGCATCTGCGCTCGCGCGTTCGGTACCTCGTGCATCCACGAACACGCCTGCGTCCGCTGCTCGATGCTCCGTCCCGAGCCCGACCAGCGCGGCCGCCTGGTCGAGATCCGCGACAACCTCCTGGCCCGCATCATCGAGGCCGAACGCGAGGGCTGGCTGGGCGAGCTGGAAGGGCTCGAGGTCAGTCTTGCCGGAGCCCAGGACAAGCTAGCCCAGCTGGATGCCCAACAAGTCCGCCGAAACACCGTCGTGGAGCTAGGCATCCCGACCTTCCACGACATCGCCGGCCGGAACGGCACCCCACCCCCGCGGCCCGAGTGATCAGGCCTCTTGCCGGCACAGTTCAGTTGGGAATGGTCACCAGGACGCGACCTCGGCCGCCGGTATCAACACGGTCTTGGGCCTGGGCGATCTTCTCCAGCGGGTACACGTCGCCGATGGCGACGGTGAGCATGCCGACTGCGGCTGCGGCGGTGAGGTCGCGGGCAGCCTGCCGTTTCGCCGTTTCGGCGAAGTCGTCGCTGCCGAGCATGCGCAGCGTGACGTTGTTGAACAGCATGGGCCAAAAGGGAAGTCGGGGCCGGTCGTCCCGGGTGGCGTAGGCGGCGATCACCGCGCCGTTCGCGGCGACGAGGTGGTCCAGGTCCGCATTATCGGACAGGGCCACCTCGACGATTCGGTGCACGCCGTCGGGAGCGTGCGTGCGGATCGCGGCGGCGGGGTCGTCCTCGTCGAGCGCCACGGCGTGGGAGACGACGGCGGGGTCGACGCCGTTCAGGTCGCTGCCATGGCGCACGGTCCCGATCACCGTCGCGCCGCCCCACCGGGCGAGCTGCGCGGCCAGGGAGCCGACGCCGCCGAGCACCCCATGCACGAGCACGAGCTGTCCGTCGACGGGGCCGTCGCTGAAAACGGTGCGGTGGGCGGTGATCCCAGGGATGCCCAGGCCGGCGCCGAGTTCGTCGCTGAGGTGGTCAGGTAGCGCGACGGCCAGATCCGCAGGCACGACGGTGTACTGGGCTGCGGTGCCGAAGGGGCGATAGGACTGGGCGCCGTACACCCATACCCGCTGTCCCACCCGGTGGGCGCCGACTCCGCCGCCCACCGCGTCGATGACTCCGGCGGCATCGCTGTGCGGGATCACCCGCGGGTAGGGCATCGAGGAGCCGAGCCAGCCGCGCCGCTTCTTGGTGTCGCCGGGGTTGACGCCCGAAACGGTGACGCGGACGCGGACCTCGCCGGGGCCGACGGTGGGGTCGGGCAGTTCACCGACGCGCAGGACATCGGCGGCAGGGCCCTGTTCGTCGTACCACGATGCAAGCATGGACATACCTCCAGGGCCGGTCAGCTCGCGGGTTCGTCGAGCGGAAATGGAGTGCTCTCGGTGGGCTCGTCACCGTCCAGAACAGCGTGTAGCCAGGCGCGTTCGGCGCTGCTGATGGCACGGGCGGTGAGCAGCATGCCGCGCCGGTAGGGGTCGGCCACCTCCTCGGCCCGCAATGGCCTGTCACCGTCGTAGAAGAAGCTCGCCGGCTCCTCCAGGAACTCAAGCCGTCTGCGCAGCACCGCGTGCTGTTCGGGCACCTCGGGCAGGTGCGAGAGGAACGCCAGAACAGTGAAGAAGCGGGTGAAGTCGGTGATCTCATGGTCGGCCGGCTCGCGCAGCCGCTTCAGCAGTTCGGTGCGCCCGGCGCCGGTCAGGCTCAGCACGTACCGCGCTGGGCCCGCCCCCGCGTCGGCGCGCCGCTCCAGCAGGCCAGCCTTGGTCAGACGGTTGATCGCCGGATACAGACTGCCGTCGCTGACCGGCCGCGTGTACCCGGTCAGCTGCGAAACCCGCCGGCGCAGCTCGTGCCCGGGCAGAGCACCCCCGGCCAGGAAGCCCAGTATCGCTAGTTCCAGCATGCCCTCACTATCCCACAAACACATCGAAACGATGTACACATCGAATCGATGTTACCTTGAGTCGGAATATCACCGCCGCGAGGAGAGAAGCATGCCGCTTGAAGCCGTGAAGTCCGTGATGAACCGCTTCGTCGAGTTCATCAACACAGCCAATGAGGATCTTGGCCGCGAGGTCATCTCTCCCGACGCGGTGTTCCACGCACCGAGTCATCCGGAGCCGCTTCGAGGTCCCGAGGGCTACATGGAGGTCATCGGGATGATGCGCAGTGGATTCCCGGACGTGCAGTGGGCCCTGGAGGAGATGGTCAGCGAGGGCGACACAGTGGCCGCACGGTTCACCATGCGCGGTACTCATGACGGTGACTTCTTCGGCATCCCCGCCAGCGGCAGCAAGATCTCGGTACAGGCCATGAACTTCTACTACCTGGCCGACGGCCGGATTGTCGGCGAACGAGGTCAGCCCGACCTCCTTGGAGTCATGCAGCAGATCGGTGCCGTGCCGGCACCATGAAGCAGGCAAGGAGCGCATACGTTCGATGCGGGATGAGAGCAGTCGGGCTGCCCACTTAGTGGTCGGCGCTCGCAGTCCTTCGGGGGTTGATCAGGCGGCCGGGGCGGCGGAGGATTCTTCTGGATGATCGGCGGTGTGTCGGGCAACAGCCAGCAGATCGTCCAGGTCGGAGGTGGTGAATTTCCACTGGAACGGCTGTGCCGTGGCGTTGTAGCGGCCTTCGAAGGCTCGGAGTCGGTCTCGGACCTGGTCGAGGTTCGTGAAGTCGTTGGGTGAGACGACCTTGCGTTGGACGATGGAGAAGAAGATCTCGGTCTGGTTCATCCAAGAGGCGTGGACCGGGGTGTGGACCAGGACGGCGTTCGGGAACCTGGCGGCCAGGCGGTCGACGGACGTCTTTCCCCGGTGCGAGGACCCGTTGTCCACGATCCAGAAGACACGGTTCGCGCTGGCGTAAGGCTCCTGGGTCATGACCTGCTCGACCAAGGTCATGAACGGCGCGATGCCGGTCGTCGGCTCGCAGCGGCCGAAGACCCGTGCGCGGTGGATGTCGTAGGCGGCCAGGTAGGCCAGGGCTCCGCCGCGGCCGTATTCGTGGTTGACGCGCATGGCCCCGGCCTGTCCGGGTGTCAGGGTGGGGTGGCAGCGGCAGCGGGCCTGGATCGAGGTCTTCTCGTCGGCGCCGAGGACGTACTCGTCCTCGCCCAGCGGGACGCCTTCGAAGGTGCGGGCGTACAGGTCCAGGACCCGTTGTGCTTTGGGACGGAAGTCGGGGTCGCGGATGAAGATCCAGGACCGGTACTGCCAGGGCTTGAGGGCGTCCTCGCGCAGCCAGCGGCGCACTGTGGACGCGGAGACGGTGTCGGTGATCCCACGCGCGGTCAGTTCGGCGGCCAGTTCCGGGCACGACCAGCGCGCCAGCGGTACGCCGGTCTCGGCGGGTAACTGGCAGGCCAGCGCCTTGGCTTCGGTGACCTGCACGGGAGTGAAGCGGGCGGGGCGCCCGCTGCGCTTGCGGTCGGCCAGGGCCGGCAGGCCGCCGTCGGCGAACCGGCCGCGCCAGGTTCGCACGGTGTCCACATGCAGGTGAGTCTCGGCTGCGATCCACGCGTTGCTGCGTCCGCGTGCCGCCAGCAGCACGACCGTCGCCCGTTGCCGGGCTTGATGGGGAGTCTTATGGCCGTAGGCCATCTTCTTCAGCCGGTGGCGCTCGGCGGCGGTCAGCACCACGGGGCGGGCGCAGGGTATGCGCATGGCAGGAGGAACGGCCGATCTCGTGAAGTGGATCGCTGGCGGTTGCGCGGCCTGCCGTGCCGCGGTGGCGTCGCGGCGGGCCGCACAACGGTGCGCGGGACTGCTCCTGCGGCCTGCGCTGCGGTGGTCCGGTCCTGCGGCCCAGGCCGTGTGCGGGGTGGAAGCGGCAGGCGGTCAGGCGTTCTTGGCCGTCTGCTTCCCTTGCGGTTCCTCCAGGTCGGCCAGCAGCGCGTCGAGGACGTTCAGGGCGCGCCAGGTCCGGGTCATCCCGAATGTCGCGGTGGCGCGGACGGCGGCGCGGACCTCGTCGGGCGTCGCTCCCGCGCCCAGCGCGCGGCCGACATGGGCACGGAAGCTCTCCTGGAGCGTCTGGTAGAGGACGTCGACCGTCATGGTGGCGAACGCCCGCTCACGGACGCTGATCCGGGCCATGTCGGCGCGCATCCGTGACTGCAGGTCCATGTAATCGGCGAAGCCCGGGTCAAGGGCACACACCTCAGCGCGCATCGCCGCGGGAATGGGGCTACCCGTACCGTCCGCGTTCACTCGATGGCTCTGGCCTGTCGGGCCGGGCAGACCGTGCTCGCGTTCGATCTCGGCCAGCCGCTCCAAGGCGGCCAGCGCCGCCGGGTAACCGCTGTCGTAGGAGATGAAGCGGAGCAGCTCGCGCAGGTCATCGGCGTCGAGGCCGCTGTCCAGGGCGGCACGCACATGCAGTTCAAACGGCATCCCGAGCATCTGTTCGCAGACATCGGCGACAAGGCTGAGCAGGGCGAGCTCGCGCGGCGTCAGCCGCGCTCCCGTTCCCGGCCCGATGGGCCGGAAGCTCGCCGCGGCCATTTCCGCGAACACCGGGTCGAGTTCCCTCACCGCGGTCTGGGTCGGCAGTGTCATGGTGACTCACTCCTTAAGCGAACGCCTGTAGGGCTACAACTGTAGCCCTACAGGCGTGTCCCATACAATGGGTGATCATGGACGCGACCACTCCGGCCCGAACGACCGCCCGCGCCACGCCGCGAGGCCGCAACCCGCGCGGCCAGGGCGAACGGCTGCGCGCCGAGATCGTCGACGCGGCGCTGCGGCTGCTGGCGGACCTCGCCGACGACCAGGCGCTGTCGCTGCGGGCGGTCGCCCGCGAGGTCGGCATCGCCGCGACCTCGGTCTACATCCACTTCGCCGACCGCGACACACTGGTGCTGGCCGCGCTGGAGCACTGCTATGCGGACCTATTGCGCACGGTGGACGACGCGGAGTCGGGCGCCGCCGACCCGGTGGCCGCGCTGCGCGCCCGAACGGCGCTGCTCGGCGCGTGGTCCCGCGAACACCCGGGTCTGTACAAGGTGCTGCACGAGAGCACGCTCAACCGGCGCGCGGACATGCCCTTCAAGGAGGAGATGGCCCAGCGCACGACCATGGCGATCCGCCGCTGCATGGACGCCGGGCTGGCCCCGCAGGGCGACGCGGAGACCGTCTGCCTGGATCTGCGCACGGCCGTCCACGGTGCGGTCTCGCTGCGTGTCAACCAACCCGACCTGCCCTGGCCCCCGCTGGAAGAACAGGTGGACCGGTTCCTGGTGAAACTGGTCGGCGTTCCGCCCGAGGAAGGGTGACGCGTGTGACGCGCGGCAAAACGGCACAGTGCCGCGCCACGGTAGCCGATCCCGGAAAGCCGGCTCCCCCGCACCCCGCATACGGCCCGACCTCACGTCAACCCCCGAAGGACTTCGAGCGCCGACCACTTAGACGGCCGGGGCAACCAGGGGGGCGGCGCCAGCCGCGCCCAGTGCGGCCAGGCCGTCGCCGCCGCCCTCGAGAAACCCCGGCGGGCCTGCGGATACCGGCGCGGCATCGCCGCGCAGCTGACGCACGAACACGGAAACGACGAGCGCGGCTGGCGGCGCGCCGTGACCGAAGCCCGCGCCCTGTACGAGCACGGCCAGGGTCACGACGACTGACGCCTGTGCCCCAAAGCTGCCCCCGGCTGGCGCCCGGGTCCTCCTGGTCGCCCACCTGGTGCTGAGCGCGGAGGCCCGCCGACGCGCAACACCCCTTGAAGACCGCCCGATCCCCTGACGCTCCTCCACCACGCCCGCCCTCCCCTCCCCGTTCTTCTTCCTTGGTGGGGTCGTTGTGGAGGTGCAGAGGGGGATGTCGGGCTTCCCGACCAGCCTTAAGGGCGTGGTGACCTGCGGATACGTCGTCAGGTGTCCGGTGGGTGCGGGCAGTTGTCGGCGGGGTTTTCGGAGGGGACGTAGGAGGGGTTGCTGGCGTGGTCGGGGGCGTGGTTATCGCATCGTGACGCTGGTCGGGCCTTCACGGTCGGGGCTCTGGTCGGGGCCGACTGCTGGCCTAGGCGTACGCGCGGCGCCGGACAAAGAGCGGCGATGCACCGTACTTGGAGGACAGCAGTGAGGATGCTGAACGTGGACGCCGGCGGCGGGGACCGGCTGGCGCTGGCGCAGTACCGGATGGCGACGACGGAACAGGTGCATCTGGTGATCGCGCCGGGGGTGCGGATCGAGCAGACACGGCGTCGCCTGGCCAAGCTGCGCGGCGAGGGGCTCATCGACCGTGTCACTCTGCCGCAGGCCAGCCGCACCCGGGTGTGGTTCGCCACGCAGTACGGCGTGGACGTCGCCTCCGAGTGGCCCGAGCTACGGGAGCGGCGGCCGCCGAGGCTGGTCGCGGACCGCACCGCGGCCCGGCTGCGGGCGGGGCATGCGCTGACGGTGACGGAGACCGGGCTTGCCTTCCTGCAGGATGCCCGCCGTCGCGGCGACGAGTGCCGGCCGCTGGACTGGATCCCCGAGGTCCACCACCCCCCTCGGCAGCGGCGAGGCCGTCATCCCCGACGGCCTGCTGTACTACCGCACCTCCGCCGACGGAGGATCGATTCTGCGGGCCTTCGCCGAAGTCGACCGGGCCACCATGGGGCCCGAACGCCTCGCCGCGAAACTCACCGCCTACGCCCGCCTCCACGACTACGTACCCGCGCCCGTGCCCGGCCGCCCGAAGCCGGCCGCCGGGCAGCAGCTCCCAGAGGAGGACTGGAGACGCCGCTACCCACTGTTTCCGCGGCTGCTGTTCGTCCTCGACGGCACCGGCCCCACCGGCATCGAGACGCGCATCCGCGCCCTGCACGCGGCCGCCTCGGAACTGACGCTGTCCGGCTTCCTGCGCAAGGTTCCCGTCCTGGCCACGCCCCTGGTCGACCTGCTCCGCAACGGCCCCTCCGCACCCGTGTGGCGGCCCATTCACGACCCCGACCGGCGCGTCCCCTGGAGCCAGACCCGACACCCGTAGACACCCTGCGCAACCGCAGCGCATCAGCTACCGCGCAGCGATTGCGCACCACCACACCGCCCGTACGACGATGCGCACCACCCGACCACGAGCCCAATCATGAGCCCGCGCTACCCCGACCACAGCAGGTCACAGCGTTGCGCAGCCGGCACCCAGTGACGGTGGGCGGCATGGAACCCCGACCACAGGGGCCGGACGGCCGTACCTTGGGTCCGCCCAAGGCCCGCAATCCCCGCCGCGAGGGCGACGGTGCCGTCAAAGACACCGACTGAAGCACTCAGTCGAGGCAGCAGCGGACCTGAGCGCGCGGATCGCTCTTTGGCCGTCCTCGGCTGGCAGCAAAATTTCACCCTTCCACTCTCAGTGACTGATTGGCATCTCTTTGTATTGTTATGCCCGGCTGGATGCTTGAGCACTTACAACCGGTTCCAGGCCCTACGAGCTCGGCCCAGGTTGTTTCCCCTGACATTCGAGGAGCACGTATGCCCGACTCTTCCGCTCCCAGCGGCACGCGCCTGATCAGCGGCGTCGGTACGTCGACCCCTGCGTTCCTCGGAGAACTGCCGGGGGGCCCGTCCGGACCGACCCGGATCAGCAGCTGGCGCGAGTTTCGCGAGGGCTTCCTCGCCGCCGAGAAGGACGGCGCCAAGGCGCTCAAGGATTCGTTTCTGCCTGCCGCGGTCGAAGGGTTCTTCGCCAATGGCGGCAAGACCTGCTTCATCGTCGGTACCGCCCCGGGCCGGGACCGTGTCGCGGCCTATCGAGGCAGCGAGAGCGACAGCACCGGGCTTGCCGGGCTGGAGTACTGCCCTGAGGTGAAGATCGTGGTCGTCCCGGACCTGTGGGACTCGGACGACGCCCCCGCGATCGCTCAAGCGGTCGCCCAGCACTGCGTCAAGATGGGCAACCGCATGGCCCTGCTGCATACCGACCAGGGACTGTCGCCTACGGAGACGGACGAAGCTGCGGCTGCCCTCGGGATCACCGACCTGTTGGAGCAGCAGTACACCGCCGTCTACTACCCGTGGGTCACCGTGAAGAGGGACGATGGCGACCCTGTTCTCGCGCCGCCGTCCGGGCATGTCGCCGGCGCCTGGGCCCGCGTCGATGCCGAACGCGGCGTGCACAAGGCCCCCACCAACGAAGCCCTCCGAGGCGGCGTATCACTTGAGCGTGAGCTCACAGACGACGAGCAGGGGTCTCTGAACTCGGCGGGTGTCAACTGCCTTCGGGGGTTCCCCGGCAGCGGCCTCCTGGTCTGGGGCGCGCGGACGCTCTCCGAGGAGTGCGACTGGAAGTACCTCAACGTCCGGCGCCTCGTCAACTACCTGGGTGACTCCATCAGGCAGAGCACGACCTGGGCGGTCTTCGAGCCGAACGACGACCGCCTGTGGGCAACCATCAGGAGCAGCGTCTCCCAGTTCCTGACAGATCAATGGCGGCAAGGTGCGCTGCTCGGCCGCACGCCCGACGAAGCCTTCTACGTGATCTGCGACGAGTCCAACAACCCGCCGGAGAGCGTGGCCGGCGGCCACGTGATCTGTGACATCGGCGTGGCTCCCGTACGTCCCGCCGAGTTCGTCCACTTCACGATCACCCAGATTGCCGGCCAGCGCAGGAAGCGGTAGTCACCGGCTCTGTGCGCCTGGTGCCCCGGCCATGACTGGCCAGGGCACCGGAGGCCTCGTGAGGCTCGGCCATACCTCTGGTGCTGGTGCCCGGCCGCCCACTGGCGCTGATCACGGTCCCAGAACATGGGCGGCCGAGTCCAGGAACCTCAGTGCCCGGTGGGGTCCACGTAGTTAACGGGGTCTGCCAGGCAGTATGCGTAGGGATTGAGTCCGCTCCCATCGAAGGGAGACAAGCTGTCCGGGGAGTTGAACCGCATGAGCACGGGGTTGGAGGCCCGGTAGCCGTTCCCCAGGAGATACCACCCCGTCACCGGGTCGGGCCGTTCCCCGTTGAAGCCCAGGACACTCACGAGGCTTGCTTCAGGGGAGGCCACCGTGGAGTAAGCGCGGGTGAGTTCCGCCAGTGCCGCGGATGCCTGGCCCGCGGACGTGGCCGCGACGTGCTGGGCTTCGGTGCCGATGGCCGCCAGCAGCTTGTCGCGGGCATCCGCGGCGGTGGGTACCTCCGACACCATGATGTGCACCGGGATCTGCCGTTGCGAACTGTCGGCAGAACCTTCCACGTCGGTTGATTCCGATCCCTCCGAGGTGGGCGCACGGCGCGGCAGTCGGAGGATGCCCTGGGGAAGCTGGTTGGTCTGGGCGAGCATCGCCTGCGAGGCTTGGGTGAGGACGTTGTTCCTGGCCGCCAGGGTGTAGGCGTCGGCGAGTTGTGCCAGCGCCGCCGATGCCTGGCCCGGGGACCACTTCGCAACGTGCTCGGCCTCGGTGCCGATGGCTGCCAGCAACTTGTCGCGGGCATCCGTGACGTTCGCGGCGCGGATCGCGGATTCCAGGCGGTTGCTGAACGCGCCCAGGTTCGATCGCTGGTCCGTGACGGCCTTGATCGCGACATCAATCTTCGCGATGGACGAGTTGGCGTCGATCGCCGTCATGACATTCACCGGACCTGCCACGGCGGCCCCGCCCTGGGCTCCTGCGCCGTGCTGTTGGTCGGCCGGGGCGGCCGCCTCACCGGCGAAGAGGTGCTGGATGTTGGCGGCGTAGATGTTCACGGCCAGCGCCTCGTTGGTGTTCGCGCCCACGTGGACGCGCAGGGTCCAGGATGCCTGGGCGTTGGCGAGCGACGCGGGAGTGTTGATCTTTGCGGGCGTCATGCCCAGCTCATCAGCCGCCCTCACGTTGGCCTCTGCGGAGGCGTCGCTGAGCATCCGCATCTTCGTGAAGTCGGCCTGGTCGGCGATGCGGTCGATCTCGTCGGTCAGCTGGTCGACCTCGATCTGGATGGCCGAGCGGTCTTCCTCGCTGTAGGTGCCGTTCGCCGACTGGATCGACAGCACACGCATCCGCTGAAGAACGTTGGTCAGCTCGTTGAGGTGGCCCTCGGTGGTTCGGATGAAGTCGAGGCCGGCGACGGCTGAACGGACATCGACCGTCTTCTCCAAGGGCTCGGCCGGCAAGGTGGCCCAGGCCGGGCTCCATCCCGCACTGCCCCTCTCGACGGGGGGCTCTGGTTCGCTACTGGTCACAGGCACATCCTTCGAACGTGGCGAGGTGCTGTCCGGCCTGGCCGGACGCGGGAGTCACGCACAGTAAGCGCACTCGACCCCACATAATCACACTCCGTGAAAGATCGTTTACAGACGGCATCAACACCGCCCTGGACACGCCCGGACACCGTGAGTGTGACGAAGCAGCCTTGTCGTCAACTGCGGCACAGGCGCGTACGGACTGTGTGTCAGGTACGCAATGGGCCGGACGCTGAAGCCGGTGCACGTCCAGCCTGCGCATGCGAAACGCCGCGTCCCCGGCAGCTGCAATGCCGGTGTGAATGAGCGGGGTACTTGACCACTCTGGCCACGTACCGCGCTCATGTGTCGATGTGCACCCGGGGTTAGTCGCAACGGCGGAGCGAGCCGAGAGAACGTCCGTCCGGCGCATAGGCCAAAAGGGTGCTGTCCAAATAGTTGGACAGCAGCCAGCCAGCTACAGGCGTCTCGTCGGTCACCATGGAGTAGGCACGGGCGAGTCCCACCAGGGCCTCCACCGCCTGGCCGGGCCGCTACTCCGCGACGCGCACCTTCGCCGCCCTGGAAACCGCAGCCGAGAGCTACAAGTACGGCCACCACGGCGAGCAGCCCACCCGCGCCCTCGCAGACCCGGCCGCCGACTTCACGACTCTGCACCCGCTGCTCACCATCCCGCAGCCCGCTCCGGTGCCACACGGCTGTGCCGCACGACCGGACAGACGGCCTCGATGACCGCGATCGTCTGACACGACCCGGGCAGCCACCGCGCATCCCACGCCTGGTTTGCCACAACCCGCCCGGGCCACCGCCGAATCCAGCGACAGCCAAGCGGCGCCCATGCCAGCGGACCGTCCGTTGTCTGTGCAGAGGGCCGGAGTTCGTGATGGTCTGACTTACCGTCCCGGCGCCGCGACCGGGATCGCGGTGACGGCTTCGGTCAGGGGCAGGGTGTAGGCGGCGGGGGCGGCAGCGTGTGCGGCGGGCGCGGTCGCGCGTGGGCCGTCGATGAAGGTGTTGTCGTACCAGGAGTACCAGCGGCCGCCGGACAGAGTGCACCGGCCGGTCACGGTCGGCGGTTCGACGGCCTCGTCGCCGCAGCCGCGGGAGAGACGAGGCGCGGTGCCCGGCGCCTGCTGATCGAGGCCGGCGGCACCGTGCGCACCACCCAGCAGACCCTGAGGGTGCGCGCGGCAGCCCGGGCCGCCGAACGGTACAAGGTCGCGCTGTCCCTACGCGCACGGTACGAGAACGGCGCCACGGTGCCGGACCTCGCCCAGGAGCACAGCTACTCCGTCGCCACCGTCTACCGGCTCCTGCACCAGGCAGGCACCCCCATGCGGCCCCAACACCGCCACGGCCCTACTCGCCGTGAAAGGGAACGGCCGTGAGCGCACCCGACGGAACTCTCCATCGCTCCGCCCACCGCATTCCTCAGCTGCGCCACCTGTCCGAAAGCCATCCCGGCTGCAGCCACGGCGCGCGGGCACCTCCCCTGTCCGCACGCAGACGCACCTACCGATCAACACCGCACGAGACAACACCCCTTCCCCTTTCAGGAGATCAAGCACACGTGAACGAGAACACCCGTCACAAGACCCTGGCCGCAGCCACAGAACACGTCTGGGACGCGTTCGTGATCGTCGTCGGCATGCTCAAGGGCGGCACCGGCAAGACCACCTCCGCCTGGTTCATCGCCCTCTACTACGCCGTCGTCCTCGGCCTGCCCACGTTGCTGCTGGACGCCGACGCGACCAGCCAGTCCGCCTACGACTGGTTCAAGGTCGCCCAGGCCGCCGGCTTCGAGGTCCCGGCCAACCTGGTCGTCGAGCGGTACCCGTTCGACGATATCGCCGAATACATCCGTACCAGGCGCGCCGAGTTCGGCGCGATCGTGGTCGACGCCGGTGGCGGCAGCGCCCGGATCTTCCGCGAGGCTGTTACCGAGGTGAACCTGCTGCTCGTGCCGGTCGCCCCCACCAAGATCGAGGGCCGCAAGCTCGTGGCCACCTTCGACGAGGCTGAGCGCGCCGCCGCCCGCAACGAGCACGGCGTCACCGCCCACGTCGTGATGGTCAAGGCCGACGACCGCACCAGCCTGCCCAGCCGGGCAAAGGACCAGCTCCTCGACCCCGCCGAGGGCGAGGGCATCGGCCCGGACCGCGACGAGGCGTTCCCGCTGGCCGCGACCACCATCCACTCCTGGGTGCACTACATGGAGGCCTTCGGCGAGATCCCGACCGAGCTGAGCGAGTACGCCGAGCTGATGAAGGAGCTGACCGCAGCATGACCGAACGTATGAAGCCCCCGGCCCGCCGCACGGGCGGCCGTACCTTGGGCGGAACCAAGAAGACCGCCCCTCCACCTCCTCCCCCGACCGCCGAGCTCACCCACGAGCAGTACGCCGCCGAACAGGCCGCCGTCCGAGGCCAGGTCCGTCCCGCTGCCCGTGAGCCGCACCGTTCAGCCCGCACCTTCCGCCGTTCCCAACCCCGAGGGGTCGGCACAGGGGCCGGGCCGAGGCGATGCCCGAAGTGGCACAGACCATCGCCCAGCCGACTGCCGAGGCACCGAGCGGCCCCGTCCCGGAGCCGGCCGCCAGTCAGCCAGTTCACCCGGCCGTCGCCGCCACCGAGGCGGGGACAGAATTCCCCGGTCAGCCGATGGAGCGGCAGGTATCGCCTGCACTCCCGGCTGCCGAGCCCACAGCACCTGCCATCCAGCCCACGCAGCCGGCCAGACCCGTTGTGCAGCCCAGCCGGTCCGCGGCTCCTGGCGCAGCCTGGGGCGCCGAGGTGGCGCTTCGCCCTGCAGATTCTCCGACGGCAGGCGGCAACGGGTTCCCGGTGAGGACCGATGTAGCGCGTTGCCGCAGGGCCAAAAGGGCACCGGCGTGAAGCGACCACGTGGGCCACGGGACGCGTCGCTGGCGAGGTCGCTTCATGGGAGTTCCACCTGGAGGGGCTGCAAAAGACGCTTGGGCCTGAGCAGTGCCCGGCTGACCGCGTCGGCGGGAATTCGGATCGAGGCCGGGCCCCGGCGCCATCTCGACCTCCCCCACCGGCACGACGCCACCGCAGGCGGGGCATTCGCCGTAGGAGCCGAGTCCGGTGCCGCAGGCGGCGTGCCGGAACGTGCGCAGTTCGGGGCCGGAAAGGTGCGCGTTGCCCCAGGAACCGAGCGACCTCACGGTCGGCCACAACTCGACGCCTCGGTCGGTGAGGACGTACTCGTCGCGAGGCGGCGACTGCTGGTAGCGGCACTTTTCGAGGATGCCGGCGTCGGTGAGGGTCTGCAGGCGGGCCGCCAGAACGGCTCTCGGGATGCCGAGGTGGACGAGGAAGTCCTTGTAGCGCCGTACGCCGTAGAACGCGTCGCGGATGACGAGCAGGGTCCACCGCTCGCCGACGATCTCCAGCGTGCGGGCGATGGAACACTCCTGCGCCGTGTAGTCCTTGCCCAGTGCCATGACCGTCACTGTAGCTCTTTTTGCCGCCGTTGGTTCAATAACTGAATCTACTGATGCTAGGGTCTGACCATCTAGGTTCAATGAACGAACTGACATTTCGCCGAAAGGGTGGGCCATGACCCGGCTCGACCAGAACCCCACCGCGGACCCGGCCCGGCCAACGGCCCCGTCTGGTACGTCCGCGCCGCCGGGGACACAGCCGTCGCGGAAGGCCCGGTCCACCCTGGCCGTGACCAGCGCGGCCACCGCAGTGGCGCTCATGATCTACACGGCGCCGATGGTGACGCTCCCTCAGACCGCCGCCGACCTGCACACCCCCCTTTCCGCGCAGGCCTGGCTGCTGAACGGCACCCCTCTGGGGCTCGCCGCCCTGCTCCTGGTGGCCGGCAGCCTCGCCGACGACTACGGCCGGCGCCGGCTGTTCCTGGCCGGCACGGCCGCCCTCGGCCTGACCACGGCGCTGGGCGCGCTGTCCACGTCGACCTGCCTGTTCACGGCGGCCAGGATCGCGCAGGGCGCGGCGAGCGCGGCCATCCTGGCCAGCAGCCTGGGGCTGATCGTCCAGGCGTTCCCGACGCCAAGGGGCCGCCTGCACGCGACGGGCGTGTGGGGCGCGTGCGTCAGCGGTGGCATCGCGGTGGGCCCGCTGGTCGCCGGAGCGATGCCCAGTTGGCGCATCGCCTATGCCGTGCTGGGCGCGGCGGCGCTGGTCGTTGCGGCGTCCGGCATCCGTGCGCTGACGGAATCGCGCGCATCCGACCGCGGTCGCCCCGACATCGCCGGCGCCCTGGTGTTCAGCCTGGCCCTGGGAGCTCTGGTGGCCGCGCTGGCACTCGGCCGTGACGGATGGCTGCGGGCGCCGGTCGGTGTCCTGCTCGCCGTGGCCGTGCTGCTCACTGCCGCTTTCGCGGTGGTCGAACGCCGTAACCGGACACCGATGATCGACCTCGGTCTGCTGCGGCGCCCCCGATTCCTGGCCTCCTCCGTGGCCGGTCTGTTCACCGGGCTGGCCGTCATCGGCCTGTTCAGCTACCTGCCCTCGCTGCTGCAGAAGGCCCTCGGGATGTCGGCGATCGACACGGCGTGGCTCCTCATGCTGTGGTCCGGCATCTCCTTCGCGGTGGCGCTGCAGGCCCGGCGGCTGGCCGGCCGGATCTCGCCGCGCCACCAGCTGGCACTGGGATTCGTCCTGCACGCAGGCGGCGCACTGGCCCTGCTCGGCTCGATCGCCGCGGACTCCTGGCCGCGGCTGCTGCCGGGCCTGGTCGTGGCCGGCATCGGCAGCGGCCTGCTCAACGCCGCCCTTCCGCTGCTGTCCGTCGAGTCGGTCCCGGCCGGCCGGGCGGCCATGGGGTCCGGGGCCCAGCAGACCTTCCGCTACATCGGCTCGTGTGCCGGAGTGGCGCTGACCATCGCGATCGTGACCTCCGCGGGATCCGCGGCGCAGGGAGCGGACATCGCCGTGATCGTCTCGGCGGGGCTGGCCGTGCTGGCGGCCGTCGGTGTGGTCGTCCTGCGGGAACGGGCCTGAGCCACACCAGGGCACCGAGCCAGCTGCCGGCTCACCCGAGGGGAAGCTCAAGCCCCACCGTCTTGCCCCGGCCACTCCCGGCCTGGTCCTCGCCAGGGGTGGTACCGACGTTGATCACGGATTGCGGGGTCGCTGCCCCCTGTGCCTTCACCTGCGGGCGGCCGGGGTAGCGGCGGACCCCGAGGTCCACGTCGCTGCCGACGTGGACGAGCGTACCGACGTGTCGGGGTCCCTGCCGTTCAGCTCCCGACCCCATCGGGCCATCGCATTGCCCGCGGCGTACACCCGGTGGTCAGGGGGCCGGTCGGAGTGCGTCGCGCGCCGTCAGCACCCTCCCTTGGCACTCGCTGCTCCCCCAGCACGTTCGTCGCGAACGGCGGCGGCCGTCATCTCCACCTGAGACGCCTGTGCCTCACACAGTTGCGAGTGAGATGCCGCCGAGCCAGCACCAGTTCGATACTCAAACCGAGGGTGCGCTCGAACCTGCCGGCCGAGAGCGATCGAGTCAGCCTGCCGGCGCTCGGCCGCCGCACCGTGCGGGGCATACGGCACTCCGCAGCGGGAGCGTTCCGCCTCCGCACGTGGAGCATCATGTGCACACACGCCTCGAAGGGCCGGACGTCACCGGCGGACATCGGCCGACGAGTTCAGCTGAAGGAGCGGGTCGCCTTGGCCGGAGCGGAGGAACTGTAGAAGACCGACCGGCCCTGCTTCGTCCGCCTGGCTCGGCCCTGCGCCACGAGCGCCTCCAGGGTGGAACGCACCACGGCGGCCTTGACTCGCCGGTCAGGATGAGCCTGGGCGATGTCCGTGGAGACCTCCGCGGCCGAGCGGGGTTCGGACTGACCGGCCAGGTGACCGCACACCAGGTCCACCAAGGTGAGCTGGGAGATCTTGTGTGCCTTGTGCGTCTGTGGGGTTCCCGGCTTTCCCGAAGCATCAGCCTGCTCCCCGTGCACCGTTTCCTCTGACGCCGCGGCCTGCATGGAGGGCAGGGACTGATCCGTACCCTGGCCGCCCAGCGCCTGCCTCACGCCCAGCAGCACGCCGCGATCCCGTTGCAGGGCATCCAAGCGCTGCTGCAGCGCCTCCATCTCCCGCCCGATGCGTTCCTGTTCCTCGGCATTGTGTGCCAGGTCCTGTTCCACCCGGGCGATGTACTGCGACACCAAGCCGTCGGCCTGAGCGGCACCATCAGACACGTCCACTTGCCCTCTCATCCATCACGTCGCTGCGGCGGCTCGCCCCTTTCGGGAACACGGCCCTGTCCGCCGCCGCCCAACACACCGACAGGGTCCTCCTTGATACAGCGTAGGTGGTGAGGGCAGCTGTCCTGGTCAGAACGGTTGTCAGCGCCGGACGCGAGCATCGGGGAACGCTTACGGGCCCTGCGCTCGCCGCGTGCGAGCCGGGCCGGCCTGGCAGGGCGTTCTGTAAGCTATGGCCGTGCCCCGACCCGCCAACCCCCTGGTCCGCGAGAATCTCCTCAACGCGGGACTGGCCCTTTTCCACGCACAGGGATTCAACGCGGTAGGCATCAAGGAGATCACGGACACGGCGGGCGTGCCCAAGGGGTCGTTCTACAGCTACTACGACAGCAAGAACGCCTTCGCCGCCGCCGTCCTCGGCCGCTACTGGACCGGCATCGTCCACACTCACGGCGCCATACTGAGCGACGCGTCCCTCCCCCCGGCACAACGCGTCGTCCGCTTCTTCGAGGCCCTGACCCAGGACCACGCCCAGCAGGGGTTCGCACTGGGCTGCCTGATCGGCAACCTCGCCCTCGAACTGTCCGCCGAGCACGAGGAGGCGCGCGAGGAGTTGGCCTCCATCATGGCCCGGTGGTCGGTCCTCGTCGCGTCCTGCCTCACGGAAGCCAGGAACCAGGGTGGGATGGCCGAAACGCCCGAGGCCGGCGAGTTGGCGTCCATGGTCATCGAGGCGTGGGAGGGCGCGGCCATGCGCGGTCGCGTCGACCGCAGCCGGGCCCCCTACGACCGCTTCCTCACTGTGTCCCTGCCGCGGCTGATCGGCATCGCGCACGCTCGAGTCTGAGGCGCCGCGCCACCCAAGTACCTACAAATGCCCGGCTGGTGAACGCGGTTGGGCTCCACTCCCCTCATGGGTTACAGGTTCCCCTTCATTTATAGATGACTGGTCATTTATAGTGGCTGAACTCTCTGCACTCCCAGACCTCACTTCTGCCCGGAGTCCACCATGACCTCACCCAAGACCGACCTGTACGGGGAGCCGTCCCAGCCCGCACTCCCCGGAAGCGGCTTCCAGCTCGAACCGGCGCTTACGGCGCTGGTGGTCACTGACCCTCAGATCGACTTCCTCAGCCCGGACGGTGCCACGTGGGAGATCTTCGGCGCCAGCATCACCGACAATGACACCGTTCTCCACATCGGCCAGCTCCTGGAGGCCGCGAAGGCCGCCGATGTGACCGTGGCGATCTCACCCCATTACTACTACCCGTCCGACGACTCCTGGCGGTTCGGCGGCCCACTGGAGCAGTACATGCACAACGTGGGCATGTTCGGCCGTCGCGGGCCCCTCACCCTCGACGGATTCGAGGACTCCGGGGCGGACTTCCTGCCCGCCTACCGTGAGCACATCCTCGACGGGCGCACCGTCGTCGTCTCCCCTCACAAGATCGTGGGACCCGAGTCCAACGATCTCGTTCTCCAACTGCGCAAGCGCGGCGTCTCGCAGGTGCTTCTGGCCGGGATGGCCGCCAACCTGTGCGTCGAGGGCCACCTGCGCGAACTCGTCGAGCAGGGCTTCGAGGTGGTCGTCGTCCGGGACGCCACGGCCGGCCCCCGGCTCCCCGAAGGCGACGGCTATCTCTCCGCCCTCATCAACTTCCGCTACCTGGCCGCCGCGACGTGGACGACGGCCGAGGCCGTCGAGGCACTGACAGGGTCACTGGCACCCTCAACCCACCTCAAGGACACCATTTCATGAACAGGATGACCCTGACCGAACAGATCATTGAGACGAGGATCAGGAAGGGCATCAGCTGGGCTGACGTCGCCCGCGAACTGGGTGCGAGCAAGGAATGGGTGACCGCCGCCTGTCTCGGCCAGATGACCTTCTCGAAGGACCAGGCGGAGAAGATCGTCGCGATCTTCGAGCTGTCCGCCGAGGCCGTCGCCGTCCTCGAGGCCCCTCCCCACGCGCGGGCTGGAGGCAGCGGCGGTGGCCTCGGATCCGGTGATCCACCGTCTGCGTGAGATCGTCACGGTCTACGGTCCCGCGATCAAGGAGCTGATCCACGAGGAGTTCGGTGACGGGACGGCATCATGAGCGCCATCGACTTCCGGCTGAGGCTCGACCGCCGCACGGACCCTAGGAGCGACCGGGTCGAACTCGTCCTCAGCGGAAAGTACCTGCCCTACCCGACCGCGTGAACCGAGGCCCGTTGAGCGCGGCGTGCGCGGGGCGCTCACGCCGCACTCGCCATGCCCCGTCGAATCATGCAAGTGCCGCAGGGTCAGCGCCAGTTCAAGGCGCAGTGGACCGGCAGTGGCGCACAGGTGTCTGCGGTCTGATCGCGGGCTCAGCCACCTGGCTGTCTTTGCGAGTCAGGCGCTGACGGCCGAAGGAGAACGCGTGCGCAGCGACCTGTCGCTCGTCGGTGGCCGCAGACCGCACGCGTCCATGTATCGGATGAAGACGTGCGGCAGTCCGGCCCGGCTGGACAGCCACAGGCCGGTGGACCGAATGGCCCACCGGCCTGTCGTTCTCCCCGGCCGATCCGGCCGCCGTCCGACCCCTTACTCGTCCGCCTGGCCGGGGAGCTTGGCGGCGAGCAGGTTCACCGGGGTGATCGTGGGGAAGGCGCTGAACAGCTCGTCGGCACGGGCCTCGATCTGCTCGCGCACCTTGCCCTGCAGGTGCGCCTCTCGGTCCCCCTCGGTCTCGAAGGCGTCGAAGATCCGGAAGGAGCTGGGGCCGAGCGGGAAGGAGAACCAGGCCAGGGTGCCAGGCTCCGCGTCGACCAGTGTCTTGGCGTCGACGAGGAACTGGGCCACGTCGTCCTCCTTGCCCGGCTTGGCTTCGAACTCCACGAAGAATCCGTATGCAGGCATGGTCACTTCTCCTGTCGGTTGAGGAAGTCCAGCACCACACCGCCGAACTCCTCGGGGTGCTGGAAGAGGAAGGCATGGCCGGCGCCGCTGTAGAACACGGTCCTGGCGTTCGGCAGCTTCTGGGCCATGGCGAAGGAGTTGCCGGAGTCGACCATGACGTCGTGCGAGCCGTTGGCCACCAGAACGGGCAGCTTCAGCTCCGCAAGCCGCGCCCAGGCCGAGCCCGTACCGCCGCTCCAGCGCTGGATGGCCTGGAGCTGGTTGGTCCACTGCTCGGGCGGGACGTCCGCCTTGGAGTGCTGAAGACGGGTCTCGAGACGGGCGAGCGACTCCTTGCCGAGCCGCACGCCCTCGTCGGTGAGCCCGAAGAAGAGATACAGGAAGGCCTCCTCCGAGGGAACCGGTGAGGTCATGTACTCCACGACGCGCTGCTCCAGCTCCGGTGTGCCGGGCACGCCGCCCGGACCACTGCCGGCCACGATCAGCTTGCGGACCAGCCCGGGGTGGTCGAGCGTCACCAGCTGCGCCACGAAGCCGCCGACCGACCAGCCGAGCAGGTCGACCTCGTCGAGGCCGAGAGCCGTCAGGAAGTCGAACGCCGACTCGGCCATGCCCTCCATGGTCGTCGGCACGTCGCCGGTGCTCTCGCTGACGCCGGCGTTGTCGAAGATGATGATCCGCCGGTCCCGGGCGAGGACTTCGAGGAAGGCGGGGTCCCAGTGGTCGAGGGTGCCGCGGAAGCGCTGCAGCAGGACCAGCGGGGGTACCGGGGCCCCCTTGCCGAAGTCCCGGTAGGCGTAACGGGCCAGACGGCCCTCCACGTGGCGGGTGTCCGCAGTGTCGGAGATGTAGGCCATGAAAGGCCCTCCTAGTGAGTTTCGTTTTGCTATCCACTTCAGTTAAGACCGGCCGACCTCTTTCGTCAAGCTGGTGACCTGGTGAGTAGCATTTGACAACCCACAGGGGTGCGGCTACTCTCGTCGCGTGAGAAGAGCCAGGACACCAGACCCCCGCGTGTGTTCCATCGACGCGGCGATGCGCATCCTGGGCGAGAAGTGGGCCCTGCTCGCCCTGCGCGAGATCGCGTTCGGCGTCCGCCGCTTCGACGACATCGTCTTCAACACCGGTGCAGCCCGGAACATCCTCGCCAGTCGGCTCAAGTCCCTCGAGGCCGCCGGGATCATCACCAGACAGCAGTACGAGACCAGCCCCGCCCGCTACGAGTACAGCCTGTCCGAGGCGGGCGACCAGCTGATCACGATCCTGCACACCATCCGCGACTGGGGTGACAGGTACGCCCGGACGGACCCCGAGAACATCGTCACCTTCCGCCACAGCTGCGGTGCCGCACTGCACCCGGAGACCCACTGTGCGGCGTGTGGCGAGGTTCTGGGTCCCTCGTCCGTCATCACGGCGGACCGCGATGTGCACCAGTCGGATCTCGCCGTGCCGGGCGGGGCCCAGGCCTGACCGCCGCCCCACCAGGCGTCGGCCCCGGGGCGGCGGCAGCGGTGGCACCTGCTGCCCGCCGCCCCGCCGTCCGCCGCTTCATCCTCCCGGCGGCCGGGTCAGCGCCCGCTGAAGTCCAGCACCGGGCGCGGCTGCCCGGCCCTGAGGGCGTTCACGGCCGATGCCAGACCGGCCTGCGCATCCTCGGTCTCGAACAGGGGCAGGGCGATGTCGAACATCGCCGCGTCGGCCGCCGCGGTTCCGCCCACGCGCCAGGTCCGCAGCAGTGCCTTGTGCGCGGCGTAGGCCCGGGTGGGGCCGCTGGTGAGCCGGCGCGCGAACGCCGTCGCCTCCTTGTCCAGAGCGGAGTCGGCCAGGACCCGGTTCACCACGCCCGCCTCGGCCATGGACGTGGCGGAGATCTGCTCCGACGTCAGGGCCCACTCGGAGGCGCGGGCCTGTCCGGCCCGCGCGGCGGCGCGGTAGATGCCGCCGAGCAGGGTGACGAGTCCGAGCGACTGCTCGGGGTGGCCGAACCGCGCGCTCTGGGCGGCGAAGATGACATCGGCACGCAACGCGAGTTCGAATCCGCCGCCGGCGCACAGGCCCTGCACGGCGGCGACGACGGGGATGGGCAGCCGTTCGAACTCGTTGAAGACGTTCATGTACCGCTCGAACAGGGTGCGCAGCTCGCGTACGTTCATGTCGGGCCAGTCCATGATGTCGCCGCCGAAGCTGAAGTCGGGGCCGTCGGCGCGCAGGAGGACGGCTCGGGCGTCACTGGACGCTATGGCGGTCAGCGCTTCGGCGAGTTCCTCCACGAGGGGCTTGTCCAGGCGGTTCTGGGGCGGGTTTTGCAGTGCCACGGTCGCCAGACGGTCGTCGATCGTGTATGTGAGACGGGGCATGAGGTCCTTCTTGGGGAATGAGCCGGCTGTCGGCGGCCGGGCGTGCGGAGGGGATGCGGAAGTGGCCCGCGTGTCAGCCCAGGTGGAGGGTGAACCAGTCGCGGGCGGCGGTGCTCGTCGTGGGGAACTGGGAGAGGTAGGACGCGAAGTGGCCGCCGTCGACGAGCTGCAGTCGCTTGGGTTCGAGTGCGCGCTCGTAGGCGGAGAGCATCAGATCCGTGAGGGTGATCGGGTCGTTCTTCGCGACGATCAGCAGCAGGGGCGTCGGCGAGATCCGGGAGATCCACGCCCCGGGCTCGTACATGCGGGCCGCCGCGTTGGACCGGAGAGTGATCTTGTTCTCCCAGCCGTCGGGGGCCGTGCTCAGGTAGAAGTCGACGGCGTCGGGGGTCCGGTAGGAGGCCGGCACCGACGGGTCGGAGCTGACGATCGCCTGGGTGCGGGGCTCCTCGCCGCGGAACTGGGCGCGTTCGTCGGCGGCGAAGACCTCGTTCAGCTGCGCGACGGCGTCCGGGGCCACCCGGCGCAGCCCCTGCTCGTATCCGCTGATGGTGGGCACCTGAGCGACCACGCAGCGCAGGCGCCGGTCGGTGGCGGCCAGGACCAGGGCGTGGCCGCCGGAGTAACTGGTGCCCCACACGCCGATGCGCTGCGGGTCGACCTCCGGGCGGCTCTCCAGGTAGGAGATGGCCCGGCGCCAGTCCTTGATCTGCTGCCAGGGGTCGATGTCGTGGCGCGGGGTGCCGTCGCTGGCGCCGAAGTTGCGGTGGTCGTGGACCAGGACGGCGAACCCGGCCTGCGCGAACACCTCGGCGAACTGCGCCAGGCGCTGTTCCTTGACCCCGGCGAAGCCGTGCGCCATCGTGATCGCCGGATGGGGGCCCGGTGAGTCGGGCAGGTAGATCCATCCGCGCAGGGTCAGTCCGGGCTCTGCCTCGAACTCCACGTCTTCGCGTGTGGCCATGGGCGTACTTTCCGTTCCGAGGGTCGTCAGTGGGCGTGGTAGAAGTGGCCGGGGTCGACGGTGCCGGCGAGGCGCTCGCCCAGTTCGGCGGAGAACCTCAAGGCCGCCTCCAGGGGCCGGTGGTGGATGGCCACGTGGGCGATGCGGTCCGCGTCGTCCTTGGTGAGGACGGTGACGCCGAAGATCTCGTGACCGCCGAAGGCGGTCGCCTCCCACTCCAGGTAGGTGCGCGGGACCTCGGTGGTCTCCCGGACGAACTCGAGGGACTCGTAGATCCGGCTCGCCGCGCTCATCGTGGCCTTGACCTGGCCGCGTCCGTGGACGGGGATGGCCAGCACGCTCGCCTCCAGGACGATGTCCTCGGCGAACGCGGCGGCGAAGGCGGCGTCGGTCTTGCTTGCGAAGGCGTCCCGCCAGCCCCGGCCGGGCGCCTGCGGCGTGCTGCCGGCCGCCGTGGGAAGGCCGGTGACGAATGCCTCGATCCGGGCGGCGACCTCCGAGGGCGCCTCCACGTGGGCCCAGTGGCCCGCGCCCTGGACCGCGAAGGACTCCGGTGACCGGAACCGGGACAGCACGTGGGCTTTCACCAGCGCGTCGGTGACGAAGCCGTCGGCAGCGCCGCGGCCCACCAGGACCGGTCCCTGATACTCACTCGGCGTCTGCCCGCGCGGGTCTCCGTCGTTCCAGCAGCCGACCAGATCACGGACCACGGATTTGGGGATCCGGGTGCCGGTCACGACCAGCCGGTCGAGTTCCGCCTCCGGCAGAGCGACGGACAGCTGCCGGCGCACCGCGCGCTGGCTGTCGGCGTCGCCGCCCAATGAGCGGAACTGCTCGGCCGCCTCGCCCAGAAGGCCGACACCGGCCAGCGGTACGGGCGAGAGCAGCACCAGGCCGAGCGCACGGGAGGAGTGGCCCGCCGCGACCAGTTCGGCGACGAGGGTTCCCATGCTCTGGCCCACGAGGACGAACGGCTTGTCCAGCACCTCCATGACTGCGCCGACGTCGTTCGCGAAGCGGGTCAGGTCGAACGGTCCGCCGGACTCGGTGCGGTCGCCGCTGCCGGCCAGGTCGAGCTGGACGTATTCGAAGCCCGGGACGGTCAGGGCGTCGATCACCCCGTCCCAGACGTACTGGTCGTCCAGGAAGCCGTGGACGAACACGAGAGCCGTGTCTCCGGTGCCCCGCCGCCTGAACCGGATGTCGGTGTCCGCCACCCGCTCCGTTCTCGTCAAACCAGCTGTCTGAGTCATGACTTGGGCCCTTCGGTGATGGTGGAGCCGGACGCAGACCACGCGTCGGTGTCGATGGGCGACCAGTTGGAGGCGTGTTCGTCGAGACGGTGCATGCGTGTCTGCGCATGCCGGGCGACGAGGGCGTCGTCGAGTGGTGTGGTGAAGACGGTGTTCACCAGCGTGTACTCCGCCGCCAGGCGGCCGACGGACGGAATGGCGGCCGTGTCGATGCGCCCGCCCGGCAGGTAGAGGTCGTCCCGGACGTAGAAGCGCACCACTTCACCCCACACCACATGGTCGAGGCTGCCCTCGATGGGCAGGATGCGCCGCAGCCGGCATTCGAAGGCGATGGGCGTGTCCTTCACCCGGCGCGGGCGTACCACCTGCGAGGCCTCGGTCTCCAGCTCCAGCGCACTGAACTCGTCGACGTCGCTCTCGAACTCGAAGGCCGAACGGTGCAGGTGGCCGGCGAGGGGAAGCGTCGCCGTGTTGACCACGAACTCACCCGTGTCGCGGATGTTGATGAACGTGTCCTTGAGCGTGACGCCGTCCGCCCGGGGCTGCAGGGAGATCGACAGCATGGGCGGCTTGCGGCCCACGGCCGTGAAGAAGGACACCGGCGCGAGGTTTCCCACGCCGTCGACGGACTCCGTGCTCACCCAGGCGATCGCGCGAGGAATGATCCCCCCGATGAGGAGTTTGTAGGCCGACGTGGCGTCCAGACCTGCGGCATCGACGAACATCTGTGCACCTTTCACGCTGATTCCCGCGCGGTCCTGACTGCCGGGCGGAATCTCCGGGATGTACGTGGTCCGCGTCCTCGGCCTGCGCGGTACGGCAGCCGTAGCGTCTGCCGACGCCACCGCGGGGGGGTGCCCCTATGTGTTTGGTCAAGGTCGAAGGCCAGTAGGTTCGTGTGGTCGAGGGCGGGCTGAGCCGTAGGGGTGGGCATGAGTGAT
>NZ_JBIRWL010000034.1:0-57948 GCF_044387825.1 Streptomyces sp. NPDC020299
ATCAAGGTCAACCAATCTCCGGCCGTGCACGCAGGTCACGCCACCACCAGCACAAACAGTAGAGCCACGCCTGACATCCTGTGTCAGTGAAGTCCCAAGACAGGGAGGTCGCTGAACAGGGGAGACACCCCACCCAAAAGATCATCTGGGAGAGCAGTGGGAAAAGACGGCACCCACAACCCGGCCGCCACCACCTGCTTCTCCCACACCGTCTGAAGGTACTCCACGATCCGCTTCTCCATCGCGAGCGTCACGTTGGAGTACACGCCCTCCATGCCCGGCAGCTCATGCCCCATCCGCGCCTCCACCGCCACCCGCGGGATATCCCCAGCCTCATCGAGGATCTCCTTCGCCAGATGCCGCAGCCGGTAGATGTCCTGCCCGGCCATCGCCTCCACCCCGTCCAGCTTCGGCCGCGCGTACCTCTCACGACCGTCTTCGGCTTTGCGTTCCTCGCAGCCGTCACGGATCGGGTACCAGTAGTTCTTGGTGAAGCCGGCGCTCAGGAGATGCCCTTTGCCTGTCTTCGACAGGAACAGCCACGGCTTGTCATGCGACGCCAGCAGAGCGCTGTGCATCTGGTGAAGGAATGGCGGAATCACGAGAGTTCTGTAGCTGTCATACTTCGGGCCCGCCAACGTCGGCCCGCTATCCCCGTAGTACAGCTGATGCTGCACCCGCAGGACGTGCATTCCCGCGTAACGCTTCTCGGTCTCTTGCCGCCGGTCCTTATCGGGGTCCGAGGCCGGCCAGTTCGGGGAGGTGAATCCGCGCTGTAGGCCCATCATTTCGCCGGGCGGTCGCATACCCGTGAACGGGATGGTCCAGATGTACGCCCAGCCCGCGTAGCCCCACAAGCGGTAGGCGTTGACGGCGAGCTGGTGGACGGCCTCGATGGGCAGTTCACGCTTCACACGCCGGACCTTGCGCTTCTGGTAGCGGCCACGGCGGCGCTGCTCGATGATCGGCGACTCGGGCCGCAGCCGGTACTTCAGGACGGCGTCGTCCATCAGCATGCGGAACACGCTGAGGATGCTGTTGCGGTAGCTCTCGGAGTACTTGCCGGCGACGTGCCGTTTGAACTGGTCGTAGTCGACGGGCGTGACCTGGTCGACAGTCCATTGAGTCCAGTACGGCTTGATGACGGCGTCAAGGACGCTGCGGTATTTCAGTGTCGACCGCACCCGCAGGTCGGTCGCTGCAAACCATACGTCGCAGTATTCGACCATCGAGAGCTTCTGGCTCTTCGGCCGGTGCCGCTTGTTCCGGACGTCGGACTCTCGGTCGAGACCGTAGTTGTAGGCCTCATCCTCATCTTGAAACGGAACGCCAGGCTCTGGCCCGCTTGCGGATTCATACCGCTTCGTCTTCGTCGGCCTGCCGTCGGAGTCGAGCTTGTGCTCGCCCGACCACCACTTCACACGGATGTTGTTGCCGCGGACTTCGACATAGGGCATGGGCGCTTCCCCGATGTTGGTTGTGAGTTGGGAAGCGTGGCGGGCACCCCTGCCGCCCACGCCCCCGCTGGGCTTGCTTGCCTACGATGCCCGTCCTATCGGACAGCCGCCGCAGGTTTTGCAGTCCCGGCCCTGCGCCTTCATGAACCGCCTCACGCGCCCCTGCACGGCGCGGTCTTCGACGGTCCTGGAGGACAGGACACACACCTTCTCGCCTGCTACTTGGGTCGGGTAGCCGAAGCCGGTCGGCCCAAGATCGAGATAGATGACATTACTCACCGGTCCCCCTTTGTCGCCTGTGGGACCTCCCCGGGTGGATTGCCAGACTTACATGGCGAACGTCTGAACGGCAGGGGGTTGTTGAGGTTTCATCAGCCTCCGGAGGTAACGATTCGGTTACGGCGAAAAGGTTGTAGACCGAAGACCCCCAGTTCAAGCACCGTCCGTCACGATCCCAACCCTTCGCAACTTCTCCACGAGCTCCACAACGAAGGCTTCAAGCTCACCGATCGGGGCGGTCGGCAAGGTTGCCCTCGCCGTATCCCACGCCATCTGTGTCGCCTCGTCAGCGGTGAGCACCTTCGGCGCGCCCGATGGCGAGACCGTCGCACCGCCGGCGAACACCGGGTCGCCGCCTTCGGCGATGGCGATACAGCTTCCGGACGCCCAGCCGAGGGCTTTGTCGATTTTGGAGTAGGTGGACTCGCGGACGTTCTGGCCCTCTTCGACGCGCTTCCATGTGTTGCGGGTGATGCCCACTGCGTCAGCAGCCGCATCCCGGGATGAGTACTGCTCCATGCGGTGCCGCTTCACGTGCTTCGCAAGGCGGTCGAGATCGCGAGTGGTCATGTCGACAGTCTCGCAGTACCAACCAGTTCCAGCTAGTTCCAACCATGTGATCGGCTGGTTCCCGTGAGTAACAGTGCATCTACAACCAGCAAAGCTCACCCCTGAGGGTCAAAACGGGTCAGTAACATCCATCAAGGGGTAGACAACCAGGGTCAACTAGGGTTAGCTTCTACCCATGCACCAACCGACGACCTTCGAGGTCGACGGGGACGCGATCCGCGAGGAGCGCATGCAAGCGGGGCTGAGCCGATCCGACCTCGCAGACGCAGTGGGAATCAGCCACCGCTACGTCTGCCACCTCGAAAACGGCACCCGCAGACACATGAGCCCGAAGCCGTACAAGCGCCTCCGCACCGCCCTCAACGCGACTGACGAGCGCCTCCGGCGAACGACTCCTCGCCCCACCGAGGACAACCCCCCACCCCACGAAAGGGAATGACCCGTGTCCACGGACAAGAGCCAGTACCACCAGCCGCAGCCGCCGGCCAACCCGGACCAGGAGTACATGACCGTCCAGGAGACGGCCTTCGTCCTCAAGTGCGGCATGAAGTGGCTGCGCGAGCTACTGCGGGCCAACCCGCAGCTCTGCGGACGCAACGGGGCCCGCGGACGGATCGTCACGGACCGCGAGCAGCGCGCCGCCATTCACGCCATCCGCAGCGGAGGAGACCCCCGCACGGGCCGCACCCTGCCGCGCCAGCGCCGCCGCCCCAACGCCCGCACGCGGGCCACGGCCGCAGCCTGACTCACCCCTGAACGCGCCGAAGGGCCGCCCGACTTCCCGGCCCGGCGACCCCACGACAACCGGCGCCCCTACGAACCAAAGAAGGAGAGGCCACCGATGGCCACATCATTCCAGACCAGCCTCACCGGGATCACCCCGGTATACCCGCTGCATGAGGCGCCGCTGCCGCAGACGGTCTTCGTCGACCGCAACGGCGAGACCTGGGTGCCCGCCGGCCACACCAGCGGGGGCGAGCTGATCCTCAGCTGCCCGGAGCCGCTGAACGAGGAGGACCGCGGGGAGGGCTCGTCGTTCCCGTGGACGCTCGGGCAGGTTGAGCGGGCGTTCGGTCCGCTGACGGCGCGGGCGGACCTGGAGGAGTCCCGTCTGGCCGAGGTGGACACCGAGTTCCTGGAGCTCTACGGGACGAATCAGCAGGCGTGGAAGCAGTGGCAGGTCGACACGTACCTGGACGCGATCACCCGCGCGCACGAGGAGTTCGGCCCGCTGGGGGTGGCGGCATGAGTATTTCGCCCCTGGCCTTGCAGGCGAAGAAGGTGATCGAGGCGGCGTGGCTGCACGGTCCGTCGTATGACCTGGCGTCGCAGGCGGCGTTCGCGTTGGAGTCGGCGCAGCTGTTGCAGTCGCCGGAGTTGGTGACCGAGGTGTCGGAGGCTGCGGTCGCGACGGCGGCGCAGGCGGTCGACGAGTTGAAGCGGGAGCACGCCGAGAACGAGCGGCTGCGAGCCCGTATCGCCGAGTTGGAGGCGGAGCGGCACTCGACGAACGAGGCGCTGGACGACGCGGTGCAGGAGCTCCGCACCCGCCGCGACGACAGGTCGGTCGAGCGGTCGGCGGACAAGCTGACGCGGATGCTGGCGCCGACGCAGGCCCTGCGTGAGGTGTTGGACGGCGAGCACTATGCGGCGACTCATCACACCTACCGCACGGGCCGGGACCTGCCTCCGCTGGACGGTGCGCGATGAGCCAGCCCCTGACCCTGGCCGACTGGGTGGCGTTCCTATCGCTCGGTGTCGGCGGCTACGCGGCCATGAGCGTTCCGTTCTTCCTGCTGGTCGACGCCGACCGGTCGGACTTCGACCCGCGGCCGGCTGTGTCCCAGCTGGTGGAGTCCGGCCGCGTGGACCCGCTGCTGATCGCCGTGTTCAACGCGAAGGCCGCTGTGCGCGATGCCGCCCTCGATGCGGCCGCCCTCCTCATCCTCCTCACCACCACCCCGAAGGGGGCACTCCGATGAACCGCATCCGCCTGTACCTGCACCGCCTGTTCCGGCGCCCCGCCATCACGGAGCCGATGCGGATCTACACCCGCCGCATCTCCGACGGGCTGCTCCTCGACTTCGAGGAGTACTTCACCTACGTGATCGAGACGATCGCCGACGACGAGGAGCTGCTGGCTCTGTTCCTGGAGGTCGTCGAGGACCGCGGGCTCGCCCGCGAGCACGACGGCTGGGAGCCAGAGCGGCTGCTGATGGAGCGGCTGGCGACGGGTGTCGGCTACGAGGTGCCGCTGCGCGACAAGTCGTTGGCCGCGCTGGCGGATCGGCTGCGGGCTGCGGCCCCGTCGGTGGCCATCCCGGCGCAGCGTGAGGGCGAGGCCACCGCGTGAGCGCCCTCGACGTTCGGGCGGTCGTTCACACCGCGCTCAGCTCGGTGCAGGGCGGCCACCACCACCTCGCACCGGTCACCCTTCAGACCCTCACCGACCGGGTCACCGAAGCCGTCACCGCAGGTCTGATCGGGCACGACGCCGACCTGCTGCACGGTGCCGCGGAGGCTGCCGCCGCCATCCACGCCCACTGCCAGCGTGAGGGGTGCGCCGGCTGCGGGGTCCGCCGGGACATCGTCGACGTGCTGCGCGCCGTGGCCGACGTCCTCGGCGAGCAGCCCGGCCGTGAGACCGCGGGGGTGGCCCGGTGAACGTCCGCCGCGCACTCACCGCCTTCGCCATCCCCGTCCTTGGCGGAGGCCTCGGCACCCTCGCCGGAGTCCTCGTCCGCGGCATCACCAACACCGCCGTAGGGGCTGTTGTCGCTGTCGCCGTCGCGGTCGGTGTCTGCCACCTCGCCGACAGGAAGGGATGGCTGTGACCTCTCCCAAGCACGCGCGGGACACCGAGCGGGGCCGCTACTACAGCGACCCCGCCGGGGGCCCCGACCTCGTGAGCGTCACCAACGTCATCGACACCGCCGTCAACAAGTCCATGGCCCTCGTCCCCTGGGGCGTGAAGGTCACCCTGGAGTACGCCCTCGACAGGTGGCCGCTCCTCACCGACCGCGTCACCGACGACCGGACGACGCTCACGAAGGAACTCAAGGCCGTCCACCGGGACGTCCGCGAGCAGGCCGCCGACCTCGGCGACCGCGTCCACAAAGCCGCAGAACACCGGCTCCTCGGAGCACCCATCGAGGACGACCCCGTCGTAGCCCCCTATCTGGCCCAGTTCGACGCGTGGCTCGCCTCCTGGAACGTCGACCCAGACGAGCACGTCGAGGCTACAGAGATCACGGTCCTTCACCGGCGTCTCGGCTACGCCGGGACCGCGGACCTCATGATCTGGCTGCCGACCGGGCCCGGCCATCGGCTGGAGCTGTGGCTCATCGACTACAAGTCGTCCGCCACCCGGTCCGCCCGCTCCGTCTACCCGGAGAACACGCTCCAGTTGGCCGCGCTCCGCTATGCGGAGACCGTCCTCCTCCCCGACGACACCGAGCAGTCGATGCCGCGGATCGAACGGACCGGGGTCCTCAACCTCCGTGCCAACAGCCACGCACTCGTCCCCATGCCTGCCGACCGGGTCGCCCACCGGGCGTTCCGCGGCGCCCTGGAGACCACCAAGTGGCTGCACGCCGCCCCCTACTCGTACCCGGCCCTGTTCGCGCCCGGCCATGAGCCGGCGCCGCGGCGGCGGCCCTCAACTCGAAAGGCAGCCTGATGGGCTCCCGAATCCGCACCGCGCAGAAGCAGGCCCGCGAGCTCGGCCGTCTGCGCACCGGTTACAGCGTCCCCAACCAGGACCCGAACAAGCGCCCGCGCCCGGTGAAGTCGAAGACGTGGGTGCTCAGCAGCCACTCCGAGCACTACGTGACCGCCGCCGCCGAAGCGTTGGGTGGGAAGGTCGAACGCTGGCAGCCGCAGGGCAACGGTGCCCCGCAGTTCCGTGTGATCACCGAGGCGGAGCAGCTCGACGCGATCCTGCCGCCCGGTGACCCGCTGTCCCAGGCCAACGAGATGTGGAACAAGGGCGGATGCGTCCGCCGCTGTGACGGCGAGACCGAGCAGATCAGCCGGCATCCCTGCCTGTGCCTCGCCGAGCACGGCCCGGAGTGGCACCTGCTGCGGCAGGACCTCTACACCAAGGACAAGGTGTGTGCCGCCACTTCCCGGCTGAACGTCATCCTGCCGGACATGCCGGACGTCGGCGTGTGGCGGGTCGAGACGCACTCCTGGTACGCCGCGAACGAGCTCGCGGGCACCGTCGACATGGTCCTGTCGGGCACCGGAGGCAAGGGCCTGGTCCCGGTGACGCTGCGAATCGAGCCGCGCACCCGGGTGGCTGGCGGACAGACGAAGCACTTCCCGGTGGTCGTCGTCGAGATCCGCGGGGTCACCACGAGGCAGGCCCTCACCGGCCCGCTGCCTACTGCGGTGGCGCTCGACCCGACCGGCAGCAGCCAGGCCGTAGCCGCGATCGAGGCGCCCAAGGGCCGCGACTGGATCGCCGAAGCAAAAGCTGCGCTGACGTCGGACGACGTCCGCGACCTGTGGATGGAGGCGCAGAGCGAGGGCGCAGTCCACCCGAAGGGAGCAGACCCGCTCTCCAAGCAGCTCATGGCCATCGCTGCGGAGAAGGACGCCGAGAACGCCAAGCAGGACACCGAGCCGGGTCCGGACGAGGACGGCGCGTACCCGGCCGAGGTCGTCGAGGAGTCGGGGCCGCCGTCGTGGCCGGCCGTCGCTCAGCCGCCCGCGTAGCCCGCACGCAGATCGGCCGCCCCGCGGGCAGTGCGGGGCGGCCGGCACCCAGCAGACCACACGAACCACCGAACGGAGAACAAGGCATGAGCTGGCATCTCGGCCGATTGGCCGGCTTCGACACGGAGACAACGGGGATCAACGTCGAGCGGGACCGGATCGTCACCGCGTGCGTCGTCCAGGTCGGCGGCAACCAGCCCGTGGCCGCGGCCAACTGGCTCGCCGACCCGGGCGTCGACATCCCCGAGGCCGCCGCCCGCGTGCACGGCATCACGACGGAACGTGCCCGGAAGGAAGGCCGGCCCGCGGGCGAGGTCGTCGAGCAGGTCGTCGCCGCCCTGGCCGCGGTCGTCCTGTCGGACATCCCGGTCGTCGCGATGAACGCGAGCTTCGACTTCACGATCCTCGACCGGGAGGCCCGCCGCCACGGCGTCCAGCCGCTCGCCGACATCGTCGGCGGCGACATGCGGGTCGTGGACCCGTTCGTCCTCGATAAGCGGATCGATCCGTACCGGCGCGGCAAGCGAACGCTGACCGACCTCTGCCGCCACTACCAGGTACCCCTCGACGGCGCGCACTCCGCGGACGCGGACGCTATCGCCGCATGCCGGGTGGCGTGGCGGATCGCCTCCACCCATGCCGAGATCGGCAAGGTCACGCTCGACGAACTCCACGACATGCAGATCGTGTGGGCGCGCGAGCAGGCCGAGTCCCTCGCCGACTACTTCCGCCGCACGCCCGGCAAGGAGAACCGCGCCGACAGCGTCCGCACCGAATGGCCCCTCATCCCTGCTCAGCGAACGGAGGGGCAGTGATGTTCATCGCTCGCACCCGGTACGACCAGCTCCGCCGCCAGTACGACCACCAGACCGCCCTCCGTGAGGAAGCCGAGCAGATCGCCGCACGGCGTGAGGGCACGATCGTCCGCCTTCAGTCGCAGCTCGCCCACCGCGACGACGAGCACCCCGACAGCCCCGTCCCGACACCGACGCCCGCCACCGGCGACGCCCGCCTCAAGGAGCAGCTGAACCTGTCGGAGCGGGCCCGCCAGTCGCTGGACGCGCAGTGCCTGCAACTGCACTGGACGAACGTGAACCTGGAGCGGGAGATCCTCACGCTCCGCGAGCAGCTCGCCGAACTCCAGACCGCCCAAGAGCAGGGGCAGGAGGTGGCGTCCTGATGCTCGGCATCCCGATCAACGAGAGCACGGTGGGCGGCGCTGTCCTCCTGGCCGTTGGGCTCCTGGCCGTCCTGGCCGCCGGGTTCGTCACCGGGCTCGTCTGGGTCACGGCTTGCAAGGTCGCCCGCTGGCGGAAGAGCCGCCGCCACGACGCCAGCCCCGACGTGTTCGAGGAGCTCGCCGCCCACCTCAGCGACTACGTGGCCGCCAACCCCGAGTTGGAAGCCGGCTTCGCCCGACTCCGGGCCGCGATCCGCGACGAACAGAAGGGAGAGCAGCCGTGACCACCTACACGATTGCCCTCCCGACAGGGCTGCGGCTGCTGAACGCCAACCAGCGCCCGCACCACCGGATCCGGCACGAGGTTACGAAGGAGCTGCGGGCCGCTGCGCACGAAGCCGTCACCGAGCACGCCACGCTCATGCAGGCGCTCGCCGCGGCGAAGCCGGGACCGCTGTTCCAGCGGGCCCACGTCCTCGGCATCCTCCGCCCGCCGTCCGCGCGCCGCGCCGACCCTGCGAACTGGTACCCCAGCTTCAAAGCCGCCGTAGACGGTCTGGTGGATGCCGGCCTGCTGGACGACGACGACCACACCCGGCTCGTCGGCCCGGACATGCGGCTCGGCGAGAAGGTGAAGGGCGGCCAGCTCGTCCTCGTCATCCGCGGACTCGCCGTCGGCGAGGACCCGCTCGCCGCGATGGGGGTGGCGGCATGACCGCCTCCCAGAAGATGCTCCGCGCCTACGACCGCTCCAACGGCCTCACCCGGCGAGTCGACGCAACCCAAACCCGCGCCCACCTCGAACGACTCGTCGCCCGCGGCTGGACCTACCGGCAGATCGCTGCCGCAACCGGCCTCGACTCCACCACCTTCAGCGTCATCCTCTCCGGCCGCTACACCAAAGTCGCCCGGCACACCGCCACCACGATCCTCGCCGTCCGCCTCGACCAGACACCCCCAATCCCGCGCGGACTAGTCGACGCCACCGGCACCCGCCGCCGGCTGCAAGCCCTGATGGTCCTCGGCTACACGCTGCCCGGTATCGCCGGGCAGGTCGGGGTCAGCTACTTCAGCCTTCAGCAGACCGCGACCGGAGTGTGGACGTGCGTCCGCCGATCGACTGCGGAGAAGGTCGCTGCGCTGTACCGGCGGACGGGGCTGGTGCCGGCTGCCGCGTCGCGGACTGCGGAACAGGCGAGGAACTGGGCGTTGGAGAACGGCTGGTTCGGGCCGATGGCGTGGGCGGACATCGACGATCCGGCCTGTGAACCGGAACCGGACGAGCCGGTCGCGCCGCAGCACCTGCACGCCGAGGACGTCGCCGAGCTGGCCGCACAGGGTCTGAACGACGAGCAGATCGGCCGCCGCCTTGAGGTATCAGCGCGGACCGTCCTGCGCGCCCGGGTCGCGCACAACATCCCCACAGGAGCAGCAGCATGAACATCAGCTTCCTTCCCCAGCCCGCAGACCAGACCTGGCAGAAGCAGGCCGCATGCCGCGCCAAAGACGTCGACCCTGACGTGTTCTTCTCGGAGAACAACGTCGCCGGGATCGCGAAGGCCCGTCAGATCTGCAAGGGCTGCCCGGTCGCCCAAGCGTGCCTGATCGACTGCATGACCAATGAGGGCGGCAAGTCCCTCGGGGCCCGGCATGGGATCTATGCGGGAATGTCGCCGCGGCAGCGGCAGCGGCTGTATGAGAAGCTCCGCGACCGGGCGAAGAACCAGACAAAGCCCGTCGACCCGGACGCCGCTGGCAAGGCGTCCAAGCCCCGGAAGCCGACCACGCTCCAAGGCATCTATGACGCCAACACCACCCGCACGTACACCGGACACCTCGCGTGGACTGGTAGCGCGCAGATCCACTTTCGCGGGCGGGTGTACACCCCGAGGCAGCTTGCCTTCCTGATCGACCGTGGCCAACACCCCGATGGGCGAGTGACGTCGGAGTGTGGCGTCACGGACTGTGTACTGCCGCAGCATCTCGCGGACGCCACGGAGCGGTCGCGGTGCGGGACCCGCCCGGGCTACCAGAAGCACCTCCGGGAGAAGACGGAGATCTGCGCGCCGTGCCGGCAGGCGAACACGGACGCGGATAACCGTCTCCGCAGGACCGGCACGACGAAGCAACTCGCCGCCTGATGACCGGCCACCTGTGTGGTCACTGGATCGGCGCTGAGCGCAGGCATTGCGGCAGCGCCGACCAGGTCCGCCACTACCTCCCCGGCCACCGCTGCCAGGCCCACACCCCGAACGCGCTCGCCGGGAAGCCGGAGCCGCCGCCCGGCCCGGGCATGCCCCGCGACTGGGCTGCCCCCACCCCGCTGCGCACCCCGACCGCCCGCGACAAACGGCCACTGGCCGCCGTGAAGAACCCCGAGGAGGAGTGATGACCGCCGAGACCCCCGCCACCGTGAGCGAGCAGGCCGCCCGCCTGTACAGGCAGAACTTGACCATCGACCAGGTCGCCGCCGAGATCGGGCGGACGTCGTACGCCACCCGGAAGCTCCTCGTGGAAGCGGGCGTGACCATCCGGCAGGGCCGCCCGCTCCAGGCCAACGAGACGCAACGTCGCTGGAACAGCTCCGGCTTCGGGCCGCCCGGGCACAAGCCGCCGAAGCTCACCCCCGCGCAACGCGACGAAATCCGGCGCCGCCGTGACGACGGGGAAACGCTCCGCGTCCTGGCCGCCGAGTACGGCGTCAGCATCGCAACGATCCACTACTACTCCTGAGGGGAGCGACCCATGCCCGCCTCGATACAGCCCGCCCTCGACGGCACCGTGCCCGCACCGGGCCTGGACTTCCACTCGTGGTGCGACCTCGTCCGGCCCGCGTTCGTCGCAGCCGCGCGCTCGGGCCGCCGGTTCACGACGTACGAGGTGGCCGCGGACAACGACCTGCCGGAGCCCGGCAACCCGCGCGCGGACTGGGGGAACCTCACGCAGGCCCTCGTCCGCGGCCGGGTGATCGAGCACTGCGGGTTTGACCGGTCCAGCCGGCCGACCGGTGAGAAGTCCGCGGTCGCCGTCTGGCGCGGCACCCGCGCCGCACAAGCCGGACGGGTCGCCTGATGGCCCGCTGCCCCCAGCCGTGCGGCAAGCACCGGTACGGCTCCGAAGCCGTCGCCCAGCTCGCCTGCGTCCAGGCCGCGATGCGCGGCAAACCCCACCTGATCTGGTACCGGGCCCGCGCCTGCCAGTGCTGGCACCTGTCGAACCCGTCTCGCCACGAGCGCGGCAAGGGCGGGAAGCGCGGCCAGTGGGTCCGCCAGTTCACGCCCGACCAGTCGACCACCTGACCCGCAGCCCCGCCGGGGCGTATCCAGCGGGGCCACCTACCCCAAGGAGAACACGCGTGAACTCCTGGCACCACGCCCAGAGCAGCGCCCGCAAGTGGGGCGGCAGCCCCGACCTGTACCTGCCCATCCACGAGTTCATCGACAGCTCAAAGCGGATCATCGGCGACGTCCGGCACCGCTCCCTCTACCACCACACCGAGGGCGTCTGGCTCTGCCAGCGCATCTTCGGCGTCACCCTCGACGTCCCCAAGGCCCGCTCGACCGTGCAAGTCCCGGTCCGGCTCATCGCCGAACAGCACGTCCTCGAGGACCTCGGCTGGCTGCCCAGCCCCGCGGACTACATCGACGGCATGCCCATCGCCCCGTGGATGTCCGGCTCCCAGCGCAAGACCGTCCCGCTCTCCCACCTGCTCCTCAACCAGCCTTCTGGAGGCACCCAGTGACCGACGCCCGCAACTTCCTCGGCATCCCCGTCCAGGGCGACATCACCCGCGGCGACACCCGCGTCGAGCAGAAGCCCATCGAGGAACTCCAGCCGATCCTCCAGGCCGTCCTCGACGACCCGACGATCGTCGAGTTCGGGTGGCGGCAGTACACGCCGTACTTCAACGACGGTGATCCCTGCACCTTCGGCGTTCACGGCACGTGGGTGCGGACCACCGCCGATGAGGACGCCGACGAGGACGACCTGGAGATGTGGGGCCACCGCAGTCTGGGCAAGATCCCCGGCCACCGCGACGAGGCCACCGGCACTTGGGTGACCGATCCGTACGAGGGACCGGACGAGGCCCGCTACCTGTGCTGCAAAGCGCTGGAGAGCGCCGTCGAGGGCGGCCACTTCGAAAACGTTCTGCTCGACGCGTTCGGCGACCACGCCCAGGTGACCGTCCGCCGTAACGGCATCGAGGTCGAGTTCTACAGCCACGACTGACCGGCCAGCGCACGCAGTAAAGCCCCGCACCACACGGTGCGGGGCCCGGAGAGAAGGGGAGGGGAACGGTGTCAGGACTCGGCGATGTTACGGGCGGCCTGGATGTCGCGGGCGCGCTTCGGGTCGGGGGCGATCTTCGCAACCCATTCGCGGGTGAAGCCGGTCAGCTTCGCCATGTGCGACGGCCCCTTGCCCTCCGCTCGACCCCGGACAAGGAGTTGTCGCAGCTCGGTGTCGGCGTCGTTGAAGGCCTGCTCGGCCCGCGCGCGCTTCTTGGCTGCGGCCTGAATCTCCATGTCGAGGGCGTCCATGCCGCTCATGGTGGCACACCTCGTCACGGTCGCGCTACGCGTTCGCCGATCGGGGTCGCGAAGCGCGATCGCGAACGGTATTCTCATTACAGGGTTGATCGAAAGCCTCCCTGAACAAGGGGTTCCACCTTCATGCCCTGATCAGCACGAACACGAAGAGAGAACCCATGGGCTACCGACTGCGCCGCTGGTTCGAGGACCGGCTTCCGCAGGAGATCTCATCCGGCGAACGCGTCGTCGCCCTGGCCATCGCTGACCTCGTCTGGGACGACAGCCGGATCGGCTACGGCCAAAAGTTCATGGCCAAGCTGCTCCACAAGACCGGCTTCGAGAACGAGGCTCAGCTCGGCAAGGTGCTCGGCAAGCTCGCGGCCCGCGGCATCGAACTGCGCGTGCCCATCAGCGGCCCAGACGGTAAGCCCCTCACCAACAAGCGCGGCCAGTACGTCTACGCCCACCGGGGCCATCAGCGCACGTTCCGCGTGCCGCTGGCGTCCGAGTTCCCCGGTCGGCCGGCCCCGTACTGGGACGACGAACACGAAAGGTCCCCCGACAGGGATCCCAATGCCTGGCACGACGGCGAAAGGCCACCCGCTAGGGAGACCTTTACCCCTGAAAGGTCCCCCGGCCGGGAGACCAATAAGGCAGAAAGGTCACCCGCTAGGGAGTCAAAGGTCACCCAGGCGGGAGACCCTATCCCCCTAACCACAACCACCTACCTCCCTCCCACCGCGGACCCCAACAGCACCACCCCTCCCGGGCCGGCCGGAAGCAAGCGCGAAGACGACGCGCTCACCGCCGCCGCCGAGTTCCTCCGCAACCTCCCCCAGCCCTGGGCCGTCGGCCGCGTCACCGCCACAGCCATGGCCCCCCAACTCATCGAAGCCATCACCGAACAGGGATGGCACCTCGACGAGCAGCTCGCCGCCAAGCTCACCGAGAACCCGGACGGCATCAAACGGCACTCCTCCGTGCTCCGCCTCCGCATCAACGACCTCCCCAAGGCCCCCCAGGCGGCCGCCGCGAACCGCGGCCCCTCCCTGCCCCGCTGGTGCGGCCACTGCGGAGACGGCAACCCCGCCGCCGAATTCAACGCCAAGTTCCGCACCGGCCCCGGCAGCAAGCCGTGCCCCGACTGCCACCCCACCACCCACGCCGCCGACGCGGCCTGACCGAGGACCACCGTGACCACCTACGACGACACCCCGGCCACCTTCGACCGCACCCCGCCCGCCGACCGCGACGCCGAACGCGCCGCCCTCGGCAGCATGGCCCTGGCCCGAACCGCCGTCCTCGACGTCGTCGAAGTCATCGACGGAATCAAGCAGCCGTTCTACGACCCCCACCACGAAACGATCTTCAACACCATGCTCGCCCTCTACGCCAGCGGGCAGCCCCTCGACCCCATCACCCTCACCAACCGCCTCCACCAGCAAGGCGACCTCGACCGCATCGGCGGCCCCGCCTACATCCACGACCTCGTCAACTCAGTCCCCACCGCCGCCCACGCCGCCCACTACGCCGAGATCCTCCGCGACATGGCCCTCCTCCGGGCCGTCATCTCCACCGGCACCGACCTCGTCCAGATGGGCTACAAAGCCCGCGCCAACCACGACACCGCCGCACAGATCGTCGACACCGCCGCCGCCAACCTCCAGGAACTCACCGCCGCCGCCAAGGGCGGTAACGAGTCCCGCGAGTGGATGCTCGACCGCGTCGTCGACGCAGTCCTCGACGAGTACGACAACCCCCGCGACGACGTCCTCCCCCTGCCGTGGGCAGACCTCCAGTCCGTAGCCCCCATGGAACCCGGCGATCTCGTCGTCATCGCCGGACGCCCCGCCATGGGCAAGAGCCTCGTCCTCCTCGGCATCGGCCGGCACGTCTCCATCAAGCACCGCCGCGGCTGCCTCATCTCCTCGATGGAGATGTCCCACGTCCAGATGGGACAACGGCTCGTCGCCGCCGAAGCCAAAGTGCCACTCCACGCGCTTCGAGCACGGACGTTGGACCGGGAGCAGTACGCCAAGGTGCGCCAGGCCCGCGACGCGATCCGCCGCTCCCCGCTCCGTATCGACGACACCCCGGCCGTGCCCGTCTCCAAGTGGCGGCGCAGGCTGCGCCAGTTGCAGTCGAACGGCGAGCTCCCGGCCGCGCTGATCGTGGACTACCTCCAGATCGCGAAGGCCGAGACGAAGGCACAGAACCGGGTGATCGAGGTCGACTCCATCGCGGTCGGCCTGAAGGCCCTCGCCCAAGAGTTCAAGATCGTCGTCATTGCCGCTGCCCAGCTCAACCGGGTCAGCGAACACCGCACCGACAAGACCCCCACGCTCTCGGACCTCCGTGAGTCGGGTGGCATCGAGAACAACGCCAACATCGTGATCCTCCTGCACCGCGAGGACTACTACGACCGCGCATCCCCCCGCGCCGGCGAATTCGACTTCATCGTCGCCAAGAACCGCATGGGCCACAACGCCACCGTCACCGCCGCATGGCAAGGCCACTACGCCCGGATCGTCGACATGGAGGAAGCCTGATGGACATCGACTCCTCCGACATCGTCGCGATGCGGGAGCAAGGCGACCTCAAGGCCTATCTCCTGAGCCTCGCCGGCAAGACCTCAGCGCCACCTGCCGACGGGCCGGAGAGCAAGACCCCCGGCTACCACATCCCCCGCAAGGGTGCCTGGCCCTGCGGCACCGCCCCCTCCGGCCCCACCCCGCCGCCGTGCACCAACTGTCAGACGGGAGAGACCCCGTGACCGCGATCAACGACCTCTACGCCGAGGACATCCCCACCCGCCCCGAGCCCGCACCCTCCCGGCCCCGCCCCTACACCTCGATGTGGACCCGCGCCGAACAAGACCAGCACTGGCAGGAACTCTGCGCCGCCGTCGGCACCCCAGACGCCCAACGCCCCCGCAAGACCCCCGCCGCCCGCCAGAACGCCGCCTGAAAGGACCCGCCATGCCCACCCGCATCCAACGCCGCCGCACCAAAGGCTGGCGCGCACAGGACCACACCACCAACCCGCTCGGCATCGTCTACGTCGGCCGCGGCACCCGCTGGGGCAACCCCTGCACCCAGATCCGCATGCCCGCCCTCGACGGCTCCGAGTGGGAGCGCGAAGGCCGCCTCGGCAAGACCTCCGGCCAGCGCCACGCCTTCGTCCACCCCGACAAGACCATCACCTGGCACCTCGTCCAGGACGCCACCCGCGAGCAGGCCGTGGCCATGTTCCGCGACTGGCTCGACCAGCGACCGGACCTGGCACAGGCGGCGCGCGCCGAACTCGCCGGCCGAGACCTCATGTGCTGGTGCCCGACAGACCAGCCCTGCCACGCCGACGTCCTGCTGGCCCTCGCCAACCTTGCCGCCTGAGCCCCACAACACCGCAAACCATCACACCCGCCCACCCAGGAGCCCGCCATGACCGAACCCCTCACCCAACAGCAGCTCGACGAGATCGCCGCCCGCGCCCAGGCCGCCACACCCGGACCGTGGGAAGAGCACGCCGCCTACGGCCCGGACTTCTACGCCAACGTCTCCGGCCCGTACCTGCGGGGCGTCGGCACCCTCAACTTCGGTGACGGGGAGGACGCCGAAGCTGACCGGGAGTTCGTGAAGCACGCCCGGGAGGACGTTGCCGCGCTGCTCGCCGAAGTCCACCGCCTCCGCGCCCAGGTGGCCGCCGTCACGGCCTTGTGCGACGCCGCCGAGAAGCAGGCCACGCGCTGGGAGCACCCGCTCCCCGTCCCCGAGTGGGTCACCGCCGTCCGACAGGCGATCCAGGAGCCCGCCGAGGAGTCGCATGTGGTCGCCGACGACAGCGACGACCCCGAGCACATCGACGACTGCCCCGGCTGCGAGACCGAGACCGGCACCGGGCAGTGCGGAGCCCGGCACCACCGCTACCCGGAGACCGTGTGCACCGAGCCTGCCAGCCACTACCGCCGCGACGTCGACTCGCATGCCGGGACGCTCATCCTCGACGGCCGTCAGGCCGGTGCCGCCGTCTGGGACGAACCCGCCCCCCTGCCCTCCGTCTAAGCCCGCCCAACCACCCAAGGAGCACCCGTGAACCAGCCCCGACTCGCCCGAGCCCTCACCGTCTTCCACGCCTGGATGGAAGACAGCGACTGGTGGGACGGCAACGCCCTCTACCTCGACCTCGACACCGCCAAGACCCGCGCCGCCTACGACTACGAGGGCGACGAGTACGGCCACTTCGACGACGAAGGCGAAACCGACGAGCCCCGCTCTAAGCCCGACTTCTCCTGGGTCTGGGAGCACGGCTCCTGGCACCTGCTGGACCACGGCAAGAACACCCTCGTGCAGGTCTCGGAGACCACCATCTACCGGGCCGCCACGCTCCGCGAGGTCCAGCAGCAGGACGCGCTCATGGCGGCCGAGGAAGCCGAGCGCGCGGCCAAGCCACAGTTGCCGCTGCGCGAGGCTCTGGAAGCCGAGGCTGCCCGCCGGGCCGCCGCTGTCCCGGCTGTGGTGCCCGCCGCGAACGAGGACGGCGACCAGTGAACGCGCCGCAGTGGGGCAGCACCGACCAGGAACGGCAGATGCGCGCCGACGCGGAAACCGGCTTCACGGACTACCCGCCCTTCGTCGGCAAGGTCCTCTGCCCGGCGCGCGAGAAGTGCCCGGCTGGGCTCTCGGTCTTCACGCCGTTGGCTAGCGGCCGCCTGCCGATGCACCGGGACTCGCTCGGCTATCCCTGCCCCGGCGCCCGGAAGAAGCCGACCACGCCACCGCTGCAGCTGCGGCCCACGGACGAGCCCGCGTGAGTGCTGGCTGCGGCCCGCACCCACACCCCACCACCAAGGAGAACCGAATGACCGACCGACCGCCCAGCCTCCGGTCCATCAGCTACGGGGGGGGCGTCCAGTCCACCGCGCTCCTCGTCCTTGCCGCGACGGGCCGCATCGACTTCCCGCTGTTCGTCTTCGCCAACGTCGGCGACGACAGCGAGCGCAAGGCCACCCTGCGGTACGTCGAGGACTACGCCAAGCCCTACGCCGCCGACCACGGCATCGAACTGGCCGAGGTCCAGCGCCGACGCCGGGACGGGACCGTGGAGACGCTGCACGGGCGCCTCACGCGGCCCGGCTCCCGCTCGCTGCCTATCCCGGTGCGTATGTCCAACGGGGCGCCCGGCACCCGCTCCTGCACCGCCGACTTCAAGATCAAGGTGGTTGGGAAGGAGATGAAGCGGCGCGGCGCCAGCAAGGACAACCCGGCCACGATCGGCATAGGCATCTCGGTCGACGAGATCCACCGCGCGAACAACCGGATCACCGAGCCGCACGAGCGGATCGTGTACCCGCTCCTCGACCTCGGCCTGCGCCGCATCGACTGCCAGCGCATCATCCGCGACGCCGGCCTGCCGGTACCGCCCAAGAGCAGCTGCTACTTCTGCCCGTTCCACCGGCCGGAGACCTGGCACGACATGCGCCGCGAGGAGCCGGAGGAGTTCGAGAAGGCGTGCCAGCTCGAAGACCTGCTGAACGAGCGCCGCGACGAGCTCGGCAAGGACCACGTCTACCTGACGCGGTTCAACCGGCCGCTGCGGGAGGCGATCCCGGACGGGGTCGACCTGCTGCCGATGTTCGACGAGGCCGACGGCGCCTGTGACTCGGGCTACTGCTTCACCTGACCAGGACCGGCCGCCCGCGGGCTATGTGGGCGGCCGGCCACCGAATCCTCTCACCCCTGGAGACCCCGTGAACCACACCGACCCGACCGCCGAGACCCGGGTGAGCTACTTCATCCAGTCCCGTCCCACCGCAGACGCGCCGTGGCAGCCTCACGGCCTTCGCGCCTCGTGGGCGTCCAAGGACAAGGGACTGGAGAGGCTCGCCAGCCGCCGCGAGATGCAGCCGACTTGGGAGCATCGGCTGATGACGCGAACCACCACGGTCATCGAGGAGCCGACCGCCGTGGTGTCCCCGCCGACGGACCGGGCCGAACTCCGCGACCGCATCGCCGAAGCGCTGTACGCCCACAACCACCCCGGTTGGGCCATCGGCTACACCGACCTCGACCAGGATGAGCGGGACACGTACCTGAGGCGCGCCGACGCGGTGCTGGCCGTGCTCCCCGAGCAGACAGACCGGGCCGCCTACGCGCAGGGCCTGCTGCACGCCGCCGACTTCGTGCGGAGGCTGCCACTCACCCGCACATTGGTCACGACGACGAGCCTGGAGGCCGAGCTGCGCCGTCTGGCCGTTGAGGCGGACGGGAGCCGCGTGGCCGACGAGGAGCAGCCCGCCACCGAGGCGCGTCCCCAGCGCGGCGACCAGTTCGAGCAGTGGCTGAAGAAGCAGCGGGACGCCGCCGCGGACTACCCCGAGGCATACCAGGCGGCCGACGGGCTGCTGGACATGTACCGGCTGCACGCCGACACCGGCACCCCACTGTCCGATCACGTCTGCGAGGGACAGGCGGTCGGGGACTGCGAGTGCCTGGAGCCGCCGACCGTGGCGCGGCCCGGCCAGCCCGACACGGACGAGGAGGCGACGGCCGCCGACGTCCAGCAGATGCTCACCCGCATGCGCGCCAACGCCGCCACCCACGACCTCGACGAGCTGCTCCGCCGCGTTGCCGTGTGGGCCGCGAGCAGCGAAGGCCGGGACGTCCTCCTCGACGACCTCGTGGCAGGCGGCTACCGGCTGCCTCACGCCTGCGGCAACTGCGAGGGCATCGACCCCGACTCCTGCCTGAAGAACCCGGACCGGCCCGCCCCTGTGGTGCAGCAGCCCGCGGCAACCGACGACGGGCAGGAGGCGCCCCCCTGCGCCGAGTGCCCCCACCCGCACGCCGTCCACCGCGACGGCGATGACCCGGTGACGCCCGGCCTCTGCCTCCAGTGCGAGGCGGAGGGCAACGTCGACGACGCACGCCACGACTACACGCCCGCCGTACCGCCCGCATAGCCCCGCCACGGCCCTGTACGGGCGCCAGAACGGTCCGGAACGCATCCGGGTCGCCCTGGTCCACCCGGCGCCTCACAGGGCCTCAGGCGCCCGCACAGCCAATCCAGACCCGAACGGAGAACCATGACCCCCGCTGACGAACTACGGGCCGCAGCCGAACAACTCCGCGCCGTCGCACCGAATATCACCGGACGCCTGGCTGGACTCGCCGACCCCGTCGGCACACAGAATGCCCTCAACTCACCGCCCACATAGGCATCTTGAGTGTCGTCCAACAGGTCTGGGGTGACGAGAGCCACAAAGAGGCCAGCGAGTGGCTTGCCGCTGGGCACGGCAGCGTCAGCGAACAGGCTCTCGCCGTGGCCCGCACCATCAACGCAGGCGGTGAGCAGCCATGACCGACCCGTCCAGCGCCCCGCGCGGTGAGCACACGCCGGCCCTGGGCGCCCACTGGCAGACCACCGTCGTCCGCACCGAGCAGCTGATAGCCGACACCGCACCCGACCCCACCCCCAACCGGGCCACCCGACGCGCCCAACAGCGCGCAGCACGACGAATCCGAAAGGAACAGCCCATGCCTGACCTGCACGGCTGGATCACCCAGCAGATCACCCACCTCGAAGCACTCTGCCGCAGCGCCGACAAGGAACACGGCCGCGACTGGGCCGCCACCTGGACCGCGTCCACCGACGACTTCGAACTCCTCGACAACCACGGCATCCTCGTCGCCCGCAGCCTCCTGCCCGGTGCCGCCGGACTCCTCGCCATCCACGACCCGACCGCGGTCCTCCGCCGCTGCAAAGCTGACCGGCGCATCCTCGACATCCACAAGCCGCTCGCCGCCCACTGGTCCGACTACTACGCCTGCGACGGCTGCGGCTACGACGGTGCCGACTACTGCACCGAACCCAACACCGGGCACGTCAACGACTGCCCCACGCTGCTCGCACTCGCCGAGGGCTACGGGCTGACCGAGGAGCAGCGCGCCGCTCTGGACCGCCCCGAGAAGGAACGGCCGCCGCGCAAGCCTGGGTTCGGCGGTATGCCAGATGCGCTTGCCGAGCAGATGATCCGCATCTCGCTGGCCACGGTCCCGCCCACACTCCGCGGACCCAACTGGAAACCCGAGCGCCCGGCTTGACGCCCGTGGCATCCTGGGCGCAGCGGCTGACCCGCCCCATGGTTGGCGGTGTAGGCCGCTTCCGCCCGGTGTGGGTGGCCCCGGCCACCTCGCGCGGCACCGGGCCCCGCGCCAGCCTCGCGAGCTGGCGCACCAGCTGTACCGCCCTGATCGAGGGGCGGCCAGAGGCGACGGCCCCCGTGGGGCGCGGTCACCAAACCCCGAGCGCCTGCCCCGTGAGCACCAGACAGGGCGGGCGCTCGCGCGTCCCCGGACATGCCGCGGCCCGCCGGTCTCAGGGGTACGGAGGCTGGCGGGCCGTCAATGGGCGCCCCCCATTGTGGATCTACGACGGTACGCCCACGCCCCTCGAAGCGATAGATGTATGCACCCTTGACCCTCGCCAGCACCGGGCGCACCCTGAGATCTTCACGCCCCAGGGGAGGGAACAAGCCATGGCCGAAAGCGACGACACGCACCGCATCGTTAAGTACGAGAACGACGAAGGCGCGCGAATCATCATGAGCATCCGACGCGACCCCGAGACGGACGCCATGACCGACGAAGACCTCATCCGCGAGTACGGCACCCGCCTCGAAGCCGACCTTCGGAAGCACCGCAACGAGAAGCCGGGCCCGGCTTGACGGGCGTGTGATCCTGGTCGTGCCGCCCGCCGCAATGCTGCTGCCGACGGACCGGCGCTACTCACGACGAAGCCCCCGAGTCCAGGTCTCGGGGGCTCTCGTCTGCCCGGGCGCTGCTACGGCCGCCACTCCTCGCGGAAACCAGGCCGGTCCGCGTAAGGCAGGGCGAGCCGCTTCAGCGTCCGCTCACACGCGGCTACGCCAGCCTGGTAGTCCAGGCCCTTGCGTGCACCCCAGCGGATCTCCTCAGCGAGGTCGTCCACAATGGCACGCCTCGCGTCGATCTCGCGCAGCACCCGAGCCGGATCATGCGCAGCGATGTGGACCATCCGGTCTTCCGACCGCTCCTGCATGACGGGCAGGTTCGCCACCGCACCCCGCAGTCGACCGTCCGTCACGTACCGCACCACCACCGGCCACGACGACATACCAGCCGGATCCTTGCCGCTCAGATCGGCCGCCCACTCCTGCTCGCTGCGGCCGCCAGCCGCCCGCGCGATCCGCTCGTCCTCGTCGAGCTGCTCGCCGAGCCACCGCACCAGCTCATCCATCCTGAGCCTCCTTGCTCGCGCGGCGGGCGCGCATCCGGGCTTTGATCTGCTCCTGTGTCGCGGGCGTCCACTGGTGCCAGCCGACGGGCGGCTTCCACCGCCAAGCGTGTTCGCGCTGGTCGACGCCGCAGTGGCGGCAGCCATAGGGGGTCTCAAAGCCGGCGGCCATTCCCGGCTTGGCGGTCACGACCCCTCCTTCATCGTCCCGACGCTGCTCACCCATCCGATGCCTCCCGTGCGAGCTGCTCACGCCACTCCTCCGGCACCTCGCGGAACCGCACGGCCGGGCTATCGTCCCGGTCGGTCAACCCGTCACTCATCCAGTCCGTGGCGACACGGCGCAGCTCGGAGTCCTGGTAGTAGTTGTGGTCGTACTCGTCCCGGGGATCGGCTTCCCGGTCGGCGAAGGTCACCTCCGCGATCACATAGAAGCGGCGCACGGGCTCACCGTCGATCCGCAACCGGTCGATCTTCATCAGTCCTCCTCGGCGTCAGACGGCGGTTCGAGTTCCTCGGCGAGGATCTGCCGGACACGGCCGAAGCTGATGCTCAGCTCGTCGGCGATCTGCCGGTATGTCATACCGCTCTCGTGCATCCGGCGTACCGCCTGCTGGCGCCGCCAACGGAAGCGATCAACAGCTTCACCCCATGCCTGCGTGATCCGCTTGGCCTGTTCGGTTGGTGGCTCTTCAGCCGCTACGGCGTCCACAGCATCGAGCACTCGCCGCACCTCCTCCGCCCGGTCTGTCATGTCCGTTCCTTCCCGGGGTGGGGAGGCGGATCTTCCTGCCGTCTTGTGTAGTCAGCCTACACGTGTGTAGTGTGACTACACAACGGCCGGGAGGCCCCACCTCCGACCGTGCAATGAGAACGGCCCGGCAGGAGATCTCACCCTCCTGCCGGGCCAGCCAACCCTGACGTGACCAGGAGTGACCGCATGCAGCGTACCCAGACGCCCAGCCAAGCGCCCAGCCCCGCGTCCACGCCGTGGCAAGTCCCCTGGCCCGACGGCTGTACCGCCCGCTACTGGGCCGTAGCCGGAGCCACCGTCGACGTCCTCGTCCGCAAGGACGCCGACCACTGGCCCTACGACACCAAGTGCACCGGCTGCCCCTACAAGGACGTCTTCCCCAGCGAGGACGCCGCGCACCGCGACGCCCAACGGCACGCCGAGCGCTGCCGCGCCCTCCCACGCCCCACCGCCTGACCCCACCAGCCGGCCGCGCGGCGGTAACCCGAACCCCTCGTCCCGCCGCACGGCCCGCCGTCCCGCTCGCACCCGCACCCCCTGCGGCCGAGCGGGACGGCACCCCAAGACCACTCCAGCCAGCCCGAGGAGCACCTCATGAAGCCGTTCAACCGCAAGATCACACCGGTCAAGGTCGGCAACAACACCAAGTACGAGGTCGAGAACGACCCCATGCCGCAGCTCTACAACACCCCCGAGCAGGCGCAAGAACGCACCCAAGCCCTCAACACCCAAGACGCCCTGCGCGGCGTCACCCGCACCAGCAGCTGACCGGTAGCCCTCGGCGCACGACACCACGCGTGCGCCCTGGAAATCCACCAGCCGCCCAGGAGCCACCGTGAAAACCCGCTACATCGAAGTCCCCCGACGCCGGCGCATACGCCGCTACCAACGCTGCCGCTGCCCCCGCAACCGATCACCCCTCGTCGACACCCTCCACGCCCCCCTCGCCCGCTACGGGTTCACCGCCCTCGCCTTACTCGCCCTCGTTGCGCACCAAGCCTGGCCGTTCCTGATCACCACAGGACTCGCCATCTGGGCCTGGCGCCACCGCTAACCCGCACCCCACGGAGCCGTCACCGTGAAGAACCCCAACCTCACGCTCGCCGTGATCGCAGCCACCGCGTCGATCATCCTCACCGGCGCCGCGTTCTGGCTGTCCTACGAGCATCTCCACGACGTCGCCCGCGCGCACGGCCTCGCCGACGCCGCACGCGCCTGGGCGTGGCCGGCCACCGTCGACCTGTTCGTGATCATCGGTGAGGTCCTCATGCTGCGCGCCGCGCTCGCCGGCCGCACCGACGGCTGGGCGATCTTCCTGACGGTCGCCGGATCCGGCGGATCCATCGGCCTCAACGTTGCCGGAGTCGGAGCAGACGCCAACGGCATGGACTACGTCGTAGCGGCCGTTCCTCCGGTGGCGGCGCTACTCGCGTTCGGGGCGATCATGCGGCAGATCCACGGCCTCCTCGCTACCCGTGTGGCGCTACCCGCTACGAAGCCCGTAGCGCCCCCGAAGCCTGCCGCTACACCGGCCGCTACCGAGCGGCCCGCTGTGGCGTCCGTGCCCGCTACGCCGAAGCCCGCCCGTAGCACCGCCCCGGCCAAGCCCGCTACGCCTTCCGCAGCCGAGAGCGCTACGAGCGGACTCGCCATCGATGGGCCGCTCTACGCCGTCGGCACCCCGCAGCACGTTGTCCGTTCCCTGTGGCTCCGGCTCGGTCACCGTCCGACCGAAGGAGCGATTGTCGACGCCCTCGGCAAGGCCGAGTTGCCGAACTCCCGCGCCCAGGCCGGGAAGATCCGCCGCCAGGTCGAAGCCGAGACCAAGAACCTGCCCGGCCCCCGCGCCGCCTGACCTCGAAGGAATCCCACATGCTGCTCGCCGCCGCCATTGCCATGGTGCTGATCACGATCGTCTTCCTCGTGATGGCCCACGCCGACGACAAAGCCCGCCGTGACCGTGACCGCAGTCGCAGTCAAACCCGCCCCCCGTCCGCCCACTGACCAGCGCCAACCCCGCCCGATCAGAGTGCGACTGCAGTCACAGTCACAGTGAAGGAACCCGCCCCATGGCCCGCACCAACACCGCCCCTGGATCCACCACCGAGGCCCCGCCCGATCCCCCCACACAAGAAACAGCCCGGCCCTCCCCGGTCCTTGCCTGGCCCGCCGAATGGCCCGTCCCCGAACTGCCCGAGAAGGAGACCCGGCGCCGTACCCGCGGCCTGCCCATGGCCCCCACCCTGGCCGGCGCCAGCAACGCCACCGCGCTCACCACGACCGCCGCCTACTCCGCCGGGGGACCGCTCGCCGCGGCCGCCGCCGGAGTCGTTGTCGTAGCGGGCGCCACGGTGGCGGTGGCCCGCCGTCGCGCCTCGGTCCGCCGTAGCGTGGCCACCCGGTCGGGTGGCGCTACGCCGTTGCGGGGGCCGCGTAGCGGTGGCGGTAGCGGCCTGCGTAGCGGGCCTGGAGCGGGGTCGGGGCGTGGCGGTAGCGGCTCCCAGCGTGGCGCTACGGGGGGCCGTAGCGGTGCGGGTAGCGGTTCGCGTGGCGGGTTGTGGCGTAGCGGCGGGTCGTCGAAGACCGGGTCGCTGGGTGGTGGCCACCGTAGCGGCACCGGTAGCGGAGGCGGCCGTTCCCGTAGCGGACTCCTCCGTAAGGACGGCAGCCGCCACACCGGGCCGGGCCGCCACACCCTCGACTCCGCTAAGAACCCTCGGCAGCAGAACAAGGCGGCCGCCGCCGCGGAGAAGGCAGCGAAGAAAGCCATCCAGAAAGCGGCGAAGACCCTCGCCGCAAAGACCAACAGCAGCGGCAAGAGCCACGGCGTGAAAGCCGCCGCCGCCCGGGCAGCCCGCGGCGCGGCCAAGGCATCCCGCCCCTACCTCGCCCGCGCCGCGAAAGCCACCGCCCGCCAGGCCAAGCGAGCCGGCAGCGCACTGTGGGACGGCGTGCGCGCCCTCGGCTCCGCCGCCTGGACGTGGCTCCGCACCCGCGACGCAGGCGCCGCCCTCAACCGGCTCAAAGCCGTATGGGCGCGCCACCGCAAGAACCGCAACACCCCGCCCGCCCAGACCAGCCCGCCCGTCGCCGCGACCGTGCGACGCCCCACCAACCCCGCCCCCGTACCCACCTCTGGAGGAACCGCAATGTCCGGTGGAGGACACCACTTCGTCGCCCCTGCAATGGAACTCGCCCGCGCGGCCGCCAACTACCACCCCACCGGGATGCTCCAAGTCGGCGCCGACTTCGCCGGGCTGGAAGAGGCACTGCGCCTCCACGCCGAAGCCATGAAGATCACCGTGGAGAACGCCGACGCCACCCAGCCCCTCGACCCCCACATCGTCGACCTGATGCGGCAGATCCACGGTCTCCAGTTGAAGGCTGCCGAACTCGCCTCCGAATTGCAGCCCGCGTTCCGTCAGCTCCACCACGTCGACATCAGCCGCCTGGAGAACCCCCGCAAGGGCGCCGCAGGCGAGCGGATGTGGGACGTCTCCGCCAACATCTGACTGCTACTGGGAGCACTGTCGTGAAGCTCGACTGGGACGCCAAGCACGGCCCCGTCACCGGCCCCATCAACACCGGCCTCGCCGCCCTCGCCGTCGGCTACGCCGGTCACACCCTGGCCATGCCGTGGGAATGGGCCGCTCTCACCGCGGGCGCCGGCCTCGTGGGCAGCCACATCGCCGGCCGCCGTCACAAGGTCACCTCTGCCACGCTCGCCCTGCGTGCCGCCGGGTGGCTGGGTGCGGCTGGCTGGTGCTCGTGGGCCATCGCCAGCGGTCCCTGGTCGCAGTGGGGCATTGGCAGTCTCCTCGCCGGGGTCCTCGGCCTGGGCGCAGCGATGGCTGGCGCGCACCACGTCGAGGAGAAGGCGGAGGAGCAGCGCGTCGAGCAGGAGGCCGCCGCGCGCCGGGCCACCCTGGACGGCAAGCGCAAGGCCATCGCGGACGAGTGGGAGGACCGCATCGTCCGCGTCTGCGCGGGCGCGGTCGTGCAGATCGTCGGCGTCGAAGTCTGGGAGTCCGGCGGCGGGTTCAGCCTCGACGGCGAGTGCGGCGCGGGCGGCACCCGCTGGAAGGACATCGCCGTCTACAAGGACCAGCTCGCCGCGGACGCCAAGCTCCCCGAGGGGTGCGGCGTGGAAGTCGGGCCGGGCGCGCACCGCGGTGCGGTCCTCCTGCACGTGTCCACCGTCAACCGGCTCGTCGAGGACGTGTACTACCCGGAGGACTACTCGCCGCTCACCGTCAACGAGCCTGCCCCGCTGGGCATCCTCCGCGACGGCACCCCGGAGGGCCCCGTCAACCGGCAGGCCTCCATGCTGATCGTCGGTCAGCGCGGCTCCGGCAAAACCAACCTGATGAACGTGATGGTCGCCAACCAGTGCCGCACGGTCGACTCCCTCACCTGGGTCATCGACCTCAACGGCGGCGGCCTCGCCCTGAAGTGGATGCGCGCCTGGGCCGCGGCGGGCAAGCCGGGCCGGCCGCCGATCGACTGGGTGGCTGACACCCCGGAGAAGGCGCACGCCATGGCCGCCGCGCTGGTGCGGGTCGCGAAGGCCCGGAAGGTCGGCTACCAGGACCGGGAGATCGCAGCAAACGACGACAAGCTGCCCGTCGACCACGAGGTCCCGGAGATCCGCGTGTTCAACGACGAGGGCGCCGAGGTCTTCTCCACCCGCTCTCGCCGCGACGAGACGCTTCGCGGCATCGCCGACAACCTGATCCAGACGTTGGAGATCGCCCGCGCAGCAGCGGTCAACGAGACCACGTCCGGGCTGCGCGCCACCCAGGACGTGCTGGCTGACCCGCAGATCCTGAAGCAATCCACGTTCAAGGCCGGAATGAAGGTCGCCGACGACTCTGAGCTGAACTACTTCTTCGGCTACCACCACAACGCCTCCGCCGAGGACGCCCCCTACCCGGGGTGCGCGCTCGTCCGGGACGGCGACAGCCAGGTCCACCCGCTGAAGGTGTACCGCATGCGGCCCTCGCAGATCCTCGACATCGTCAAGGCGACCGCCGACCGGCACCCCGAGCTCGACGAGCTGTCACGCCGGGCGGCCGGTGAGGCATACGAGCAGCGGTGGATCGGCACCGACCACCTCTTCGGCGGCCCGACCCCCGAGCCCACCCCGGTCGTCGAGACCACCCCAGAGCCTCCCGTGCCCCGCGGTCGTGGCGTCACCGCGGACTGGGACACCGCCCCGGCAGGAGGCGACGCGCAGGAAGCGATCGACCAGGCCGAAGCCGCGCGCCGCAAGCTCCACGAGGCGATGAACGAGAGCGGCAGCCGCGACGACGATCTCGATGCCCAGTTCCGCAACATCCTCGCCGCAGGCGGCGTCACCTGGAAGCCGCCGGCCGCCGAGACTCCGGCAGCTATGGGCCCGCAGAGCGAAGACGGCGACCCGCGTCGGGAGCTGGTGTACGAGATCGTCGCGAAGGCTGGCGCCGACGGGATCGGCCCCGAGGCGATCCGAGACGCGATCGGCCGCCTGTATCCCGACGTCGAGGTCCCGCACGCGGCGACGATCGGCCGGTGGCTGTCCACTGACCCGCGCGTCCACAAGCCCCGCTTCGGCCGTTACGCCGTCCGCCCCGACCACACCAAGGAGCCGTGATGGTGCCCGAGCAGTACCAGAAGCACGTGCCCCCAGTCGGGCACCGCCCCGTCTACCCCGCCGAAGTCGAGCTGTACACCGAGCGCGGCGCCGTCACGTGGGTGCCGTCCGCGGAGAACCCGAGCGTGATGGTGCCCGTGCTGAAGGAGTACGTACAGCCCATGGCTATGCCAGCGCCCCGCGACCTCACTCCACAGCCCGTCCTCGACCCGCTCGCGCAGCGGATGCTCGGTGGCGGCCTCGGAGCCGGCGCGGCCGGAGCAGGGGTCGGCTGGGGGATCGGGCAAGCCGCAGCCGGCATCGCGGCGATCGGCGGAACGACGGCAGCGGTGGCCGCGCTGCTGCTGTTGGTGCTGGCCCGGGCGACGGGCGGCCGCGGGCAGGTGCATATTCATCAGGAGGTGCACAACACTGCACGTTGGTTCGGTAGGAACACCACGAACATGTAGGAACAGTGGCACACTGGACTTGAAGGCCCTGCCAGGCTCCCCCGTCTTGGCAGGGCCTCCGTCATTCCCCAGACTCGGCCGGGCTGGCGGGTACGGCGCGGGCGACCCAGCCGCGGCCGGTGCCGTCGGTGGGGAGCAGTGTCGGACGGGCGTCGAGCCGTTCGCAGAGCCGGTCCAATGCCTGCTGGCAGGTCTCGCGGGTGCTGCCGCGCACCATGTACACCACGTCGTCCATGATCTGAGTGTGCCGTTACCGGAAGACGGCCGTTGCCGGTTCGAGTGGATTCGGGTCACGGATCAGTGACACAGCCTTCACCACGCCTCCACACAGGCGCATCATGCGGCGGAACAGAACGCCGCCACCTCGGGGGGATCCATGCATCACCGTGCCGCCGTCACCGCCCTGCTCGCCGCCGCCTGCCTCGCCTTGGCCGGCTGCGGGAGCAGCAGCGGCAAGGCCGACTCGAAGCCCAGCCCCAGCAAGACCGCAAGCAAGGCCGACCGCTTTCTCCGCGCCGTCCACGACGCCAACTTCACCAGCTGGCAGGACAAGGGACCGACCGACGAGGAGCTGCTGGAGTACCCGCAGCAGTGGTGCGACGGACTCGATGCGGGGCACAGCGTGCAGTGGATGTTCGATGCGACGGGCGGCGGGGGCCTGTATCCGATCGGGGAGACCTGGGGCACCTACAAGGCGGAGGCGAATGAGGTGCTGGTGATGGCGGTGAAGGTGTACTGCCCGGCGAATCTGGCCGCGGTGAAGGACGAGTTGCGGGCGTCGGGAGACTACTGACCCCAGACGTGCAGCGGCCCCGCTTCGGATCTCGTCCGGGCGGGGCCGTCGTCATACGGTGACCCAGTGGCCGTCCTCGTTGAGGGTCATGCTGGTCCCGCATCTCGCGCAGATGCCGACGTGAACGGGATCGCCGAGCATGGTCGTGTCGACTGGCTGATGAGTGAGGCAGGTTCCCGCGCGGCGCAGGCCGATGACGAGCGCAGCTGCTGTGCCGGGCTCGGGCTGGATGCCGAAGAGGTCGTGTTCGAGTACGGCGATGCGGGTGTAGTCGGGGCGTGGCGGCGTCTCGCTCACGTGGGCTCCTCGTCCGGGCGCACTGGGCCCGTGCTCGGCGGGTACGCGTCGAAGGCACAGTTCGGCTCGCGGCCTTCAATCTCCTCGAACCCCACACCCAACGGCTCAAGCACGTCCATCAGCTTGTTCGCGAGGGCCTGCGCCTCGCCCCACTGCTCGTACTTGTCCTGCCCGGTGAAGCGCGCGGTCACTGTCACGCGGGCCGCGCCTGCGACGCTGCTGGCTTCGACGGCGAACCCGGTGGTCTCGAAGTACTCGGACGGCCGCAGGCTCGGGAGTGCTGTGAACCCTGCTGCGGCGAGTTGCTGGGTAACCCACGCGACGGCATCGATCATCACGGCTTCACCTTCCCGTCCCGGATGCGGGCAACGTACTCACGGGTGAAGCCGGACGCCTTCACGACCTCGTTGAGCCGGCCGCGCACTGGCTCCTCGCCGCGCTTCTCGGGGAAGACCTGCGGGATCAACTCGAAGATGCGGGCCCGGTCCTGAGCGATCCGTTCGGTGAGTCGCTGGATCTCTGCGATCTTCTGCTCGTCGGTGTCTGCCATGACTTCAGTATGCCATCTCTGTAGGCGGACTCAATGGGCCAACTCTATTGACATGAGAACTGAGTAGGCATAGTGTGTAGTCATCACCAGGAACGAGGGGGACCACATGAACGCCGCAGCCACCACCCACACCCACTGCCTCCGCTGCGGTCGCGTTCTCCGTTCCGCCAAGAGCCAGGCCACCGGCTACGGCCCCACCTGCGCCCGCCACATCCGCCGCGCCCAGGTTGCGCTCACCGACTACAAGCCGCACCAGATCGCCTCCGCCCGCGAGCTGATCGAGGACGGCGCGATCATCCCCCTCCGCAGCGTGGTCTTCATCGCCGTCTCCACCGACGGCACCGAGACCTACAAGACCGCCCCCAACGCGTGCAGCTGCCCCGCCGGCCTCAAGGGCAGCCGCTGCTACCACCAGCTCGCAGCCCGCATGCTGCTCGCCGCCTGAGAGGAACGCTATGACCACCGCCCCGCAGGACGAGCCCACCCCCGACGAAGCCGCCCGCCTCGCCCTCGCCGACATCAACGCGGTCTGGGCTTCCTGGACGTCCGGCCGGCTCACCACCGACGACGCCATGGCCGCGATCCGCGACCACCTCACCTTCGCCCGCGAGTACGGAGCCCTCAAGTGACCGCCTACGACGCCTACCTGACCGCCCGCGCCCTCGCCGACCACGGCCTCGACTCCGACGGCGCCACCACCGCCGACATGGACGCCGCCGCTGACCTGGCTGGCGCGCCCCGCCCGGACGGCCCCGGCGAGCAGGCCGTGGTCCGCATGGCCCTGGACGCCATCACTACCTGACCGATCGGAGCCCCGGAATGCTCGGCATCATCCCCACCGCGAACGTCCTCGACATGCTCACCCCCGACGACGACGAGACCCCCGACAGCATCACCGTGCGGGACGTCCTCGACCACAAGCGGCAGTCCGAGCACTACCCGGAGCTGCTGGAGCAGATCCGCCGGAACGGCATGGAACTCCCCATCATGATCCGCACCTACCGGGGTGAGCCCTGGCTCGTCGACGGCCACCACCGCGTCGCCGCCGCTTTGGACCTCGGCATCACCCACCTCGTCTGGTCCGACCTGCCGCTGGAAGTCGAGGACCGGCCGTACAACCCGATGCTGCGCGGCGAGTGGGGCCCGTACCGGCCTGCCGCCTGAACGACCGCCGCCCGCTACGCCGCTTGACCCCGCCATACGCTCAACCTGCCACCGAAAGGAATCCCGCCGTGGCAACCACCAGCCCCATGACGAACGAACAGATCGACGAGATCCGCACCCGCCTCACCTCGCCCGACCTCAACGCCACGGAACTCCGCGAGATCGCCACCCAGCTCCTCGCCGACAACGACGCCCAGTACACGGAAGCCGACTACTGGCGGGAGAGCTATCGCCTCGCGAAGGGGCTGTCCTACGAGGAGATCGGCGCCATCATTGCCGTCCGTGACGCCGCCAAGGCGCACCCGCGGCCGTGCCGCTTCCCGCATGAGGCCTGCGTCTGCGAGGACTGACCACCGCCGCCTGACCGCCCGACACGACAGGACGAACCCCATGACCACTGCTCCTCTGCCACCGGGCACCCACCTCATCTACTTCGGCAACGTCCGTTCCGAGTTCGCCGAGTCATACTCGGTGCAGGGCGTGTGCGACTGCGCGCAGTGCACCAGCAAGATGCAAGACCGCGTCCGCTACCGGCTCCGCGGAGAACACGTCAGGTGGGCACCGTCCAGCGGCAGCTACGAGCGCGTTGGCGGCACCGACCTGGTCCACGTGGACGCATCCCATGTCGTGCCGTCCCCCGAGGGTCCTGAGCCGTGGCAGATCAACATGGAAATCCTGCGAGAGATGGGCATCCCAATGCCCGACTGATGTGCCCCCACGACCGCCCGGTCTACGCAGCGGCGCCCCTGACCCCTGGCATGGCCGAACCCCCTCTCCGACGCCCGACGGAGAGGGGGTTCTCCCTGCGCACACTCCGTAGAGCCGCCACCCCGGTTGCACGCATCGTTACCATCAAAGCACGCCAACCAGTAACCCACGCAACCAGAAGGGGGAAGCCGTGACCGCCAACGACAACCCCATCGGCAACCCCAACCAGCACTCACGCAACGGCAAAGGCCAGTACGTCCGCACGCCCGAGAAGGCCGCCGAGGACGCCGCGATCGCCGACTACTGGTCCCAAGGCGGCCTCACCTACGCCGAAGTCGGCAAGCACTTCGGCATCAGCAAATGGGCCGCCATCAGCGCCGTACAGCGCGCCGTCCGCGAAGTCGTCCAGGAAGCCGGCGAGAAGGCGCTCCGCGTCCACCTCGACCGCATGGAGTACCTGTTCGCCAAGGCCGTCGAGGTCGTCGAAGCGGACCACGTCGTCGTCTCCCACGGCAAGGTCGTCTGCGACGCGAAAGGCAACCCGCTCCGCGACCACGCGCCCGTGCTCTCCGCGATCAACTCGGCCCGGCAGTGCCTGGAATCGGTCCAGTCTTTGACCGGCATGAAGAAGCCGGCGAAGGTCGAGCACTCCGGCGGGGTGACCTACCAGCTGGTGGGTGTCGACCCCCAGGATCTCGTGTGACCACAGGAGTCGTACGCTTCGAACCCCGCGGCGCCAACGTCGACCTTCTCCGCTGCAAGGACACCGAGGTGGCCGCCGTCGGCCGGGCCGGCACGGGCAAGACGCTGACCGCCTGCTGGAAGATGCACCTCACTGCGATGCAGGTCCCGAACATGCGCGGCCTCATGCTGCGTGCCACCCACATCAGCCTGACCTCGACCACGCTCGTCACGTTCCAACGGCAGGTCGCTGCGCAGGCGCTGGCCGACGGCAGCGTCCGATGGTTCGGCGGGTCCAGCAAGGACCCGGCCGCATTCCGGTACGCCAACGGCTCCACGATCCTGGTGGCAGGCGGCGACAAGCCGGAGAAGTTCCTCAGCGCTGAGCTGGACCGAATCTTCTGCGACGAAGCGGTGGAGATCAGCCTCGACCTGTACGAAACGCTGATCAGCCGCCTGAGGGGTAACGCGAAGACGTACAAGCAGATCCTGCTGACGACGAACCCGTCCCACCCGAGTCACTGGATCAAGCGTCGGGCGGACGCCGGATCCATGCGCATGATCACCTCGACGCACCGCGACAACCCGTACTACGTCAACCGTGACGGTTCGTACACCGAGCCAGGCCGCGAGTACATGACCAAGCTCGATGCCCTCACAGGGGCGCGGCGGCTGCGACTGCGTGACGGCCTGTGGGTGGCGTCCGAGGGCGTGGTTTTCGAAGGCTGGGACGACGGCGTCCACATGGTCGACCGCTTCGACGTCCCCAACAGCTGGACCAGGTGGTGGTCGATAGACCTGGGCTACACGAACCCGTTCTGCTGGCAGGACTGGCGGGAAGACCCCGACGGCCGCCTGTACTTGGTCCGCGAGATCTACATGACGCGCCGCCTGGCTGAAGAGCACGCGAAGCAGATCCTGGAGATCATGCGGCAGAACCCGGACGAGCCACGGCCGCGCGCCATCATCACCGACCATGACGCCGAAGACCGGGCCACGCTGGAGAAGTACCTCGGCATGGGCACGCAGGCCGCGCACAAGACCGTCGTAGACGGCATCCAAGCCGTCCAGTCCCGCCTGAAGACCCAAGGCGACGGCAAGCCCCGCCTGTTCATCATGCGCGGCGGCCTCGTCGAGGAAGACAAGACGCTCGCCGACTCAGGCCGGCCGACCCGAACAGCGGAAGAGATTCCTGGCTACGTGTGGGCCGTCAAGCCGGGCAATGGTGCGGGGCTCAAGGAAGAGCCGGTCAAGCAGAACGACCACGGCTGTGACGCCTTGCGGTACATGGTCGCAGCGAAGGATCTCGGCGGTACGCCGCGGGTCCGCTGGCTGTGAGACTGTCGGAACCCTACAAGCCGCCACCAGGAGAGCGAGACCGCTATGACCAGCAGGAAGCCGCAGTTCGCCAGGTGGGTGCAGGTGTTGCGGAAGTTGGCGCCAGGATCGCTTGACACGGCTGGGATCATCTTGTTGTCGGGTTCCGCCATGATGTGGAACCTGGCCGCTGGCGTGGCCGTAGCCGGAGTTGGCTGCTTCGTCCTGAACTGGCGGCTCTTCGGCGGCGAATAGAGTGGGGAGGGGTAGGTGGCCAGAACCCTCCTCGGCGCCCTCATCAACCGGGCAGCCACGGCCACCACGACGCCCGTCCCCTTCGCTTCCCGCCACACCTCCTACGGCGGAGGCCTTTTCGGTAGCCGGCGCGGCACCACCGCCCAGCTCGACGCGATGGGCTCCGTGTCCACCCTCTTCGCCATCGTTGACCGCATCGCCAAAGCTGAGGCTGGCGTCGAGTGGGGTCTGTACCGCAAGGCGAAGTCCGGGCTGAAGGAAGACCGCGTCCAGGTCACGAGCCACGCGGCCCTCGACCTGTGGAACCGGCCCAACGCCTTCTACACCCAGTCCGTGTTCGTCGAAGCTGGCGCGCAGCACAAGAAGCTCACGGGTGAGCAGTGGTGGGTGATCGCCAAAGACGAGCGGGTCAACCTGCCGCTCGAACTGTGGCCGGTACGCCCGGACCGCATGACCCCGGTGCCGGACCCGGAGACGTTCCTCGCCGGGTACATGTACACCGGTCCGGACGGGCAGCAGGTGGCGCTCCGCCGCGAGGACGTCATCTTCATCCGCACGCCGCACCCGACCGATCCGTACCGGGGGATCGGCCCGGTCCAGGCGCTGCTCACCGACCTGGACGCGGTGCAGTACTCCGCCGAGTGGAACCGGAACTTCTTCCTCAACAGTGCTGAGCCCGGCGGGATCATCGAGGTCCCGAACAGCCTGTCCGACGGCCAGTTCGACGAGCTGCGGGACCGGTGGAACGAACAGCACAAGGGCATCGCCAACTCGCACAGGGTCGCCATCCTTGAGCACGGCAAGTGGGTGGACCGCAAGTACACGCAGCGGGACATGCAATTCGCCGAGCTCCGCAACCTGTCCCGCGAGGTCATCCGCGAAGCTTTCGGCTTCCCCAAGCCCATGCTCGGCGCAGTCGACGACGTCAACCGGGCCAACGGCGACGCCGGAGAGCGCATGTTCGCCCGCTGGCTCGTCTGCCCCGACCTCGAAGCCGTCCGCGACGCACTGAACCACCAGCTGCTGCCCCTGTACGGGACGACCGGGCAAGGCCTTGAGTTCGACTTCGTCAACCCAGTCCCGGACGACGTGGAGACCGAGTCGACGCAGCTGACCGCCCGCGCCAACGCCGCGAAGGCCCTCGCTGACGCTGGCGTGTGGGACCCGGACGACATCCTGTCCGCGGTCGGCCTCCCCGAGATGCGACGTGTCGTGGCACCCGCGCCGGCTGCTCCGACGGCGGCGTGGCAGGAGTCGGTGGCTGGCCTGCTCGGTGAGGACATCGAGGCGGCGCAGCGGTGGGTGGCGGTGTGCGCCGACGACGCCAACTCGTGCCAGCCGTGCATCGACAACGACGGCCAGACCTACAAGAACCGGGCGGCCGCCTACGAGGACTACCCGGACGGGTCGGGCTACGTGCGGTGTGAGGGCGGTGCCAACTGCCGGTGCAAGGTCGTCAAGCGAGGCCGCAAGGGAGAGGGCTCATGAGCGAGCGTCAGCCCCGCACACTGCGGATCGCGAAGCCGGATGACCGGGGTGGGTGGATCGTCGAACTCGACGGCCACGACATCGCCCGTGCGCTCGTCGGCCTGTCGCTGAAGCTCGACGGCAACCCCGTTGCGGAGGTTCGGCTGGACGTGATCGCCGAGGAGCTTCCGACGGAGGCAAAGGTCCGCGCCTATCTGCCGGACGCGACGAAGGATCTGCTGGTCCGGCTCGGCTGGACCCCGCCCGCCGAGGAGGCGCCCTGATGCCGTTCATCGACCTCCCCGACCGCATCCCGGGCCTGCGCGCGCAGGCCCGTGGCGACCGGCCCTGGTACCAGTTCCGGAACGTTGCTGCCGATGAGGCGGAGCTGTTCCTGTACGACGAGATCGGCGGCTGGGGCACTCTCGCTGAGGACTTCATCGCGGAGCTGGACGCGATCACCGCGCCGAAGCTCCGGGTCAGGGTCTCCAGCCCCGGCGGCAGCGTCTTCGAGGGCGTGGCCCTGGCCAACGCACTCCGTGCGCACCCGGCCGAGGTCACCGTGCAGGTCGACGGCATCGCGGCCAGCATCGCGAGCGTCATCGCCATGGCGGCCGACCGCGTGGTGATGCAGCCGCAGGCGATGATGATGGTGCACGAGGCCAGTGGCCTATGCATGGGCAACGCGCAGGACATGCAAGACATGTCCGCGCTACTCGACAAGATCAGCGGCAATATCGCGGACGCGTACACCGAGAAAGCGGGCGGGACGCGCGACGAGTGGCGCCAGGTCATGAAGGCTGAGACCTGGTACACGGCTGAGGAAGCTGTGGAGGCCGGACTCGCGGACGAGATGATGCCGTCCCGCAAGAAGCCGGAGCCGGACGGCGACGAGCCGGAGATGCGCCGGTTCGACCTCGCCGCCTACGGCTACCAGGGCCCGCGCCGCGAGGAGCCGAAGGCCGAGACCGGGCTGACCGAGGACATCCGCTCCCTGATCGGCGAGGAGATCGCCGCGCAGCTACGCGCAGCGGTCGCACCGCCGGTCGAGGAGACCACGCCCGCCGAGCCGGCCCCAGTCGAGCATCAGGGCGAGCACGGTCCCGAACTGGTGGCTCTCGCCCCCGAACCCGAGACGGTCGCCGACGAGCCTCCGCCTGAGCCCACCGCCGTCGAACCCGAAGACCAGTGGGCGGCCCTCACCGCCCATCTCACCCAGCCCAAGCCTGACCCGTGGGCCGCGCTCGTGGCCCGCTTCACCCACAGCACGTCGGCGGACAGCTCGGCGACGCAAGCAGCCTGAAGGAGGCAGCAGTGGCAACCCCCACCATCCCGAGCAACAACGCCGAGCTGGCGGAAATGCTCTCCGACCCGGCCAAGGCCGGGCCCATCGTCGAGTCCCCCGAGACGCTGACGAACTTCATCACCGAGTACGCCAACCGGCAGCAGGGCGAGGGCACCGATCTGAACCGGCAGGTTGCCGAGGAGACGCAGCGGCAGTTCGCCGCGATGCTCCGCGACGCGGGTGCCGCCGCCACCGCCAAGGACGCCGCCCAGGCGATCCAGCGTCTCGACCTCGACCCGCAGGCCAAGCGTGGCGGGATGCTCACCTCCCACCGGCAGGGCACCGCCTACAACAAGGCGGCCCCGGGCGCGGTCGTCGACAAGCACTTCGACAACGCGATCGACTACGTCCGGAACATCTGGCACCTGAACAAGAGCCCGGAGGCGCAGACCAAGCTGGCCGAACTCCGGAACGCCGCAGGCAGCATCAGCCCGGCGGACGGCGGCTTCCTGGTCCCCGAGACGCTGAGGTCGCAGCTTCTCCAGCTCGCCCTGGAGAAGGCCGTCGTTCGGCCCCTCGCGACCGTGGTCCCGATGGAGTCGGCCCGGGTCCCGTTCCCGATGATCGACACCACGACGAATGCCGGGTCGGTGTTCGGTGGCATGGTCGCCTACTGGGGTGAGGAAGGCGCCGCGCTCCAGGACTCCAACCCGAAGTTCGGCCGTGTCGAGCTCGACGCGAAGAAGCTCACGGGTCTCAGCGCCGTCCCGAACGAGCTGCTCCAGGACAGCATCGTTTCGTTCTCCGCGCTGATCGAGACGCTGTGGCCGCAGGCCCTCGCCTTCAGCGAGGACAATGCGTTCCAGTCCGGCAGCGGCACCGGTGAGCCCCTCGGTTTCCGAGGCGCCGGCAACCCGGCCGCGGTCACGGTGACCCGCGCCAACTCCAACAAGATCCAGTACCCGGACGTCGTGGGCATGTACGCCCGCATGCTGCCCTCGTCGCTGTCCAACGCCGTGTGGATGTGCGCGCCGGACGCGCTGCCGCAGCTGCTGCAGCTGTCCCTGACCGTCGGCACCGGCGGTAACTCGGTGTTCGTGGTCAATGCTGCTGCTGGGATGCCAATGAGTATCTTCGGCCGCCCGCTGATCATCACGGAGAAGGGCTCCGCGCTCGGCTCCCGCGGCGACCTCGCGTTCGTCGACCTGTCCTACTACTTGGTGGGTGACAGGCAGGTGATGAGCGCCGACAGCAGCACGGACTACCAGTTCGGCAACGACAAGACCACGTTCCGGATCATCCAGCGTGTCGACGGCCGCCCGTGGATCCAGTCCGCGATCACCCCACAGAACGGCTCCAGCTCCACCCTCAGCCCGTTCGTCGAGCTGAACTAACCCCCTCCGGCCGCCGTCGGCATTCACACCCCGGCGGCGGCCACGACCGGGCCGGCAGTGTCGCCCCGGACCGGACACCAGACGAAAGGACCCCCGATGTCTCAGCGAGCACTCGGCCGACTGATCAACGTCACCCCGGCCGCCGACGGCGTATGGATCGCCCTCAAGGGCGCCGCCGCCGGTGTCACCTTCAGTTGCTACCTCGCCGGCGCGGCCGGCGACACGTACACGCTCCAGGAAGCCAAGGACTCTGGTGGCACCGGAGCGCAGAACCTCGTCAACGTCACCGAATACTGGACGAACACCGGCAACGCCTCCGACGCGTGGACCCGGCGGACGCAGGCCGCGGCGGCAACCGTGGTGACTGCGGCGGCGGCCACGCAGAACGCGATGGTCTGCGAGGTCGAAGGCACGTCCCTGTCGGACGGCTACAAGTACGTGAAGCTCACGTCGACGGGCGCCGGGACGGTGACCGCGATTCAGCGGGACCTCGGCGTGATGCGCGCCCCGGCGAGCCTGCCTGCCACGGGGGCCTGACATGGCCCTGTGGGAGTGCGCGGAGTGCACGGCCCTGTACTCGGTGGGCGCCCCGAAGTGCCCGCAGTGCGGGTCGACCGTCCGCGTCAACGAGACCACCCAGAAGCCGGAGGAGGACGAGATGGCGAAGGTCACCGTGCACGGCGGTGCGTCCGACGCGTACGCCGACGAGCAGCAGGAAGCGGGTGAGGACGTATCAGCTGGCAGCAGCTCCTCGACATCCTCCGAGAAGGACGGCAGCTCGCCCGGGCAGAGCGGGAAGCAGGACCGATCGCCTGCCCGAACGACGGGGAGCCGCTCCGCGAAGGCCCGGACGGCGAACTCTTCTGCCGCTGGGACGGATGGCGGCCCGGAGGCCGATACGTCGGCGACCGCTGACGAATAGCACCCAACCCGACATGGCGAAGGGAGGAGACAGGATGACCGCGTACTACACCAGCACCAGCGGGTGCCTCGTCCTGCCCTCCCCCCGCCGCCTGTCTTGCAGCCTCACCGGGGAGGCGCTCCATGGGTAGCCCACTGGACGCCAACACCTCCCCAGACGGCATCTGGTACGCCACACGCGAGGACATCATGCGCGCCCTCGACGTCAAGGAGTCGGCCCGCAACCGGCGGGAGATCGACAGCGCCCTCGAAGCGGCCTCGCGCAGCGTGGAAAGCCTGTGCCACCGCCGGTTCTACCCGGTCGTCGCAACGCGGTACTACGACTGGCCGGCACGCACGGGCGGCTACACACCGTGGGTGCTGCGGCTGGACGACAGCGAACTGATCAGCGTGACCGCGCTCACCTCGGGCGGCCAGACGATCACAGCGGACGAGTACAACCTGGAGCCGAACCGCAGCGGGCCGCCGTTCACCCGCGTCGAGATCAAACTGTCCTCGTCGGCAGCGTTCGGCGGCGGCAGCACCTACCAGCGGGACGTGCAGATCACCGGCCTGTTCGGCTACCGCAACACGGAGACCACCCTCGGAGCCACCAACGGCACGATGGACGCCACGCAGACCACCGTCAACATCGACGGCGCCACCTCCGCCGAAGTCGGGGTGGGCTCGGTACTCCGCGTCGACTCCGAGCGTCTCCTCGTCACCAGCCGCCGGCAGGCGTCCACCGGGCAGACTGGCGGCATCAGCGGCGGGAAGGCAGACGTCAGCCTGACCGTGGCGGACGGCAGCGTGTTCGCGGTCGACGAGGTACTGCTCCTCGACTCCGAGCGAATGCGGATCGACGACATCGCCGGGAACACTCTCACCGTCGAGCGGGCCTACGACGGCACGGTCCTCGCGGCGCACACCAGCGCGACGATCTACGCACAGCGGACCCTCGTCGTCACCCGCGGAGCCCTCGGTACCACCGCCAGCACCCACTCCTCCGGCAGCACCGTCAACCGCTGGGACCCGCCCGGCCTGGTCCACCAGCTCACCAAGGCCGAAGCGATCACGATCCTTACGCAGGAGCGGTCCGGCTGGTTCCTCAAGGCTTCCACGACCGGCAACAGTGCGGCCAAGGTGTCGGCGGACGCGCTACAGACGCTGCGGGACCAGACGTACACCGACCACGGCCGCAAGGCCAGGATTCGGAGCGTGTGACATGCCCGAGTCCATGTTCGACGTCCGACTCGTCAAGCGCGGCCCGCTCTTTGACGGACGTACCGCGGCGGCCCTCCACGCCTACAGCGACGAGATCAGCCTGCGGATCGCGGAGGAAGGCGAGAAGCTCATCCGGCAGCGCCTCCACACGGTGCTGCAACACCCCACCGGCTACTACGAGTCCAGGATCAGTGTCGACCGGGCTGGTCAGGGCTACCGGGTCAGTGACGGCAATGTGATTTACGGGCCGTGGCTGGAAGGAACAGGCTCCCGTAATTCGCCGGTCACGCGCTTCCCGGGCTACGCCACGTTCCGCCGCACGAAGCCGCTGGTTGACAAGCGGGCCCGTGAGATCGCGGTCCGGCTGCTGGCCCGTTACAAGGCGATGGGGCTGATCTGACATGGCCCTCGATATCCGAACCATCCTCGACGCGGTCGAATCCCACGCCCTCGCCAGCGGGTTCTTCTCTGCTGTCAATGGGCACGAGCCGAAGTCCGCGCCGCAGAGTGGCATCACCTGCGCTGTGTGGGTCGAGCAGATCGGCCCCGCACGCGGCGGATCCGGCCTGTCCTCGACCAGTACACGCTTGGCCCTGAACGTCCGCCTGTACACGGCCATGGTGTCCGAGCCCGAGGACGCCATCGACCCGGACATGATGACCGCCCTCGACGCCCTCATGACCGCCTATTCCGGCGACTTCGAACTCGGCGGCCTGGTCCGGCACGTCGACCTCCTCGGCGCCTACGGCGAGCCCCTCGGCGCGCGCGCTGGCTACCTGACGACGTCGGGGGCCGAATACCGGGTGCTCACGATCACCCTTCCCCTCATCGTCTCTGACCTCTGGGAGCAGGTGGCATAGGTGGCAAAAACCAGCGGCCTCGGCGACGCGTTCTACATCGCGGGCTACGACATGTCCGGTGACATCGGCAGCATCAGCCTGTCCGGTGGTCCAGCCACCCTCGATGTGACCGGCATCGACAAGTCCGCGCACGAGCGGATCGGCGGTGTGCGCACCGGCAGCATGTCGTGGAAAGCCTTCTTCAACCCGGCGACCGGACTGACGCACGACAAGCTCGCGGCCCTGCCGACGGCGGATGTGATCTGCACGTATGCGCGGGGCACCACGCTCGGGAACCCAGCGGCCTGCCAGACGTCGAAGCAGATCAACTACGACGGCACCCGCGCAGACTCCGGCGAGTTCACCTTCCAGGTCGAGGCTCAGTGCAACGGGTTCGGCCTGGAGTGGGGGCAGCAGCTCACCGCGGGGAAGCGCACGGACTCGGCGGCGACGAACGGCACAAGCATCGACACTGTGGCGTCAGCAGCGTTCGGGGCGCAGGCCTATCTTCAGGCCTTCTCGTTCACCGGTACCGACGTCACGGTGAAGATCCAAGACAGCGCCGACAACAGCACGTTCGCGGATGTCACCGGGCTGACTTTCACCCAGATCACCGCTGGCCCCACAGCGGAGCGAATCGCGACCGCGTCCGGGGCGACGGTCCGCCGCTACCTGCGTGTCTCAACGACCACAACGGGTGGCTTCTCGTCGCTCGCGTTCAGCGTCGTCGTCGTCAAGAACACCGTCGCTACGAGCTTCTAGGAGGTGCCGTGAACCGTATTCAGCCGCAGATGGGCGCCGAGGCGTACAAGACGTACTCCATCGTCGCCCCGACCAACACGCACTTCCGGCCGGCCACGTGCGCCGAGACGGACTGCCCGGACTACCTGCACGGCTGGCGCGTCCGCGTCGAGGGCCTGCCGCCCGAGATGGTCCACGCCGCCAAGAACTCCGGCCGCCGCTGCGTCGAGGTGCCCGTCGCCGCGGGCGAGACGTGGCTGCACTTCGAGGCCGGCCAGCCCTGTTTCCGGGCCGGTGAGCACCGGTTGCGCCTCGACAAGCCGGAGCTGTTCCTCGTCAGGGACGGCGACCACCGCGGCAACCCCCGCGGCACCAGGACGCGGATGCACCAGCGCCCAGACCTCTGGGTGGAGGACTTCGGCGAGCACCAGCAGAACATCGCAGACCAGATCGAAAGGGGCTGACCCATGGCGAAGACCTCGGGCCTCGGATGGACGACCGCGTCGGTTGACGATGCGGCGGGCGTCGCGCAGGCCATCAAGAACGACTTCACGAACCTCCAGTTCGCCACCCCGCGCGGCGTCCAGGACGTGACCGGCATCGACAAGTCGGCTTACGAGCGGCTGCTGCTGCTCGCCGACTTCTCGATCACCCTCAACGGCGTGTTCAACCCGGCGGCGAACATGTCGCACGACGTGTTCAAGACCGTGACGTCGACCAGCGTCAACCGCACCGTGACCCTGACCGTGTCCGGTAAGACCCTCGCCAACGAGGTGCTCTTCACGGACTACCCGCTCAGCCGGTCGGACTCCGGAGAATTCACCTTTGCCGTGCCTGGCGTGCTCGCTGACGGCACGGTACCTACCTGGGCGTAAGCCTCATAACGGACACTGTTCGGAAGGGGGCCCACGTGGGCTTCAAGCGCAACCCGAAGATCTACCGGCTGAAGTGGGAGGACGGCGACTACGCCGGACTCGAAGTCAACATTCGCTCCTTGAACATGGGGCAGCTCCTGGAGGCCAAGAGCGGCAAGAGCGCCAACGGGAAGGACGGCCTCGAAGGAACGGTCGAACTTCTCGCCGACCGGATCCTCGACTGGAACCTCGAAGACGAGGACGGCACTCCGGTGCCGGCCACTCTCGAGGCGATGAAGGGCGAGGACGATGACCTGATCCTCGACATCATCAACCGGTGGATGGAGGCCGTGTCCGGTGTGCCGGCCCCTTTGGACGCGCCCTCACCCTCTGGCGAGATTTCCCAGGTGGCGTCCATTCCGACGGAAGCGTTGTCACCGAGCCTGGCGAGCTGACGTATGCCCGCATGATTCTCGGCCTGTGTGATCGCTGGCATAAGACGCCGTCCGAGATCGAGGCCGAGCCTGCCGAGACTTTCCGCCTGCTGGAGATCGAGCGATTGGGGGTGAACCCAGAAGATGACGAACGTGGTGGAGATCCTGGTTACGGCTAAGAATCTCACCGGCCCGGCGATGGCCAGCGTCAACTCGCAGGTCAACGCGGCCGGGTCGGGCATGCGGGCGTTCCATAAGACGGCGCTGATTGCCGGGGCGGGGCTGGCTACGATCGGCGTCGAGTCGGTGAAGATGGCCGCGAAGTTCGACTCCAGCATGACGCTGCTGCACACGCAGGCGGGTGTGGCGCAGAGCAAGATGGCAGGCCTGAAGCAAGGCGTGTTGGACCTGGCAGGGAAGGTCGGCCAGGACCCGGATTCGCTAGCGGAGTCGCTGTTCCACGTCGAGTCCAACTTCGAGAGCATGGGCATCTCCTCGAAGAAGGCTCTGTCGCTGGTCGAGACCGCGGCAAAAGGGGCTACGACCGGCCACGCCGACCTGGTCGACGTCACTAACGCGCTGACTGCGGCAGTCGCCTCCGGTATCCCCGGCGTGCAGAACTTCGACAAGGCGATGGGTGTCCTCAACGCCACCGTCGGCGTCGGTGACATGAAAATGCAGGATCTCGCCAACGCTTTCGGGTCCGGCATGGTCGCCACCGTCAAGGGCTTCGGCCTCAACATTCAGGACGTCGGCGCCGCCCTCGCCGTCTTCGGTGACAACAACATTCGCGGCAGTCTGGCAGGCAACCAGCTCCGCATGTCCGTCATGGCGCTCGCCCACCCCGTGGCGACTGCTGGAGACACGCTCAAACGGCTGGGCCTCACGACGGAAACCCTTGGCCAGGACATGCAGAAGGGCGGCCTGAAGCTCGCCCTGGAAGACCTTGTTGGCCGCATGAAGAAGGCCGGCATCTCCTCCAAGGAGCAGGGCCAGATCATCACTGAGGCGTTCGGCCGCAAGGCTGGCGCGGGCCTCAACGTGCTGGTGTCGCAGATGGACCGCCTGGAGTCGAAGTACCCGGCGCTGGCGGAGGGCGCGAACAAGTTCGGCAAGTCGTGGGAGGACACGCAGAAGACGTTCTCCTTCCAGATGAAGGCCTTGAACGAGGGGTTCAAGGCCCTGATGATCACAGTTGGGACGAAACTGATCCCGCCCCTGCAATCCGTTGTCGGCGTGATGCTTGCCCACAAGGGCGCGACCGTCGCGCTGGCCGGGGCGCTCGCGGGGCTCCTCACGGTGACTGTCGCCGTCTCTGTCGCCATGAAGGCGGTCGCAGCGACGAAGCTGTTGTGGGGCGGTATCACGAAGGGCGTATCGGCTCTCACAGGCGTTTTCGAGACGGTCGCCCTGAAGGCCATGTACATGCGTCAGGCGTTCGTCACCGCCGGTGGAGGGGTGCGGGGGCTCAGCGCAGCGTTCTCGACGCTGAGCACAGGCGCGAAGATTGGCGTGGCCGCAGGCGCTATCGGTGCGCTCGTCCTCGCCCTGCACGAACTCTCGGACAACAAGCCGGCGGTCGAAGTCGATGCTTTGTCGACGTCGCTGAACACTCTGGCCACTTCCGGCAAGGTGACGGGAACTCTCAAAACGAACTTCGACGAGATCTCGGCGAGTATCGCGATGATGTCGAAGGGCGCTTCGGACAACAAGTTCCTGAAGCTGACCAGCGACATGGGTACGTGGCTGGGGATTGCCAATGGTCCGAGCGTCTCGGATGCCACGAAGAACCTGGACGCGTGGGACAAGGTCATGGCCGAGAACGTGCGGTCTGGCCATGTGAAGGAAGCTGCAGCCCAGTACGAGATCCTCAAGAAAGCCTGGGGTGCTGCCCCGGGGGCCCAGATGGGGCGGCTGAGCAAGTTCACGGACGACTATCACAACGCGCTCGCCGATCTGGGCAACGAGGAGAAGGCCTCCGCGGACAGCATGGGCCTGTTCGGGCAAGCGGCGGCCTCGACGCAGGCGCAGCTCGACGGGGAGGCGCAGTCCGCGAAGGGCCTCGAACAGTCGATCATGGCGCTGAACGCGGTACACCGCGGGGCGTTCGACGCCGAGACGGCCTTCTACCAGGCCATGAGCGACGCACAGAAGGCGGTCAAGGAAAACGGCCGGACCCTGAACGTCAACTCGGAGGCTGGCCGGAAGAACCGCGACGTCCTGTCCGCGCTGGCGGCCAAGACCGAGGACCTCGTCGACAAGAAGATGAAGGAGAAGACCTCCTGGGACCAGGTCGACAAGGTCTACCAGAAGGGCCGCAAGACCCTCATCGACACCGCTATGGCGATGGGCGACACCAAGACGCAGGCGGAGAAGCTCGCGGACGAGATCCTGAAGGCGCCGAATGCGAAGAAGTTCCAGTTCAAGGTTGATGACAAGCGGGCGACTGCTGACCTGAGCGCCTTCAACGCGGCGGTGAAGAAATCGCCGGGCGCTAAGAGCGTGACCCTGAAGACGCTGTCCAAGACCGCCGAGCAGGTGCTGGCGGGGTTCGGCTTCAAGGTCACCCATTTGAAGGACGGCAGCGTCAAGGTCACGGCAAAGACTGGGGGCGCCCTGGGTGCCATCAGGAATATTGCTGCCGCAATTGCTGCGTTGCATGACAAGACGGTGACGTTCACCGCGAATTACAGGGTGACGGGGAGCGGCGCGGCGCAGGTCGCGTACAGCCGTGCGGGCGGTCACCAGTACGCGAACGCACACGGCGGCCTCGTTCGCAGGGCGTCCGGCGGCCCGGTCACGCAGCACTTCGACAGCGGCGGCTACGTCCAAGGCCCAGGCACCCCAACGAGCGACTCCATCGTGGCATCGTTCGCGTCCGGGGCGACGGCCCGGATCTCGGACTCCGAGTACGTGGTGCAGGCCGCGGCCGTCCGGAAGTACGGCGTCAAGATGCTCGACGCCATCAACGCAGGCCGTGTGAAGCTGGCCGGGTTCGCGCGCGGCGGGCACCTCTCGAAGGCACAGCAGCGGGCCCGCGCGCAGTCGAAGGCGGAGGCGCAGGCCCGGCATGATGCGATGGGCGACCTGACGATCTCCCACTTCGGGCACTATGCCGGCTACCAGCACTCCGAGTTCGGGTCGGCGCTGTCGAAGCCGGACTCCATCAGCTCACTGGTGAACTCCCTGAATCAGTGGCGTTCGATCATCCAGAAGGCCACCCACGGGGCGACAGAGAACAGGCTACTCAAGCAGCTCGACTCGACCGGCAAGAAGCTCTTGTCGTACGAGAAGAGCCTCGGCAGGGTCACGGCATCGCTGGACAAGGCGAAGGACAAGCTCAACTCCCTGAAAGACGCCGCCTCTCAACTGTCGTCGTCGGTGAAGGGCAACCTGATCAGCTCGGCGAACATCACCAAGGGCGCCTCGGGTGAGGGCACGGTCACGCTGTCCTCGATCAAGGCCGGGATGACCGTCAGCAGGGACAAGGTCACCGCCTTCGCCACCGCGCTCAAGCAGCTCAAGAGCAAGGGCTTCAGCCGGAGCATCATCCAGCAGGTCGCCGAAGCCGGCATCGATGGCGGCGGACTGGAGACCGCAGGCGCCCTGCTCCAGGCGTCGGCGTCCGAGGTGTCGACGATCAACGCGACGCAGGCGCAGATCGAGAAGGCCGCCGGGTCCGCTGGCAAGACGACTGCTGACGCCGTATATGAGAAGGCGATCAAGGATCAAACGCGCGTCGTCGACAAGCTCACCAAGCAGCAGCACGCCCTGCAGAAGTCCATGGACAAGCTGACCAAGGCCATGGAGAAGGCCATCGAGAAGGCGTTCGGGAAGAAGGCGGCGGGCGGCATCGTCGGCGCCGCCGCCTCCGGTGGCATCCGCGGCGGGCTGACGCTGGTGGGCGAGCAGGGCCCGGAACTGGCCGCTCTCCCGATCGGCTCCCGCGTGTACTCCAACCCGGACACCCGCCGCATGCTCGCCGCCACCGCGGCGCCGTGGGCGTCCATGCTCACCACACCCCGCCGTGCGCCGGCCGCCGCTGCGGGCAGTGTTCCGGTCGGGCAGCGCGAGCCGGTCGTCATCGAGCTGCGGTCCAGCGGCAACGAGATCGACGACTTCCTTCTGAAGATCCTTCGCCGCGCCATCAAGACGCGCGGCGGCAATGTCCAAGTCGTCCTCAGCGGACGCAACTAGGGGAGGCACCTTGCCCTTCATCACATGGAACGGCCCGGCGCCGACGACTGCCGCACAGCAATCGGTGACGACCGGCACCAGCATCAAGACCATGCTGCAACTGGCCACACCCGCGGCCCGGCAGATCCAGATCCTGGAGTGGGGGTTCTCCCTGGACGACCCGCCCGGCGCGGACGGCGTGGTCGAGCTGCTCCAGACGGACGTCGCCGCCACGGTGACCGCGCACGTGGCGTCCGGGGTGCCGAACCTGGATCCGAACGGGATCACCACATCGCTGACGCTGGGCACGTCGGCGACCGGCTACACGGCGTCGGCGGAGGGCACGACCACGGCGGCCCGCGTGTTCGACACGGTGTCCCTGTCGTCGGTGTCGGGTGAGTCTGGGCTTCAGTACGTGCGCCAGTTCATGCCGGACGCCCGACCGATCATTGCCGTGAGCAAGTTCCTCCGGGTGCGGGCGACCACGCCGACCACTGCGTCGGACATGCGCTGCTACATCGTGTTCACCGAGGTGGGCTGACCAGTGCCCTCGATTGCCCCTCTGCTCGCGGCCTGGCAGCGCCGCATGTCCAACCTGCCCGGCCCGGTCGCGGCCACGGGCGAGGTGGGCAGCGGCCAGCCGGTGCAGGTGGAGATGTTCATCAACGGTACGTGGGTGGACATCACGGCCACCTCGTCCGTGATGGTCCGCGATGACAGCGGCAGCATCTCCATCACCAGCGGCATCCGTGACGAGGGCTCGCAGACTGAGCAGGGCACGGCCACCCTGGAGTTGAAGAACGCCGACGGCCGGTTCTCCCCCCGGAACCCGTCCGGCCCGTACTACGGGGCGATCGGCCGTAACACCCCGATCCGTATCAGCGTCCCGGACGGCATGGGCGGCAAGAGCTACCGCCTGTGGGGTGAGGTCTCGCAGTGGGCGGCAAATTGGGACACCTCCGGCAATGACGTGTGGACCGATGTGTCTGCGTCTGGCATCCTCCGCCGCCTCGCGCAAGCCCCAACACCGGAGCGGTCCGTCATCTACAACGCGGTCACCGATCCGCTGCCCTCGTCGGTGGTGGCGTACTGGCCGATGGAGGACACCACAGGCGCGACGAGGCTCGCGTCAGCGCTCACAACGGGCTCGGCCATGACCTGGACCGGCACACCCACCCTCGCCTCGTACAGCGGCTTCAGCGCCTCGGATCCTCTGCCCGACATCACCTCCGCCGCCCTGTCCGGCAGCGTCCCCAAGTACGACGACCCGACGGCCACGCAGGTGAGGTTCCTCGCCTACATTCCGGCGGCCGGCTTGTCGTTGGGCAAGGTGCTGGTGGCTATCGATCAGCTCGACTATGCGGCTGGATCGTCGCAGTTCTGGGAGGTGTTCTACGACACCGCCACCACGTCCTTCACCATCAGAACCTGCGCGAGCGACGGCACCGTCCTCGGCGCCGAAATGCAGCACAGCCTCGACGTCCGCGGCCGCCTGCTCTACGTCAGCGTGGAATTGCAGGAGTCGGGTGCGAACATCACCCGCACTCTCCGCTTGACGGACGTGAACACCAGCCGCACCTACACCGTGTCCGACACGGTGTTCGTCACCCAGCTGACCCGGGTCACGAAGGTGCAGTTCGGGCCGGCGTCGCGCGCGGTGTCCGGCGCGGCCGGGACGGCGTTCCTGCCCGGGGTGGCGGTCGGCCACGTCACGGTCGAAAACCAGATCACGGCGATCGACGCGCTCGGGGGCCGCCTCAATCCCGTCGGCGAGAGCGCGGGCCGCCGGATTCAGCGGCTGTGCGGCGAGCAGGGCGTGGCTGTCGACTGGATCGGCGACCTCGACGACACGGTGGCCATGGGCGCGCAGGGGAAGTCGAACCTGCTCACCCTGGTACAGGAGTGCGCTCTCGCCGACGGCGGTCTGCTGTACGAGAACCCGGCGGTGCTGGGGCTCGGCTACCGCACCCGCGCGTCCCTGTACAACCAGGACCCGGCGCTGACCCTGAACTACGCCGGGGCGCAGCTCGCCCAGGTCCCCGTCCCGGTCGAGGACGACCGCTACATCGCCAACAAGGTCACCGTCACGGTCGGTGGGAACAGCGCCACCTACGAGGAAACCGACGGGAAGCTGTCCACCGCACTGCCGCCGGCTGGGGTCGGGGTGTATGGGCAGGAGGTGACGCTGAACCTGTCCTCGACGGATACGGCGACGCTGCAGGACCAGGCCGCGTGGCGCGTCCACCTCGGGACGGTGGACGAGGCGAGGTTCCCGCAGATCGCGGTGAATCTCGCGCACCCGTCGATCACGCCGGACATGCGGCGCGCGATCCTCGCCATGCGGATCGGGGACCGGATCCAGATCACCAACCCGCCCGCCTGGCTGCCACCGGACACGATCGACCAGCTTGTCCTCGGCACCTCGGAGACGATCACACGGTTCGAGCACAAGCTGACGTTCAACTGCCAGCCCGCGAGCCCGTACACGATCGGGGCCCTCGACAGCGACACGATCCGTCTGGACACGGACGGCTCCCAGCTGTACGCGGACGCCGGAGCAGCGGACACGACCCTCAAGGTCGGCCCGTCGCCCGGCCAGTCAGGGCTGTGGACGACCGACCCCGACGAGATGCCGTTCAACATCAGCGTGGGCGGCGAGGTCATGACGGTCGAGGGCATCACCGGCGGCGTCGCTGACAGCTTCGACCGCACCGTCACCAGCGGCTGGGGCAGCGCGAACACGGGGGAGACGTGGACGACGACGGGCGGCTCAGCGTCCGACTACAGCGTGGTGGGGGTGTAACCGATGGCCGACACCTACGCCAACTATGCCGATCTCGCATCCCACGAGACCGAGGGTGTGGACTACGCGCGGCGCAGCGTCCCCGTGACCGGCGCCACCTGGTCCGCAATCGCCATCCACGGCGGCGGCATCGAACCGGGTACTGGTGAAGCCGCGCGCGCGGTCGGCGCGTCCCTGATGAACCACTACGAGTTCGCCGGGATCAAGGCGTCCGGCAATTCGACGCTGCACATCACCAGCACCAACTTCGACGAACCGAACTGCGTAGCGATCGTCACAGCCGCGAAACGCTGCGTCAGCTTCCACGGCTACGTCGGGGCGTCTGGGGTCGCGGAGACGTCGCTCGGCGGTCTCGACACGGTGACGGGCGCCCGGGTGGCCGACGCCCTGCGCGCCGCCGGGTTCAGGGTCGTCGCGGCGTCGCAGGAGTTGAACGGGAACTCGGCGAGCAACATCGCCAACAAGACGACCATCTCGGCGGGCGTGCAGCTGGAGATGAGCAACGCGCTGCGTGCCTCGTTCTTCCCCAACGGTGACCTCACCCAGGCGATGCGCGACTCCGGGCAGCGCACGGCCACGTTCAACGCCTACGTCGCCGCCGTCCGCTCGGCGTTCGACGGGCAGGGCCGCATGTCCTGCGGCAGCGTCAACGTCAGCCGGTGGGCGACCGTGCCGTGGTCGGCGCCGGACGTGGACATCAAGGCCCGCATGTCGACGGACGCTCTCGCCGTCGGCGGCTCCCACTTCGTGCATCTCGCCGGCCGCTTCACCGACACGAACAACTGCTACTTGGCGAGGTTGGCGTTCAACACGGACCAGACGATCACGTTGACGCTGCGGTCCCGGATCAGCGGCACGGAGACGCTCCTTGCTACGGCCGCCGACACGAGCACCCTGACGCATGCCGCCAACAGTCTCTTCTGGCTGCGGTTCCAAATCGCCGGGACGACGCTCCAGGCCAAAGCGTGGCAGGACGGCGGGTACGAGCCGCCGTGGATGGTGTCCGTGACGGACGGCAATCTGCGGGCGGTGGGGCAGGTCGGCATCCGCTCGATCCTGTCGTCGACCAACACGAACACCCTGCCCGTCACCGCCAGCTTCGACGACTTCCAGCAGGTCACCCCACAAACGTTCACTGTGATCCGCTCCGTGAACGGCGTCACCAAATCCCATGCGACGGGCGAAGACGTCCGCCTCGCCACCCCAACGATCATCAGTCTGTAAGGAGGCCACGATGGCCGAGGCCTACCCAACGTTCCTCGCGGGGCAGCGGCTCACCGCGAGCCTCCTCCGCTCGGCGCAGGTGCAGTGTCTGCGTAAGACAGCGGACACGAGCCGGTCGGCGACGACCACGCAGACCGCGGACCCGCATCTACAGATGGACGTGGTCGCGGGCGGCGTGTACACGATCTGGGGCTGGCTCAAGTACGACGCCTTGGCCGCCGCCGACTTCGTGGTCGGATTCTCGTACCCCACTGGATCACTCGGCGAGTGGGTCGGTGTCGGCGGCGGCACCACGGTCACCTCGTCCACGGCCGGTGGCGGCACACAGCAGGACGCGGTGTCCACGTGGGGCTACAACGTCCGCTTGGAGACCACAGATATCCCGGCCACGCGTACCTATGGCGGGCTGGGGGTGGGGAACACCCTCACCGTCGACATCAAGGCCACGTTCCGGATTGGGGCCACGGCCGGAACTCTGGCGCTGACCTGGGCACAGTCCTCATCGTCTGCGACGGCTACCACCGTGTACACGGATTCCTGGCTGAACGTCCAGCGGACCGCGTGAGGTTACCCATGGCCAGCTACGTCATCACCGCGAAGAACGCCAGCGCCGAGCCGATGGTGTCGGTGCAAATCTCTGCGATCTCGCAGGAGGGCACGGTCGTCGAGGAGTTGGACGTCGTCAACGCCGTCCGGTCCTTCCTCAGCACGGTGCCCGGCGTGGCATCCGTGACGGCGCAGAAGTTCGAGCAGGTCATCACCACCGTCTAGCCCGAGGAGGGGCAGTGAGCGGAACCGCAGCTGACGTAATCAGCATCGCGAAGTCCCAAGTCGGCTACCACGAGGGCTACTCGGGCGGGCACTGGAACAACCACCAGAAGTACTCGCCGGCCGTGCCTGGTCTGGAGTGGTCGCAGGATCAGGCGTGGTGCGCGACGTTCTGTGCGTGGGTGTTCCAGCAGGCAGGCATGCCGAAGGACAGCTACCCGGTGACGGCGAGCGTCGCCACCGCCCGCGACTGGTGGAAGCAGAAGGGCCGCTGGTCGGAGTACCCGGCGGTCGGCGCGCAGGTCATCATGGGCGTCCACGGCGACGCCCACACCGGGCTCTGCTACGCCTACGACGACGATTTCGTCTACACGATCGAGGGCAACACCAACACCTCCGGCAGTGCCGAGGGCGACGGCGTGTACCTCAAGCAGCGGGCCCGCCGCGACTCCTACATCTACGGCTACGGCTACCCCGCCTACCCGGCCGGCATCGTCTCCGCGGACCCGAACTGGAAGAACCCGACGCCCCCACCCAAGGAGGACCCCATGCCCACCCCCAGTGACTACGCCAAGGCGGTTCTGACCCTGGACGGCGTCATCGCCGTGCCGGGGGCGCCGGCCACGAATCCGACGTGGACGCTGTCGAGCGTGCAGACGGAGATCCTGAAGCGGATCGACATGGTGCGTGCGCAGGAGGCCGCGCAGACTGCGGCGATCAGCAAGCTTGCCGGGCTGGTCGGCTCGGGCGTGGACACCGCGGCGGTGGTGGCCGCGGTGAAGGCGGCCATCGCGGACGCGGTGGTGAAGGTGTCGGTGGACGTCACCGGCCCGGTAACGAAGGAGTCCTGACCATGACCGTCAACCTCGACAAGGCCTACTGGCTCGGCCTCGTCATCAGCGTCGTCCTGCCCGTCCTCGTCGGACTGGTCACCACCAGAGTCACCCACGAGGGCGTGAAGGCGGTCCTCCTGCTCGCCCTGTCCACCGCGAACGGGTTCCTCGTCGAGCTCGCGAGCCCGCACGACGCCGGGTACAGCGTGGGTACCGCCGCGGTCCTGGCGCTCGTCAGCTTCGGCACTGGCGTGCTGGCCCACTTCGGGCTGTGGAAGCCAACCGGGGTTTCCGGCAAGGCGCAGGACTCCCTGGTGAAGTCCAGCTTCGCCAAGGCGGCGTGATGCGTGCGGCGGCTCGGCGGCTCACAGCCCGTCTGGGCCGCCGCGGTGCACTCCTGACCATGAAGGGGGTCATCGCCACCCTCTACGGGTACGGCCTGCTCGTCCAGCCGCTCCAGGACCCGCGTGGCCTGCGTCTCCTCCTGAAGCTGATGCCGCTGCACGCCTGGGGTGGCGCCTGGATTGCCGCGGGTCTGACTGCCCTGGTCTGTGCGTGGCTGGCCCCGCGCTGGGACTGGCCAGGGTTTCTCGCGGTGTGGGCGATCACCGCAGCGTGGGCCATGGCCTACTTGATGTCGTGGTGGCCGCTCGGGGAGAACCCGCGCGGCTGGATCGGCGCCTGCGTCTTCGGAGCGTTCGGCGCAGTGTGTTTGGTAGCGATCGGCTGGGAGGAACCACCCCGCCGTAGCAGAGAGCGTGGTGGGTCGTGAGTGCTGAGATGGTGACGGCGCTGAGCGCCCTCGGCGTGGCTGGTGTGACGGCCGCCGGGGGCGTTGTCACAGCCGTAGTCGGCCGCCGCCAACCCAGGGGCGCCCAGCGTCGGGACGACTTCACCGCGGTCACGGACAGGCTGGGACAGCACATCGAGCGGCTGGAGCGGCGCATCGACGAGCAGGAGCAGGAGAACGACCGGGACCGGGAACGGATCACGGCACAAGACACGACAATCCGCTACCTCGCGGCGTGGGTGCGATCCCTGGTCGGGTACATACGGACGGCGCAACTGGAGCCCCCGGTGCCGCCGCAGCCGGTGCCGCCGGAGGTGCAGCCGTACCTCCACGACGCGGGGATCTGACAGGGGCGGCCGGCGGGTCAGGCTGCGGCCACGACCTTGGCCCGGACCGCTGCTGCCCATTCCAGCAGGAGCCGCTCATATTCCGCCCGCTCCTGCGTCGACAGCGACCCGCCCGCACGCAGCCATAGCGCGCGTATGTCCTCGTTCACCACATGAGCAGGGCGCACGGAGCTCGGGCGCTGGGTGTCGGAGGTCATGCCACCAGCCTACGGCCCGTCAGTCGTCGAGGTCGATGACGAAGTCCACGACGGTGGTGTCACCGCGACGCACGATCGGATGCGCCACCTCCACCACCCGCCCTGTGTCGGCGATGTGCCGGCGCGTGTAGCGGAGCACGGGAATCCCAGCCCCTATCCGCAACGTCGTCGCCTCCACCTCGGTGGGCATTGCCGCGGTGAATGACTCCTTCACCTGGACCACGCGGATCCCGAGCGACGCCATCTGTGCGCGAGTGCCGCCCGGCCACGGCTCGTTGATCGGATCCGCGACCGGCGTGCCAGCCACATCCGACCAGCGGACGTAACTGGTGCTCGTCTGGGTGGGCTGGTCGTTGTCGTAGAAGATGAAATGCCTGGCGAGGAGCCGCTCACCCGGCTCGCACTCGAACAACGCAGCAAGCTCAGCGTCGGCTTCCACCCGCTCGAACCGCTTGTCCAACCGGTACTCACTCCACCCGATCCCCTGATCCCGGGTGTACGGCGTCGAGCGGGAGCCACCGCTGTTGCGGTACCGGTCCGCGGCCATGCGGTGGATCGGCGGCCGCGGGCGAACGCGGGTGCCGGCGCGGGCCCGGGTCTCGATGAGGCCCTCGTTGGCCAGCATGCGGAGCGCGTTGCGAATGGTGGTCTCTGAGACGCGGTAGGCGGCGCAGAGCTCGGGCAGGGTCGGGATCTGGTCGCCGGGCGCCCACTCGCCGGAGGAGATGCGGCGCCGCAGGTCGGCGGCGATGCGCAGGTACTCGGGCTGTGCCACAGCGGTGCTCCCACGGTCGATGATCGCGTCAATCTGAGTACACATACTCTCCCCATCCGCTTGACCTGCGCCAATCCCAGCGACATTCTGAGTACAGATAAGCATTACCTGTACTCAGATAGCTACTGGTGGCGGGGAACATTCATGTCCGAAACAGGCAGAACGTGGCGGCGGCCCTTCAAAGGCCACGCCGTCGAAGCCGCCGAAGTCCGAGCGTGGACGAGGAAGCGGACCGACCACCCGGACGCGCCGCTGGTAGTCCACGAACTGTTCGTCGCCGTCCTCAGCTCCGGCGCCGACATCATCGAGCTCACGCTCTCCACCGCAGGCAACCGCCTCCGCATCACCGCCACCGGCCCGCAGCACTTAGCCGCCCGCCACACCCACGGCCCCGGCTGGAGCATCGTCGCCGGACTCGCCCACACCACCGGCATCACCACCGACGAAACCGGCCTCTGGGCCCAACTCCAGGAGCCCACAGCGTGAGGCCGCTGCCGGCGGCCACCGCCATCACTCGCGGGCAGTGGGACGGCCGTGACTGCGTCTGGTGCCGCGCCTCTCTATCGCACGGCGCGCAGAGCGCAGGCATTGCCCGCGGCTCGGTCGGCGCGGTCGTCCTCGACATCGAGGTCTACGCCTGCCCTTCGTGTGCCATCAGCCCCCAGACTCCCGCCCCGCCACGGCAACGACGCCCCGGGACGGGTTATCGAGGCCAGGAAAAGCCTGACCTCACGATCACAAAGGAGTGATCCCATGCTCGAAGACGCCCTCAACCTGGCCATGCTCGCGGTCGGCGGCGGAGACGAGGACGACGGCAAGGGCGGTAACCCGCCCACCGGCGACTCCGACGACGGGCGCGACTACGACGCCTGACCAGATCATGTAAGCGACGCCGGTCCCGCCCGTACAGTGGCGGGGCCGGCACCACGGGAGAGGCATACGGATGGCGAAGAACATGTCGGGGACCGGCCGGGTCACGGTCTTCTCGATGCTGCACGACTGGCCGGGCGGCAATTACTGCGTCCTCGCCTACGCAACCGCTGGCCACTTCGGCGACACCGCGGTCCTCGGCGTCATCCCCATTGAGGGCAACGAGTTCGAGCCCGGTGACCTGTTCGCAATGGCGGGCCGTCACCAGCCGTCCAGTCTGTACGGGCAGCCCGCGGAGCATGCCCGCGCCGCCTGGCTCGCCTGCACCGGTTTCTCCGCGAGGCTGAACCCGAAGCCGGACACGATCAACTTCGACGATGCCGCCTGGTCGCTGGACGTGACGCAGCAGGTGACCATGGTCAAGCCGATGTATGGGCACGAGCACGTGGCCGCTGGCCGGTTCACGCTCGACGACCCGCAGCTGCTGGAGCACGCCCGGGCTGTTCTCCGTGTGCCTGTGAGTGTGCCCTGACTCAGCGAACGAGCTCGGCGAGGGGCACGCCGAGGGCGTCGGCGACGAGGAGCAGGTCCGTGAGCGTCGGGTTCGTGGCTCCGCTCTCCCACCGGTGGATGGTCTTGTGGTCGCGGCCGACGCGCTCCCCGAGGGTGGCCTGGGAGAGGCGGGCAGCCCGGCGAGCCTCGCGGATCTGTAACCCGATCTGCTGCCGGCGGCGGGGTACCCAGTCGGGGGTGGGGTCGAGCACCCGCCCACCGTGGAATGATCTTCACGGAATGTCTTTACCAGCCGGTGGTAAATCTGGACCGAGGTGGGGTACCAGCAGATATATGCAGTACACCGTGTAGCGGGAACGCATCTGAGTGTGCTGGGATAGTCATATGTCGGTCGGACGAAAGTTCGATTCGGCTTGATCCTTGATGCCGCCACATCAACCCCCCTCAACAGCCCGGCACGGCCGACCGTGCCGGTAACGGCCGCCCGCCGGTCGCAGGAGCACGGACCATCGTGCGCACCCCCCTGTCGACAGGCGGGCGGTTTTGTCGCTTCCCGACTGAATAAAGTTCAAACTCGCCCGATCGAGTGACAGTCATGACCGTGACATGCGCACGGTGCTGGCGTTAAACAGACTGGGCCAGGGTGGGGGCTCTGTTCGCCTCCCCGGGTGACCGGCCCCCACCCTGGTTCCACAAGAATGGCCCTCGGCGTCTCGCACGCCGAGGGCCATTCGGCTCCGATGAGGGAACGATGGGAAAACGATGGGAGACGGATCTTGGGAACCAGGGTCAACTTAGATCAACTGAAGTCAATCAAGGTCAACCAATCTCCGGCCGTGCACGCAGGTCACGCCACCACCAGCACAAACAGTAGAGCCACGCCTGACATCCTGTGTCAGTGAAGTCC
>NZ_JBIRWL010000035.1:0-12348 GCF_044387825.1 Streptomyces sp. NPDC020299
GCCTTTGCCGGGTGTGATGTGGGGGTTTACGGGCTTCTGGGGGTGGGCGGGGGGGGGGGGGGGGGGGGGGGGGGGGGCCGGCCGCGGGGCCCCCGGGGGGGGGGGGGGGGGGGGGCCCCCCCCCCCCCCCCCCCCCGCCCGTCGCCGTTTGATCTACCCGTCGGTAGCATCCTGACCATGGCAGACACGCAGCAGGTTGACCCGAAGGCCGAGCGCGCGGTGGCGAAGCTCGCCAAGCGGATCGGGGCCTTCTCCAAGGCGCACGGTGGGGCCGAGGGCCAGGTGGCCTATATCGGTGAGCGCGGTGCCCGGATCGTGCTCGTCGGCGAGGACGGCGGCTGGGGCGACCTGGTGGCGCCCAGCCACGCCATCGCCGAGCAGGCGGTGCGGAAGGCGGGCATCACCGTCCACGAGGCGTTCGACGGCGAGTTCGCGGCCAAGGTGAAGACGGGCCCGTACGAGTGGACGCGCATGGCCGGAATCCAGGTGGGTGGGCCAAGCAACTCCTGAGCAACACCTGACACCCGGTTCACCCGTTAGGACCGTAGGAGGACGAGGTCCAGTCACGGGGAGTCCGGATGATCGAAACGCCGTCCCTGGTGGACCAGTACTGCCACGGCGTTCTGCGCACGGAGCTGGGCCTCGGCACGTTCGAGGCCCAGCTGGCCCGTACCGAGGGGCCGCCCGCGCCCGGCACCACGCTCTTCGACACGCAGACCGGTTTCGCCGTACGGCGCTGGTGCCCGCCGCTGCTCGGCCTGGAGCCGCACTGCGCTCCCGCGCGGTATCTCGCCCGGCGCCGTGAACTGGGCGTGCTGGAGGTGGGCCGCCGGCTGCTGCGCGGCAGCGGCATCACCACCTACCTGGTCGACACCGGCCTGCCGGGCGATCTGACCGGGCCCGCGGAGCTGGCCTCGGCGGGTGACGCCGACGCCCGCGAGATCGTCCGCCTGGAGCTCCTCGCCGAGCAGGTCGCCGACACCTCCGGCACCGTCGAGTCCTTCCTCGCCAATCTCGCCGAGTCGGTGCACGGCGCCGCCGCGCAGGCCGTCGCGTTCACCTCGGTGGCCGGGTTACGGCACGGCCTCGCGCTGGCGCCCGAACCGCCCGGACCCGGCGAGGTGCGGGGCGCGGCGGGCCGCTGGCTGGCCGGGCGGCGGGTCGGCGGCGAGCTGAGCGACCCGGTGCTGCTGCGGCACCTGCTGTGGATCGCGGTCGCCTCGGGCCTGCCGCTCCAGCTGCATGCCGGGCTCGGGGAACCGGGCCCGCGCATCGACCGTACCGACCCGGCCCTGCTGACCGACTTCGCGCGGGCCACGGCGGGCCTCGGCACCGACCTGGTCCTGCTGCACGGCTACCCCTACCACCGCCACGCCGCCCACCTCGCCGGCGTCTTCCCGCATGTCTACGCCGACTCGGGCGCCGCACTGGTCCGCACCGGCGCCCGGGCCGCGACGATCCTCGCCGAGGTGCTGGAGCTGGCCCCGTTCGGCAAGATCCTTTTCTCCAGCGGCGCCCACGGCCTGCCCGAACTGCACGTCGTGGCGGCCCGGCTGTTCCGCGAGTCCCTCGGACGGGTGCTGGGCACCTGGGTGGCCGAGGGCGCGTGGTCCCCGGAGGACGCGCAGCGGGTGGCCGCGATGGTGGCGGTCGACAACGCCCGCAGGATCTACGGACTCGAGTGAGCCGTGGCGGCGTACGGGTGGCTCAAGCGGCCTACGCGTGACTCACGCGCGCGTGGCCACCGCCGCCTCGGCCGTCGGACCCGGCACGTCCGGCACCGCCTGAGGCCGCTCGCGCAGCGCCAGCAGCACACGCAGCACTCCGATCCACACCAGGCCCGAGCCGAGCATGTGCAGGCCGACCAGGACCTCGGGCAGGTGCGTGAAGTACTGGACGTAGCCGATGACACCCTGCGCGAGCAGGATCAGGAACAGGTCCCGCGTCCGGTCCAGCGGCCCCTTGGGCGCGTCCACCGCCTTCAGGACGAACCACAGTGCGAAGGTCAGCGTCACCACGATCCAGGCGAGCACGGCGTGCAGCTTGGAGACGGTCTCCCAGTCGATCGGGATGCGCTTGACCTCGGTGGAGTCACCCGCGTGCGGACCGGCCCCGGTCACCACCGTGCCCACCGCAATGAGCAGCACGGACGCGGCCACCAGGAACCACACCAGCTGTTGCACGGCCTTGCCGACCAGCGGGCGCGGCACCCCGTCGCCCTCGCCGGTGCGCTGCCACATCACCGTGGCGACGGTGATCAGCGCCGTGGTGAGCAGGAAGTGGGCCGCGACGGTGTACGGGTTGAGACCGACCAGGACCACGATGCCGCCGAGCACCGCGTTGCCCATGACCACCCAGAACTGCGCCCAGCCCAGCCGGGTCAGGCTCCGCCGCCACGGCTTCTGCGCCCGCGCGGCGATGATCGCCCAGCCGACGGCCGCGCACAGCACGTACGTCAGCATGCGGTTGCCGAACTCGATGACGCCGTGGAAGCCCATCGCCCGGGTGGTGGTGAGCGAGTCGTCGGTGCAGGTGGGCCAGGTCGGGCAGCCCAGGCCCGAGCCGGTCAGCCGTACGGCACCGCCGGTCACCACGAGGATCACCGACATCACGAGGGCGGCCAGCGCCGCCCGCCGGACCGTCCGGGGGTCGGGTGTCCAGCGCGCGGCGATGAAGGAAAGGGGGTTGCGCAGGGCCGCTGCGGCGTCTGTGGGGGTCAGCTTAGGCACGGGTCCATGGTAGGCGGGACGCTTGTGCACGCTTTCACGAGGGTCCGGTCCGGGACCTTCCGGCCTACTCCCAGCGGAAGAACCGCCCCGCCGCAGCCAGCCCCACGACCGCCCACACGCCCAGGATCCCCAGGTCGCCCCACGGCATGCCGGCCCCGTGCTGGAGCACGTCCCGCAGGCCGTCGGAGAGCGCCGAGATGGGCAGCAGCCCGAGCGCGTCCTGGACGCCGGAGGGGAACTTGTCGAGCGGGACGATGACCCCGCCCCCCACGAGCAGCAGCAGGAAGACCAGGTTGGCGGCGGCCAGCGTGGCCTCCGCCTTCAGCGTGCCCGCCATCAGCAGGCCGAGCCCGGAGAAGGCGGCGGTCCCGAGGATCAGCAGGAGCAGGACGGATGCGGGGTTGCCGTGGGGTGACCAGCCGAGCGCGAAGGCGATCACCGTCAGCAGGACGACCTGAAGGATCTCCGTGACCAGCACGGACGCCGTCTTCGCGGTCATCAGCCCCCAGCGGGGCAGTGGGGAGGCGGCCAGGCGCTTGAGTACCCCGTAGCGCCGCTCGAAGCCCGTCGCGATGGCCTGCCCGGTGAACGCCGTCGACATCACGGCGAGGGCCAGGATGCCGGGGGCGAGGAAGTCGACGGCCTTGCCGGCGCCGGTGTCCACGATGTCCACCGAGCTGAACAGCGCGAGCAGCAGCGTCGGGATGACGACGGTCAGCAGCAGCTGCTCGCCGTTGCGCAGCAGCATCCTCGTCTCCAGCGCGGCCTGGGCGGCGATCATGCGGGGCAGGGGCGCGGCGCCCGGCTTCGGGGTGAACGTGTCCACGGTGGTCACGACCGCAGCTCCTTACCGGTCAGCTCCAAAAAGACGTCTTCGAGAGTGTGCCGCTCCACCGAGATCCGGTCCGGCATCACCCCGTGCTGGGCACACCAGGAGGTCACCGTGGCGAGCAGCTGAGGGTTGACCTTGCCGACGACCCGGTAGGCGCCGGGTGTCAGCTCGGCGGCCGTGCAGTCGGCCGGGAGGGCCTTCAGCAGGGAGCTCACGTCGAGGCCGGGGCGGCCGGTGAAGCGGAGCGTGTTCTCGGCGCCGCCCTTGCACAGCTCCTCGGGGGAGCCCTGGGCGATGACCCGGCCGGCGTCGATGATCGCGACGTCGTCCGCGAGCTGTTCGGCCTCGTCCATGTAGTGGGTCGTGAGGATGACGGAGACGCCGTCGGTGCGCAGGTCCCGCACGAGGTCCCAGGTGGCCCGGCGGGCCTGGGGGTCGAGCCCGGCCGTCGGTTCGTCGAGGAAGACGAGTTCCGGGCGGCCCACCACGGCCATGGCCAGTGCGAGCCGCTGCTGCTGGCCGCCGGACAGCCGCCGGTACGAGGTCCGGCCGCAGGAGCCGAGCCCGAGGCGCTCCATGAGGGCGTCCACGTCCAGGGGGTGCGCGTGCAGCTTGGCCACGTGGCGCAGCATCTCGTCGGCCCGGGCACCGGAGTACACCCCGCCCGACTGGAGCATCACGCCGATCCGGGGGCGCAGCGCGGCCGACTCCCGCACCGGGTCGAGGCCCAGGACGCGCACCGTGCCGGAGTCCGGCTTCCGGTACCCCTCGCAGGTCTCGATCGTCGTCGTCTTGCCCGCCCCGTTGGGGCCGAGTACGGCGGTCACACCCGCCCCGGCCTCCAGTTCGAGGCCGTCCACCGCGGTCTTCGTGCCATACCGTTTCACCAAGGCGTGGACCTGGACCACGGGCTCACTTCGCATGGGCCAGAGTCTAGGTAGGCGCGCCGGCACTCAGGCGGGCGGGTGCGAAATCCCTCCTCAAGGGTCCGGTGCGGCGCCGCCAGGGGGCTCGGCGTGGGCGCGACCGGGTGGGTTCCGCGCTCACCGGGCATGGGGTCGGCCGTGCCGTGGCTCAGGCGGGCGGGTGCAGGATCTGCTCCTCGCGAGGCCGGTGCAGCGTCAGCCACCGCTCGGCGTAGGCCACCGCGTCCGCCACCGGGAACAGCCGTACGTCGGCGGCGCCCGCCTTGCCCCGCCGCACGGGACGGTCCCGTTCGAAGTCCTGGCCCAGCTCGTCGAAGCGGTCCGAACTGATCGACACCTCGGTCATCGTCTCCCAGCCCCCGCCGGCCACCGGCCGGCCGACCTGCTCGAGCGGCGCGGGTATCCGGTACTCGGCGAGGTGGAAGCTCGTACAGCTGTCGTATCCGGCCCCGAGCAGCAGCACCCGGGCGCCCCGCTCCTCCAGCCGGGCCAGCGGGCTGCGCTCGCCGAGCCGGCAGTCGGGGGTGTGGCCGTCGACGATCTCCGCCGCGCGTGCCCCCAGCGCCGCGAAGGAGGTGTGCGGGTGCGCGCTGCGCAGGGCGCCCGGCCAGGTCCGTACGGTCTCGGGGACCACGCCGACGCCGTACGAGGGGGTGGTCAGCGGGTCGTACGCGGGCATGGCGGCCCGGATCCGCTCCCACCAGGCCTGTGGCACCGGGGGTCTGCTCCACAGGGCCGGGTCGGACAGATCGCCCGAGTGCGCGGGGACGACGATCGTGCCGTCCGGGCCGACCGCGTCCAGCAGGCTTTGGACCACGGCGACGGAGCCGCCGCACACCCAGCCGAGCGAGCTGAGCGAGGAGTGCACCAGGAGGATCTCGCCGCGCTCCACACCCAGCGCGCGCAGCTCCGCGCAGAGGGTGTCGCGGGTCACGAGTGGGCCGGTCGGAGGGGGTGTCGGCATGGTTCGGCAGTCTCGCGGACCCAAGCCGGACGCGCCACCGATTTGATCGATCAGTGATCGTTTCCGCAGGTCAAATTAGGCAGACCTAAGTGACGCAGGGCACCGTCGGTCCACTCGGACGCCGCTTGCCTGCCTCCGCGGAATTACGCAACAATGGCGTTGTGAAAAACGTCGGCGAGGCTCGGGAGACCCCCATGGGGACCCCCCAGGAGGAGCTCGCGACCGGGGAGCGGTCCACCCGCAACCGGGTCGCGCGGTCCATCCTGGACCACGGCCCGTCGACCGTCGCCGAGCTGGCCGGACGACTGGGACTCACCCAGGCGGCCGTACGGCGTCACCTGGACGCGCTCACCGCCGACGACGTCGTGGAGGCACGCGAGCAGCGGGTGTACGGCACGCGCACGCGCGGCCGTCCCGCGAAGGTCTTCGCGCTCACCGACTGCGGCCGCGACGCCTTCGACCAGTCGTACGACAAGCTCGCCGCGGACGCGCTCCGCTGGATCGCCGAGCGTGAGGGCGGACAGGAGGCGGTCACCGCTTTCGCCCGGGCCCGGATCGCCGCGCAGGCGAGGGCGTACCGCAAGGCGATCGAGGCCGTCACGCCCGACAAGCGCGCCGAAGCCCTGGCCAAGGCCTTGAGCGCGGACGGGTACGCTGCTACGGCGCGCAGCGCACCGGTCGGCGAGCAGCTGTGCCAGCACCACTGCCCGGTCGCGCACGTCGCGGAGCAGTACCCGCAACTGTGCGAGGCGGAGACCGAGATCTTCGCCGAGTTGCTGGGTACCCACGTCCAGCGACTGGCGACCATCGCGCATGGCGACGGCGTCTGCACGACGTTCATCCCAAAGATTTCCAACGACGCATCCGCAAGCACGGCCGGGAGGAACCCCGCATGACTCTCCCCACGGAGACTGCCCACCCCGAACTCGAGGGCCTGGGCAACTACGAATACGGCTGGGCCGACTCCGACGTGGCCGGTGCCTCTGCCAGGCGCGGCCTGAACGAGGATGTCGTCCGTGACATCTCGGGCAAGAAGTCCGAGCCGGAGTGGATGACGAAGCTGCGGCTGAAGGGCCTGAAGCTCTTCGAGAAGAAGCCCATGCCGAACTGGGGCTCCGACCTCTCCGGCATCGACTTCGACAACATCAAGTACTTCGTGCGCTCCACGGAGAAGCAGGCGGAGTCCTGGGAGGACCTGCCCGAGGACATCAAGAACACCTACGACAAGCTGGGCATCCCGGAGGCCGAGAAGCAGCGCCTCGTCGCCGGTGTCGCCGCCCAGTACGAGTCGGAGGTCGTCTACCACCAGATCCGCGAGGACCTGGAGGAGCAGGGCGTCATCTTCCTCGACACCGACACCGCTCTGAAGGAGCACCCGGAGCTCTTCAAGGAGTACTTCGGCACCGTCATCCCGGCCGGTGACAACAAGTTCGCCGCGCTGAACACGGCCGTGTGGTCCGGCGGCTCCTTCATCTACGTGCCGAAGGGCGTGCACGTCGAGATCCCGCTCCAGGCCTACTTCCGTATCAACACGGAGAACATGGGCCAGTTCGAGCGGACCCTGATCATCGTCGACGAGGGTGCCTACGTGCACTACGTCGAGGGCTGCACCGCCCCGATCTACAAGTCGGACTCTCTGCACAGCGCGGTCGTCGAGATCATCGTCAAGAAGAACGCCCGCTGCCGCTACACGACCATCCAGAACTGGTCGAACAACGTCTACAACCTGGTCACCAAGCGCGCCGTGGCCTACGAGGGCGCGACCATGGAGTGGATCGACGGCAACATCGGCTCCAAGGTGACGATGAAGTACCCGGCCGTCTACCTGATGGGCGAGCACGCCAAGGGCGAGACCCTCTCCATCGCCTTCGCGGGCGAGGGCCAGCACCAGGACGCCGGCTCCAAGATGGTCCACATGGCGCCGAACACGTCCTCCAACATCGTCTCCAAGTCGGTGGCGCGCGGCGGCGGCCGCACCTCGTACCGCGGTCTGGTCGAGATCGGTGAGGGCGCCGCCGGATCGAAGTCGAACGTGCTGTGCGACGCGCTGCTCGTCGACACCATCTCCCGCTCCGACACGTACCCCTACGTGGACGTCCGCGAGGACGACGTGTCCATGGGCCACGAGGCGACCGTCTCCAAGGTCTCCGAGGACCAGCTCTTCTACCTGATGAGCCGCGGTCTGAGCGAGTTCGAGGCGATGGCGATGATCGTGCGCGGCTTCGTCGAGCCGATCGCCAAGGAGCTGCCCATGGAGTACGCCCTCGAACTCAACCGGCTGATCGAGCTGCAGATGGAAGGCGCGGTCGGCTAAGACCCCGCCACGGACAGCAGCCAGCAATTTTCTGACGAAGGAAGAGAGCAGACCGACAGCCATGGCTGAGGCTCAGAACTCCCCCACCCTCAACTCCGTTCGGGCGGGGGGACCCCCACCCGTGGGGTCCACCACCGCGGGCCAGATCGCGGTGGCCGCCGAGTCGACCGTCGCCACGCGCATGAGCGCGCCCCCGTCCTTCGACGTGGCGGACTTCCCGGTTCCCCACGGCCGCGAGGAGGAGTGGCGGTTCACGCCGCTGGAGCGGCTGCGCGGGCTGCACGACGGCACGGCGGTCGCGACCGGCGACGGCGTGAAGGTGGACGTCCGGGCCCCCGAGGGCGTGACCGTCGAGACCGTCGGCCGCGACGACGCCCGCCTCGGCAGGGCCGGCACCCCCGTGGACCGCGTCGCCGCCCAGGCGTACTCGGCGTTCGAGAAGGCCGGCGTGGTCACCGTCCCCAAGGAGACGGTGCTCACCGAGCCGATCCGTATCGCCGTGCACGGCGAGGGCGGGACCGCCTACGGCCACCAGGTCATCGAGCTGGGAGCCTTCGCCGAGGCCGTCGTCGTCATCGACCACACCGGTGACGCCGTGCTCGCCGCCAACGTCGAATACATCCTGGGCGACGGCGCCAAGCTGACCGTCGTCTCCGTCCAGGACTGGGACGACAAGGCCGTCCACGTCGGTCAGCACAACGCGCTGATCGGCCGGGACGCCACGTTCAAGTCGTTCGTGGTGACCTTCGGCGGCGACCTCGTACGCCTGCACCCGCGCGTCGCCTACGCCGGTACCGGCGGCGAGGCCGAGCTGTTCGGCCTGTACTTCACCGACTCCGGCCAGCACCAGGAGCACCGCCTGCTGGTCACCCACAACACCCCGCACTGCAAGTCGAACGTCGCGTACAAGGGCGCGCTCCAGGGCGACGACGCGCACGCGGTGTGGATCGGCGACGTGCTCATCGAGGCCAAGGCCGAGGGCACGGACACCTACGAGATGAACCGCAACCTCGTCCTCACCGACGGCGCCCGGGTCGACTCCGTGCCGAACCTGGAGATCGAGACCGGCGAGATCGCCGGTGCCGGCCACGCGAGCGCCACCGGCCGCTTCGACGACGAGCAGCTCTTCTACCTGATGGCCCGCGGCATCCCCGAGCACGACGCCCGCCGCCTCGTCGTCCGCGGCTTCTTCGCCGAGCTGGTCCAGCAGATCGGCGTCGCGGACATCGAGGAGCGCCTCATCGCCAAGATCGAGGAAGAGCTGGAGGCGTCGGTCGCATGAGCGACGCATTCGTGCGAGTCTGCGGGCTGAGCGAGCTGGAGGACGACACCCCGAAGCGGGTGGAGATCGACGGCACGCCCGTCTCGGTCGTGCGGACCGAGGGTGAGGTGTTCGCCATCAACGACATCTGCTCCCACGCGAACGTCTCGCTCTCCGAGGGCGAGGTCGACGACTGCCACATCGAGTGCTGGCTGCACGGCTCGCGCTTCGACCTCCGCTCCGGAAAGCCCGACAGCCTTCCCGCGACGCGCCCCGTCCCCGTATACCCCGTAAAGATCGAAGGGGACGACGTTCTCGTCTCCCTCAAGGAGTCCTGAGGCACCCATGGCAACGCTTGAAATCCGAGACCTGCACGTCACCGTCGAGGCCGACAACGCCACGAAGGAGATCCTCAAGGGCGTCGACCTCACCGTGAAGCAGGGCGAGACGCACGCCATCATGGGCCCCAACGGCTCGGGCAAGTCGACCCTCGCCTACTCGCTCGCGGGTCACCCGAAGTACACGATCACCAGCGGCACCGTCACCCTCGACGGCGAGGACGTCCTGGAGATGTCCGTCGACGAGCGTGCCCGCGCGGGCCTGTTCCTGGCGATGCAGTACCCGGTCGAGGTCCCCGGCGTCTCGGTCTCCAACTTCCTGCGCACCTCCGCCACCGCCATCCGCGGCGAAGCCCCCAAGCTGCGCACCTGGGTGAAGGAGGTCAAGGAGGCCATGGAGCGCCTCAACATGGACCCGTCCTTCGCCGAGCGCAACGTCAACGAGGGCTTCTCCGGCGGTGAGAAGAAGCGCCACGAGATCCTCCAGCTCGAGCTGCTCAAGCCGAAGGTCGCGATCCTCGACGAGACGGACTCCGGCCTGGACGTCGACGCGCTGCGCATCGTCTCCGAGGGCGTCAACCGCGTCCGCGAGACCGGTGAGGTCGGCACCCTGCTGATCACCCACTACACGCGCATCCTGCGCTACATCAAGCCCGACCAGGTCCACGTCTTCTCCGGCGGCCGCATCGTGGAGTCCGGCGGCGCCGAGCTCGCCGACAAGCTGGAGAACGAGGGCTACGAGGCATACACGAAGGGTGGCGCATCCGCGTGACACAGCTGCCGGGCCTCCTCGACGTCGAGGCGATCCGCAAGGACTTCCCCGTCCTGGACCGGCTGGTCCACGACGACAAGAAGCTCGTGTACCTGGACAACGCGGCGACCTCGCAGAAGCCGCGCCAGGTGCTGGACGCCCTGAGCGAGTACTACGAGCGCTACAACGCCAACGTCCACCGCGGTGTGCATGTGCTCGCCGAGGAGGCCACGGCGCTGTACGAGGGCGCGCGCGACAAGGTCGCCGAGTTCATCAACGCGCCCAGCCGCGACGAGGTGATCTTCACCAAGAACGCCTCCGAGTCGCTCAACCTCGTGGCGAACATGCTCGGCTGGGCCGACGAGCCCTACCGGGTGGACCACGAGACCGAGATCGTCATCACGGAGATGGAGCACCACTCCAACATCGTGCCGTGGCAGCTGCTCGCGCAGCGCACCGGCGCGAAGCTGAAGTGGTTCGGCCTGACCGACGACGGCCGCCTGGACCTGTCCAACATCGACGAGGTCATCACGGAGAAGACGAAGATCGTCTCCTTCGTGCTGGTGTCGAACATCCTGGGCACCCTGAACCCGGTCGAGGCGATAGTCCGCCGCGCCCAGGAAGTCGGCGCGCTGGTCTGCATCGACGCCTCCCAGGCCGCGCCGCACATGCCGCTGGACGTACAGGCCCTCCAGGCCGACTTCGTGGCCTTCACCGGCCACAAGATGTGCGGCCCGACCGGCATCGGCGTGCTGTGGGGCCGCCAGGAGCTGCTGGAGGACCTGCCTCCGTTCCTCGGCGGCGGCGAGATGATCGAGACGGTGTCGATGCACTCCTCGACGTACGCCCCGGCGCCGCACAAGTTCGAGGCCGGCACCCCGCCGATCGCCCAGGCGGTCGGGCTGGGCGCGGCGATCGACTACCTGTCGTCGATCGGCATGGACAAGATCCTCGCCCATGAGCACGCGCTCACCGAGTACGCCGTGCGGCGGCTCGGCGAGGTCCCGGACCTGAGGATCATCGGCCCGACCACGGCCGAGGACCGGGGGGCCGCGATCTCCTTCACCCTGGGCGACATCCACCCGCACGACGTGGGCCAGGTCCTCGACGAGCAGGGCATCGCGGTCCGCGTCGGCCACCACTGCGCGCGACCCGTCTGCCTGCGGTACGGAATTCCCGCGACCACGCGAGCGTCGTTCTATCTGTACTCCACGCCGGCCGAGATCGATGCTCTGGTCGACGGCCTGGAGCACGTACGGAACTTCTTCGGCTGAAGGGCGTGAGCTGAAACCGTGAAGCTGGACTCGATGTACCAGGAAGTCATCCTGGACCACTACAAGCACCCGCACGGGCGGGGCTTGCGGGATGGCGACGCCGAGGTGCACCACGTGAACCCGACGTGCGGCGACGAGATCACCCTCCGAGTGAGGTACGACGGCACGAAGATCGAGGACGTCTCGTACGAGGGCCAGGGCTGCTCCATCAGCCAGGCCTCCGCCTCCGTGCTGAACGAGCTGCTGGTCGGCAAGGACCTGGCGGACGCGCGGACGATCCAGGAGACCTTCCTGGAGCTGATGCAGTCCAAGGGCAAGATCGAGCCCGACGACGCGATGGAGGAGATCCTGGAGGACGCGGTCGCGTTCGCCGGTGTCTCCAAGTACCCCGCCCGGGTCAAGTGCGCTCTCCTGAGCTGGATGGCGTGGAAGGACGCGACGGCCCAGGCCCTGGACGGAGCCGACGCCGAAAGGAAGACGGCATGAGCGAGACCGTTGAGATGAAGCCGGCCTCGGAGGAAGAACTCCGCGAGGCGCTGTACGACGTCGTCGACCCCGAGCTGGGCATCGACGTCGTCAACCTCGGCCTGATCTACGGCATCCACGTCGACGACGCGAACATCGCGACGATCGACATGACCCTGACCTCCGCGGCATGCCCGCTGACGGACGTCATCGAGGACCAGGCCAAGTCCGCCACGGACGGCCTCGTCAACGAGCTGCGCATCAACTGGGTCTGGATGCCGCCGTGGGGCCCCGACAAGATCACGGACGACGGGCGCGAGCAGCTGCGGGCGCTCGGCTTCAACGTCTGATCCAGCGTCTGGTTCCGCGCCTGATTCAGTTCTGGCATGCGAGAAGCGGGGGGGGGCCCCCCCGGGGGGGGCCCGCCGCAAGGGTGTTGGGGGGGGGCCCGCCCCCAACAGAAACAACAAAACACACCACAAGTGGGTGTTGTT
>NZ_JBIRWL010000035.1:12358-47930 GCF_044387825.1 Streptomyces sp. NPDC020299
AACTACCCCGCCCGCGGGGGTCGAGCGGGGGGGGGCCCTCGTATAAACCGTCTTCCCCGGGGTGGGGCCCGGCCCTTTTTTCTTTTGGGCCAGGGGGGGGGGGGGCCCCCCGGGGGGGGCCCCCCCGCTTCTCCTGTGTTCAGGCGAGGCCGTCGACCAGCTTGAACGCCGAGTCCTGCCAGTACTGGTTGCTGTTCTGGTACGAGTCCAGCTTGAGCAGGAAGTTCTGGTGACGCAGGAAGCGGCCGGGGTAGTTCACCGACTCCAGCATCACCGCGCCCGAGTACATGGACGCCCGCGGGCAGAAGGTGGCGTCCTGCTTGAACAGGGACGAGCCGTCGTAGCGCTCGGAACGCAGGACGAAGTTGCGGTGCCGCAGATAGCCGCCGTCGGCCGTGGCGAAGGAGTAACAGGAGCTGTTGGCGAGGCCGTTGACCACCTTGAAGGTGGCGTCGCGGCGCGCGTAGCCGGAGCCGATCGGATCGAGCTTCACGTAGCCGCCGCTGACATGCCAGTAGCGGTCCGGGTAGTTGACCGCCCGGACGGACTTCCAGGCCGACGAGGTCTCCGAGCCGTGCGAACCGCCGTGCGAACCGCCGCCGTCCGAGCTGTTTCCGCCCGAGCCGCTTCCGCCCGAGCCTGTCCCGTCGGAGCCCTTTCCGGACGAGCCGGACGACCCCGAGGACTTGGACGGCTTGGCGGAGGCCTTGGGCCCCTCCTTGCCGCCGTCCGGGGAGGTCGAGGCCGTGGCGGTGGCCTTGGCCGAGGACGGAAGGCTCTTCGTTCCGGGCGCGGCCTTGGTACTCGCCGAGGGCGAGGCGAAGGAGAGCAGACCGGGACCGCCCTCGGTGGAGGTCGCCGACTTCGCCTGGGGCGACGACCTGTCAGGAGCGTTGTGGTTCACGGCTATCGCCGTCACACAGGCGACGATCGTCGCCGTGGCCAGCCCGCCGGCGAGCCAGAGTCTTCGGGTTCCGGGAGTCCGGGACGTATCGGGGGCCCAGCCGTTCTCCCAAGGCTCGTTCCGAGGGGGCTGGGGCGTGGTGTCTTGCATGCGCTGATGTCCTCCAGCGGCGCGCGGGGCGGCGGCCGGGGGTGTGAGGGGGAAGTATGTGAGCGGTGAAACACTAGTGGAGCCGACGGGTCGTCGGGAATCGTTTGAGCGAGCGGTTTCCATGAAAATGAAACCAACTCAAGTTCCGCGTGGGACTGCACACTCCGTTCGTCCTGGGCTGTCCCCGTTCCGGCTGTACGAGCCCGCCGGCCGCGCCGGTCTCGCCCGCTGGACCGCGGTCCGGCGGGAAACCGTTTCCATGAGCCGGGCCCGGACGCGGACACCGTCGCCGAGCGAACCGTGGGCCCGCTGAGGCGACTGGTCACCGAAGGGGTGACCTGTCCCGCGCCGTTATGTACGCTCGTACACATGGGATACCTGTTGCTCGGCTGCGCCATCGCCGCCGAGGTGGTCGCCACGACCGCGATGAAGTACAGCGAAGGCTTCAGCAGGCTCGGCCCCTCACTGCTGACCGCCCTCGGTTACGTCCTCTCCTTCGCCCTGCTCGCCCAGACCCTGAAGACCGTCTCCATCGGAACGGCGTACGCCATCTGGGCCGGGGTGGGCACCGCGACCATCGCCGTGATCGGCCTGATGCTGTTCGGTGAGGGACTGAGCGCGACCAAGGTCGCCGGGATCCTGCTGATCGTCGCGGGAGTGGTGGTGCTCAACCTGGGAGGCGCTCACTGATGCCCCGGCGTTACGACCCCGAGCGGCGGCAGCGGATCATCGACGCGGCGATCCGGGTGGCAGGGAGGAAGGGCATCGCGGGTCTGAGCCATCGCTCGGTCGCAGCCGAGGCGGACGTCCCGCTGGGCTCCACGACGTACCACTTCGCGACGCTCGACGACCTCATGGTGGCCGCGCTCCGCCAGACCAACGAGGGCTTCGCCAAGGTGCTCGCCGACAGCGCCGTCCTGGACGACCCGGGCGGCGACCTCGCGGCGCGGCTCGCGCGGGTCCTCGGGGACTGGCTGGGCGGGGACCGGCCGGGCGTGGAGCTGGAGTACGAGCTGTACCTGGCGGCCCTGCGCCGTCCCGCCCTGCGTCCCGTCGCCGCCGAGTGGACCGACGAGACGGCCCGGCGGCTGGCGGCCCGCACCGATCCGCCGACGGCGAGGGCACTGCTGGCCCTGATGGACGGGATCTGCCTCCAGGTGCTGCTGACGGGAGCGGAGTACGACGAGGAGTACGCGCGGGACGCCCTGGCACGGCTGATCGACGGGGCGCCCGCGTAGCGCGGGCCGGTCCATGCCGGCTCGGCACGTGAGACGCGGTTCGCCCAAGCGGCCAGGGCCACGTTAGGTTTCCCTCATGACCGACAAGAACGTACGCACCACCGGTGCCGTCGCCGCGGGCCTCGCCACGATCGCCGCAGACGGGACCGTCCTCGACACCTGGTTCCCCGCGCCGGAGCTGACCGAGGAGCCCGGCCCCTCCGGCACCGAGCGGCTGTCCGCCGAGCAGGCCGCGCAGCAGCTCGGCGGCGGCGCGACCGCGGCGATCGGCCCGGACGCCCGCCGGGGCGTCGAGGTGGTCGCGGTCCGCACGGTCATCGCCTCGCTCGACGACAAGCCGATCGACGCGCACGACGTCTACCTGCGCCTGCACCTGCTCTCCCACCGCCTGGTCAAGCCGCACGGCCAGAGCCTGGACGGCATGTTCGCCCACCTCGCCAACGTCGCCTGGACCTCGCTCGGCCCGGTCGCCGTGGACGACGTCGAGAAGGTGCGGCTGAACGCCCGCGCCGAGGGCCTGCACCTCCAGGTCACCTCGATCGACAAGTTCCCCCGCATGACGGACTACGTCGCCCCCAAGGGCGTCCGCATCGCCGACGCCGACCGCGTCCGCCTGGGCGCCCACCTCGCCGAGGGCACCACGGTCATGCACGAGGGCTTCGTGAACTTCAACGCGGGCACCCTCGGCACCTCCATGGTCGAGGGCCGTATCTCCGCGGGCGTCGTGGTCGGCGACGGCTCGGACATCGGCGGCGGCGCCTCCACCATGGGCACGCTCTCCGGCGGCGGCAACGTGATCATCGCCATCGGCGAGCGCTGCCTGATCGGCGCCGAGGCGGGCGTCGGCATCGCCCTCGGCGACGAGTGCGTCGTCGAGGCCGGCCTCTACGTCACCGCGGGCACCCGGATCACCATGCCCGACGGACAGATCGTCAAGGCCCGCGAACTCTCCGGCGCCTCCCACATCCTCTTCCGCCGCAACTCGGTCACCGGCACGGTCGAGGCCCGCCCGAACAACGCGGTCTGGGGCGGCCTGAACGAGATCCTGCACAGCCACAACTGATCGACGGCGGCTCCGAGCGCCCTTCCAGGGCCCCGAGAGGGCCCGGAAGGGCGCTTTCGTTCCGGGGGCCGGCCGGGCCGGGACTTCGGCAGCATGATCGCGTCGATCGCGGGTAGGTCCTGCCTACCGAGGGCGGACACCTGCAGCAAGGGGACGCCTCCATGACTGATATCCCGGCAGAGGTCTTCGAGACCGTGGCGAGGGACGCCCTGCAGTGTGTTCACGTCCGAGGAGCGGCTGTTCCGGGCCTTCCCGCATGTGCCCTGCTACCGGCCCGTCACCTTGCGGCAGTTGGCCGCTCACTGGCCGACCGACGAAGTGGTCCTGGTCATCGACGCCGGGCACGAGGACTCACTGACGCTGTCCGCACACGAGGCACAGTGGTTTCTCGCGCGCTGCCTCGTCTGACGAGCGGCACCGTCCGTCAGGGTGTGAGGGAGGCCGCGAAGTCCGCCAGGACCGTGAAGTCCTCCGCGCGCAGTCCGATCCTCGGGTTGACGTGGTGGAGCAGTGCGGGCCCGTCATGGTGGGCCCGCACGTACGCCGTGTCGGCCGGGCTCTGTTCGTCGTCCACCCAGGCGAAGGGGCGGTCGGCGGCGTGGGCCACGATGGCCTCGGTCTTCCAGTGGACGCCGTCGGGCCGCAGGGCGAATAGGCCCGCGCCGAAGTCGACGTACGGCAGCTCGGGCAGGCCGACGACCGGGGCGATCCAGCGGTTGGCCGCGTCCATCCACGTGGTGGCCCAGCACAGGTCGTAGCCGAGGTCAAGGAGCGCCGGTCCGTGGGCCGGGTTCAGCCAGACCCGCAGGGCGCGACCGGGGTGCAGGGCCACCCGGATCGTCGTGTAGCCCTCGGGGCGCCGCTCGGGCTGCGCCGCGTACGGGTTGAGGGGGCCGTCGACTTTACCGACCGCGGAAGCTCGTGAACCTGCTCTGAACTGCGACGATTCATAGGCTACATGTCTGCGACGTTGGTGTTGGGTCAATGCCGTCGCTCGTCCGAGTGGTCCTGTGCAACAACGCATCCCGCCCAGCGAGGTGGCAGGGAATGTTCTTTCAGTCCAGCAGTTCCAGCAGACGGTCGGCCTGTCGATCCGCAGTGCCGGGCGGGTTTCTGGGATGGTCCGGATCGTCGAATGAGAGCAGGAAGAGCCAGACGAGGGCGAGGAGCCGTCGGCACTCTCGGAGCCGGGAGGTTTCAGCGGGGGTCAGGTTGAAGTGTCCCAGGAAGGCGGGGACATCAAGAGGGTGGTCCACCCAGCTCGACACATGTTCGGTGATCTCCGCCAGTTCGAAGGCGCGATCGCTGCGGCCGGAGTCCTCGAAGTCGACGACCCGAACCTTTGAACCGTCCCAAAGGTAGTTGGCGAGGTTGCCGTCGCCAGGGCCGAAGACTGCGGGCACCGATGGCTCGCCCGGAGTGTCGAGGCCCGACTTGGCCAGCCACGCTATGCCCGCAGCCATGGCCAGGGACACAGAGCTGCTGGCGGGGGTGTGGGTGCGCGCGGACCAGGCGTCGATGTGGGAGATGAGTTCGCCTTGGCGTCCAGGTCTGAGGGGGACTTCGTCAAGTGCTGACGGCGGCACTGCGCTGTGCAGCGTGGCGACGGCTTCCGCCAGGGCCTTGATCTGCCGCTCGTCGATGAGGCGCCCCCGCAGAGGTCTGCCGATCAACCGGGACGTCACCACGGTGGGCACTGAGGCGACGGGGTCGGCGGCTTTGGGTCGTGGTGCGAGTCCAGGTACGTACGTGTCGAGCAGTCACGGCCCCCCGGATGGACCGCAACTCCCGCTCCAGCTCGGCTGGTTCGGGAAAGTTCTCGTCCCGCTCCAGCAGCACCCCCGGCGGATCGACGCGGGCGGCGAGGCCGGTCAGGATGTCGAGGACCGGCTGCGGCACGGCGTGGGCGTGGCTGTCGTGCCAGACGCCGTCCCGTTCGAAGCCGCCCGCGACATGCACGTACGCGATGGCCTCCAGGGGCAGCTCGGCCAGTGCCTCGGCCGGGTCCTCGGCCCGGTTGACGTGGTTGGTGTGCAGGTTCGCCACGTCGATCAGCAGCCGTACCCCGGTCCGGTCGGCCAGTTCGTACAGGAACTGCCCCTCGGTCAGCTCCTCGCCGGGCCAGGCGATCAGCGCGGCGATGTTCTCCACGGCGAGCGGCACCGGCAGCGCGTCCTGGGCGATGCGCACGTTCTCGCACAGCACGTCGAGGGCGTCCCGGGTGCGCGGCACGGGCAGCAGATGGCCCGCCTCCAGACGCGGCGAGGCGGTCAGCGGCCCGCCCGCCCGTACGAACGCGATGTGCTCGGTGACAAGTGGGGCGCTCAACGCCGCCGCCCGTTCCGCGAGAGCGGTCAGCCGTCCCTCGTCGGGCCGGTCGGCGCCGCCGAGGCCGAGCGAGACCCCGTGCGGGACCACCGTCACCCCGCGCTCGCGCAGCCGCCGCAGCGACTCGGGCAGGTGCCCGGGGCAGACGTTCTCCGCCACCACCTCGACCCAGTCGACGCCCGGCATGCGCTCCACGGCGTCCGCGATCTCCGGCCGCCAGCCGATCCCCGTCCCCAGTCGTTGCATCGCCGCCCCCTCTCACCCGTGTTCCGGCGTGACGGGGGTATGGCCCCGTCGGCGGACCGCGAACCCGGCGGCCCGCACCTTCAGAGCAACATTTGAGGTTCGCGCCCGTGGCGTCGACGCGTCACTCCAGGGCGGGCCGAGTCACCGCAGCGCGGGGTGGTCGGCGACCACGGTGCAGGAGCCCGGCGCGATCTCGGTGAAACCGGCGTCCCGCACCAACGGCAGGCCGGAACGGGTCAGTTCGGACCACCGGGCCGGGGCGGCCGTGCGCACGGCCAGCGGGAAGCCCGCCTCGCGCCAGGCGGTGCGCTCCTCGTCGGACAGTTCCCACCAGGCGAGCTGGGCGCCGTGACCGGCCTGGGCCATCGCCTTGCCCGCCGACATCGTCACGTCCGGGTTCAGCCACAGCACGGGCGCCGTGGGATCGGCGTCCACGGGCGGCTCCGGGTCGTCCAGCTCGGTACCCGACACCTGGAGCCTGGCCAGGTCCTTCGGCCAGCCGTCCAGGGGGACGGGTGGGAACACGCGTACCTCCGCCGCCTTCCCGGTGACCGTGATGCCGGGCAGGGCCTCCGCCCGCCGCCACTCGGCCCCCCGCGCCCGCCTGACCACCTTCCGGATCCGGGCGTCCTCCCAGTCCCGCATGGCCCGCGCCCACTCGCCGTCCGCCACCGACCGCGCGTCGCCGAGCATCGTGAGCACGGCCCGGGCGGCGGTCTCCAGCGCGTCGGTGCGCGCCGGCGGCGCCGCCTTCTCGATCCGCGCGACGAGGGGCAGCACGAACTGCGGAGCCTCGTCGCGCGCGGAGCGCTCGGAACGGAAGGGGCTGTCGCCGGGAACGGTGGGATCACTGGTCACGTCCTCCAGTCTGCCAGGCGGAAGATCCCCTCCACCGGGCGTGTACGGACGCGGGAGGCAGGAGCGAGGATGACCGCTCATGACAGGTGAGTTGAAGCTGGAAGGCGTGGGCCGCCGCTACGGCCTGCGCGGTCCCTGGGTGCTGAGGAACGTCCGGCTGACCGTCGCCCCGGGAACACTCACCCGCGTCGAAGGCGCCAACGGCACCGGCAAGTCCACGCTGCTGCGGCTGCTCGCCGGGATCGACGCCCCCACCGAGGGCCGCGTCACCGGCCGCCCCCGCACCGCCTACGTCCCGGAGAGGTTCCCGTCGGCCCTGCCCTTCACCGCCGTCGGCTACCTGACCCACCTGGGCACCATCCACGGCCTGTCCCGCCGGACGGCACCGCGCGCGGCGGCCGAGTGGCTGGACCGCTTCGGCGCGGGAGCGTACGCCGGGACACCGATGGACCAGCTGTCCAAGGGCAGCAGCCAGAAGGTGGCGGTCGCGCAGGCGCTGCTCGCCGAGCCGGAGCTGCTCGTGCTCGACGAGGCCTGGAGCGGACTGGACACGGCGGCGCGCGCGGAGTTGGAGCGAGCGGTGGCCGAACGCGTCGCCGCCGGGGGTGCCGTCGTGTTCGTCGACCACGACCCGCGCCGCCTGGCGGGCGCGGCCGACGCGACGTACGCGGTCGTCGACGGCGCCCTCGAACACCGTACGGAGCAGGCGGCTTCACCGGCCGGACCGCACACGCTCCTCACCGTGCAGGGCCCGCCCGGCGGCCGACTGCCCGACGAGGCGGCCCGGGTGGTGAGCACGGCCGGGGAAGAGCCGCCCGGCACGCACCTGCTCCACGTCCCCGCCTCCCATTCGGACGTCGTCCTGCGCGCCCTCCTGACGGCCCGCCCGCCCTGGCACGTGGTGAGCGTGCGCCCCGGCCCCCGTGACCCCGGCCCCCGCGATCTCGACCACCGCGACCTCCACCACCGTGACCCCGACTCCGAAGGCCGTCCATGACCGCCCTCCTGCGTTACCAGGCCGCCCTGTTGCTGCGCTCCCAGCGCTGGCTGCCGCCGTTCATCCTGTACGCGGCCTTCCTGGCCGTCGGTGTGCAGAGCGGGCAGCCGGTGCTCGACTCGCTCGGCTACACCGCCGCCGCCCTGCTGCCGGTCGCCGCCTGGCTGGTGCGGATCTGCGTCACCAACGAGCCGCCCGCCGCCCGTACCTGCGTCGCCGCGGCGGCCGGACCCGGCAGAGCGCACCTCGCCTGCCTGCTGGTCGCCCTGTCCGCCTCGGCGGCGCTCGGCACGGTGGCCACCCTGGTCGTGACCCGGATCAGCGATCCCGCGAGCGTCGGGGACCGGGTCCGCGTACCGCGCCTCGACGCCGGCGCCGCCGGGATCCTGGCCACGCTGGCCTGCGCCCTGCTGGGCACGGCCGTCGGCGCCCTCACCAACTGGCCGCTGCTGCGCTCGCCCGGCCGAGCCGTACCCACGATGCTGCTGGCCGCGCTGCTGGTGCTGGTCGTGGCCGGCTCCCCGGCACAGGCGGCGGTGCACGGCCTGGTCACCGGCTCACAGTCCGGCCACGTCCCGGTGCCGCTGCTCCCACTCGCCGGAGCGGCCCTGCTCGCCACCGCCGCCTCGGCCCTGGCCTGCGCGCTCACCGCCCGCCGGTCACCCTGAACAGGCGGTGCCCTGCGCCTCCTGCCTCCCCCACTCTCGGCTTCGCTCGAGCGGGGGGACCCCCATGCACACAGGGCAGAGAGTGATGCCCTTGTACGACTCCGGGTACTCCGTCACCTCCCGGCACAGCACGCACTCGGCATACGGCGGCCCGTCGGCCCTACTAGCCAGGGCATGGCCTCGGGACGGGTGCGGGCATATCGTTACAAGACGATGCCTCTGGTGTGGAGGAGGTCGTCATGATCCAGGAACTGGTGGGCGCGATCGTGGCAGCCGGTGCCGCGGGCCTGGTGTACCTGGCCGCCGCGGCGCGGGTCGTCAAGCAGTACGAGCGTGGGGTGGTCTTCCGGCTGGGCCGGGTCAGGGACGCGCAGCGGCCGCCGGGCTTCACCATGATCATTCCCATGGTCGACCGGCTGCGCAAGGTCAACATGCAGATCGTCACGATGCCGGTGCCCGCGCAGGAGGGCATCACCCGGGACAACGTGACCGTGCGGGTGGACGCCGTCGTCTACTTCAAGGTCGTCGACCCGACCAGCGCGATCATCCGGGTCGAGGACTACCGGTTCGCGGTCTCCCAGATGGCGCAGACCTCGCTCAGGTCCATCATCGGCAAGAGCGACCTCGACGACCTGCTGTCCAACCGCGAGAAGCTGAACCAGGGGCTCGAGCTGATGATCGACAGCCCGGCCGTGGAATGGGGCGTCACCATCGACCGGGTGGAGATCAAGGACGTGTCCCTGCCGGACACGATGAAGCGCTCCATGGCCCGTCAGGCCGAGGCCGACCGTGAGCGCCGGGCGAGGATCATCAACGCCGACGCCGAACTCCAGGCCTCCAAGAAGCTGGCCGAGGCCGCGCAGCAGATGGCCGACACGCCCTCCGCCCTGCAGCTGCGGCTGCTGCAGACGGTGATGGCCGTGGCGGCGGAGAAGAACTCCACGCTGGTACTGCCCATTCCGGTGGAGCTGCTGCGCTTCCTGGAGAGGGGACAGCAGCCGACCGCAATCACCGACGCGCTCCCGCGCCACGGCTAGCGTGCGCTGCATGCGACCGGGCTCCGTGATCGCCACGGTGGTGACCGCGATCGGCGTCGTCTCCGGCTGCGCGGACACCGGCGGCGGCGACTCGTCCGCGCCCTCCGCCACCGCGGCGCACCGCATCACGGTGACGAGTTCCGCCTTCGCCGAGGGCGGCACGATCCCGCGCCGCCACACCTGCGACGGCGAGGACGTGTCGCCCCCGCTCGCCCTCACCGGCGTACCGGCGCACACCGCCGCCCTGGTCGTCCTGGCCGAGGACCCCGACGCCCCGCACGGCACGTTCACGCACTGGCTGGTGTGGGGCATCGACCCGCACGAGACACGACTGGCCGCCGGTCGGGTCCCGGCGGACGCGACCCAGGGCCGCAACGGCTTCGGGAAGACCGGCTACGGCGGCCCGTGCCCGCCCAGGGGCGACCGGCCGCACCGGTACGTCTTCTCGGTGTACGCCACCGACCGGCCCCTGAACGGCCTGCCGTCCGGTGCCACCGCCGACACCGTCCGCACCGCCCTGACCGGCCACACCCTCGCCCAGGGCACGCTCACCGGCCGCTACGGTCGCTGACGTGAACGCGAAGAAGAGCCCGGACCTCCGCGAGCGGCTGCGCGTCCCCGGCGGCGAGCCGGTCGACCTGGCCGCCTACGACACCGCGGCCACCCCCGGCGACCCGGGCGGCAAGGCCGCAGCCCGGCTCGCCACCGCGCGGACGGGCGAGCGCCTGGCCGGCCTCCAGGAGCGCCTGTGGGCGGCGGGCACCTGCGGCGACCGCCGCCGCCTGCTGCTCGTCCTCCAGGGGATGGACACCAGCGGCAAGGGCGGCACGGTCAAGCACGTCATCGGCCTGTGCAACCCGTCCGGCTGCCGGCTCCAGGCCTTCAAGCAGCCGACCGACGAGGAGCGAAGGCACCACTTCCTCTGGCGCGTCCGCAAGGCGCTGCCCGAACCGGGCGAGATCGGCGTCTTCGACCGCTCGCACTATGAAGACGTCCTGATCGCCCGTGTCCACGGCCTAGCCCCGAGCACCGAGATCGAGCTGCGCTACCCCCAGATCAACGACTTCGAGCGGACCCTCACCGCGGACGGCGTCACCGTCGTCAAGTGCTTCCTGCACATCTCGTACGAGGAACAGCGCCGCCGCCTCCTCAAACGCCTCGACCACCCGGACAAGCACTGGAAGTTCGACCCCGGCGACATCGAGGAGCGCGCCAGGTGGCCCGCCTACCAGGAGGCGTACGAGATCGCCCTGGAGCGCTGCTCGACCCCGGCCGCGCCCTGGTACGTGGTCCCGGCGGACCACAAGTGGTACCGCGACTGGGCGGTCAGCCGCCTCCTCCTGGCCCACCTGGAGGAACTGGACCCCCCGTATCCGTCGGCGGACTTCGACGTGGACCGGTGCCGGGAGCGGCTGCTGAAGGAGGGGTGACGGCGGCAGGACATGGTCGACACGAGCGTGACGGGGTACCCGGCGGCCATGAGCGAGTACCGGCAGCTGAGTGGTTCGTACTGGCTTCAGACGGCACCGGGCCCGTCCCGCCCCGCCCTGACGGAGGACCTGGACGTCGACGTGGCCGTGATCGGCGCGGGGGTGGCCGGGCTGAGCACGGCGTACGAGCTGGCGCGGGCCGGGCTCGGCGTGGCGGTCCTGGAGGCGCGGCGGGTGGCGGCCGGGGTCACCGGGCACACCACCGCCAAGCTGACCGCGCAGCACACGCTGATCTACGACAAGCTGCGCCGCACCCGGGGGGCCGAGGGCGCCCGGCTGTACGCCCGCTCCCAGTCGGAGGCGATCGAGCACGCCGCCGCGCTGGTGGAGGAACTGGGCATCGCGTGCGACTGGGAGCGCAGGAGCGCCTTCACGTTCGTCCGTGACGGCAGCCGGGTGGAGGAGGTGCGGGCGGAGGCGGAGGCCGCGCGGGAGGCCGGGCTGCCGGCCTCGTTCGTGACCAGGACGGGCCTGCCGTTCGCGGTGGCGGGCGCGGTGGAGGTGACCGGGCAGGCGCAGTTCCACCCGCGCAAGTACCTGCTGGCCCTTACCGAGGACCTGCTCGCGCGCGGCGGCCAGGTGTACGAGGACACCACGGTCACCGGTCTGGAGGAGGGCGAGCCGTGCAGGCTGACCACCGCCTCGGGCGCCACGGTGACAGCCCGGCACGTCGTGGTCGCCACCCATTACCCGGTCTTCGACCGCGCCCTGCTGTTCACCCGTCTCTCGCCGCGCCGCGAACTGGTCGTCGCCGGAAGGCTCGACGCGAGCCGGGACCCCGACGGCATGTACATCACGCCGGAGGAGGACACCCGCTCGGTGCGCACCGCGCCCTGCGGTGCGGACGGGCAGCGGCTGCTCGTCGTCACCGGGGAGCACTTCACGCCCGGCACCGGCGACACCCCGGCCCGCTTCGAGCGCCTGGCGGCGTGGGCCGGCGAGCACTTCCCCGGCGTGGAGCCCACCCACGCCTGGGCCACCCAGGACAACGACCCGACCGACACCGTGCCGCTGGTGGGCCCACTGCACCCGGGTGCCCGGCACACGTACGTCGCCACCGGCTTCGGCGGCTGGGGGCTGAGCGGCGGCATGATGGCCGGGCTGCTGCTCACCTCGCTGATCACCGGCCGGGACAGTCCGTGGGCGGGGCTGTACGACCCGCGGCGGGTGAAGTCGGCCGTGCGGGAGGCGCCGGCGTTCCTCAAGCACCAGGCGCAGGTCGCCCGGCACTTCGTCGGGGACCGGCTGCGGTCGTCGCCGGCGGTCGAGGAGATCGGCCCGGGCGGGGGAGCGGTGGTGCACGCCGGGCACGAACGGCTGGCCGTCCACCGCGACGAGGGCGGCAACCTGCACGCCCTCTCGGCCCGGTGCACCCATCTGGGCTGCCTGGTCGCCTTCAACTCGGCCGAACGTGCCTGGGAGTGCCCGTGCCACGGCTCCCGTTTCGACATCGACGGCGAGGTGGTCCAGGGCCCGGCGGTCAAACCCCTGGAGCAGCGGGACGTGTGAGAGGGCTGCCGCCGGGCGGGTGACCGCACGGTCGAGCCATACATCAGATCGTCTTATTTAGGCGCAATTCGCCCTATTTTCGTACGGTGATCAGATCCGTACGACGCATGACCGCCGTCTGCGCCCTGAGCGCGGCCCTCGCCGCCTGCGGCACCGCCGGGGCGCCCGGCGCCGGCCACCCGGCCCCCGCCCGGCCCGCCCCCTCCGCCGCGCACCCGCCCACGCTCGCCCCCGGCCCGGGCGGCCTGACCCCGGTCTTCGAGAACGGGCCGCGTACGCGGGGCAAGACGGTCGCGCTGACCTTCGACGCCGACATGACCGCCGACCAGGGGCCGCGCGCGGCGGCGGGCGAGCACTTCGACAACCCGGCGCTGATCGCCACGCTGCGTGCGCTGAAGGTGCCGGCCACCGTCTTCATGACCGGCCGGTGGGCCGACGAGTACCCGGCCGAGGCCCGCTCCCTCGGCCACGACCCGCAGTTCGAGATCGCCAACCACTCCTACAGCCACTACGCCTTCACCGGCGACTGCTACGGCCTGCCGAGGGTCTCCGCGGACCGGATGCGCTCGGACGTGGAGCGGGCGTACACCGCCATCCGCAAGGCGGGCGTGCCGCACCCGATGCCGTACTTCCGCTTCCCCGGCGGCTGCTACGACCAGAAGGCACTGCGCGCGCTGAGCGGCCTCCATGTCACCGCGGTGCAGTGGGACGTGGTGAGCGGCGACGCGTTCGCCACGGACGCGGACGCGGTGGCCCGGCAGGTGCTGGACGGGGTGAAGCCGGGGTCGGTCGTGGTCATGCACTGCACCCGCAGCGCGGCCCCCACGACCGAACGGGCCGTACGCACGGTCGTACCGGAACTGCGCAAGCGCGGCTACCGCTTCGTGAAGGTCTCGGACCTGATCGCCGCCACGGACACCCGGCACGGGCCGGTGTGATCCCGGTCCGCGTTCCCGGCGCAGTCGCCGGCCAGGGCGCGTCGAGCAGCTCCGCGTGATTCCCGAGCGAGGCGCTCGTCCCTTGCTTCGAGCCGGACGACTGTTGAGGCGTCGTCTGGACGCTCCCGCACGAGGCCGGGTGGCGCCCGGGCGGGCCACCACGGTGTGGTGGCCCGCCCGGGCGGGTGGCTAGGCCGCCATCAGGCGTACCGGTTCCGTGCCTGCCGCGCTGTGGCGTTCGGCCCAGTTCTCCAGGGCCGTGCGGCAGGCGTGGTCGAGGTGGTGCAGGCCCGAGAGGTCGAGCTGGACCGGGCGGTCCTGGGGAAGGGCCTCCAGGGTGTCGAGGATCTTCGGCAGCCGCAGGAAGGTCGCGTTGCCGGTCAGGTACGCCTGGACCGGACCCGCGCCCTTGTCGACGACCTCCAGCTTGATGTGCGAGGCCTCCCAGGCGGTCTTCACGATGGCCAGCGCGAGCCCGATGAGCACGCCCTCGAACATGCTGACCGCGACGATCGACACCGCCGTGACGGTGAGGATCACCGCCTCGCCGCGGTGCTCGCGCCACAGGGCGCCGAGCGAGCGAACGGGCACGAGCTTGGCGCCCGAGTAGATCAGGATGCCCGCGAGCGCCGGGATCGGGATGTAGCCGAGGACGTCCGGCAGCAGCGCCGCGAACAGCAGCAGCCAGACGCCGTGCAGCACCCGGGACGCCTTGGTCCGCGCGCCCGCCTGGACGTTCGCCGCGCTGCGCACGATCACCGCGGTCATCGGCAGCGCGCCGAGCAGCCCGCACAGGGTGTTGCCCGCGCCCTGGGCGACGAGCTCCTTGTCGTACTGGGTGCGCGGCCCGTCGTGCAGCCGGTCCACCGCCGCCGCGCTGAACAGCGACTCGGCGGACGCGATCAACGTGAACGCGACGATCGTGCCGAGCACTCCGAGGCCCGCCAGGTCCCCGAAGGAGCTCATCGGCGGCGGCTGGATCGAGTCGAGCAGCCCCTTGACCTCGACGGTGGCCACGGGCAGGGACAGAACCAGGGCGGCCAGCGTGGCGAGCCCGACCGCGGCGAGCGGCCCCGGGACCGTACGCACCTTCGCCGGCGCGTACTTCCACAGCAGCAGCACGGCTATCGTGCCCGCGCCGAGCGCGAAGGACGCCATCGCCCCGGTGTCCCCGAGGGCGTCGGCGAAAGCCCCCGGGAGCCCGGCTATCTTGCCCAGGCCCGAGTCGGGGGCCTTGGCGGCCAGCGCCGGATAGAGCTGTCCGGCGATCAGCACCAGGCCGATACCGGCCAGCATGCCCTCGACGACGGACACGGAGATGGCCCGGAAGTAGCGGCCCAGCTTGAGCACGCCCATCAGGACCTGGAGCAGACCGGTGGCGAGCACGATGGCACCGAGCGCGGGCAGCCCGAACTCCTCCACCGCCTCGAACACCAGCACGGTCAGCCCGGCGGCCGGCCCGGACACCTGAAGGCTGCTGCCACGCATCAGCCCGGTGACGATGCCGCCCACGATGCCGGTCACCAGTCCCAGCTCGGCCGGGACTCCGGAGGCGACGGCCACGCCCACGCACAGCGGGAGCGCGACCAGGAACACGACGAGCGAGGAGGCGAAGTCCTGCTTCAGGTACGGGAACCGGGACTTCGGGGGCGTCGGGGATATGGAGGTCACGTTGGTCATCCGCCCGCTCACAGGGACTCGAAGGTGTCGGTCTGCGGGCGGTGCGTCCGTACGGCGCCGGTGTGCACCTCGTAGTACCAGGCATGCAGGGCCAGCCGGCCCTGCTCCAGCTTCTCGGCGACGCACGGGTACGAGCGCAGCCGCAGCAGCTGGGTCAGGACGTGGCTCTGCACGCCCTCGGCGACCGCCGGGTCCTCCACGGCCCCCTTGGGCCGGGGTGTGGCGTGCGAGAGCCAGTCGCGCACGGCGGGCACGGCGTCGAGGTCGTCACCGCGCACCAGCGCGCCGACGGCTCCGCAGTGGGAGTGGCCGCAGACGACCACGTCCCGGACACCGAGCACCTCGATCGCGTACTCGATCGTGGCCGCCTCGCTGCAGGGGTGCTCCGAGGCGTACGGGGGGACGATGTTGCCCGCGGTGCGCAGCTCGAAGAGCTCGCCGGGGCGGGCGCCCGTGATCAGGGCCGGGACGACCCGGGAATCGGAGCAGGTGATGAACAGCACCTGCGGGGACTGGCCTTCGGCCAGCTTGGCAAACTCCTCAGGGCGCTGTCCGAACGTACGGGCGTTGTCGATGAGGGGCTGCTGCATGTGTGTGGACTCCTCCTGGCGCGCCACGACGGCGCGTCGGGCTTGCACGACGGATGTGGGGGGACGGGGCGGGAACAGCACCCGGCTCTCAGCAGCGGAAGACCTGCAGCGCGGCCGGAGAGGGTGCTCTCACGGGTCTGTCTGTGCGGTGGTGCGTCCCACGGGGTGCGGCCGCCGGGTGCGCGACCGCCGGATCCCGGGTCGGCAGCGGGCGTTCGAGCGCCCACCCGGAGGCGGCTGTGCGGTGGCGGTTGCGGGTGTGCGGGGGACCGGCCGGATCCCCGGTGGAGCTCAGATCGCGGAACGTGTCGGAACCGTCGCGTACCGGCTTCGAGGAGGGCTTGATTCCGGGCTGAGCCTTGGCCTCCACCTGACGGGAAGTGTGCGCGGACGCGAAGTTTCCGGTGGGCGTGAAGAGCTGTAGCGCGAGCAGGGCGGCGGCGAGGAGCGAGATCACGGCCCGGGCCGTCGTACCTCGGAACATGCGCCCCCCTTCCCGCGGTCACGCCTCTGGTCCATGCCAAGGGTTGGTCAATGGATGGTCAAGAAGAACCGTAACTCAGCAAAGATATTCGCGAGGTAAACACCGCGTTACACGCCGAGAGGAGCGTGAAAACCACCGATGGAGTGACCTGAACTGGTCCTTGATCGGTGATTCTGGTTGTGATATTGACGCCTGCAGCCCCTGCTCGGGCTCTACTCGGCCGGTACCAGGCCCTTGGCATCCCTCGCGAGCGCGGTGAGGCGGGATATCGCGCGGAAGTACTTCTTGCGGTAGCCGCCGTTCAGCATCTCCTCGCTGAACAGCTGGTCGAACGGCAGGCCCGAGGCCAGGACCGGCACCTCGCGGTCGTAGAGCCGGTCCGCCAGGACGACGAGCCTGAGGGCGGTCGACTGGTCGGGGACCGGCCGCACCCCGGTGAGGCAGACGGCCCGCAGGCCGTCGGTCAGCGCGCCGTAGCGGCTGGGGTGGACCTTGGCCAGGTGGTCCAGCAGGTGCGGGAAGTCGTCCAGCGACGCCCCCTCGGTCACGTGCGCGGCCCCGGCCACCTGCTCGTCGGAGAACGGCGCGGGCGCCTCGGGCAGGCCGCGGTGGCGATAGTCCTCGCCGTCGATGCGCAGCGCGCGGAAGTGGGCGGACAGGCCCTGGATCTCCCGCAGGAAGTCGGCCGCCGCGAACCGGCCCTCGCCGAGTTTGCCGGGCAGCGTGTTGGAGGTGGCCGCGAGCGCCACGCCCGCCTCCACCAGCTTGCCGAGCAGCGTGGACACCAGGACGGTGTCGCCCGGGTCGTCGAGCTCGAACTCGTCGATGCACAGCAGGCTGTGCCCGGAGAGCGTCTGCACCGTCTTCTGGAAGCCGAGCGCGCCGACCAGGTTCGTCAGCTCGACGAACGTGCCGAACGCCTTGCGGGAGGGATCGGCCGGGGCGGCGTGCCAGAGGGAGGCGAGGAGGTGGGTCTTGCCGACGCCGTAGCCGCCGTCCAGGTAGACGCCGCGGGGACCGGCCGGGGTCTTGGCGGCCTTCGCCCTGCCGAAGCCGAACAGCCCCCGCCTGGCGTTGCCGCCCGCGGGCGTGCCCCCGATCCCGGCCGCGAAGCCCTCCAGGACCCGTACCGCCTCGGTCTGGCTCGGCTGGTTCGGGTCCGGGATGTACGTGGCGAAGCGCACCGAGTCGAAGCGCGGCGGTGGCACCATCTCGGCGACCAGCCGGTCCGCGGGGACGTGCGGCTCGCGGGCGCACAGGGACATCATGGCCGCGTCGGCCAGGGGGCTGAGCCCGGAGGCGGCGGTGGAACCGGAGGCGGCTGTGGAGGACGACACGGTTCCCCATGCTAAGCGGCGTGGAACACTGCACGGCATGCGACGCCTGTTCCCTGTGACCGACGAAACACCCTCGGCGGTGCCCGCTCCCGATGCTCTCGTCGACCGAGAGTGGAGCCTCGCCGAGCTCGCCGCCGCCTACGCCTACCCCGAACCGGCCGTGCTCAGCGGGGCGCCTGGAGGGCCGGTGCCCTGGCTGCGGGCCAACATGGTGTCCACCCTCGACGGTGCCGCCCAGCACGAGGGCCGCTCGCACCCCATCTCCAACGCGACCGACATGCGGATCTTCGGCACACTGCGGGCGCTGGCCGATGTCGTGGTCGTGGGCGCGGAAACGGTACGGCAGGAGGGGTACCGCCCGGCCCGGGAGCGCGCGGAGTTCGCGGGGCTGCGGGCCGCGGCCGGGCAGAGCCCCGCCCCGGCGATCGCGGTCGTCACCGCGAGCCTGGACCTCGACTTCTCCCTCCCCCTGTTCACCTCGCCCCTCGTGCCCACCCTGATCCTGACCGGCGCCGCGGCGGCCCCCGACCGGGTCGCCGCCGCCGAGAAGGCGGGCGCCCGCGTGGTGGTCGCGGGCGACGGCGTCGGCGTGGACCCGGCGCGCGCCGTCCAGGCCCTCGCCGGCCTCGGCCACACCCGGCTGCTCACCGAGGGCGGTCCCCGGCTGCTCGGGCAGCTCGTGGCCGCGGAGGTGCTCGACGAGCTCTGCCTGACCGTCTCCCCGATGCTCACCGCGGGGGACGCGCAGCGCATCGCCGGGGGGCCGTCGGTCGATGTGCCCCGGCGGTTCGGGCTCGTGTCCCTGCTGGAGGAGACCGGATTCCTTTTCAGTCGCTACCGTCGGTCCTGAGAATCCGTGCGATCACGGGGCAGGATGGTTTCCGCAGGGCCCGTCGGGGCCCTCGCCGAAGAAGAGGCCCGCGGGTGCGCGAAGGAGAAGGGGCGCTGGTGTTCACAAGCGTATTGATGATCGAGAAGGCCCTGACGTCCGCTGACGTGGAGTTCGTCACCACCCTGCACGGGGACGAGCAGGTCACCTTCCATGTGCTGCTCCAGCCGCGCGGGGACCAGGCCGACCGCCTGCTCAGGGCCATCGACGACATCGCCCTCGGTGAACTCGACGAGGCCGCCCGCGAGGGCGCCACCCCCGAGGGCGCGGACGCGAAGGCGCTCGGGGAGCAGGCCCTGGGTGTGTCCCTCACGGCGCTGCGCGCGGCGGGCAGCGAGGCGGAGGGCCGGCTGATCGAGGACCATCCGCTGGACGCGCTGAAGACCCTCGTCGACGAGGCGGACGCGGACGAGGTGATCGTGCTGACCGACCCCCACTACGTGGAGGAGTTCTTCCACCGCGACTGGGCCTCCAGGGCCCGGCACAAGGTGGGGGTACCGGTGCTGAAGCTGTTCTCGCACAGCAAGGCGTGACCGAGGGGCCGGCGGTCCCTCGCTGACCAAGTACCCGGGCAGCACGGAATAAGGTGGGGGTGCGCGTTCTTCGGGGCGCGCGCTGACCGTCGTACCGCACCTTGGGAGATACGCGCATGGCACCCGGCCTTCCCCCCGCCATGGACCGACCGCACTTCATCGGCATCGGCGGCGCCGGGATGTCGGGTATCGCGAAGATCCTCGCGCAGCGCGGGGCCAAGGTGGCCGGCAGCGACGCGAAGGAGTCGGCGACCGCCGAGGCGCTGCGGGCGCTGGGCGCGACCGTGCACATCGGGCACGCGGCGGAGCACCTCGCCGACGACGCGAGCTGTGTGGTCGTGTCCTCGGCGATCCGGAAGGACAACCCGGAACTCGTCCGCGCCGCCGAACTCGGCATCCCGGTCGTGCACCGCTCCGACGCCCTCGCCGCGCTGATGGACGGCCTGCACCCGATCGCCGTGGCAGGCACCCACGGCAAGACCACCACGACGTCGATGCTGGCGGTGTCGCTGACCGAGCTGGGCCTGAACCCGTCGTACGCCATCGGCGGCGACCTGGACGCGCCCGGCTCCAACGCCCTGCACGGCGAGGGCGAGATCTTCGTCGCCGAGGCCGACGAATCGGACCGCAGCTTCCACAAGTACGCCCCCGAGGTCGCGATCGTCCTCAACGTGGAACTGGACCACCACGCCAACTACGCCTCGATGGACGAGATCTACGAGTCCTTCGAGACCTTCGCGGCCCGGATCGTGCCCGGCGGCACGCTGGTGGTCTCCGCCGACCAGGAAGGCGCCCGGGAGCTGACCCGCAGGCTGGCCGGATCGGTCAGGACGGTGACGTACGGCGAGGCGGCGGACGCCGACGTACGCGTGCTGTCGGTCGTCCCGCAGGGGCTGAAGAGCGAGGTCACCGCCGTCCTGGACGGGCAGGAGCTGACCTTCACGGTCTCCGTGCCCGGCCGCCACTACGCGCTCAACGCGGTGGCCGCGCTCGCGGCGGGCGCGGCGCTGGGCGTCCCGGCCGCCGAACTGGCCCCCGCGCTGGCCGCGTACACCGGCGTCAAGCGGCGCCTCCAGCTCAAGGGCGAGGCGGCCGGCGTCCAGGTGATCGACTCCTACGCCCACCACCCCACGGAGATGACCGCCGACCTCGAGGCGATGCGCGCCGCCGCGGGCGACGCCCGGATCCTGGTCCTCTTCCAGCCGCACCTGTTCTCCCGCACCCAGGAACTGGGCAAGGAGATGGGCCGGTCCCTGGCCCTCGCGGACGCCTCGGTCGTCCTCGACATCTACCCGGCCCGTGAGGACCCGATCCCCGGCGTCACCAGCGACCTGATCATCGAGGCGGCGCGGGCGGCGGGCGCGGACGTCACGGCCGTCCACGACAAGGACCGGGCGCCGGCGGTGATCGCGGGAATGGCGAAGGCCGGTGATCTCGTTCTCACCATGGGCGCGGGCGATGTCACCGACCTCGGCCCGCGGATCCTGGACCAGCTGTCGAAGTGAGGGGCTGAGACTCATGTCGTACGACGTCGAGAAGCCGGACGAGCAGTGGCGCGCGGAGCTGAACCCGGCCGAGTACGCGGTGCTGCGGCAGGCCGCCACGGAGCCCGCCTTCACCGGTGAGTACACCGACACCAAGACCGAGGGCGTGTACTCCTGCCGCGCCTGCGGTGCCGAACTGTTCACCTCCACCACCAAGTTCGCGTCCCACTGCGGCTGGCCGTCCTTCTACGACCCGAAGGACACCGACGCCGTGGAACTCATCGAGGACCGCACCCACGGCATGGTCCGCACCGAGGTCCGCTGCGCCCGCTGCGGCTCCCACCTCGGGCACGTCTTCGAGGGCGAGGGCTATGCGACGCCGACGGACCAGCGGTACTGCATCAACAGCATCTCGCTGCGGCTGACGCCGGACGAGGGCTGAACCCCCGGGGAGCCACCGGTGCCGTGTCCGAGCCGGTTCGAGATCGTGTGGGGGTGAGGGCCGTCGCGCGCTGGATCCGGTCCCGCCGGAAAACCGTGGTGGCCGCCCGGGCGAGCCGCGGGCACGGTTCCGCGCGCGAGAACGGCGCACCGGCCGGGCTGACGGAGCTGCGGGCCGCGGTGGCCGGGATCGGGACCACGCTGGACGAGCGGACCACCTGCGCGGAGCTGACCCGGGCGGCCGTGCGGCTGGCCGGCGGCGCGGCGGCGGTGCTGCGCGGCACCGGCGACACCCTCTCGGGGTACGAGTCGGTCACCGGGCACCCGGGCCTGCTGCCGGACGTCCGGTGGGCCACGGCGGTGGGCCGCGAGGCCGTCACCCCGGCGGCCGACGGCCGGCCCGAGCCGTGGACCCGGCAGCCGGCCCCGGGCCGCGCCAGGCCGGCGCTGTGCCTGCCGCTCACCACCGGGGAGAACCGTTTCGGCGTGCTGGTCTGCGCCCGCGACGGCGCGCCCTTCGCCCGCCCCGAGGCGGAGCGGCTCGCCCTCCTCGCCGAACGCGCCGCGTCCCACATCCGGCACGCCCGCGCGTACGAGCGGGTCAACCGCACCGCCGCCGACCTGCAACGCGCCCTGCTCGCCGAGCCCGGCCGCCCGCACCCCAACCTGGACGTCGCCATCCGCTACCTGCCCGTGGGCGGCCGCGCGCTGGTCGGCGGTGACTGGTGCGAGACCGTACGGCTGCACTACGGGCGCACGCTGCTCGTCGTCGGCGACGTCATGGGACACGGCCTGGACGCGGCCGTCGACATGAACGCCTACCGCTCCTCCCTGCGCGCCATCGCCTCCGCCGACCTGCCGCCGCACCGCGTCCTGCGCCAGATGGACGACATCGCCTCCCGCGAGGCCGACCGCAGACCGGCCACCTGCCTCCTCGTCCGCGTCGACCCCGGCCGCAGTCAGATCACCCTGGCCGGCGCCGGCCACCTCCCGCCGGCCCTGATCACCAGGTCCGGCACGGTCTCCCTGCTGCCCGTCCCGGTCGGCCCGCCGCTCGGCACCGGCTTCGGCGGCTACGAGTCGGCGACCTACGAGCTGGCCCCCGACCAGACCCTGCTCCTGTTCACCGACGGCCTCGTCGAACACCGGGGAGAGGACATCGACCACTCCCTGCAGCGCCTGGCCGGCCTCCGCTTCACCGCCGGGGCGGCCGTCGAAGACCTCCTCGAGACGATCCTCACCCGCCTCGACGCCCGCAACGCCGAGGACGACGTCGCCGTACTGGCGGCCCGCCCCCAGCTGCTGCCGCGGGAGGCCGTCACGGCGACGGGGAAGGCGGCGGGAGGGGCAGCCGGACCGTGAACACGGTCGGTCCCTCACCGCCGTCCAGCGCGATCGTCCCGCCGTGCGCCGCCACCAGCGCCCGGGCCACCGACAACCCCAGACCGCTGCCGCCCCGGTCCCGGCTGCGTGCCTTGTCGACCCGGTAGAAGCGGTCGAAGACCCGGGCGCGGTCGGCGGCGGGTATGCCGGGGCCGGAGTCGCCGACGCGCACGCACACCGAGCCGGCCTCCCGGGAGACCGTCACGGACACCTCCGTCCCGGCCGGCGTGTGCACCGCCGCGTTGGTCAGCAGGTTGTCCAGGACCTGCCGGATCCGCAGGGGATCCAGGCGCAGCTTCACCGCTCCCGGCCCGGTGGTGACCGTCAGCGGACGGTCCGGGTGGCCCGCGCGGAAGGCGTCCGCGGCCTCCCGCACCAGCTCCGTGAGGTCGGCGTCCACCGGGCGCAGCGGCGCCTCCACCTCCGCCGCGTCCAGCCGGGCGAGCAGCAGCAGATCGTCGAGGAGCACCCCCATCCGGGCGGCCTCGGCACGCAGCCGGGCCAGGTGGCGGTCGCGTTCGGCGGGCTCGTTGGCGGCCGCGTACTGGAAGAGGTCCGCGTAGCCCCGTACCGACATCAGCGGGGTGCGCAGCTCGTGCGAGGCGTCCGCGACGAAGCGGCGCAGCCGCTGCTCGGCCTCCGCGCGGACGGCGAGGGAGGCGTCGATGTGCTCCAGCATGGTGTTGAAGGCGGTGCGCAGCTCCTCCACCTCCGGGCCGCCGCCGGGGGCGTCCGCGCGCAGCGGCAGCCGGGCCGCCGACTCCGTCAGATCGTGCGAGGCGATGCCGTGGGCGGTCGTCGCCATGTCGCTCAGCGGTTGCAGACCGCGCCGCAGCATCTTGCGGCCGAAGACCACCAGGGCCAGCAGCGCCAGCGCGAACGCCACCACCTGCACCACGACCAGCCGGCGCACCGTCCCCTCGACGTCCGCCAGCGGAGCGGCGCTGACCAGCACCACCCCGGGCTCCACCTCGCAGGCCCGCAGCCGGTAGGTGCCCTCGCCGGTGATGTCCGCGGTGCGCGAGACCTCCGTGCCCGAGTGGGCCCGCGCCTCGGCGAGCGCGGTCAGGGCGCGGGTGTCGTCCGGTACGTCGGCCGGCCTGCGCAGCACCGCCGAGCCGCCGGAGACGTCGTACACGGCCGTGTACCAGCCGTAGTACGGCTTGCGGCGGACCGTGCCGTGGGTGAACGCGTCCTTGGTCTGCACGGTCTGCACGAGCTTGAGCTGCTGGGCCAGCTGCTGCTGGAGGTAGTCGCGCATATACGTGGTCAGCGCCGTGCCGACCACCGCGAACACCACCAGCGACAGCGCGCCCAGGCCGAAGGCCAGCCGGGTGCCCAGGCGCAGTCTGCGGTACGCGCGGCGCAGGCTGTGAAGCACTCGGCTCACTCCGCTCACTCGGCCGCCTGCCGGACGACGTACCCGAAGCCGCGCACGGTCTGGATCAGCGGCTCCGGGCCGGTCTCGTCGAGCTTGCGGCGCAGCCGGCTGATGACCAGCTCCACGACGTTGGAGCGGCCCCCGAAGCCGTACTCCCAGACATGGTCGAGGATCTGCGCCTTGGTGAGCACCGTCGGGGACTTGCGCATCAGATAGCGCAGGACCTCGAACTCGGTGGGGGTGAGGGACAGGAGCCGGTCGCCGCGCCGCACCTCCCGGGTGTCCTCGTCGATCGTCAGGTCGGCGACCCGGACGACCGACCGCTGGAAGCCCGGTCCGGCGCTGCGCCGCAGCACCGTGCGCAGCCGGGCCATCAGCTCCTCCACCGCGAACGGCTTGACCAGGTAGTCGTCCCCGCCCCGGGTCAGCCCCGCGACCCGGTCGGCGATGCCGTCGCGCGCGGTGAGGAACACCACCGGCACCATCGTCCCCGAGCGGCGCAGCCGGTCGAGCACGCCGAAGCCGTCCACGTCGGGCAGCATCAGGTCCAGGACGACGATGTCCGGGCGGAACCCGGCGGCCTTCGTCAGCGCCTCCTCACCGGAGTACGCGGTCACCGCCTCCCAGCCCTCGTACCGGGCGACCGTGGCCACCAGGTCGGCGATCGGCGGGTCGTCGTCCACGACGAGGAGTCGTACTTTTTCCACCCGCTCATATTCCTCGACGCGCCCGGCGGCGCCAGCCCCGCCCGTTGCCACCGGCCACATCGATATCCAGTTGAAAGTCGTCCGACAGGAAAACGACAGCAGCCCCGGGCGAAGCTCGACTCCCAGGACCCGATCAAGGAGCTGCCGTCCCGTGACGACCGTCCAATCACCCCCTGCGCCCCCCACGGCGATACGCCCCAGGGTGGTGGCCCGCACCGGTCTGTACGCCGTGCTGGCCGCGAACGCGGCCGTGGTCGCCTACTTCTTCACCCAGGCGGGATTCGCCTCGAACGCCCTGATCGTCATCGGCCGCTTCGCCGGCCTGTACGGGGCCCTCCTCATGGCCTTCCAGCTGGTGCTGGTGGCCCGGCTGCCCTGGCTGGACCGCCGTATCGGCATGGACCGGCTGACCTCCTGGCACCGCTGGACCGGCTTCGGCATCCTGTGGACGCTGCTCGCGCACGCCGTGTTCATCAGCCTCGGGTACGCGGACGGCACCGGGGTCGGCCCGGTCAGCGAGCTGGTCGACCTCGCCGAGACGACCGAGGGCGTGCTCCGCGCGATCGTCGCGCTGGGCATCGTCATCGTGGTCGGCGCGGTCTCGGCCCGCTACGCCCGCCGCCGCCTCGCCTACGAGACCTGGCACTTCATCCACCTGTACACCTATGTGGCCGTGGTGCTCGCGTTCAGCCACCAGGTCGCGGTCGGTACCAGCTTCACGTCGTCGTCCGCCGCCAGGACCTACTGGTACGCGGTGTGGGGCGTGGCGCTCGGCTCGGTGGCCGTGGGCCGGCTGATCCTGCCGCTGTGGCGCAACTCCCGCCACCGGTTCCGCGTCTCCGCGGTCGTCCCCGAGTCCGACAACGTCGTCTCGGTGTACGTCACCGGCCGCGACCTCGGCAAGCTGCCCGCGCGGGCCGGCCAGTTCTTCCTGTGGCGGTTCCTCACCCGCGACCGCTGGTGGCAGGCCAACCCGTTCTCCCTCTCCGCCGCCCCCGACGGCCGCACCCTGCGCCTGACCGTCAAGGCGGCCGGCGACGGCAGCGCCGCCCTGCGGCACCTCAAGCCCGGCACCCGCGTCTTCGCCGAGGGCCCCTACGGCGCCTTCACCACCCTGCACCGCACGAAGTCCGAGTCCCTGCTCATCGCCGGCGGTGTCGGCGTCACCCCGATCCGGGCACTGCTGGAGGACCTGGAGGGCCACGCCGTCGTCATCTACCGGGTCGCCGGTGAACGCGACGCCGTCCTCTACGACGAACTGCGCGACCTCGCCCTGGCCAAGGGCGCCGAGCTGCACCTGGTCACCGGACCGCCCGTCCCCGACAGGCTGGCGCCGCGCGAGCTGGCCCGGCTGGTGCCGGACATCGGCGACCGGGACGTCTTCCTGTGCGGGCCGCCCCCGATGATGACCGCGGTGCTGCGCAGCCTCGGCGACCTGGGCGTGCCCAAGCAGCAGATCCACTTCGAGCGTTTCAGCCTGGCGGGATGAGGAAGACACCGTGAAGCGAGCCATACCTGTCGTCGCCCTGAGCATCGCGGGCCTGGTCCCGGTCTGGCGCTACGAGCCGTCGCTCGGCTCTGCGACGTCGTCCACCGCCGAGCCCGCCGCGCCGTCCGCGTCCTCGGGGGCCACGACCTCCGGCACGGTCGTCAAGGGCACGACCATCAACACCGAGAAGGGTCCCGTCCAGGTCCAGGTGACCTTCGACGGTGAGAAGATCACCGCGGTGCGGATGCTCCAGCAGCCGAACCATCCGCAGACGACGGCCGCGGTGCCGAAGCTGGTCGCGGAGACGCTGAAGGCGCAGAGCGCGGACATCGACACGGTGTCGGGCGCGACGATCACCAGCGAGGCGTACGAGAAGTCCCTCCAGGCCGCCATCGACGCGCACGGGAAGCCGGCTTCCTCCGCCGCCGGTTCGCGGGTGGTCGCCGGTCCGACGGTCGACACCGAGAAGGGTCCCGTCCAGGTCCAGGTGACCGTGGAGGGCGAGAAGATTACCGCGGTGCGGATGCTCCAGCAGCCGAACCATCCGCAGACGACGGCCGCGGTGCCGAAGCTGGTCGCGGAGACGCTGAAGGCACAGAGCGCGGACATCGACACGGTGTCGGGCGCGACGATCACCAGCGAGGGCTACAGGAAGTCGCTTCAGGCGGCGCTGGACGAGGCCTAGATGCGGCGCGTGGAGCAGGTGATGGGGTTCCCCGTCTCGTTGCGGATCGACGACGAGCGGATCCCCGAGGGTGTCGCGGACGCGGTGTTCGACTGGCTGCGCGAGGTCGACACCCGCTTCAGCCCCTTCAAGCGGGACAGCGAGGTCTCCCGGCTGGACCGGGGCGAACGGGGGCCGGACGAGCTCAGCGACGACCTGACCGAGGTCCTCGGCCTGTGCGAGGAGTACCGGACCGCGACCGGCGGCGCCTTCGACGCCCGGCTGCCCGGCCGGGGCCTGGATCCCTGCGCGGTGGTCAAGGGCTGGTCGGTGCAGCGGGCGGCGGAGCTGCTCGCGGCGGCCGGGGTGCGGCGGTTCTGCCTCAACGCCGGCGGCGATGTGGTGGCCGCCGGGGGTCCCTGGCGGGTGGGGATACGGCACCCGGAGCACGCCGACCGGCTGTGCGCGGTGCTCGGCATCACCGACGGGGCGGTGGCGACCTCCGGGCGCTACGAGCGCGGCGACCACATCGTCGACGGGCGCACCGGACGTCCGGCGACCGGCCTGCTCAGCCTGACCGTCGTCGCGCCCACGCTGACCGTGGCGGACGCGACCGCGACGGCGGCCTTCGCGCTGGGCGAGGAGGGCGTGGCATGGGCCGCCGCCCGGCCCGACTGCGAGGTGTTCGCGGTCGACGCCGGACGGCGGGTGGTACGCACGGCGGGCGTGCCGCTGGCTTCCTGAACCGGCTCCGGCTCAGAGCCCAATGGAAGCCGGGGGAACCGCCGGGAGGTGACCATCGACCGGCAGTTACCGTGGCCGACCTCGCGGGCCGGCGGACCCGTCACCCGCTGCCGGGCCGCCGCCCGCCAAAGTACTGAAACACTCGCGGTCTAGACTCTCCCCCGCAACGGCCTGAGCATCGACGACCGTGGCCGAGAACGGGCAGTTTCTGCCAGACCCGAAGGGTATTCGGCGTTTTGATACGGATAGATTCAGTCACCAAGCGGTACCCGGACGGCACGGTGGCGGTCGACCGGCTGTCGCTGGAGATCCCGGACCGCTCGATCACCGTCCTGGTGGGGCCCTCCGGCTGTGGCAAGACCACGACCCTGCGCATGATCAACCGGATGATCGAACCCAGCGAGGGCGCCATCCTCGTCGACGGCGTCGACATCCAGAAGCAGCCGGTCAACACCCTGCGCCGGTCCATGGGTTACGTCATCCAGAACGCCGGTCTCTTCCAGCACCGCACGATCATCGACAACATCGCCACCGTGCCCCGCCTGCTGGGCTGGAGCAAGGACAAGGCGCGCCGGCGCGCGGCGGAGCTGATGGAACGGGTGGGGCTCGACTCCGCCCTGGCCAGGCGCTACCCCTACCAGCTGTCCGGCGGGCAGCAGCAACGCGTCGGCGTGGCACGGGCGTTGGCCGCGGACCCGCCGGTGCTGCTGATGGACGAGCCGTTCTCGGCCGTCGACCCGGTGGTACGCAAGGGCCTTCAGGACGAACTCCTGCGACTGCAGGCCGAGCTGGGCAAGACCATCGTCTTCGTCACCCACGACATCGACGAGGCGATCAAGCTGGGCACCATGGTCGCCGTGATGCGCACCGGCGGCGAACTGGCCCAGTTCGCCCCGCCCGCCGAACTCCTCTCCGCGCCCGCCGACTCCTTCGTCGAGGACTTCCTCGGCACCGACCGCGGCATCCGCCGGCTGTCCTTCTTCCCGGCCGAGGGGCTGGAGTTGCGGACCGGGCCCGTCGTCGCTGTCGACGCGAGCGCCGAGAAGATCGCCGCGCGCGGCACCGCCGACGTGCCCTACCTCCTCGTGACCGACGTCGACGGCAGGCCGCTCGGCTGGAGCAGCCCGCAGGACCTCACCGCCGGCGAGATCGACCCCGGGCGGCTGCTGCCGTACGGGCGGCCCTTCGTGCCCGCCACGGACTCGCTGCGGGCCGCGCTCGACTGCGCGGTGCTCTCCCCGACCGGCTGGGCGGTCGGTGTCGACGACGCCGGGCGGGTCGTCGGCGTCGTCTCGCAGCAGGTCATCGGCGAGGCCATCCGCAGCGCCCACGCGGCGGCACCCACCGCCGCGAAGGTGGCCGGATGAGCGGCGGCCTCTTCCACCTGCCGAGCGACCTCCAGAACAGCTACTGGGGACTGGTCGGGCTGCACCTGCGCGAGGCCCTGCTGCCGGTCCTGGGCGGCCTGCTGGTGGCCCTGCCGGTCGCCCAGCTGTGCGTGCGGCTGCGCGGGCTGTACGCGCCCGTGCTGTGGGTGACGACCGTGCTGTACGCGATCCCGTCGCTGGCCTTCTTCGTCGTACTCATCGACTACACGGGCCAGACCGAGACCACGGTGATGATCCCGCTGGCCGTCTACAGCCTGGTCGTCCTCGTCCCGGCGATCGTCGACGCGGTCCGCTCGGTACCGCAGGAGACCCTCGACGCGGCCACCGCCATGGGCCTGGGACCCGTACGCCGCTACGTCCAGGTGCAGTTGCCGATCGCGGTGCCCGCCATCCTCGCGGGGCTGCGGGTCGCCACCGTCTCGAGCATCTCACTTGTCAGCGTCGGCGCGCTCATCGGCAACCAGGGCGCGCTCGGCAACCTGCTCCACGACGGCATGGTCTACCACCAGCCGCGTCTGATCTGGCTCTCCGTCATCGGTACGGCCGTCCTGGCCGTCCTCGCGGACGCCGCGCTGGTCGTCGTCCGTCTGCTCCTGACGCCCTGGATGCCGCGCGGCACCCGCAGGGCCCGACCCGTCGACGCCGAGGCCCGGCCCGAGCCGGCCGCGGCAGCCCTGGAGGACGCCGTCCGATGAACGTGCTCCACTTCGTCAACGCCTTCTTCAGCGACGGCTCCCACTGGCACGGCTACGACGGCATCCCCACCCGGCTGCGCGAGCACGTCCAGTACTCACTGACCGCCCTGGCCATCGCCACCGCCATAGCCCTGCCGGTCGGTCTGCTCACCGGGCACACCGGACGCGGCGGCAACGTCCTGGCCCTCATCGCCACCGCCGCCCGGGCGCTGCCCAGTTTCGGCCTGCTGGTGCTGATGTTCGTGCTGATGGGCTTCGGCCTGGTGCCCGTCATGATCCCGCTGGTCGCGCTCGCCGTCCCGCCGATCCTGGTGACGACGTACGAGGCGATGCGGTCCGTCGACCCGTCCCCGGTGGACGCCGCGCGGGGCATGGGCATGGGGGAGACGCGCGTCCTGTTCCAGGTCGAACTGCCCGTCGCGCTCCCGCTGATCCTCAGCGGGCTGCGCTCGGCGGCCATCCAGATCGTCTCGACGGCCACCATCATCGCCTACGTCAGCCTCGGCGGGCTCGGGCGGTACATCATCGACGGCCTCGCCCAGCGCGACTACGAGAAGGTGGTGGGCGGCGCCACCCTGGTGGCCGTGCTCGCGGTGGCCACCCTCACCGTCTTCTCGGCGCTGAACAGGTTCGCGGTGTCACCCGGAGTGCGCCGCGCGGGCTGAGACCGTACTCCGCCTAGCGCGCCTCGGTGCGGGCCAGCGCCAGCTCCAGTACGACGAGCAGCGCGTCCCGCACCGAGCCGCGTTCACGGGCGTCGAAGACCAGCACCGGGACGCCTTCGGCGACGTCGAGCGCCCAGCGGACCTCGTCCAGGGTGTGCTCCACCTTCCCGTCGAAGGCGTTGACCGCCACCGCGAACGGGATGCCCTTGTGCTCGAAGTAGTCGACGGCGGCGTAGCAGTCGTCCAGCCGGCGGGTGTCGACGATGACGAGTCCGCCGACCGCGCCCTCGACGATGTCGTCCCACATGAACCCGAACCGCTCCTGACCGGGCGTGCCGAACAGGTACAGCTTGAGCGTCGGGTCGATGGTGAGGCAGCCGAAGTCCATCGCCACCGTGGTGGTGGTCTTGCGCGGGGTGTGCGTGAGGTCGTCCACGCCCGCCGCGACCTCCGTGATCGCGGCCTCGGTGGTCAGCGGCTCGATCTCGGAGATCGCGCCCACGGTGGTGGTCTTGCCCACGCCGAAGCCGCCCGCGATCACCATCTTCACCGGCAGCGGCGGCCGTACGGCCGTACGGGCGGCCGTCCGCGCGGCCGGGCCGCCGGTCGGAGCTTCAGTCGGTGTCACTCAATACCCCCCGGGAGTCGGGGATGGCGCGGAGGCCATCGATAACCCTGCGCAGGACGGACGCGTCGTGGGTGGCGTCGGTGTCGGGCACGTACACCGTCAACTGCCCGGCCGCGCGCAGATCCTCGGCCAGGACGCGGACCACGTTGAGGTGCAGTCGCAGCCGGGCCGCGAGCTCCGCGATCGACTGCGGGAGCCGGCAGGCGGCGACGATGTCGTGCTGCTCGAAGGAGAGCCGGCCGAGCGCGTCGAGCCCCTCGGCGGTGGCCACCACCTGGGTCTCGACGGGCACCGTCCGGCCCGGGCCGCTGTCCGCGACCCGGCCGGCGGTGACCAGGAACGGCCGTACGGCGGGGGCGGGGCCGACCGGGTCGGGGCCCGGGGGCGGGATGCCGTCCGCCATGACCGCGTGTCTTCCTCTCTCGGCTTTCTCGGCTGTCTCGACTCGCGTGACCGGCGGGCCGGTCAGCGCCTCGCCGGGACGCCGACGGTGTTCTTCAGCTCGAGCACGAGCTGGGGGCTGAGCGCGGCGCCGGCCCGGTTGGCGAACAGCGTCATCTCGTACGCGATGTTGCCGAGCTTGGCCTCCTTGTCGGCGACCACGCCGAGGACGGCGCCGTTGCCGATCGCGGAGACGATGACGTGGCCGCCCTCCAGATCGATGATGACCTTGTTGAGGCCACCGAGCCCGTAGTTGCCGGAGGCACCGGCGGCCAGGCTGGTGATGCCGGAGACGATCGCGGCCAGCCGCTCGGAGTGGGCGCGCTCGCGCAGCTCCGACACGGCGATGAGCAGCCCGTCGGAGGACACGGCGATGGCGTCCACCACACCGGCGGTCTCGGTCGCGAATCGGTTGAGCAGCCAGTTGAAGTCGGCTGCGGCGGCCTGCAGATCGGTCGGCGGGGTGCCGCCCGCCGGGGTGTCACCTGTCGACGTGCTCACTGCTCGGCTCCTTCCGTACGGTGGTTCTGGTCGTGCGCGTGGTGCGTGGTGCGGGTGCCGCCGCTCGTGCCGGGGGCGTCGGCCGTGTCGGTCGCATCGGTTGCGTCGGTCGCGTCGGGGAGCGGGAAGTCGCCGGTGTCGCTGTCCCGTCGGGCGCGTTCCACCGCCGCCTCGAACTCCTCCAGCGCGTCCCGCACGGCGTCCGCGTCGACGGTCCGTGCCGTCTGCGGCACGACCTGCGAGGCACCGGCGGTCGTCGGGAGCGTCGCCCCGCGCACGCGGCGGCGGAGCGTGCGGGCGCCATCGGCGGGCGGGGGAGTGCCGGCGTCCGCGTCGGCGACGCGCGGGCCCTTGTCGTCCTCGCCCGCCGACTCCCGGCGCGGGACCCTGCGGGGGAGCGGGGAGGGGTGGTCCTGGCCGGCGGCCGCGTCCGGGGACAGGGCGTGACCGTGGCCGATGGCGGCTTCCGCGGATCCGGTCCGGACCGACGGCGACCTGCCGGACACGGCGGCGGAAGCGGTCGGGACGGCGTCCTCCTGGGCGGGAGCCGACGCCTCGGGTTCCGGGTGCGCGTACCCTGCGGCCGCGCTCGCACCGGACCCGGAGCCCGCCGCACCCCCCACCGCCGCACCGGAAGGCACCGGGCCGACGCCCGCGGGCGACACGCCGACGAGCGCCGGGGCACTGGACGACTCCGCCGGACCGCCGGAGGCCACCGCCGGACCGCCGGAGGCCACCGTCAGCAGCAGGCGGCCCGGCAGGGTGACCTCGGCCGTCACACCCCCGCCGGGGGTACGGGACAGCTCGACCCCGATCTCCCAGCGGCGCGCCAGCGTGCCGACCACGAACAGGCCCAGCACCTTGGTGGGTACGACGTCCAGGCGCTCGCGGCGGATCAGACGGGCGTTCTCCTCGGCGAGGCGTTCGGCGCTCATGCCGAGGCCGTGGTCGGTGATGACGACGTGGGTGCCCTCGGCGCCGGAGCGGACCGAGACCTCGACGGGGCTGCCGGCGGGCGAGAACGACACCGCGTTCTCCAGGAGTTCGGCCACCATGAGGGTCAGGTCGCCGATGATGTCGGGCTGGACCACCGCGTCCGCCGCGGCGTTCAGCTGTACCCGCTGGTAGCCCTCGATCTGCCCGAGCGAGGCCCGTACGACGTTGCTGAGCGCGGTGGGCCCGGCGTCCAGGACGGTCTCCCGGATGCCGGCCAGCAGCATCAGACTGTCGGCGTTGCGGCGCAGGCGCACGGCGATGTGGTCGATGGAGTACAGCCGCTCCAGCAGCGCCGGATCGGTCTCGCCCCGCTCCACCGCGTCGATCAGCGCGAGCTGCCGGGTGGTCAGGTTGCTGACCCGGCGGCCGACGTTGCCGAACATCTCGGCGACGTTGCGCCGGCTGAGCACCTGCCGCTCCAGCAGCCCCGCCGCGGTGGTCTGCACGCGGTTGAAGGCGTCGGCGAGGTCGCCGATCTCGTCGCGGGCGGTGACGGGCATGTCCCGCAGCCGGGGCGGTCCGTCCTCGGCGTCGTCGTCGGCCACCCGCGCCAGTTCCCGGCCGGCGACGTCCGCGACCTCCTGTGCCACTCCGGTGAGGGCCTCCACGGGCCGGATCACCGAGCGGCGGACCAGGACGGCGAAGGCGAGCCACAGGGCGAAACCGATCAGCGCGACGCTCAGCAGGATGCCGGCCCGCCACTGCGCCGAGCCGGCCGCCTCGTCGGCCCGGTCGGCGATCCCGTCGATCAGCGAGGTGGTGATCTCCAGCCGGGACGCGGACTGTCGCGGGTAGTCGGGGTAGTCGGCCAGCGCGTCCTTGATCGCCGCGCTGATCTCCGCCTGGTTGCCGGCCTCCAGCTTGCCGGGGTCGATCTGCAGCTCGGCGTACGACTCGGCGATGTTGCGCTGCGCGGGGGTGTGCTCGATCCCGGCCAGCGCCTCGGCCTGGTCCTCGGTGGCGAACCGGGCGAACCGGTCCGCCTGGTGGTCGTACAGGTCGTAGGCGCCGACCGCGTTGGTGAACTCGATCAGCGCGTTGGTGTCCCCGGTGGTCGCCGAGAACACGCTGGTCTCGAAGGCGCTGTGGGCGGCGTCCGCGCGCAGCAGCGAGTCCAGCAGGTTGCCGGTGAAGGTCGAGGCCAGGGACGCGTTGCGGTCCAGCCCCAGTCCGTCGATGAGGTCCTGTGCGGCGTTGGTGTAGGCCGGGTCGATGTTGTCGGCCGGGAGGTAGCCGTCCTGGACCGTCTGGCGCAGGCTGCTCAGGCCCTCGACCTGCCTCAGGGCCTGCGCCTCGGTGGCCGCCAGCCGGTCGCCGAAGGTGTCCCGCACCTTCTCCACCTGGGTGTCGACCGCCCTCTGCGCCGCCAGGTAGCCGTGCGGCGTGGGCTTGCCGCCCCCCGCCTCGTACCGTACGGAGAGCAGGATGGCCTGCCGGTGTTCGGCCTCCACGAGGTTCGCCAGCCGGGCGACCTGGGAGCTGTCGCGGACCAGCCGCGCCGCCGTCCGGGCGGTGGCGGACTGCTCGACGAGGTCGGTGATGAGGTAGGACAGCAATACGGCGATCACCGCGAGCGGCACGCCGACCAGGACGTTCAGCTTGCGCCGGAAGGGCCAGCGGTCGGCGAAGCCCCGGGCGTGCGCGTCCACAGTCGTGGACACCGGGCCTCCTTGGTAGGGGTGTCTCCACCCGAACTGATGCGTAACGACACCGAAGCGGGCCCCGTACACCGCTGTGACCGACGTCAACTGCGGTGAGACTACAGCGTCCTTGAAGGGCTGATCAGCGGACTCCATGTCAAGAATCCGTTACAAAACAACCGCTTGCGCTACACAACTAGTCAGCAAGTGAAGCCAATCAGTGACCAAGAGACTCTTGACTGACCGAGAACTGCCTGGATTGGATCAGTCAAAGAGCGGTCCACCGCTGTGCACGTTGTCCACCGCACCATCTGAGCCCGGAACGGGAACCGTGACTGCCAACACCCACACCAGCAGGTCATTCCGGAGACACCCCGGCGCGGCGATCGTCGCGCTGGCCGCGGCGACGGCCCTGCTGGCGGGCTGTTCCTCCTCCTCCGACAAGTCCGACAACCCGCTCGCGGGCGAGAAGGCGAGCGGTGACACCGTCGTCGTCGGCTCCAACAACTTCACCGAGAGCATCCTGATCGCCGACATCTACGGCGAGGCCCTGAAGGCCAAGGGGATCAAGGTCAGTTACAAGCCGAACATCGGCAGCCGCGAGACGACCTACGGTCTGCTCAAGAACGGCACCATCTCGGTCCTGCCCGAGTACAACGGCGCGCTGCTGGCGTACCTCGACCCGAAGGCCGCCCCGAAGACCGTCGAGGCGACCACGGCCGCGATCGAGGCCAAGCTCGACTCCAAGCTCACGCTGCTGAAGCCGGCGTCGGCGCAGAGCAAGGACTCCGTCACCCTCAACAAGGCCACGGCCGACCAGTACCACCTCACGGCCAAGTCCTCCATCGCCGACCTCAAGGACGTCGCGAAGGACCTGGTCATCGGCGCCTCGCCGGAGTTCCAGACCCGGCAGCAGGGCCTGGTCGGCCTGAAGTCCGCCTACGGTGTGGAGTTCAAGTCCTTCAAGGCGCTGGACGCGGGCGGTCCGCTCACCCAGAAGGCGCTGCAGAAGAACGCCGTGCAGGCCGCGGACATCTTCACCACCGACCCGACCATCACCCAGGAGAAGTTCGTCGTCCTCCAGGACCCGAAGAACCTCTTCGGCTTCGAGAACGTGCAGCCGCTGGTCTACAAGTCCGCACTCGACCAGAAGGGCAGCGACGCCCTCGACGCGGTCTCGGCCAAGCTCGACACGAAGACGCTGCTGGACCTCGACACCCAGGTCCAGGCGGAGAACAAGGACCCGCTGGACGTCGCCAAGGCCTGGCTGAAGACGGCCGGCCTCGGCTGACCCCCCCCCGTTACCTTTTTCGTGGCTCCGCAACGGGGCCTCCGGCCTTCGGGTCCGGCATGACTTCCCCCTCCTGTTGTTCATGATCCGGGGGG
>NZ_JBIRWL010000036.1:0-37411 GCF_044387825.1 Streptomyces sp. NPDC020299
GGAACAGCTCCCACAACTCGTCTGGCACCAGCCGCTCAACAATCCCCACCACGGCCCACAGCATAACGACTCGGCCAAATGAGATGACCTCTAAGCGGCCAGCTGAACGGCATCGACGCAGCTCGCCCGGCCCGCCGCGCCGCGTTGACGGCTCTGGACGAACGGTCCGATGGCCTTCGCGGCCAGCTGCGCACCGTCGAGGCAACCCTGCGCCAGCTCACCGCAGCGACCTCCGCCACCGACCAGCTGCCCCAGGGCGCGGCGCGCAATTTCATGCGCGGGCGCATCCACGCCATCAACCCTGGCGTCCCTGCCCGCTGCCTCAGACGCGGAGCTCCAGCGACTGGGCCAGCTACTGAAGTTCGCGCAGGGGCGAGTCAGTGCTTTGGAGGCGGAGCTCGACCCTGCGGAGGAACGCGAGCAGGTGACCTCCCGGCTGGTGGCGGTCAGCCAGGACATGACTGAGTGGGCGAACCGCCTCCAGCTTGAGCACGGCGGAAGCAGCGTGCGTCTGGATCTGAGCCGTCTCACCGTCGTCGCTGACACTGAGCAAGGCCCTGCCCCGCTCTTCCGTATCGGAAACGGCGAGAACTGGATCGGCTACCACCTCGTCGCCCACCTTGCGCTGCACCGCTCCTTCGTCCGCCAGCACAGGCCTGTTCCGCGGATCTTGATGCTCGACCAGCCCACCCAGGCCTGGTACCGCTCCGAGGTCGACCAACGCTCCGGCGAACCACGCAGCGACACCGACCGCGAGGCCGTGAGCCGACTGTTCCGCCTCATCTACGACGTGGTGCACGAACTTGCCCCGGATCTACAGGTGATCATCTGCGACCACGCCAACCTCGCCGAGGACTGGTTCCAGGACTCCGTTGTCCACAACTGGCGCCACGGCGAGAAGCTCATTCCCCAGGAATGGATCGACCAGGCCGCCCAGGGTCCCCGGGAGCCGTGACGCCTGCCGCCCGGGAGGGCGTGGCCCTGCTGGGCTTCTCGGGAGTCGTCGGCTTCATAGAGAGTGGTACCTGCTCCGGATGACGCCGTCGCCAGGCTCTCCCCGCTGACCAGTCATGCCCGCCATTGTCCCGGCCACGGCCCCGCCACGGGAGGGTGCCCCTGCTGTGCACCGCGGACCGCCGGGGTGCCTACTCGACGGTTCTGGGGCGAGCGAGCCCTTCTTGGGGCCGGCCGATGTGACGGGGCCGGTGCTGTACGCCGTTGCGCCAGCTCAGCCAGGCCGGAGTCCTCGACGGTGCGAAGACGCCTTTCGGGCTGGTCCGTCGCGTGCCCCAGGCGGTGGCCCCAGGGTAGGGCCGTTGTCCGGCGCACGCTGCTGTGATCACCCGTCGCCCGTAGACGGCCCTCCATGTGCACCGGTGGGTCACTGAGCGGAGGCGGCGGTGTGCGTCGGTTCGGGGTGAGCGGTGTGCCAGGCATCCCAGATCTCCTGGCGGAGTTTCCCGCGTGACGGCACGTCGATGCCCTGGTCGCGGGCCCAGGCCCGGACTTCCGCGACGGTTGGTGCGGGACGGGCGATGGTCGGCATGGTTGCGGTCCGCGCGACGGGCCGAGACGCCGGGTTCGGTTGGGGCAGCTTCTCCAGCGGCGTCGTGGTGAAGCCACGGCGTTCGAGGATGCGGCGGCGCCGGTGGTGCATGCGCTCCAGTTGGGGGACGTCGGCGTCGAGGTAGTCGTGGGCTTCGACGTGGGACTTCCTTGCCTCGGTGTTGCGGGTGATGCGGCCGACTTGCTGGATGACGCGGCCTTTGAAGGAGATGGGGCTGGTAAGGAAGAGAGTGTCGAGCCGGGGCTGATCGAAGCCTTCGCCGACGAGCTTGTCGATCGCTAAGAGCACCAGTGGCGTGGCGGTGTCCTCGGCCAAGGCGGCACGGATGCGGGCTCGTTCGGCCGATGGCAGCTGGCCGTGGAGCAGGAGGGGATCGATGCCGTGCGGCTTGAGCGCGGCGGCCAGCTGGTGGAGGTGTTCCACACGGTTGGTCAGGGCCAGACTGCACCGGCCGCGTGCGGCGGCGTCAGCGATGTCCGCGGCGATCTGGGTGTTGCGGTCGGCGTGGTGGGCGAGTTCGGTGTAGATGGCCTGGAAGGAGGCGCCGTCGTTGCCCGGCTCGTCGGTGGTGAACGTGGTGGGGTGGACGACGAAGTGCTTGGCGAAGGTGCTGGCGTCTTCGATCTCGTGGCGGATCGGGCCGCACTGCATCGTGATCACCGGGTCCATCTGGTCCGCCCGGTACGGGGTTGCGGACAGGCCGACCCAGCGGCTGGCCTTCGCTCCACGGATCGCGGCTTCGGCGCCCGGCGCGCCCACGCTGTGGCACTCGTCCACGATGACCAGGCCGTACCCGTCGAGCAGGTCGGGCGGCGCATCCCGGTGCGACAGGGTCTGCAGCATGATCAGGTCGACGACGTGGCCGCGTCGGTCCTTGCCTCCGCCGAGCGAGCCGACCTGCCCCTCGCTGAGATCGAGGAACGCGGCCAGGCGCTGCTTCCACTGGTCCAGCAGCTCGCTGCGGTTGACGATCACGGCCGTCGGCGTGCGGTGGTGGGAAATCAGCGCGCAGGCCATGACCGTCTTGCCGGAGCCGGGAGGAGCCACGAGGACCCCGGTGGGGTGCGGGGTCATCGCCTCGACAGCCTGCTGCTGGATGTCGCTCAGCTCGCCGGTGAAACGCGCGGTGATCTCGGGGTGTTCGGGCAGGTCGCTGCTGATGGCGAGCGTGCCGCCCGCGGCAGCGATCAGCTGGGCGGCCTCGTCGGCGAGACCGCGCGGCAGCTTGAGCCAGTCCGGGTCGGTGGCGTCGAAGCCGCAGACGAGCCGGGGCGTGTTCCAGGTCGAGAAGCGTTGGTTCTGCTTGCGGTAGAACTCCGGGTTGTGGAACGACGCGGCGTGTTTGAGTGCCGCGAGCAGCTGCGGGGGCAGCCCGGCGGTGGAGATCGCCAGCATGGCGTCCAACCGTGCGGGAACCGTGGCCGGCGCCTTGCCCAGGGCCTTCCTACGGGGCCTGGGCCCCAGCTCAGGCGCGGTCGCTGACGGCCCGGCCTTGACCGGGCCGAGCTTGTCGACGAGCGCCTCAACCTCGGCCGACGTGAGACGTTCTGCGTGCGAGAGGTGGGCGAACTGGTCGGAGTGGGGCTCCCAGGTGCCGGGGTCCACGAAGACGGTGGTGCCCTGGGCGCGACAGGCGCCGTGCAGCGGGAGCGCGATCAGGCTGCCGAACCGGAAGCTGCCCTTGGCCTTGATCGGCTGGAAGTCCTGAGCAGGGAAGAGCCGGTCGTAGCTGGACAGAGCCATCTGCCCGCGGGCGTCGATCGCCCGTCGCAGCAGGGCCATGCCGAGCGCGCGGGCGGTGGTGGCGGCGATGGGAGAGGTGAAGAACGTCCACACGTGCGCGCCCTTGCCCGAGCGAGAGATCTCCAGCAGGGCGGGAACGCCCGCCTGCTCGCAGGCCGTGGCGTAGGCGGCGGCATCCGCGCGCCAGTCGCTGCCGTCCTTGCCGTCGAAGTCGCACGCGATCAGGTGGCAGGTGTCGTCGGCCAGCAGCGGGTACAGGCCGATGTGCAGCTCGCTGCGGCCCTGCCGGGACGGATCGAGGTGGTGGTAGACCGTTTCGTCGGTCAGCGGCCAGAACACCCGGTCCGCCTCGGCCTTGCTCTTGTCGAACGGGTTGTCCTCCGCCGGGCTCCACCCGGTCCGACCGGACTTCGCGCTCACCCACCTGCGCGCGTACACGTCCTCCCGGCCGGCGAACAAGGCCCGGAACAAGGCGATCTTCGCCTCGGCGCTCGACGAGGCATCCGCATACGGCAGCCCGCCGCCCCCGCTGACGGGCGCCGGCGCCACGGGCTCGGCAACGGGCGGCATCGGCGAGGCGCCGCTTCGGGCACCGAGGCCCAGAAGGCTGCGCAGGCGCGCGTTGTCCGCGCTCAGCCGGCCGACCTCCTCGCGCAACTCTGCGTTCTCCTCCAGAGCCACGTCGAGACGGATGCGCAACTCGTCAGAATCGAAGCAGTCGGACCAGTCCTCCACATCCCTCATGATCCAGACTCGGCGCGCGCCACGCAGCGAAATCGGCCAGGATCACCGCCAGGAACGCACGGGACAGTCCGACGAGGCATATCCGGCTCGCCCGCGGGCTAGCGTTCCCTCATCCCGATCAACCATCGTCATACAGAGGGGGAAACCACCGTGTCCCGCATACGCCCGGTGGCCAACGGCACCAGCACCGACCACCCCGTCCCGGGCCTGCCGTTCATCAACGACGGCCGCTTACCCCTGGACAACCCCGACGCGATCGAACGCACCGGCCGCAATCAGGGCGACGGGCTCTGGGGCCGGGCCGACCGCACATCCGACGGAGGCTGGGTCGCGTTCACCACGGAGCCCAAGAACCCGTCCTTTGCCTGGGCCGTGTACCACCACCCGCCCTACGGCCGCACCGTGCTGCTCATCCGTGACCGCGACCAGAGCGACCTGCACCACGACTGGCTGCATGGCCGGGAAGGCTTCCTCCACCGGCACGGCGGCTACTGGTGGAACGGTGAACGCTGGCACCGTCCCGGACAGGTATGGGACTGGGCCTTCGAGCGCAACGACCCGCGGCCCGTCGACAACCAGACCACCAGCAGCCCCGGCACCGCCAGCGTCCTGAAGATCGCCAGCTTCACCACAAGCGATCACCCCGTGCCGAACTGGAAGAACCACCTGGCCCTGTGGGCGCACCTGCGCGCGTCCCAGCCGGGCGTGCTGCTGCTCGACGCCTGCATCGTCGACCTTCACGCACCCGAACTGGACAGCCTGATCGACAAGGCGGGGCTGGCGAAGATCGCGGCCATCAGCACCGACGACCTGCCCGACCCCAAGTACAGCTCAGGGCGCAACGAACTGCCCGAACCACAGGACGAGACCGGCGGCAGCATGCGGTGGTCCGTGCCGGTCGCACAGGACTGGGCCGAGAACTACCGCCGCAACAACGGCCCCGCAGCCCTGCTGTCGTCGACCACCGTGTACGACACCGCCCAGCCCGCCGGCCTCGTGGCCGACCACAACCGGCTGCGCCGCGTCTTCCACGAAACCCTGACCGAACAACGCCACAGCGGCGGCAAACGACGAGCGCCCTACATGAAGGGCGACCTCGCGCAGAGCGCCGCCGACGATCTCGCGTGGGACGCGGCAGCCGCCCTCATGTACGGCAGCAACTAAGGCCTCGTCCCTCACGGCCCCGTACGTGACGTGCTGGTCGAGGCCATCCTCGGCCGCCTGGCCGAAGACGCCGAACGAAACAGCAGCGAGGGCGAAACCCTGGAGGACATCACTCTGTCCGACCTGTCCGGCGGCACGGTGAATCTGCTCACCTGGTACCTCCAGCACCGGCCCGGCGACAGCGCGAACCTCCTCGGGGCGATCTGCCTCAAGGCCCGCGTGCGCCTGGGCCTTGCTCCCGCCCAGGTCGGCAGCCTGCTCCGCCGGTCCTTCCACCTGGACAGCGGCCTCGACGGCCAGACCATCGACACCCTGCTGGACATGGCCCTGCCCCCTTCCGCAGCCGGCTACCGCAAGCGCTAGGTACCGCGGACAGGCACTGGAGCTGATGCGGCAGCAGAGCCGTCGTCACCCGGCACGGGCGAGGGGAACGGTCATCGAGAGCAGCGCAGCGTCAGACACCCGAGCATCCCCGGGAGTTGTACTCCAGGGCGACCTGCGGGTGCCACTCTGGAAAGCATGACCGAACCCCCGCCTCAGCGAGCCTCCGATGCCGAGCCGGCCGACCTGGCAGCCCTTCGTGGCGTCCGGATGAACCAGATGGTGAACGAGCTGTACCAGTGGCGCGCCCACCGGGACCGCGACAAGATCGTTTTACAGTGCAAGCAGTACGTGCGACGCGAAGTCGCTTTGTTCAGCGGATAGGAATAAGGAGGAGGGCCTATCTCCGGCCAGTGATCAATAGCCGGTCCCCACATTCGGGTGCGCCTCTGGTAACGGTAGCGTGCTAAGCCGGTGCATAAAGTCCAAGGTCTCATCTCGTCGTGAGATACAGGCGAAGGGGAAGGGTGGAAGGGCGAACGAAAGTGAACCCCTGTTGCAACGCATCGTTAATGCAACTTCACGCCGACGAGGAACGGCAACGCGTGATGGTAGGTCCTGGCGAGGGAGTTCGCCACATGGGTGGGCGGGCGTACAACTGTTCACTAAGATCACCATGGGACCCGGTGCATAGGGGGCGCCCTAACCAGCCCGAAACTGAACAATGCGGAACGCGGAAACCCCGTATAGGTCCGGAGTTCGGTAAGCCGAAGGCAACGACGGCCTAACCCCTGTGCGGGAACAGGATGATCCAAGAAGCGAATGCTGCTGGGGCGAAAGCTCAGAGGAAAAGCCGGAATCCGACCCCCTAGTCGCCGGTAATAACTCGGCAGATACCGGGACTCGTGCCCGGCCCCGAAAGGGGGCCCACGTGGATCAGGTAGGCGAGATAAGAGAAACTGCAAGCAGTCCTTGTCGAGGCGCAAGTTAGATACCGGAGGGTGACGATGCCGCGAGCGACTGACCGTCCGCGTCATGGCCCAATGCCGGGGAACGGAACCTCGAACGTGAACAGCGATCGCCCCAAGTCCGAATGGGCAAAAGCTGAACAGTGCGTCAGACGGCTTAGACAGCGTATCTTTAGAGCCTCGCAAGAAGGTGACCTTAAGAAGGTGCGCAACCTTCAGAAGCTCATGCTGCGGTCGCACTCAAATGTTGTTGTGAGTGTGAGGCGCGTAACGCATACGAGCCGCGGAAAACTGACGGCCGGCATTGATGGCGAGACCGTACTCTCTCCCGCTGGGAGGAGGCGGCTCGTCGAGGAAATCTCAGCCGAGTCTGGCCTCAAGGCCAAGGCCGTCATGCGTGTCTACATCCCGAAGACGAACGGGAAGTTGCGGCCACTCGGTATCCCGGTGATCCGAGACCGGGTACATCAGGCCAGGGTTAAGAACGCCCTGGAGCCCGAGTGGGAGGCGCGGTTCGAGGCGCGAAGCTACGGCTTCCGCCCCGGCCGAAGCTGCCACGACGCCATCAGCACCATCCACACTGTCACCTCGGGAAAGCGCACGAAACGACAGTGGGTGCTGGACGCTGACCTGGCGGCTCGGAACATGATCCGTCGGTGGCTGAAAGCGGGGGTGATGGAGAACGGGCGGTTCGCGCCAACTGGCGAAGGAACCCCCCAAGGAGGAGTCGTAAGTCCGCTCCTTCTCAATATCGCACTCCACGGGATGACTGAAGCGGCGGGGGCGGCCGAGCGAACCACACGCGCCAATCCTTCCGCTCCGTCCTTGATTCGGTACGCCGACCTATGCCGAACTCGGCATAGGTCCGCTTATGCCGCATGGCGGGTTATGCCGACGACTTCGTCGTGCTCTGCACCACGAAGGAAGAGGCGTTCCTGGTAAAACGACGCCTTGCTCAGTGGCTCGCACCCAAGGGGCTGACTTTCAACGAGGAAAAGACCCGAGTGGTCCACCTCAGCGAGGGATTTGACTTCTTGGGATTCAACATCCAGCGGCCACGCAATGGCAAGGTGATCATCAGGCCGAGCAAGGACGCCATTAAACGACTCACCCGGACGCTCAAGGAGCGCATCCGTGCGATGGTGACTTGGCCCCTGGATTCTGTCATCAGGGGACTTAATCCCATCATTCGCGGATGGTCTACGTACTATCGGGGAGTCGTCTCCAGCAACGTCTTCGCAATGCTGGACACGTACGTGTTTCAGCGGCTCTGGGGATGGGCCTTGCGAAGACACCAGAAGAAGGGGCGGCTATGGATGATCGCCCACTACTGGGGACAGTTCAACCCAGAAAGGCAGGACCGATGGGTATTTGGCCACCGAGAGAGCGGTCTTTACCTCATCAAGTTCAGTTGGACCAAGATCGTCAGGCATGCGCTCGTAAAGGGGCGGGCTTCCAAGGACGACCCCAGCCTGACGGAATACTGGGCCAACCGATCCCGGAAGCGTAAGCCACCAAACTCCAGGAGATGGGTAACCACCCTGGCTGTGTGGCAGAAGGGATTGTGCCCGAAGTGTGGGCTAGACCTGATCGAAGGTGCGGAATTCGAACCACAAGACGTGCGCGAGTGGGTCCTGTGGTTCACGGCTTCAGCGAGACGGTTGCATGTGCACCATATCGTGTACCGACGTGACGGAGGCTCAAACGAAAGGTCGAACCTGGAGTTAATCACGCTGACTGTCACAGGGAACATCACGCCCTCGACAGCCGCAAGAAAAGGGAGAGCCTTCAAGCGAGCTTGCAGCCCGCTTGAGCCGGATGCCGGGATGACTGGCACGTCCGGTTCTGAGGGGGGCCCGGCGCAGCAATGCGCCGGGCCTACCCGACAGCGGCACCGTCGGATCCGAAGCCGTGCAGAGGTTCAACGGCACCGCGGTGCCCGAACATCACGCGCAAGTGGCCGTCATCGTCGCCCTGAACGGATTCACCCGGCCCGCGACGAACTTCGCCCGGCGCCACGGATTCGTCCTCGTGGGCCGGCCGGAGCTCAAACGCTGGGCCCACGGTGAGCATCTGTATGCCGTCGTCGACGAGCAGCACTCACCGGCGTAGCCGACCAGCCCGATTTGGGCTGGCCGCCACGATCGGCGCGGCAACCCGCTGCTCGTGCGGGACGCGAGGGGTGACGTTGCTGAGTGCCAGTACGAGGAGACGCAGGAAATCGTCGTCAGCAACGTCGTGGTCCGGCAGACCCACAAGCAGCGTGCTCCGATTCCGGACAACGACCTGACGTCCCAGCGGGAGCAGCCGGGCCACCACGACCGGCCCAGCGTCATCAGCGAGTACCGCGAGTTCGTTCAGCGGCACTCAGGTGAACTCCCCTGGAACGCAAGGCCCAGGACGAAAGGTCACCGGGCGGCAGGCCTACCTGTGGGCCGGAGCAGCCGCGTTCACCACGGGCGTGAACGCTGATGCCTACCGTCCCGTTGGCCACAATTCGTGACGGTATGGCTGAGGGCAGAGTGATCCGCGCTCAGGTTCAATCTTGACTGGTACGCACCAGTGCGCCATTGGAGCCGGGGGCGTACTCGCGACGCGTGTTCTTCGCGATCTTTTGCCTGACCGCGTCCGCGAGGTCGACACCCTGCATCTCCGCGATCGCCGTCAGGTAGAGGAAGACGTCGGCGAGTTCTTCACCGTGGTCGGGCAGGCCTTTGCGCCACGCCGTGAATGCCTCGCCGACCTCGGCCGTGAGCAAGCCGAACTCCATAGCGATGTCGGTGGTGTTGAAGCCCTTGGCGAGTTTGTTCTCCCAGGCGAGCTTCTGTGCCTCGGCGATGTCCACGGCAGATCCCCTTGACGGTGCAGTGCGGCGTTCTCGGGGAACAGTAGCGAGGCTCAGGCGCCGGAGAGGCAAGAACGGGACAGGAGTCAGCCGGTGGGGCGGCAGCCAGCTTCTGGCGCCGTCTTGTAGGTGAGAACCGTCGCATGACTGTCCAGGAGCCGGAAGACGCGCTCGTAGGCGTGGGATAGTTCGGCGATCGCCTCCAGATCGGGTGCCTGACCGTCGCGGGCCTTGAGACGGCTGTGCACGATGGCCGCGGGGGCGGTGAGGTGGAGGAAGACTCCGTCGCGGGTGGTGACGAGGTCGGCGAGTTCGAGTGCCTGGTCCCAGGTGAGGCGGGAGCGGTCGCGGTAAAGAGGGCCGTAGACGAGCTCGCTGACGAAGCTGCGGTCCAGGACGAGCCGGCCGGGCCGGGCGAGGAGATCACGGTAGCGGCTGGTCAGGTCCTGATGGTCGGGCGTGCGGGGTGAGTGAGCTGCGGTGAAGTCGTGCTGGGTGACGAGGAGGTCGGCCAGCGTGCTCTTGCCGACGCCGTCGCCGCCTTCGAGTACGACCGTGCGGTGGCCGGCGATCTCCTGCAGAGTCATCCGCCGAGCCACGCGGTCACCTCGTCCGGTGTGCGGAGCACGGCGTCGACGCCGTACTGGATCATCAGGTTGCGGAAGTTGGGCTCGCGGCCTGCCGCGTGGGTGTAAGTGCTGTGTGGCAGATACGCGGCGACCGGCTGGCCCGTGGCGCAGGCTGCCCCGATGAGAAGGGCGGCTCCGGGCGGGGTCTCGGGGCCGGAGGTGTCGACGACGATGCGGGTGGAGCGGAGAGCGGTGGCCCAGTCGTGGCGCGCGGCCGTGAGGGGGTCGCCGGCGTCGAAGCGGGTCGGATGGAGGACCGTGGTCCCCGTGGTGGCGGGAAGTCCGGCGCGTGCTGGGGTGTACGGGCTGGGTTCGACGAACGCCGTGTGGGCGTCTCGGGATGGGCGGGGTGTTGCCGCGGCCGGGGAGGGGAGTTGGAGGACGGCGTCGACGCAGGCCTCGGTGGCCTCCTGGGTCTGGGTGTGGTTGCGGGCGGCGAAGTCTGCGAAGCGGCTGCCGCCCGTCGGCTCGCCGGGGGTGCCGAGACGGGGGACGCGGACGATGCGGGTGGCGAGGGCGTCCAAGAGAGGATCGGGGAACACGGAGCGTGGGCCGTGGAGGGTGGCGGAGTAGTCCTGGAAGTCGGTGGTCATCACGATCACGGGTGCGCCGAGGGCTGCGGCGTAGCCGATCTCCATGCATACGCCGTCGTCCGGGCTGGGTCCGTGGACGATGGCGATGAGGGCGCGGATGCGGCGGAGGCGGTCGCGGTCGAGTTCGAACAGGCGCTTGCCCTTGATGTCGGCGATGAGGTCTTCCTCGTCGGTGTCGCAGAAGGGGAGGAAGACCTGGTCTTCGCCGAGCTTGATGGCGAGGCGGTCGGCCAGGTCGGCGGCGAGGGCGCGGTCGTGGGCAGCGAAGAGACGGTGTGCGACGTAGTGCATCGGGCGGCCTCCTGCTACGGGTCAGGACGGGGCGCGGCGTGGTGCGGGGACGGTCAGAGGGAACCGGGCCGTGTGGCGGATGGCGGCTCGGACGGCGAGGTCGAGGGCGGCTGCTGGTGGAAGGTGTCGCGCGCGGTGCGCGAGGTAGGCGCCGGCCAGGGTGTCCCCGGCACCGGTGATCTGCCGGACGGTGGGAACGGTGGCGGGAGCGACAGGTCGTGGAGCGTGGCGGTGCGTGAGCACGCGGGCGGGACGGGGGCCGTCGGTGATGACGGTCTCCGGGCAGGGGCTTGGGCGGCCGGTGTGGTGGCTGAGGAGCGCGTGTTCCTGGGCGTTGACGAAGATCGTGGTCGCGTGGTGAAGCCAGGGGGTGGCGGCGGGGATGAGCTGGGGGGCACTGGGAAGGTGGAAGTCCAGGCTGAAGGTGCAGCCGTGTGCGGTCAGCGCTTCGAGGACCGTGGGGACGTCAAGCGGATGGCGGCAGCTGACGTGGAAGACGGCCTGGGGATGGAGGTCGAGTACGTGGAGGGCGTGGGCGGTGAGGTGTCCGGCGGCCCCGTAGTCGGTGTCGACGTCCGTGACAGTTTCCGTTTCGTCGTAGTGGATGGTGAACGCGGCCGACGGCTCGGGGGCGTGGTGGAGGAGGCTCCAGTCCAGGATGGGAAGACGCGTGTCGTCGACGAGAGTGGAAAGGTCGTCTCCGACGGCGGCGGCGGGCGCGGCCGTCAGGCCGGCGCTGGCGGCCGCGGCTGCCAGGTGGAGGGCTGCGCCGCCGAGTTGGTGTACCGGCGGGTGGCCGGGACGGTGGATGTGGTCGAGGGAGATGTTGCCGATCACGATGGTGCGTTGCATCGCGGCTCTCTCCTCGGTCAGGTCCGGGTGTGCGTGCAGTCGGTCAGGGCGGCGCAGGTGGGACGGCGCGTGCACAGGCGGGCGGATGGCCGGTTGAGGTAGAGGCGTTTGAAGTAGATCAACACGAGGTGGGTCCACCAGGCGGGTGCCGCCTCGGCCGGGATGGTGACGTCCTGGTCGGCGGCCAGTGTGCGCAGGGCGTCGGTGTGGCGGGCGACGGCGTGCTCCAGCAGGGTGCGCAGGTGTTCGTGGGCGGCGGGGCCGGAAGGGAGGGTGAAGCCGAGGGCTGGGGAGAGTTTGGTGACCATGCCGGAGTCGACGGGGATGATGCCGCAGTGGTAGCCGCGGGCGTAGAGGGCGGCGCACTGGGCGACCTTGTAGGAGGCTCCGCGCACGTCGCGGGCGAAGGAGGCGATGAAGGTCTTGGCGTCCCAGGTGGCCGGGTCGGTGCCGTCCTTGTCCCAGCGGGCGAGGGTGTCAGCCAGGGAGTAGAGGTAGGTGAGGCGTGCTTCGGTCAGGCCGAGCGGGGCGACCAGGTCGCGGGCCTGGTCGTCGTCGAGGTCGGTGAGGGCGTCGAAGCCGATCGTGTCGGCGTGTGCGAGGACGGCCGCGTAGGTGTCGACCATGCGGTAGTTGATCCGGGTGGACCAGCCGGCCGCGAGCATCCGCAGGCGCGGGTCTGTGAGGGTGGGCGGCCACCAGCGGTTGTAGTCGTGGTTGGCCTCCACCTCGGCGCGGACGTCGTCGAGGGCGGCAGCGCGGGTGACGAACGCAAGGACGCGGTCGTCGCTGCGCTTGGTGGGTCTGGTGACGGTCACGGCGCTGCTCCTGGAGGCGGCGAGTGGGTGTGGGTGGCGAGGGCGAGGTTGGAGGAGATCACGGGGATGCGCAGCCGTGCCTGTAGGGCGGCCGCAGCGGTCAGGGTCCGCCAGCCGGTGCACGACAGCACGAGTGCGTCGGCTTCGGCGAGCGCGGCCGCCGGGAGGCCGTCGCACAGCGTGAGGATCTGCGCGGAGGTGATGCGGGGGTAGCCGTCGCCGAGGCTGAGGCTGGCGTGGGCGGTTACCTCGATGCCGTGTGCTGCGAGGGCTTCGGCTTCGGTCTGGGTGACGGGCTCGGGGTAGGGGGTGGCCAGCGCGACGCGGGCCACGTGGCGCTGGTGCAGGGTGGTGGTGAGGGCGTCGAAGGCGGTGATCACGCCCGGCGGCAGCGCGGGCCCGCCGGTGAAGCCGGCGGAGGTGCACGCCAGCACGGTGGCGTCGAGCGGCAGGTGGCGCAGGGAGTCGACGGCACTGGCGGAGGCAGCCCGCAGCCCGTGCCAGAAGGAGTCGTCGACGGCGGTCGTGCGGGAGGCCGGCACGAGCCGAGCGTAGTGGAAGACCACGCCCGGCACGCCGAGTTGGGGTAGTTCCTCCTCCACCGCCACGTTGGCCCACGGCAGCAGCACGCCCACATGACGCCGCACCGCCGTGCCAGTGACTGCGGGATCAGCGGGCACGGTGGGTGCCGTAGACGACGCGCGGGGCGTGCCCGGTGACGGTGATGTCGGCCGGCGTGCCCACCGGGACGACGGCGCCGGGATCGACGATCTGGATCGCGTAGGAGCCCAGGCGGCGGAACCAGGTGCCGCGCTCGTCGACGAAATAGGCGTGCACGCCGGGAATCTCCAGGTCGGCCGGGTAGACGCGTTCCTTCATCGGCCGGTCCCACAGCTGGTCGATGTCAGCCTTCCAGGTGGCGAAGTGCTCCGCGGACGGCAGTCCCTCCAGGCTCGCCTCTTCCTCCGCGAGCGGAGTGCCTGGGAACGCGCGGGCCAGGCGGACGTTGGTGCGGTGGCACATCAGCCCCGCGTCGTAGATCCGCCGCAGGGCGGTGAGGTTGGCCAGGTGCGTGGCGTGGGTCTCGCCCGGCAGGCCGTAGATCAGGTTGAGACCGGGCAGCAGCTTGGGCAGCCCGTCCGGCCCGCGCTCGGCGCCGGCCTCGTTCACGTGCTCGACGGCGCGCAGCAGGATGTCCTCGGTGCACGTCAGGGTGTTGCGTTCGATCACGGCCGGGTCGAACGACTCGATCCCCATCGGGGCGCAGTTGCCCTCGGTGCAGAACTCGGCGACCGTGGCCGCGATCCGCTTGCCGACCCGCGCTGCCACGGCCAACGGGTCGGCGTTGTCGATGTGCAGCATCTGAAGGTCCGGGCCGAGCTCCCGGATTCCGCCCAGCAGGGCCCGGATCGCCTCCTCGCTGCGGCCCTGGTAGGAGAAGAAGCACGTCTGCTGGCCGAGCCGGAAGTGCCGCACCCCCGCGTCGTACAGTTGCCCGGCCTCGGCCAGGACGTCTTCGACCGCCCGGTGCGCGACCGTCGGCGCCTTGGCCGGCTCGTTGCAAAACCGGCAGAACGCCTTGCGGGTGCAGCCGCGGTACAGCTCCAGCTCGGCAACGGGCGCCCAGGGCATCTGTCCGATCAACTCGGCGAACGAGTCGCGGTCCGTCGCCAGCTGCCCGTACGGGGCGGGCTCGCGGCTCCCCAGGGCCAGGGTGGACGCGGTGACGGTGTGGGTGTGGACCGCGTCGAACAGCCCAGCCCAGGAAGCAGGCTCCGACAGGGCCCACGTGGCCATCGGACCAAGCAGGTAACGGCGGCCCCGCACGCAGGCCATCGCGCGGGCGATGTCGTCCTGTCCGGCGTTGACGGCGTGCAGGTGCACCGACGGGACCTTGTCGCCCGCCACCACGACCACCATGTCGGCGTCGCGCAGCAGCTCCACCGCCTTGTCGCGGTTGACGGTCGCCGAGTACGTCAGCCGGTCGCTCAGCGGCGGCTCCACCGCGGGGCGGCCGCCGGCCAGGCACCAGCGGACATCGTCGATCGTCACGTACTTCACCTCGGCGTCGGACCTGGCCCGGCGCAGGGCCGCATACGCCTGCCGCACGTATGCGGACAAGTAAGGGGGGACGCCCAGGCCGCTGGGCTCGACGGTGTAGCAGTCCAAGATCACCACAGGGGCGGTCACCGAGACTCCTCTCCAGTACCAGCTGATCGGGCCGGGCCGTCCGCACCGACGCGGGCGGCCCGCTCCACCTGGCTCACGCGAACGTCCTCGGCCGGAAGCCGGGTCATGAGCGTGTCAACATCCTTGTTCAGGACCGCTGTTCGGGCGGAGGGAAAGTTCAGTCAAGCTCCGCGTGCGCGCCCCCGGAAGAGGGGAAGATGTAGTCCTCCGTAGTCCCGCGTAGTCCAGGGACGGGGTGACGGGATGACGCCTGCACCGCACGCACAGCACCTCGCGTACCTGATCAGCTCAGCCTGCCGGAAACGTGGCTGGGGACCGACCCAGCTGGCACGTGCTGTCGGCCGGGCCGAGGGCAGCGGACCCGACCGATTACAACGTCAGTACGCGCGCAAGTGGATGACCGGCGAACGTACGCCCGACTACTGGTGGCCCTACGTCGCCCGCGTCCTTGAACTCGACCCCGACGCCAGAGGCGTCCCGCAACCGCCCCTCACACCGGCCCCCGCCGATACCGTGGCCTCAGTCATCCAGCTGGGAAGGAGCGACCTCGAGGTGGACCGCCGGAAGTTCCTCACCGCGTCCAGCGGCTACGCCCTCGCCGCCCTCGGCCTGCCCGACCCCGACAGCATCACCCGTCGTGTCCACAGCGCACCCGCTGGAGCCGTCCGCGTCGGGCGCGGCGAAGTGGCCGCCGTCAAGATCATGGTGAAGTGCCTCGGCGACTCCGCGTCCGAGCTCGGCGGCGGACACGCGCGCCACCTCGCCGTGCGCTACCTCACGGAAGACGTCGCACCGTGGCTGAACGGCAAGTACACGGAGGCCACTGGCAGAGAGCTGTTCGCTGCCGCTTCCCAGCTCGCCCACCTCGCCGGCTGGATGGCGCAGGACGAAGGCGACTCCCCCGAGCTTCAAGGCCTCGCCCAGGGCTACTACGCCCACGCCTACGGGCTCGCCACCGAAGCCGGCGACCGCGAACTCGCAGCCACCGCCTTGCGAGGGCTCGCGGTCCACTGCATCGACCTGGGCTACCACGCCGAAGCCGTCCAGCTCAGCGAAGCCTGCGTCACCTACGGACGCGACCTCGACAATCCGCGCGCCGTGGCCTACTACAACGCCACACTGGCCAACGCCGCCGCTCAGGACAACGACCGTCGCCTTGCGTCCCAGCACCTCGCCCTTGCCGAAACCGCCATCGGCCGCCCCCAGACCGGCCCCACCGACTCCTGGGCCGCCCACTACTCCCCAGGCCGCTGGGCCCACGAAACCGGCATGATCCTCAACCGCCTCGGCGACCTCGCCGCCGCCGAGGAACACCTTCTCCTCGCCCTCAACTTCCACGGGGTCGACCGCCGACGTACCCGCGCCATCGTCACAGCCGACCTCGCGGGGGTCCGCCTGCGCCGAGGAGATACGGACGGCGCTCTCACGACGTGGTCCGACTTCCTCGACTGCGCGGAGAGCATCCGCTCCGTCAAAGTTCGCTCGGCCGTTCAGGACATGTCCGTTCGACTACTCCGCCTCCCGAACAATCCCAAAGCACAAGAACTCAGAAGTCGCGCCGCAGCCCTCGCTTGAGACCAGCCCCGGCCGACTCAATCCCGCAATGGAGCCGGTGTCCTATGCGAGCACCAGCCGCCAGCGCCGAAATGCCCAGTGCGTGTCCCCGTCCCAGGTCTGCAAGATGGAGAGGCTACGGGAGCAGGTAGTCCAAGAGCTTTTCGACGATGCGGTGATCGGCGAGGAGCCGTTCCGTCTGCTGGAGCAGGATGGTGTCGCCGAGCTCGGTCAGGTGGACGCCGTCGCTCCACAGACCAGTTGGTTCGCCGGTGAGGTGCTGCGCGGCGGCCGTGTTGTAGCGGGCGAGCTCAGCGTTCATGGCCGTGACGGTCTTGGGGTCCTCGATCGGGCCGAACGGGGTTTCGGAGACGACTACGATCCGGCGGGAGTATCCGCTGAGTTGGTTGAGCATCCCGGTCAGGTGCCGGATGCACTCGTCGGGGTCGACCGCCTCGTGCATCCGGTTCTGGAAGCGGCGCCAGACGTCGTTGATGCCGCATCCGAGAACCTGCCCCCGCCGAGAACCTCATCCCGATCAGCTCGTTCGAGATACAGACGACGGCGACAGCACGCCACGCCGTCCCGCCTCGTCCACGTGCCCGGTCTCCGTACGCCAGGAATCCCGCAGTGACCGGCGCAACGTATGTCGCCGATATCACTGCCACGAGCGCGTCCCCGTAAGGCCGCCAAGCCCGGTCCTCGAAAGATCCTCGCGCCTCTAATAGTTCTCCCGCACGTACTCGTACGTCTTGTCGAACAGCTCACCTTTGATCGGCAAGCTGTACTCCTTCAAGACGGAACGCAACTCGCGACGAACGCGTTTGTCGCCCGCGTCACTCGTGCTCCAACCGGCATAGGCGACCTCGACGACGATCGAGTCGATCCGCGAAACTATGTCGGGGACGATCTTGTGCAGTCCTGGTGGCGTGTTCTCCTCGACGATCTGGGTGAGCGCCCCGCGCTTGGGATCGGCCAGCCTGTCGAGCGCACTCTGGTCGCCCCGTTCCGCTGCCCGGTCCGCGGCGACCACATCTTGAGCGATCTTCAGCGCTTCCTCGAGGAACGCCAGCGAGTCCTCGACGTTCTCGATCGCCTTGGCACGGAGCTTCTCGATCCGCTCGGCCAGCGACCGGTACGCCGGGCTCTCCGAATCCGCGAGCCGACGCCGCAGGCGCGCCTCAATGGAGTCGAGGACCTCCTGGTACACGTCATCGGATTTCGGCTCCGGCGTCTGCTGCTCGGAGAGCTTGAGCTGCTCGGCGATCTTCTTCACCAGTGCCAGGCCGGCAGCGTCAAGTGTGACTGTCTTCGACGGCATCGACTTCACGTCGACATCGCTCATGTGACCTTGGATCAAGCCAGTGGTCTTCGCGCCGAGACGCGCCCAGAGGAACGTCTTGGAGACGTCCTTGGGCCGGATCGACTCGTACACCTTCGCGAGCCAGAAGTACTGCCGCTTGAACGGCTGGAGCATCGGGTGCGGGTCGAGGAACTCCCACACGGTCTGCAGCGCTGCATAGGTCTCGATGAACTCGGTGCGCTGCGCGCCGCCCTCGGGGATCCGCTCGTGGGCCTCGGCAAGCGACTCGAACGACGAGTCGCTGGTGTCGATGCCGTCGAACAGATGGAGCAGACGCGTGAGGTCGGTGACGAACTTCCCCGCCAGCTTGGAGGCGTCCGTGACGTTGAGCTCGTCTTCGTCGTCGTCCTTCACCTCCGGACCGGCAACAGCCTTGCCGATGGCCTTCGCGAGCCCGATGTAGTCGACGACCCGCCCGTAGTCCTTGCGCTGACCAGTGACAGGGTTCTTCCACGGGCGGTTGGGCCGCGTGATCGTCTGGAACAGGTTCGTGTCCTTGGCAGGCTTGTCGAGATACAGCACGCCCTCGATGGGCGCGTTGAAGCCGGTCATCCACTTCGCGGTGACGACGATGAACGACATCGGGTCGTCGACCTTCTTGAAGCGGCGCTTGAGCGCCTCCTCCTGCTCCGGAGTGAGCAGGTGCTTCTTGAACTCCTTCAGGGTCTCCTTGCTGTCGGCGACGTGCATCACCACGCCGACCTTGCGCATCCGCCCGTCCGGCATGACGGCCTCGCGGCGCTCCAGCTCGGCCTCGATTGCCTTGGTGTAGGCGATCACAAGGCGCTGGTTGTAGGCCACGACCTGAGCCTTCTGACCCAGAGGCGCGACGTAGGTGAGGAAGTGGTCGACGATGTCTGTGCACACGGCAGCCACGCGCTCGGGGTTGGAGAGGATCGTCTCGATGTGAGAAGCCTTCCCCGACAGGAAGACCTTCTCCTCCTCGTCCAGGCCCTCCTCCGTGGCCAGCTCGTCGAAGGCCTCGTCCAGGGCCTCCTTGTCGAGGTTGAAACCGACAGCCCGGCCTTCCACGATCACCGGCTTGGTGAACCCATCGGCGATGGACTGCTCCGGCGTGTACCGCGACATCACGAAGTCCGGATCGTCAGGGTCGCCGAACAGCTTGAATGTCGAACGGTCCTTGTCCTTGATCGCGGTACCTGTCGCGCCGAAGAACTTCGCGTTCGGCACCGCCGCGCGCCACGCGTCGCCGAACTTCCCCTCCTGCGAGCGGTGCGCCTCGTCGACGAGGACCACGATGTTCGACCGGTTGTTCAGATGGCCGGCCTCCGCGAACTTGTGCACCGTCGTGATGACCACACCGGGTTCACCGCTGCGCAGCAGAGCGTGCAGCTCGCGCCGGTTGCGGGGCACCGTCATCCGCGGCATGCCGGCGGTCTCGAACATCTCCGCCGTCTGCCGGACCAGATCCTTGCGGTCGGCGATCACGATGACCGTCGGCGCGCTCCCGAACTTCCCCGTCACCGCGTCGTCGCGCAGCAGACGGGCGGCGGCGAACGCCATGAGTTCGGTCTTGCCCGATCCCTGGTGATGCCAGATCAGTCCGCCTGGACGGCCTGCGAGCACCTTGGCGTGGATCGCCAGTGCCGCCTCGAACTGCGGGTAACGAGGCAGGAACTTGATGTCGACCTCGGAGGCATCCCGAGCGTGACGGAACATCACCAGGTCCTTGAGGATCGGCAGGATCGTCTCCGGCCGCAGCAGCAAGCGCGCGGCCCGCTCGACGCGAGCCGGGCCCGTGATGGTTTTCGGGTCGTCCTCAGTGGATCCCCACGGGGCCCAGATCTCGGAGTCGGGGTCCGGTATCGCACGGATCGGGGCCATGCGAAATTCCAGGCCCTCGGTGGCGACGTTGAAGACGTTCGTCGCGAAGAAGTTCGGATACTCCTCCTCGTACACGTCGTAAAGATCCTTCGCGGCGTTGACCCACGAGACCTGATGCTTCACCGGTGTCTTGGTCTCGGCAACGACCAGCGGGAACCCGTTGACGTAGTAGACGATGTCGAACCGGCGCGGCCTGGCAGCACCGTTGATAGTGACCTCGTCGGCAACAGTGAACCGGTTGTTGTCGAGGTTCTTGAAGTCGATCAGCCGACGAGGCACATGCCTGCCGTCGATCGTCGTGAACGAGTGGTCGCCACGAAGCATCACGGTCAGCCGCTCGTTCGCCGCGACGAGACCGTTGTGCGCATCGAGGACCACTTGATTGAGCTCGTGCAGCACGAGGTCCGCCGACTCGGGGTCGTCGACCAGTTCGGGGTTCAGCGCGAGCAACGCTGCGCGTGCCCAGTCCTCGACGATGACGTCATGCTCATCACGCGGTAACGCGTCTCCTTGGAGACGCTCCCAACCAGCCTCCTCCGCCCACTCCAGCAGTGAACGCTGGGTCGTGCTCGCTTCTGTCCACCCCATGTCAGGACACCTCCTCGAGCAGAGCGTCGTAGGACTCAGGAATCTCGATCTCCTGATTCAGGAGCGATGTCAGGAGATTGGAGCGGAAGGTACGGAGGTGGGAGAGTTCGGCGGACACTGCAGCCTGAGTTTGCCAGGCGGCATCCAGCCGGTCCGCCCATGCTTTCTGCTCTGAGCTGGGTACGTCTGGGACAGGAAAACGACTCAGCGTGCGCTTGTTGATTGACGCAATTCCGGTTGTCTGAGTACCGAAGGTCTCGAACCAGCTCTTGCCGAACGAATTACCCCAGGCGGAGACGAACTGTGGCACGAATCCGGGGGAAGTTACTCTGGCGCGAAATACGTGATTCTGGTGAATGCACTGGTCAATCTGCCCTCGCCACACGTCGCCGCGGCCAAGCTTGTCCTTGTCACCACCTTCGTTGAAGAGGATGTCTCCAGGTTCCAGGCGAAGAGCCTCGGCCTTGGAGCTCGTCGTCTGAATCGTCGCAACTTCCCGAAGATCAAGGTATCGACGATGAACATTCGCGACTCGAAGATACGGAACTTCGACGAGGTCAGGTCGTTCGAAGTCCTTCTTATTCTTCGTCAGTCCACCTGAGATGTCAGCAATCGAGTCGAGGCGCACCCAGTCGCCATCAGCCAATGCGTCAACCATGTCGCTCGCAATAGCCCACCAAAGAATGTCCGCCCGCGCGCCTTCCTCCCCCAGCGCCTCGAGCTGCGCGTCCACGGCAGCCATGACATCGACAATGCGGCGCTGCTCCGACAAGGATGGGCGAGCGACTTCAATCGTCAAGAAGTCAGTGGGCTTGACCCGTTCACGCCTGCCGCCCATTCCGGTCGACAGCGCCTGCAGTTGCTCCCACAGTCGTTTTGTGGTCGTAAGGAGCCGGAAGAATTCGGGAAGCATTCGCTCGCCGCACGTGAACGTCGGAAACTCTTGCGACGCGTAGGCCTCACCCAGATCGTTCGGAGCAACGGTGATTGCTCCCTCGAATGCCTTCAAGCGACTGTAGACGATCTGGTTCGGCCGGATGCAATTCAGCGTCTTGTACGAGGTCTCATCGCCAGCGATCGGTTCCCGGAACAACAGGCCCCGACCGCGGTTCAAGACACCGACGATGTCATAGGTGGCCGTCGCCGTGACCGGGACCGCGTCGACGTCCAGTGCAATGACCTCGTTGAGCCGGACCCGCTCCCACTCACTCACTGGACACCCCGAACACGCTCAGGTCGACGCCTGCCGCGGCGAGCCGCTCGAACATGACAGTCTCGGTGTCGATGCGATGCTGCCGGGCGTCGGCATACGCCACGAGCGCGGTACCCAGATCGGCGGTCTCTTCTGCAGCGACCTTGATGTAGCGGCCGATGTTCAGGTCGAAGCCGTTCTGCACGACCTCCTCGAACGGCACCAGCCGGACGTTCGCACCACCCTCACCGTCTGGGTCGCTGTCTGTCTGGTACGCCTCGGTGAGAGCCCTGACGTCATCCTCGGACATGCGGTTCTGCTTCTTGCCCATGACGAACCGGGCCGAGCCGTCAATGAAGAGGACGTGCTCCTTGCGTTCGTCAGGCTTCTGGTCGCGGAAGATCAGCAGACACGCCGGGATCGAGGTCGAGTAGAAGAGGTTAGGCGGCAGACCGACGACGGCTTCCAGAAGGTCCTTCTCGATGAGGCCCTGGCGGATATTCGCCTCCGCGCCTCCGCGGAACAGCACGCCATGGGGCATCACCACTCCGACGCGGCCGGATCCCGGCTTCATCGACGAGATCATGTGCTGGACGAAGGCGAAGTCGCCATTCTTCGCCGGCGGAACGCCGCAGATGGCTCGCGGGTCCGAGGACCAGCGGTCCGCTCCCCAATTCGCCAGCGAGAAGGGCGGGTTGGCGATCACGGCGTCGAACTGACGGACCGCACCAGAGGTGTCCTTGAACGCCGGAGTGCGGAGGGTGTCTCCGCGCTTGATGTCGAAGTCCTCGATCTCGTGCAGGAACAGGTTCATCCTTGCGATCGAGGCCGTCGTCAGGTTGATCTCCTGACCGTACGCCCTGAGCGTGCGATGGTCCTTGCCGGACTCGCGCAGCTGGTTGATCGTCGCGACCAGCATCCCGCCAGAGCCGCAGGACGGGTCATAGACGGACTCGCCCGGCTCAGGCTGGAGGATCCCGACGAGCAGGTTCACGACCTCACGCGGCGTGAAGAACTCGCCGGCCTTCTTGCCCGACTCGTCGGCGAAGTTCTTCAGCAAGTACTCGTAGCCCGCACCGAGCAGGTCGTGCGAGACCGTCGACGGGTCGAGCCTGATCTTGTTGAACGCCTGGATGAGCCCCAGCAGAGCCGACTCCGGGATGCGCTCCTTGTTGCCCCACGAGGCATCGCCGAAGACGCCGGCGAGCGAGGGTTAGCCATTTCGATCCGCTGGAAGGTCTTCGCGATCTCCGCGCCGAGGTTGGTGACCTTCTCGGTGACCTCGCTCCACAGCGTTCCCTCGGGCAGCTCGAACCGGTGAAAGTCGGCCTCGATCTCGTCGTCGAGGTCGTCGCCGTACTCATCGAACGCCGCGTCATGCTCGTGGAGCCAGGTGTCGCTGATCCACTTCCAGAACAGCATCGGGAAGACGTAGGTCTTGAAGTCAGCCGGGTCGACGGGGCCGCGGAGCGCGTTCGCGGCGTCCCACAGCCGGGATTCGAGCTCGTGCTGGGTGATCGTCACAGAGGTGAGGTCCTTCGTAGAAGACGGTGCCCCGATTATGGCGGAGGGCACTGACATTTCGGGAGGCCGATACGGCAGGCAGCAGCGACCTGCAGACGATGACCAGTACCCACGCTCCGAACCGAGCCACGATGGGCGGAGGGCACCAGCAGCAAACCGCCCGTGCGGTACTTCGCTGTCTGCTGTACCGCGTGCGGGGACGCCCGGGCCTTCGCTCACGGTCCCGACGGCGCTCCAGTGGTGATCCGGGCACGCCGGAGGCGGTGACCGGCTACACGTCGCTGGGGTCTCGTTTGTTGCCTTGAACGCGCACCATGATGAGGGTGCGCGGACGGGGGTCGCCTGCAGGGCCGGGCAGGGTGCGGACGTCGATGCAGGCCGGAATGGCCGCGAGGCCCTGTGGCTTCGGGGTGAGATCCAGGACCACGAGGAAGTTCACGGGCGGGCCGGCGACCTGGTACGAGATCGCTTGGGGCCCGTAGGTGGTGGCGTACGCGTTGAAGGATGGGTCTACCCAGTCCCGCTTGAGCTCAAGCGTGATCAGTTCGGTGTTCGGCTGCCAGGCGATATCGACGCGCCCACCGCCGACGTTGGTTTCCTCCATGCGTACCCGCAGGCCCTGGCCGCGCAGGAAGTCCCGCAGGTCACGGCCGAGTTCGGCTTCCCGCGGTTTGGCTTCGTCCTTCTTGAGCTGACGGAGGTAGGCCCGAGCTTGTCCGCCGTACTTTTGCGTCTCGGACAGCCGCAGGTCGACGAATCGGAGCAGGCGCAGGAGCATGCGGTCCACGTCGGCGGCGAACTGGCCGACGTACCCGTCCGGGCACTGTTCCTTGAGCTGGTGATGGGTGTTGCGGAACACGGTGGCGATGATTGGCACCTCGTCGACCGGCTGTGCGGCCTTTCGGGCAGCGAGCATCGCGTCGATTCGGTCCCTCAGTTCCGGGGTGTCCGCCAGCAGGCTCTGCAGGCGCTGTGTGTCCGCAGTGGAGAGCCCGAGCCCGGCGAGCGATGTCGCCGGGCAGTCAGGTTTTGGGGACGGGGAACCACCCCCGGTGTCCAGCGTCTCCCGGAGCCGAGCGGCCTGTTCCCGGACGAGGGTTGTGGTCGGGTCATGGTCGCGGCCGGGGTCCTCGGCGAGTTCTTCAAGCCATGCGTTCAGGAGGGCAAGCCCACCCTCGTGAGCGAGGAGGGTGGCCTCGACGCGGGGGGCGAGAAGGGCGTGCAGGCCGTGCGTGGCCGCTGATGTCGCGGATCCCGGTTGAGCGGTGGGCGGGCGCGCCGGGGAGGGGGCGAACAGGTCGAGCGTGCGGTGGGCGGTGTAGACGTCCACCAGGTCGCTGATCACACCGGCTGCGTGGAGCCAGGCTCCGGGGCGGTCTGATTCCGTTGCGCGGGTAAGGGTGTCGAGGAGGTGCTGCCAGGCGGTGAGGGTGTCCAGGCGTGGGGTGCGCCACCCGGGCGGCAGGCCCAGAAGGTTGAGTCGGAGGTCCAGGACGGCTTCGTCGAGCTGGGTTCTGGCGGCGCCGGGGAGGGGAACGCCGGCGGAGTAGGCGAGGATCGCGTCGATGGCGGCGCCGAAGGCGGCGGCGTCGGGGCGTTCTTCGTCCTGGTAAGCGTCGCTGAGGTGTTGGCGTGCTTCCAGGAGGAGGGGGCGGGCGCTGTCGGGGTTGTCGGTGTGCAGTGCTTGGCGCAGCGCGAGCATGCCGAGTTCGAAGGCGGCGTCCTCGGCGACGTCGTCGCGTTCGACCAGTTGGTTCAGGAGGCGGGCCGGGTCGGGTGAGTCGAAGTGCTCGGCGACGGCGCCGGCGACCCTGACGGTGCGCAGAGCGTAGTCGTCGTCGATCTGGGCGAGTTCCTGTTGCCGGTTCAGGCGGCGTAGCCGGTCCAGGAGTCCGTATTCGGCGGCGGCACCGGACAGGACGATGCGGGCGGTGCCTTCCAGGGCGATGCCGCCGAGGAGGTCGGTGTGGCTGCGGCTGGCGTCCAGCCAGATGTCGGCCAGGTCGTCGCCGAGTTCGTGGACTGCTTCGGGGCATCCGAGGAGGGAGGTGATGACGCCCTCCAGGCGGAGTGGGTCCTGCGGGGCCTCTGCGGCGGTGAGGAGGAAGGCGCGGGCCTGGTCGTCCTGGATGGCTGTGCTGTCGGTGCACATCAGGGCGACGAGCAGGGGCAGTTCGTCGTGGTCGAGCAGGGTGGCGGTGTCCTGTAGGAGGTGGCCGAGTCCGCCGAGGTCGGCGAGGGACGGCGTGGGGGCGCCGGTGCGGTGGGCGTCTACCAGCGGTTGGAGCGGATCGGGAGCGCCACGGGACACTGGTCACCATCTCCTCACTGCGCTCGGCGACCTGTGGAGCATAGAGGGCCGTGTCTGTGCCCGGAACGGGGTGGTCACCACAATCGTTCCCCGGCCGGGGCCAGGCGCAGCTGGTCCGCCGGGATGACCGAGGCCACTTCCTGGCCGCGGGCGGTGGCGATGATGACCTGGAGCTGTGGCGCCGTCTCGGTGAGCTGGACGAGCCCTTGCAGCATCAGTTCGAGGTCTCCGCGGTCGACCTCTTCGGCTCCGGGCGAGTCGACGATGAGCAGTCCCGGGTGTCTACCGACGCCGGTGCGGATGCCGTGCCGCAGGAGGGCGGTGGTGGTGACGATCTTCAGGCGGAGCTGCTCGCCCTCGGTGAGGCTTCCGTATGGCTGGTGCTGGCCGCCCTTCCAGACCTTCAGTGTGGCGCTGGTGCCGAGTTCGACGGCTTCGAGCATCTCCAGTCCAAGCTGGCGGCCCATGGTGACGATGTCGGTCTGGACGGCTTGGAGGACCTCCTTGAGGGCCTGCGTGCGGCGGGCATGGGCGGCCTTCTCGGCGGCCTTGAGGATGTCCTGGTCTCGTTGAAGCGGGGCGAGGCCAGCTGGATCGCCGAGGTCGTCGAAACGGCCTCGGCGTTCGTCGAGGGCGCCTCTCAGCCGGGCGACCTCGAGCTCGGCTGCCCGGCGCTCGCCCGCTGCCGGGCGGGCGAGCGCGTCCTGGAGCGCGTTCTGGGCCTGGCGGAGCGTGGCCGCGGCGTTGGTGGCTTTGGCCTGTTTGCCGGCGAGTGCTGTGGCCGCCGTCTCGACGGCGTGCTGGACCTGGGCGAGTGTCTGACGCAGTTCCTGGTCGTCGTCGACGTCGTCGAGGCCGTCCTCGTCAGCCGGGGTGCCGTCGTACTGCGTTGTGGCCGGGTGGAGTTCGGAGGTGCACAGGGAGCAGTGACCTTCGTCCTCCCGGGCCCATTGAGCCTGGGTGACCTGGGCGTCGCAGCGGGGGCACACGGTTGGTTTCAGGGTGTGGAAGAAGGCCTTGGCGAGGACGGCTTCGTGTGCGGCATGGACCAGCGCGGCAAGGGACTGGCGCTGCTGTTCGAGCTCGTCGTGCTGTACACGGGCTTCGGCGAGCTCGCGCTGCGCGGTGCCGGCCGCTTCGGTCGCCTCGGCGAGGGCCTGGTAAGAGGCGTTCAGGTCGGCGGCGTTCTGGCCGAGGTCCGGCAGGGTGTCCAACCGGTCCTGGGCGCGCTGGAGGCTGCGGTCGAGTTCGTCGATCTTGCTCCGGCGTTCGTCCGCTTCGGCTTGGGCGCGGGCCTTGGCGGCGGACAGCTGCGCCGCGACGAGCTTCTGCGCTACCGCGGCGGAGACCATCGTGGCGGCCCAGGGAGCTCCGAGGAAGAGTTCGAGGAGCCGGGTCGGGAGGGCGTTGCGGGCTTCGTTGCCCAGCAGGTGGCCCAGGCCGGAGCGGTTGATGTGGAGGGCACTGGCGTACGCCGGCCAGGACAACTCGCCGGTCAGCGGCGGTCCGTCGACTCCTTCGGGCCGCTTCTGCTGGGTGCGCAGCGGCTCCAGGCCGAGGCGCTCCAGCATGAAGGCGTCCATCAGCTCTTCGAACGTGGCGGCGTTGTCGAAGGAGAACAGCGCTGCACCGCTGTCCTTGGAGACCACGGTCCCTGCTGGCTTGCTGTCCGCGACAGTCATCTCGACGACAAGGGTCTCGTCGTCGAGGACGAACTCGGTGCGGACTCGGCGCAGCCAGCTCTGCACGTCGCGCTGGAGCCCGCTGCGGCCGCGCAGGCACCACAGGACGATCTCCAGCACGCTGGACTTGCCGGCCTCGTTCTTGCCCGAGGAGGCCAGGCACCAAACGCCCGGTCCCGGCTTCCACCGGAAGTGGAAGGGATCGCCTTCCTCGCCGACGTCGCCGTCGTGCTCACCCGCCAACGCGGGGCGCACGCCCTCGAACTCCACTTCGGTCACCCGCAGCGAGTGCGGCCTGGGCAGCGCGGTCTGTGGGCGCACGCCGTGCTCGACGAGGACCGCCTTGACCACGTCCAGCTCCTGGCCGGCCGCCTTCGCGATCTCCTCCAGCCACGCCTCGACCGGGCCCAGGGCGTCGCTCTCTGTGCTCATGCCAGTCCCTCCTGGGCCAGTGCCGCGTCCAGTCGTTCGCGGACACGCTCGGTGATGCCGCCGATCACCTGGTGCACGAGAGTGGCGGCGTACTCGGGCTGCCCGTACTGCTGTGCCTTCAGCTGGGCTCCGGTCATCCCCTCGACCGCGGCCGCCACGTAGGCGGTCTGCTGGTCGTACCAGGCGAGGACCTGTTCACTCTCGCGGAGCCGCTGGGCCTGATCGGCGCCGGCCTGGAGAAGGAAGTAGTCCCTGCGGCGCACGCGTTCGTCGGACACACGCCCTGCACGCCGTACCGCGATGAGTCCCAGGTGGCGCAGCACGCTCAGGGCGTTGTCGAGAACTTCGTAGGCTCCGTGATCATTGCGGAGCATCCGGTAGGTGTGTAGCTCCGGCTCGCGCTCCGTGAACACGGCTCGGGCGTCGAGCAGCCGCTCCGCCGGCAGGGCGCCTGCCTCCCACCTCGAGATGATCAGTTCCGCGAGGTAGTCAGGGTTGCGTACGAGGAAGTCCAGCTTCTGCAGCTTGCGCTGCGAGCGGACCGCTCGAACGGCCGTGTCGGGCACCTGCGGCCAGTCGGCGCACGGTTCACCCAGTCGGTCGAGGATGAACAGAACTCGCACCGCCGTCTGACCCGGGGTCGGTGAAGGACTGACAGCGACCACCCCCTTGGACCTGCCGGAAAGTCCGGCCCCCTCACTGATTGCTGATCATCGGTCACTCACCATACAAGCGAACATCACCGAATTACCCCAGCGTGTCGCTACCGGCACGGAAATCTCGCTCGGCCGAGGGAGTGAAGCCACGAGGTGTCTGCCCGCGTGGCCGCGTCTCGTCGGGAACAGGACAGTCGGAAGCAGGGGACCGGCGTCATCGTCACGGTGACGGCGGTCCGCCGGGCGATCCCCTAGGCCCAGCGTGTGTGGACCCGTCACCCGTTCGGGGAGGCAGGGACCTGGGCATACGTGATGAAGATCAGGCCAGCAGTCAGCTTGTTGCTGGGCCAGCTGCTCGGCGACGACGTGCGGGGCCCTCCAGCGCTGCTGTCCGTGGGTGAGGGCTTCGGCCCAGTTGCATACGGCCTCGGCCAGCGCCTCCCACTTCTGCTGCGTGACCACCCGCATGCCGTCGACGGTGATTGCCTGCAGGTCCGGCGTACGGCTCGGGTGGACCATTAAAGATCTGCTGGGTGACGTCGGGGTAGGTCTGCTCGTGCCAGCGGACGCTTCCGCCGAGCTGGTCCAGGTCGTGCTTGATGATCGCGTCCGTGATGCGTCCGGTCTTCAGCTCGATGACCGCGTGTCGCCCGGCTCCGAGGACCCACAGGTTGTCCGGGCCCTTGTCGTACTGCGGGGCGTGTGCTGACGAAGCCGAGGTGCTCGCCCAGCCGCTCCCACGCGCGCTCGGCGTCGTCGGTGCGCTCTTTGTCACCCCAGATGACCTCCTCGGTGAGGGCCTGGACGGCCAGGACCAGCGAGGTGCCGTCGGAGTAGGTGTCGCCGAGGAACGCAGCCGCGGCCTGTGCCTGGACAGCGGCGGGACGCAGTCCGCAGCTGTAATACCGGGGATTCCCCGCGAGTGGGCGTCCCCGGACTCCACGAGCTCCGCGAAGGCGAGGCGGACATCGTCGGCGTCCTGGCTGGTGGCGGCCGCCAGCCGTTCCAGGGAGGTGAGGATCTCTGGCGGTTCGCTCAGATCGTCGACCAGGCGGCGCGCCAGGCCCCACGTCAGGTAGAGCTCGGACAGGCCCCGCACCGTTTGGGGTACCGGGAAGCAGGTGGCCGTCAGCATGGCGCCGAACTTCTCCCAGCGGCTCGCCTCGCACGCCTCTCGACCCTCGGGCGCTTCCTCGTAGTCCCACTCCTCATCGGGCCACGAGAATGTGAGCGCACCGTCGAGATCGCCGCCGATCATGTCCCAGTGGCCGCCGAAGATCTCCTGCAGCAGGTCGTCCAGAGAGCCAGTGAAGCCGGGCTGGCTCGCGGTCCCGATCAGCATGGTCAGTGGGAAGCCCTGGCGAGGCAGGACGTGGTCCCAGCCCGAAGCCCACCAGTCGTTGTGCATCGCCATGTCCCGGCGCGACCCGGGTACAGACGAGTTCTCATTCATCCGCAGCTCTTCCTGGAAAATGGCCGGACGCTCGCAGCGTACGCACTGAGGCGCGGCACGTTCTCACGGGCGTCCGACCCAGGCGTGGTGGTTGGGGGCGACGTGCAGTTGCTCGCGTAGGCGGCCGCGCAGAACACCAACGCGTGTCCTGCCCTCTACGACCTGCAGACCGCTGTCTGATGGGTCCAGGAGGCGTCGGGCGATCAGGATCGGCGGGCGTAGCCATGTCCCGTGCTCTTCCCAGTGCCGACCCACCTCGGGGCGGCGAACCTTGACCCAGTGCACCGGGTTCTCGGCGTAGCTCTCGATACAGCCGGCATCGGACGCTCCGGTCGGCATCCCGACGAAGTCCGCAGTGGGAATCGTCTCCAGCCGCCACGTGACGTCGCGCAGGTCGATGCCGCCGTAGTCGTGTACGAAGGCGGCATTGTCGCCGTGGTCGAAGAGGAACTGTTCGAGGACGTCGTCCGGCCACTGCAGGGAGACCAACGACGGGTCGGGGCGGAAGCGGGCGAAGCTGAGGCCGCCGTCTTGGCGACGGGTCATCAGCGGGCTGAGGTCGCTCAACTTCATGCCGTGGTCAGCTCGTCGGCTGCCCTGTCTCATCCCACCTTCTCAGAACGGGAGCGAGAGTGGGAGCCACCGCATACTCGACGTCCTGTGGGTCAGAGCAGGTCGTCTGTCCGTTCGGGTCACGAGTGACCATGGACATCTGTCCCGCCCGGCGGCCGTCACGGGTCGCAGCGTAGACGGTGAGCGCCTCGAGCCGGTCCAGGCGGTCACGCGCCGGGAAGAAGAGGGTGCCCAGTTCCTGCTCTTTGCCTGTGGGTTTGGCGAACCATGACTCCGACGTCACGACGATGCCGTCGGCCTTCATCGCCTTCGCCTGGTTCGCGAGCTTCTCGAAGGAGAGGATCTTCGTGCCCTGGCTGTCGAAGACGAGAGTGCCGAGCTGCACCATCTTGTCTCCTCGGTACAGGAAGGCGAAGGTCTCGTGGAAGCCGTCCTTCTCCATCAGCAGCCGAGCGTTGGCCATGTGCCAGGGCACGGCGTCGATCGGGTTGCCGGAGTGCGGCTCGGGCCGCTTCCCGTAGCGCTCGAGCGCCCGCTTGGTGCCAGCCTCGTCGCGTTCGATGGTCAAGTTGTAGGACTCGATCTGAACGCCCTTGAGCACGTCGAAGTGGGCTTCCAGGTCGTCCTTCGCGACAAGCATGCAATGCGGCATGGTGCCCGAAGACTTGAGGTGCGCCGTCACGCATTCCTCGTCACGTACCGAAAGGTCGCATATCTGCACACCGGCTGCCTGGTGCCCCTCGGCGAGCAGCGCCGCGAGTTGCGCGTACACCTCTCCCGTCGCGTCCAGCAACTCCCACTCGGGCAGCGCCGCATCCACCCAGCGGCGCCGCACGGTCACAGTGCCGCCCGGGGGCCGGTACCGCCGTACAACATCGTCCAGGATCTCGCGGACCGTCATCCGGGGCGGGAACTTTGCCGAGGTGCCCAGCACGCGCTGCAGCCAGTCCTGCTGCCACACGATCTGCAACTCGCTGTGCAGCTCCAGATCGGCTTCTTTCGTGATGCGATTGCGGGACTTGACGACCCACCGCATGATCTCGCTGCTGCCCGACTGCTGTTGGAACCGTGCATACCAGTCGTCGAAGCCTACGAGTTCCTTCTTCTGCTTCTGCAGCAGCCATGTCACGTTCCGGAGGTTCGGGACCAGCGCGTTCAGCATGATCCTGAAGCCATGCGGATCGAAGTACTCCTCGTGCAGCCGGTGCCACTGGGCATGGCAGTCCATCAGGCGCCGATGAGCACCGGGCATCGGGCACCGCTGCGCGGCTTCTTCCGCAGTCATGCACTGATGCTAGGCGGAACGCTTTTCGGATATGACGGTATTTTATCGGTATCCCAGTCGACAGACAGCGGAATCTCGCTCAGCCGATCGCGTGGGTGGGCAGCGCCCCCGACAGCGCGATGTCGGCCGTACCGGGTGCGGTCGACATGTGCCGTCGCCGGTGCGGTGGTTCTCAGAACCTTGTGACGGTCGGCGCCTGCCGGAATCCGGCGGCGATCTCATGGTGGCGTGCGAGCACCGTGTTCGGGCCGACACGGACGTAGAACTCCGCGCGCTGTCCGTCGCGGTAGGCGTACATTTGGCCCCCGCCGGAGACCTCGATCGCGAGGACCGTCTTTCCGTCGTGTTCGATCACGCGTGGCTCGTAGGACGGCACCGGCTCCAGGTTGTCCCGGATCATGCCCACGACCTGGAGAACCTGCTTATCGATGTTCGCCCCCTCGGGCAGGCCCACGATCTGCAGGTCGTCCCGGACACCGATCAGGACGGTGCCGCCGTCCTGCGATGCGAAGGCGGCGATGGTCTTGAGCATCTTCTTCCGCGAGTCGCCCTCCGGGACCTCCCGCTTGCACTCCAGGTGCTGCCCCTCACCGTTCGCCAGGAGGAGGTCCAGTTCAGGGCCGGGCTGCTCCCAGACGACCGAGGCATCGCGGGCGCGCCCGTACGTGGGAGCCGGGAAGTGGCGCCAGTCCAGCCACTGATCCGCGCGGCGGAGCATCAGCAGGCTGTCGGGCGCGAGTCCGCGGGGCAGCCCGAAGCGGTAGGCGCCGGCGCCGTCGACGGACTGGAGTTCGTTGCCCGCCGCCCAGCTCAGCTCCAGCACCGCGCCGTCCAGGGCCTCGCCGTCGACGACGGCCGTCAGCAGGTCGGGCCCGATGGTGATCTGCGAAAGCCAGCCCGCGCGCTGCGGCAGGACGATGCGCCACAGGTCCGAGCGGCCCGCGTTGGTGTCGTGGGGGCGCTGGTTAAGGAAGGCGCTGAGGGCCTGGTCGAAGTTCAGGAAAGAGGGGCCGTCCCCGACCAGCAGGTCGTGGCCGGGCTGGAGCGTGTTGGCGTCCCGGTTGATGGTCCACTCGGTGCGCGGCCACGGCGTGGTCACCCGGCCCCACTCTTCCTGGCCGCGCAGCTGATAAGCGGAGGCGCTGGAGGGCGGCGGGCCGGGGGCGACGACGTGGAGACCGTGGATGTCCTGTTCGTCGCCCCGCAGCAGCGCGGCGACAGTTGGGCCGGGCAGGCGCAGTTCCAGGAAGCTCGCCGTGCTGTAGCGCCAGGCCCGCTCCTTCACCGGGGTGTCGTCGTCCAAGGTGACCTGGCCATGGTGCAGTTGCCACTGTTGTCCGTCCGCGACCAGTGCCAGCCGGACGTTCACGGCGGCGCGCTCGCTGAGCATCGCCACCAGTACGGCCGTGTCCGTCTGCCCGTTGTTCGCCATGTCCGGCTTCCCTCTCTCCGCGGCGTGTGGAGCCGAACCAGGCGCATCGTCACGGCCCGTGCTCCCGAGCAGGCTACGCCGCAGGTACGTCGGCGGGAGGCCAAGCGCTGCTGCTCATCTCAGAACACCTCACGAGCAGTTCCGACCGACCGCAACCAGGCCGTATGCGGCCAACGGCTGCCCGCTGTCCCCACTGCACGACGAGCCGGGGTTCGGGCTGCTCGCCGACCCCAGCGACGACGACTTGTGCAGACGGCACCCGGTCGGAAACGGGCTGGGACTACCATCTCTTGCTGATCACCGTTGCTGCTGAGCACGGTGATGTGCCGGGGACGGGGGGCGAGTTGTGTATGTGTCCGAGGTGCTGGTGGAGCGGTTCCGGTCGTGCGAGCGGGTGCAGATACCGCTGAGGCCGGAAGTGACAGTGCTCGTCGGGGAGAACAACGCGGGCAAGTCCAGCGTGATCGATGCACTGCGCCTGCTCACGGACCCGCTGGACGGGCGCCGTGTGCGGTATTTCGAGGAGTCCGACGTCCTGAGGACCACAGCCGATCTGGGTGGTCCGAGCCTGCAGATGGACCTAGCCGACATTCATGCGGGGCAAAGCGGCGCCTACCTTGAGGCGCTGCTGCGCGAAGGGGCTCCCGACAACCGCACTGCGCGGTGGCAGGTGTCCTGGACTCCGCCGCAGACGGGCGGCCGGCGCGGAAGCACCGCCTGGTCGCAGGGCGCGGGCCTTCCAGTGACGGGAGAGCCTCCGGCGCGCGGTGGTGTGCGGCACGTCTATCTGCCGGCGCTGCGTGATGCGGAGCGGGAGCTTGCCTCGGCTGGCGGCGACCGGGTGCGCATGATCCTTCGCGGTCTGCTGGGGGACGACGACCAGGTCGATGCCTTCGTGGAGCGGATCGGCACCGAGCTGAAGAAGGTGGCCGCAGATGGGGACGTGGTCAAGGTCAGCGAGAAGATCAACGAACCGCTGCGGGACCTGACTGTCGGCGCGCATCCTCAGGAGAGCGAACTGGCTCTGGCCGAGCCCACGTTCGCGTCGATCGCCCGCTCGCTGCGTGTGCTGCTGGGGGATGCATCTGTACAGCCGTTTCCCTTGGTGGCGTCGGGGCTGGGCTATGCCAACACTCTGTTCATCGCCACGGTGATGGCGGAGCTGGACGCGGCGGCGGAGGCCGATCTGACCGTGCTGCTGGTGGAGGAGCCCGAGGCGCACCTACACCCGCAGTTGCAGACTCTGCTGCTGCGCTATCTGCAGCGGCGGGCGAAGGCCTCGCGCCGCCGGTCTGCGGGGGATCCGGTAGAGCCTGCCGGACACCTGCAGGTGGTGGTCACCACGCACTCCCCCATCCTGTCGGCCGCGGCCAGCGTGGAGGACCTGGTGGTCATGGCCAGGTGGCCGGGTGAGCTGTCCGAAGGCTGGCAGGCACGGCCTTTGCCCATCCCCCGGCTGCGTCTGAGTCCGGACCGGGTGCGGCATCTGGACCGCTATCTGGATGCCACCAAGAGTGCCCTGCTGTTCGCCTCCCGGGCGATCCTGGTGGAGGGCATCTCCGAGCTTCTTCTGCTGCCCGCCCTGGCCCGGCGTGTCCTTGCCGCCGGTGAGGGTGCCGATATCGAGGCGGCTCGGGAGGCGTTCGAGGCCCTGGAGCGGTTCTTCGGGACCACCCGGGTGATCGTGGACGGCGTCGGGTTCGAGGTCTACCTGCGGGTGCTGCTGGCGCCCGTGGACGGCATGAGCCTGGGGCGGCGGGTGGCGTTGATCACCGATACGGATGTGGCACCCGATCAGCCGGAACCACCCCGGCTGGAGTCGCTGCGGGAGCTTCCCCGCCGCTGGGGTTCTCCCGGCGATCTGCACCTGGCTGCAGCGCCGCGGACGCTGGAGCCGGCTCTGTGGTCGCAGGACAACATCGCCGCCTTGCGGGCGGCGTTCCTGCGCTGCGCACCGCGCTCGCAGAAGCGCTGGGAGCACGTCGTCAAGGCGGCGGATCCCGCTGTGGCGTTCGGGGAACTGTTCGTCACGAAGACCAGTCGAACCGTCACAAGCGCGGACGGAGAGCTTACAAAGGGCACAAAGATCTCCAAGGGCCGGTTCGCCCAGGAGCTCGCCGACGTTCTGGCCGACCCGGCGGTGGCGTTCACCGTGCCTGCCTACCTGGAGGACGCGATCCGCTTCGTCGCGGCCACGGACCGCACCGGCGCCGCTGCGGTGGGCGCGCCGTGACCGGGCCAGGGCAAGCGACGCCGGTGCGGGCCCGTGCCGAAGCGCAGCAGCAGGCTGCCGTGCCCGTGCCGGCGCCTGCCTTCATTCCGGCCTGCCCGGGCGCCGGCAAGACGCATGTGATCACCAGCCGCCATCTGCAGTTGCCCCGGCGACGGCTACGGCAGGGCCGGGCGCTGATCTCGTTCACGCGGGTGGCGCGGGATCAGATGATCCGCCGCTGCCGCAAGACGGGCCGCGCCGACCTGGTCCAGGCACCGCACTTCATCGGCACCCTCGACTCGTTCCTGTGGGAGTTCCTGGTCAAGCCGCTGCGTGCGGCCGATCCCGTGCCCCGGTTGCTGGAGTCGTGGGCAAGCGTCAAGGCTCCGGTCGAGGACGTGGACCGGGTGATCTCCTTGCACCGCTTCCCCATGACCATCGATCCCTCGCAGAACCCTGCAGGCGAGGCAGTGGCCTGGGACAAGCTCCGCTACGAGACCCGCCAGCTCATCGAGGCCAGCTCCTACAGCCGCCGCGCATGGGAAAAGAGGATCTTCGACACGCGCAAGTCGTGGTGCGAACAGGGGTACCACACAGGGCACGAGGCGCGGTTTCTGGCCCTGTGGAATCTGCGCAACGCCAAGGCCGCCGCCACACTGCTGCCTCCGCTGCTTTCCCGATTCTCGGAAGTCATCGTGGACGAGGCGCAAGACTGCTCCGCCGCCGACCTGGCGATCCTCCAGCTACTGCACAACGCCGGCCTGCCCCTGGTCCTCGTCGGCGACCCGGACCAAACCATCTACGCCTGGCACGGGGCCGAGCCCCAGGCACTTCGGTCTTTCGCAGCAGGGCTCTCACCCACCACTCATCCGCTGACGGGCAACTGGCGCAGCTCCCCGGTCATCTGTGGACTGGCGGCCACCCTACGCACGGGGCAGCGCCCGCCGGACACGTCCGTCGTACGCGACGACGCCACCCCGATCCTGCTGCTGCCTGCCCGGTTCGCCGCTTCCGGTGGCCGTCACCTGCATGCCCCAAGCGGTGCCAGTCTCTTCGACACCTTCGGTGCGCTCGCCAAGGAGTACGCCGTCCAGGCGCAGGACTGCCTGGTGACCGCCTTCAAGTACGCCACGTTGCCGGGCATCAACCGGGAGAAACCCGATACCAACGCCATCACCAGCCTGGCCTGGGCCCGCACCACCGTCCACACCCCGGGCGCCTCCGGAGAGGACCTCGCGCGGGCCTGCTTGATCGCCGCCCGTGTCCTGTTCGGCTACTGGTATCCGGAGCAAGCCGGCGGCCCCGACCGCATCAGCGCCGCCCACAGCCTCCCGGCCAACCAGGTCAACCGCACTGCGTTCGCGTTCCTGCACAGCCTGCCCCCGCCCCACAAGAAGTGGGGTCCGCAGGTGTGGCAGGCCATGAAGGCCTGGCCTCCTCTGCCCGGGGCGGCGCCGCAGGGCAAGAAGGGACGCCCCGCCGGAGTCCCCACCGTGGCACGTCGCCAGGTGGCCACCGGCATGCGCACCAACATCGTCCACCAGCTCAAGGGCGATGAGGCCGACGGGATTCTGCTGTTGCTGCCCGATGCTGGAAGCGTCCAGCGCTGGGCCACCGGCGATCCGGCAACCGACGAGGTGCTGCGGGTGTGGTACGTCGCTGTCACCCGTGCCCGCCGCTTGGCCGCCATCGCCCTGCTGGAAGAGGAGACCGATGCACTGGCCCGGTTGCTGACCGAGCGCCAAGTACCGGTCCGCGTCGTATGAGACCTGCTTCGAGCTGTCCGGCCCGCCGATATAGAGCCGGACCACACGTGGAAGAACCCTGCTGTATCGCGTCATCAGCTCGTGGACTGCACTGGTGAGCGCACAGCGAAGATCTCCTCGGCCGCAGCCGACTGGGCCAGCCACCCGCGCGGCATCCGCACCGTCGGTACTCGTTGCGGCCGACCGGTTCGCCGCCCATCTGCGGGAACTCGTCTCCGCCTCGCGGGCGGAAGCGTCTGTGTCATGAACGGTCACACAGTGCTGTACGACCCCGAAGGCCGGATCGAAACGCAACTGCCTCTCGATCGCGCAACGCGCGAGCGTGTGGTCCGGGCGGTGCTCGCGTGGTCCGATCCGGCGGCTTTGCGGCCCGACGACTACGAACAGGTCGGGCTGCTGCTGTCCGGGGCCGCCCACGCGGTCGCCGCCGATGTCCGCGCGTGCGCGGGCCGGCTGCCCGACGACGACGGCCGGCCCCTGCTCGCTGAGATCGTGCTGGGCAAGGCCGACAGCCGACTGCCGCTGAGGTCCCGGAACATGCACCGGGTGAAGAACAAGGCCCGCATGCTGCGCGCGCTGTACGAACGGCTGGACCGGACCGGCTCCAGGACGCAGCACCCGCCGCGGAGACGACCGCAGTGGTCTCCCCCTGATCGTCGCCCGGCGCCGCCTCCCCCGTCGGCTCCGGGCGACCCGCATGAGGCCCCCGGCGGCCCGCTCTGCACTAGTACTCCAGCAGGATTTCGCTGTCTGACCTGGTCTTTCGCCGGGTGGCGGGAGTGTAGCGGGACTTCGGCCGTGCGGGGGCGGTCTCACGG
>NZ_JBIRWL010000037.1:0-31598 GCF_044387825.1 Streptomyces sp. NPDC020299
CCCCCCGGATCATGAACAACAGGAGGGGGAAGTCATGCCGGACCCGAAGGCCGGAGGCCCCGTTGCGGAGCCACGAAAAAGGTAACGGGGGGGGGACCGACGGGGAACGTCGCCGTCACCCACAGAGTGAAATAACTGTATTGGCTATGCCTATTTCCCGCAAGGTCGGGCGACGGATGCGTCGGCCGTAGGATCGGGCGCCGACGCGACGGGGAGGGGTGGCGCTATGGGCCGGGCATCACGCGCACAGGCGGCCGAGCACCGGGAGCAGATCGTCGCCGCCGCTTCGAGGCTGTTCCGGGAACAGGGCTTCGAGGTCAGCCTCGCGGAGCTGACCGGCGCGGTGGGCCTGACGCCCGGCGGTCTCTACCGGCAGTTCCGTTCCAAGGACGCTCTCCAGGGCGAGGCCACGGAGCGCGCCTTCCACGAGCTGCGGGCGCTCCTGGCCGGGTTCGAGGCGGCGGGCGACGGCGACCATGCCGCGGCCCGTGAGGCGCTGATCGACTACTACTTCTCACCCGAGCACCGCGACGGCGCGGCAACCGGGTGCCCCGCCTCCGCCCTTGGCGCGGACGTCGCCCGACAGCCGCCGGGCTCACCGGCCAAGGAGGGGTACGTCCGCGGAGTCCGCGAGCTGGCCGGCTGGCTCGCAAGTGCGGCGCCTGACACGGCGGCACACCGGCACGCGGACGAGGCCGACGACTCGTCGGTGCCCGACGACACCCTCGCGACGCTCTGCACCATGGTCGGAGCGCTGGTACTGGCCCACGCGACGACCGGATCCCCCCTGTCGGAGCGCCTGTTGACCGCGGCTCGCACGGCAGTCGCGACGCCGGACCGCTGACGCTTCCCACCGACTGCACCGCAGATCGGCCCCCCAACCCCCTCACATTCAAAATAGATTTTGTATGTAATCTATTTTCATCGGCTGCCGGAGCGTGTCAGCGCCGCGCGTTCCGGCGGCCCACCTGTCGTCAATCATGTGAAGGAGAAGCGCCATGAAGGCCGTCATCATCAGGCATCCCGGGGAAAAGGACGTCCTGGAGGTCACCGACCTCCCGGATCCGGGCCGCCCCGGGCCAGGTGAGGTGCGGCTACGCGTCCACGCGAGCGCCCTGAACTATCACGACACCATCGTCATGGGCAGCATGGACACTCCGGTCGGCCATGTCCCCCTCGCGGACGGAGCGGGAGTGGTCGAGGCCGTGGGCGAGGGGGTCACCGAACTGGCCGTCGGCGACGCGGTCTTCGCGCGCTTCTTCCCTGGATGGCGGGCGGGCAGGCCGGTGATCGACCACTTCGGCACCACTCCCGGCATAGGGGTGCCGGGCTACGCGCGTGAGGTAGTCGTCGCGCCCGCCGCCCAGTTCGAGCGGGCCCCGCGCGGCTACTCCCACGCCGAAGCCGCCACCCTGACCGTGGCTGGGCTCACGGCGTGGGCCGCCCTGCACGAGAACGGCGGCATCAGGCCCGGTGACACGGTCGTGCTCCAGGGCACCGGTGGTGTCTCCGTCTTCGCCCTGCAGCTCGCGAAGCTCTCCGGTGCCACCGCGATCGTCACCTCCTCCTCCGACGAGAAGCTCGACCGCGCAAAGGCACTCGGAGCAGACCACGTCGTCAACTACCGGTCCCAGCCCGAGTGGGGGGACCGGGTCCGTGAACTGACAGACGGCAGCGGTGCAGATCTCGTACTGGACGTGGGCGGCCCGTCGACCCTGCCCCAGTCCATCCAGGCGGTGCGCGTCGGTGGCCGCGTCAGCGTGATCGGCGTCCTGACCGGGCTGTCCGGGGACATCCCGACCGGCGCCATCAACATGAAGCAGATCCGGCTGAACGGCGTCCTCGTCGGCAACCACGAGCAGCAGCGCGACCTGGTCCGCGCGGTCGAGGACTCCGGACTGCGGCCCGTGATCGACCGGACCTTCCCCTTGGAGGAGCTGAGCGAAGCGCTGCGCTACTTCACCTCCGGCGCACACCTGGGCAAGGTCGCCATCGAGTGGTGACTGCGGTGCGGCAGGAGCGGCCCCATGCCTGCCGGACCGGCGGCGAAGTGTGGCGTCCGTCTCCCCGCCTCATATTGCACCGATCGGTCTCATTACCTACTGTTCTCGTCAGGAGGGCCCTCATGGCACGGACCAAGAGCTTCGAACCGGCTTACGCACTGCGGAAGGCGCTGTTCGAGTTCTGGCGGAACGGTTACGAGCGCACCTCCACCGATGCCCTCATGGCTGCCATGGGAATCGGCAAGCGCAGCCTGTACGACACCTTCGGCAGCAAACACGACCTCTACCTGCGCACGCTCACGACCTACATCGAGCACGCGGAGGAGTCCCACGCGCAGGCGGTCGAGGCCGCCCCGGGCAAAGGACTCGTCGGCGTACGCGCGCTGCTGCGGTCGCACGTGGCCCTGCCCGGCTGTCCGGCGGGCTGCTTCGCGGTGAACGCGGCGACGGAGCGGCCGGACGACCCGGACGTTCACGCCGCCGTCCGCGGATACTTCGCTCGTTCCGCCGAGCGGATCGCCTGGCTCCTGCGCCAGGAGGAGCGGTGGGCGACCGCCCGGCCGCAACGGCTCGACCGGGCCGCACAGGCGGTCCACAACGGCTGGCTCGGCCTGCGCGTGCAGGCGCGTCTGGGGTCGTCGGAGCGGGAGCTCGACGCGGCCGCGGACGATCTGCTGTCGTCCGTGCGCTGACCCACCGCCTTCCACCGGCCCACACCTCACTCCTGTCCGTCGCGTCTTTCGCACACCCTCATTCCGCACCGATCGGTCTCAAAAGATCGTTTCCCCGAGAAAGGCAATCGTCATGTCCTCACCGCCCTCCGCCACCCACGCCCGTCCGCGCTCCAGGCATCCGCTGGTATCGGTGATGGCCATCGCGCTGGGCGCCTTCTCCGTGGTCGTCTCGGAGTTTGTGCCGGTCGGCGCGCTGCCCCAGATCAGCGACGGGCTGGGGGTCACCGAAGGCACCGCCGGCCTGCTCGTGACCCTGCCCGCCCTCTCCGGCGCCGTCGCCGCACCCGCCGCGACCGTGCTCATGCGGCGCCTCGACCGGCGGCTGGCCATCATCGGGCTCACGGCACTGATCGCCGTGTCGTGCGTCCTGTCCGCCGCGGCGACCGGCTTCACGATGATGCTGGTCTCCCGGCTGATCCTCGGCATCAGCATCGGCGGTATCTGGGCCACTTCCGTCTCCGCCGCGGCCCGGCTCGTTCCCGCGCGGATCGTGCACACCGCGTCGTCGGTCGTCTTCGGCGCCATCGCGGTGGGATCCGTGGTCAGTGTGCCCAGCAGCAGCCTCATCGCCACCCACACCAGCTGGCGGACGACGTTTCTCGCGGCCGCCGCGGTCGCGGTCATCGCCGCCCTCGTCCAGGCGCTGACGATCCCGAAGATACCGACCGCGGACCGCGTGACGATGGCGCACTTCCGTCCGCTCCTACGCTCGGTGCCCGCGAACGTCATCCTCGCCGTCGTCTTCCTCGTCGTGTTCGCACAGTTCAGCGCCTACACCTTCGTCGTGCCCTACCTCCACGACGTCACCGGCCTCGCCGCCGGACTGGCCAGCGGTCTGCTGCTGGGCTACGGCGCGCTGACCATCGTCGGCAACTTCGGCGGCGGTGCACTCCTGGGGCGCAGCATCCGTGGCACCGTGATCGCCACCCTCGTCTTCGGCGTCGGCGGGCTCCTGGCATTGAGCGCGGGCGGCACGGTGACGGCGTCCGTCTGCGTGGGGCTCGCTCTGTGGGGGCTGGCGTGGGGCAACGCGCCGGTGGCCCTGCAGCACTGGCTCTACACCTACGGGCAGGACAGGTTCTCCACCGAGGCCGTCAACGCCACTTTCACGGCCGTGGTGCAGGTGGCCGTCGCGAGCGGTTCGCTGCTGAGCGGCGTCGCGGTCAACGCCGTCGGCGTCCGCAGTTCCGCGGCGCTGGGAACCGTCGCGAGCGCGGTCGCCTGCGTCCTCGCTCTCGGATTCATGGCCTTGTCCGCGCGTCGCGCGACGGCGCAGGAGACGCTTGTCGCGGTCAGCCATGAAGAGGTCCGGGCCGTCGCCCTGGACTGACGAGTACCGCCGGCCGGCGGCGCCCTCTCCGCCGGCCGGCATCCGGCACCACCCTGCCATCATCCCCAGCACCACAACCTGGCCAGAGCGAACCGCCCTGCGGTGCGCTCTGGCCACGCCGTCGCACGAGCCCCGCACGGCATCGCCTGCCGCGCAGCGGCACGGCGCTTGTGCCGTCCACCGGTGTGCACGGCGCGGACGCGCCGAAGGCCCGGCCCGCGGTGGGCCGGGCTCTTCAGGACCCCGTCAGCACTGCCGGAGCAGTCCCCGGCGTTCAGTGCTCCTCACGCGCATCCGCCGGTCATCCCAGAGCGAACCGCGCCGATCCCCACAACGCCCCGCGGTTGATCCGGTCGGGGTGGATCTTGAGCATCGCCTCGTAGAGTTCCAGGGCTGAGGTCGCGTCCTGCTCCAGGCGCGCGAAGTCGTGTATGTAGGCCCGTGTTTCCTCGATGGCGGCCGCCGTGTCCGGCGCCTGGGGGTCCTTGTGGCCGGCCACGACCAGTCGTGGCGCGAGGGTTTCGATGCGGTCGAGCGCCGCGAGCCACTCCTGCCTGCCTTCCTGGGAAGACTCGGCGAGGTACAGGTGGACGTTGTTGTACACGGCGTCCCCGGCCACCACCAGCTGCAGGGATGGCACGTGCAGACACGTGGTGTCGTCGGTGTCCGTGTGCCCGAGCGGGACGGCTTCGAGCCGGTGCCCCTCGAGCTCGATGAACGGCTCGTCCATGGGCTGTGCCGGCACGATGTTCTCGGGGATCTGGCCGGGGAAACGGGCGTTCCAGAAGGACTTCACGAAGTCCGGGCTCGATTGCGCCTGCATGCGTTCCACCACATGCGGGAGGGCCAGCGCACGGGCCTTTGGGAACTCCTTAAGGATCTTCGCGAGTCCGAACCAGTGGTCACCGTGTGCGTGAGTGACGTACACCGCCGTGAGGCGCTTGCCCCGGGCCGCCACCCACTCGCTCAGCGCGTCGGCCTGGGCGACCGTCATGAGCGGGTCGACGAGTACGGCGTCCCTCTCCCCCTGGATGAGGGTCGAGGAGATCGGCGACCACATCCGACGGTCCAGGTCGGGCGGCAGATCCGTGACCGTCGTGGGGATTCCCGGGGCGACGAAGACCTCGTACGTGAGTTGACTCTGTGGCATGAGAGCTCCCTTGTTCGGTCGGGGCTGGGAAGGAGGTCAGGCAGCGAAGAGCGCCAGATGATCAAACAAGAAGTTATAGGCAAACTGTTTTTGCCTATAACTTTCTACTGGTGCGCGCGTCTCCACGCAAGGCCGGCCACCTCGCTCCACCAGACCCGCCAGCGCGGAACGCCCCGGCAGCCGCACCTCCGCCGGGCCGCACGGCCCTGAGGCGCGAGACAATGAGGTAATATGTGATAGCTCTACACCTATTTCCGCCTGTTGGTTCAGTCGCTGCTGGAGTCGTTTTCCTCATGACATGGCCCGCCACCGACCGATACGACATCGAACCCGCCCCCGACGGGTTGGCCCTGGTCCAGGACCTGCTCAACACCTTGTCGGCCGGCAAACCCCGGGAGACAGATCTCCTGCTCGACCGGGACGATGCCCAGACCTGGCTGAACGCGGTCTGGCGCGACCACAACCCGGCGCAGGACCAGCCGCCGATCCAACTCGACGGCGACGATGTTCAGCACCTCCGCGCCTTCCGCGACGCACTGCGCGACTGGCTCACCAAGGCCGAGGAAGAGCCGGCCGGCGAGCGCGGCGCACTCCCGCACGTGCCGTTCGACGCGGCCCTGCGGCTCGACCCTGACGGCACCGTCCAGGTGGAACCGGCCGGCAGCGGCTGGCGGGGCATGGTCTCACTGATCCTGATCGAGATGCTCCATGCCCAACGGGCCGACACCTGGCGGCGGCTGAAGGTCTGCCGCAGCGAGCGGTGCCGAGTGACGTTCTTCGACCGGTCACGGAACAACAGCGGCGTCTGGCACGACGTACGCAAGTGCGGTCACCCCGCCAACCTGCGCGCCTACCGCGCCCGCCAGCGCACCCAGGAACCGTCGGGTATCCGGCACTGAGACGGGCCCCTCCGCCGTCGGAGACGCCGCTTGCGTGCCGGCCGCCGAGGACGGACGCCACGCGGGACCGGCGGTTCAGCTCGTGAAGGCTCAGAGCGGAGCGCCGGCCTGCCCGGGCTGGAGCAGACTGCCGAAGACCATGCGGAAGAACGTGGTGAACGCCTCGTCCGAGCGACCGCACCGCGCGGCGGTGACAGCGCCCTCCCAGGCGCACAGGATGAACAGAGCGGCCTCCCCGCAATCGAGCCCCGCGCGCACCGCTCCGCTGCGGACCGCTTCGGCGAGGACCTCGGTCAGCGCCGCCCGCCATCGTCCCAGGCAGTGTTCGACGCCGCTGCGCAGCACCTCGCTGTGGTCTGCCATCTCGCTCCCGAAGTTGCCGAAGAGGCAGCCGCGAGTGAAGTGATGCTCCACCTGCTCGTCACGCAGGAACTCGAAGTACCGGCGCAGCCGCTCAAGGGGCGCCACGGCCGGATCGCTCAGCTCCCCCAGCCGGCGCGTCTCGCCGTACTCCTGCAGCACGATGGCCGCCAGTTCTTCCTTGCTCGCGAAGTGGTTGTAGAAAGAGCCTCTGGGAACACCGGCGGCGGCAGTGATGTCATTGACGCCGGTCGCGTGGTAGCCGTTGGCGTGAAACCGGTCCGCCGCGGCGGCCACGAGGGCCGTGTGCTGGCTGTGACTGGCCAATTCCCCTCTCCTGGTCCCCTGAGACACGCAGCGCCCCTCGCCGGGTTGCGGTTTCCTGCGGTCGACCGGCGTGCTGGGCACGGCGCGGCGCTCCTGCGCCGGGCGCATCCAATCCGCCCGCCTGAACGGCCGGGTCGTCAGTCGTCGTCGGGGAAGGCATCGCCGAACATGGGCAGCCCGCTCAGGGACGTCCCACGGGTGGCTTCGTCCTGCAGCACATCCCAGTGCTCTTGGAGGAGCCCGTTCCCGATGCGGAAGATGTCGACGGCCACCGAGGCCGACGGCCGCTCATTGCCCACGTAGCGGCTGTGTAGCATGACCAAGTCGCCGTCGGCGCAGATGAACCCCGCTTCGTGCCTCAGCCGCGGAAGCCCCTTGACCAGGTTGAACAGCCCCTCCCGGCCGGGCTCGATGATCGCACTGTGCTGGATGTAGTCCGGGGCCCAGAACTTCTCGGCGGTCGCGCAGTCACGTTGGTTGAACAGCACGTCGAGTGCTTCAAGGACCATCGCCTTGTTGGTTTCCTGCCGGCTGGCGGACATCGCTTCTCACTCACTTCTGTCGATGGGGCAGTCGGTCATGTCGCCGGGCATCCGCGGCCGGCCAGGACGCAGCCGTCGGCCGGGGTCGCAGCGACGCCTCATACGGCGCGGCTCAGGGCTTCAAACTCGGCATCGGTCAACGTCACCAGAGCCGCGGCGGTGTTCTCCTCCACATGCGCGACCTTCGAGGTGCCGGGGATCGGCACCATGGCGGGCGACACTCTCAGCAGCCAGGCCAGCGCCAGCTGGGACGGGCTGACCCCGTGCTCCTTCGCCATTTCGTCCAGCGGTCCGCCCGGACGCGCGAGCGCCCCGGTGGCGATCGGAAACCAGGGGATGAACGCGAGGTTCTCCCGCTCGGCGTACTGCACCACGCCCTCGGCCAAGCGGTTGGCGAGGTTGTAGTGGTTCTGCACGGAGACGACGGGCGCGATACGCCGAGCCTGCTCGAGCTGTTCGACACTCACTTCCGACAGGCCGATGTGCCGGATCTTTCCCTCCTCCCTGAGCCGCGCGAGCTCTCCGATCTGATCGGCCAGCGGCACCTGCGGGTCGACCCGGTGCAGTTGGTAGAGGTCGATGCGTTCGACGCCGAGGTGACGCAGGCTCAGTTCGGCCTGCTGCCGCAGGTACTCAGGACGTCCCAGCGGCCTCCAGCCGTCCGGGCCCGATCGGCTCAGGCCGGCCTTGGTCGCGATGACCAGACCCTCGGGGTACGGGTGAAGTGCCGTGCGGATCAACTGCTCGCTGACGAACGGGCCGTAGGAGTCCGCGGTGTCGATGAAGTTGACACCCAGGTCGACGGCCCGACGCAGCACACGGACGGCTTCCTGAGGGTCCGAGGGTTCCCCCCACACGCCGGGTCCGGTCAGCTGCATGGCGCCGAAGCCGAGCCGGTTGACAGGGAGATCCCCTCCGAGCCGCAGGACCCCCGCGGCGTCAGCGGGACGCGAATCTGCGGATACCATGATCGATTTTCCCTTTCGGAAGAGCTGCCCGCACGGGCGGGTGCGACCTCCTGCGGACAGGCCGGCCCCCTGCACCTGTCGCCGTCGCACTCCCGAGACACCCTAACCCACCTGACTTTAGTTTTGCCCAGTCAGGTGAGCCATGTACATTGCTGACTATAGGAAAAGGAAGTTAGAGGATCGGCAGGGACAGGGGCGTCTTCGCGTCCGACTGCGCCGGACACCAGAAGCCGCAGCCGCATCCCCCGGCCCGCCCGCTGATGCCCAGGTCTCGTCTCAGGCTCCGGCGGCGCCCCTCCTCCCCATCCGCCACTTCCGCATTCCCGCCCACGATCGCGAGAGCCAATGGCGCTCAGAAGGGACACCTCTATGACCACCCAGGACGACCGACTCTTCCTCATCACCGGGGCCACCGGTACGACCGGAGCCGAAACCGTGCGGCTGCTGCTGGAACGGGGGCACCGTGTGCGCGCCCTCGTCCACCGGGAGGACGACCGCTCGCGCATGCTCGCGGCCGCGGGCGCCGAGATCGTCGTAGGTGATCTGCTCGACTTCCACGATGTGAGCGCAGCGATGCGCGGGGTCAGCGGAGCGTACTTCTGCTACCCGATCGCCGCCGGGCTGCTGGACGCCACCGTCGTCTTCGCTCAGGCCGCCACCGAGGCCGGCGTCACGTCCGTGGTCAACATGTCCCAGATCTCCGCCCGCCGCGAAGCCGCCAGCAACGCGGCCCGCCAGCACTGGCTGGCAGAGCGCCTGCTCGACCGCACCCCGCTGCTCACCACGCACCTGCGGCCGACCCTCTTCGCCGAGTGGATCAGCTGGTGGTGGGGGCGGCAGGACGGCGAGGGCGTACTGAGGCTGCCGCTCGGTGCCGGCCGACACGCCCCCGTCGCCGGCGTGGACCAGGCGTACGTCATCGCCGCCGTCCTTGCGAACCCCGCGCCGCATGACCGGCAGGCGTACCCCCTGCACGGGCCGGTGGAGATGGACCACCACGAGATCGCCGGGGCGATGGCCCGCGCTCTGGGCATCCCGGTCACCTACGAGCCCACCGAGGTGGAGGAGTTCGCGGAGGGACTGGCCTCCCTGGGCAAGCCGGCTCACCTGATCCAGCACCTGAGCAACATCGCGATCGACTACCGCAATGGGATCTTCCAGGGTACGAACAACCTCATCGAGGTCATCGGCAACCGCACTCCCCTGACCGTCGAGGAGTTCGTCACCGGCCGCAAGGACGCCTTCGCGCAGGGCGGCTCGCACTTCGTTCCCGCCAAGAAGGGCTGAACCGGCCGCCTTTTCGGGCCCCTTCGGGACTTCTTCCAGGCCCGAAGGGGCCCAGTCGGGGACCGGAGGACTTCGAATGTGCTCTCCGGCCCCGGCCGCCGGTGCGCCGCGAGGCCGGGAGGCGGAAGAAGCGGCAGCGGTTGCAAGAAGCCCAGTGCCTGCGCTGGGCTTCAACCGCGCGCCGGCCCAGGCACTGCGCTTGCTACCGCGAGTGGTGCGACCTGGCCAAGAGCGCCGCGAGGCCGGCCCGTTCCCAGCGGATGACGGCCCGCCAAAGGCCTACCGGCGAAGGGCAGGCCGCACCGGAGGGGCGCCAGGCGGCGAAGGAGCGGGGCCGTCACGGGGCACCGGAAGGTGGCCGACCGCGTCCGGCCGGGTGCGGAGGCGCCCGACGGGGCCGCGGACCCGTAACTTCCCCAGCACGGGCGGGAACTGCGGGCTGTCGGCAGCCTGGGCCGCAGTCAGCACGAACGCCAGCGGACGGCACTGGCGGTCGGCGGCGAGGTGGACCTTGATCAGGCCCCCCAGCAGGGCCTCGAAGACGCCGGCGTCACGCCACTGCCGGAAGCGGTTGTGGACGGTCGACCAGGCACCGAACTTCTGCGGCACCTCCCGCCACTGTCCGCCGGGCTTGAACCGCCAGATCACACCCTCGAACTGCTGCCGCAGCCGCTCGGGGTATGCGATCGCGGTTGAGGACTTCCGGCCGACGTTCCTGACTGCGACGGCGATGGGCCGCAAGCACACACAGGCCACGCGCCTGGTCCTTTGAACAGACGGGGCATCCAGTGGCGGTCCGCGCCCCCGCGGTCGCGGGCCGCTCCGCGCGCCGCAACCGTATGACCTTGCCTAGGGCTTCCGGCCGTCGGATGGTACGAAGTAACGGCCTGGAGGCACAGTTGGCGGCATGGAAGGGTGCCGCCCACGGGCCGTTCCCCTCCCTCGGGCAGGGGAACAGTCACATCAAGTGGTCTTCGACGGCCTCGTACAGGAGCAGCGCGGCGTCGGACACAGCCCGCAGTTGCGCGACGTCCAGTTCCGCGATGAGCGAGGATGCGGCGTGTACGTCGTGGGCCAGCCGGTGGAGCAGCTCCGCGACTGCGTGCGCGTCGGTCCAGTCGGGCATGCGGTTACCTTCCAGGGTTCTCATCGGTGCTGCTGCCATCCGTCTCGATGCCCACGGTGGCCACCACACTGGTGCCGCCGGCGCTCCGCCGTATTCGGACCGTGTCGGCGTACGCCTCGACCAATTGCAGTCCACGGCCGCTCACGGCCTCTTCGGCGGGGCCCGCGTCGCCGGTCGGCCTTTTCCAGGCTCCGTTGTCGCAGACCTCCACTCCCAGCGTCCGGTCGTCGGCGAACAGACACACGCTCACCTGCGGGCTTCCGCTGTGCTGGCAGGCGTTCGTCACAAGCTCGGTGACAATGAGCGCCAAGGCTTCCGTCGCCGTCCGCTCTCCGGGATGCCAGGCGTGCACTGTTCTTCTGGTGAACGCACGCAGGGCCGGCACCGCGGCATCGGTGGCGGCCATCACGCAGATCGCTGAGGGCGAGCCCGTGTCGGCGGAGGGCCGCGCAAGCAGACGACTGGTGCTCATGACGTCCCATCTCCTCGGGACTAGGTTCGACGAATTCCTGGCAGTGGCCGAGACGATGGGCATCGCGGGCCCACGCCTGTCAGCAGCTGGGCGGTGGGACGCCGTCGGCGATCGGTCCCCGGCCGGCCCGGGGGGTGGCCGGCCGGGGCCGATGGTGAGGCACCCGGAGAGCAGCGCCCTTGTGTGGGCGGTCAGACCCTGAATGCCTGTTCTCCGGTCCTGAGCGAAGTCAATCACGCTTCGGTTTGACTTTCAAACCACACGCGTGGAGGCGGGGAGTCTGACACCAACCGGGAAGCTCATCTGGTCCTCACGGGGCGGAAAAGGTGGTCCACTGCTCGACCGTGCGGAAGCCCATGGACTCGTACAGGCGCAGACCCGCCTCGGCGGCGTGAAGGTATGCGGCCCTCGCACCCCTGGCTCGCCCTTCCCGCAGGATCCGCCCGATCACCGCCCGCGCGTATCCTCGGCTCCTGAAGAGCGGGAGCGTGGAGATGTTGAACACTCCAACGCAGTCCTGGAACACGGCTGCCGTACCGGTGGCCACCGCGGTCCCTTCGTCCTCGGCCAGGTACGCCGTCATGCCCGCCGCTGCCATCACCACCGGCGAGGCGACCTCGGTGAACACGTGCTGCGGCGCTGCGAAACCGGCGGCGAGCGCGGCACTGAACACCTTGTGATCGTCCCCCGAGACCCGCCGCACCTTCACCGAGGCCCTGCGCGACGATGACACCGGCTCGTCGTCCCTGAATGATCTGAGCATGAACGGCTGCTGAGACCTCACGGTCAGCCCATGGCGTTCCGCGACCGACACGATGCCGGCGGTCGGCTCGCCACGTATCCGGATGCTCCACGGGACTGTGGTCAGTTCCCTGGCCGCCAGGGCGGCCAGTTCCTCGATGCCGTCAGCGCGGGGACGAGCAGCCACGTCGAGCACGCCGTTCAGCCCGGCCACAGGGGCCCCGGTGAAGGCCAGTACGGATCCCCCGTCCCCAAGTCGCCAGTGGCCACCAGGCGTGGCAGCAGCCAGCCCGGTCACAGCCTCGGCCCAACTGAGCGCGGCGCGTTCGGCGTCCTCGCCGACTCCGCATTCCATGCTTTCCTCTGGTGCGGTTTGCGCAGACATGGTGAGTGCAGGACACCTTTCAGTTGACTCTGCCGTGTCAGGATCTGGCGAAGAGCCGGTAGCGGGAGACCTCCGCGAAACCCATCCGTTCGTAGACCGGCAGGCCCAGGCTGCTGGCCTGCAGCGTGCCGATGCTCAGCCCCTGCTCGTGTCCCGCCTGCAGCGCGGCCGCCGTGAGCTGCGTCCCTATCCCCCGGCCACGGTGTTCCTTGAGCGTGCTGACCACGTAGACGCCGGCCACGCCCTGGCTGCTGTAGAGCGCCGCGGTGCCGACGATCCGGCCGTCGAGCCGCGCGGCGAACCGGATGAGCCTGCCAGGACTCTCCGGCCGCGCCGCCTCGATCCGCAGTATCTTCGCGGTCAGGTCGGTGTCCATGCCGAACGCCCAGGTCCAGCAGCGCACCCATTCCGCCAACTCGGCCGCGTCCTCGACGACGTTGACCTCCAGGCCGGGCGTGGGGGACGGTCTGCGGACGCGGTCCAGGCGGATCGCCAGGACCGGCATCGAGCCGACCTGCGAGAACCGGTGGGACTCCAGATCCCCGACGACGCCCGGTCGGCTGTCAGGCCCGACCCACCAGAGCCACGGCAGACCGGAGAAGGCGGTTTCCGCCTCTTCCAGGGCACTTTTGAAACTGCCGCCGGAAAAGGTGACGACGCCGTTCAACTGGGCGTCGGCGACGCCGCTTCGGTACATGAAGAGGCCGCTGCGCCGTCTTCCTTCCGCTCCGTAACCGAGCCAGAACTCACGTGCGTTGGCAAGCTGCTGGGCAATGACTTTGGGATGCGTCAGTTCATCCATGGCATCTCTCCGCACCGGATCGATTCGATTACTTCTCTGCCTGCGGCAGCGGGTGAAGGACAGCGAGAACGGCCTCACGGAACGAGTCGGGCCCGTCAGACCAGTGGCTGCGAGACGCCGGCAGCGATCATCTTCGCGGGCGCGCTTTGCTCAATGGAGCCGCGTCCCGTGTATGGGCCCCCTGGGGCGGCGGCAAACCGGCTGATCGGATGCCGCCGCCTGCACCGCTGGACCCGCGGCTGCCTGCAAACTCCTCGCGAAGGCTGCTCGTCCAGACCAGCACGTGGAAACCCGTCAACAACCAGCGCAAGGTCATACCGGCGAAAATCGGGACATACTAGAGTTCGGTTTTCTGCCAGTCGCCAGTGGGGCCTTCCTGCGGAAGATTGAGATTTCCGAGAAGAGTGGCCATGTAGCGACGAACGTCACTCCAGCTGTAAAAGGTGCCGACGCCTGTGATATTGACGGGCGCCGTGGACGGGTTCTGGGTGACGGAATATCCGAATGCCGAGATCCGTTGCCAGCTGTTCTCGAGACGCTGCTGGAGCGCGGGAAGGCCATCGTAGCGAGTGTTCCCGGAGCGCATGATGGCCGAGCCCACCCCGTAAACGTCGTTGAAGCGTGCGGCTTCGGAAGTGAGCTGGACCATCAGCATGAGCGACCGGGCCACGTCCCGCCGGTTGCCTCCGGACGGGTCGTTGGTGCTAGCGAGGTTGGTCACCGAACTGGTGAAGTCGAGGTAGGAGATCGGCATCCCCTCACGGCCTCGGCCCGCCGCTTGGACCATGCTGTTGTAGTTGCTTCCGAACGAAAGCTCGCGCCCGGTACCGTAGGGGAGAGTTCCGATGTCGTTCAGGAGATTGTTCAGGCTGAAGTCGGCGTCATTGAACTGAAAGGTCAGACCGGAATTGTTGGTATAGCCTCTGAGATACAGGTCTCCGGGTGTCAGCCACAGGACAAGGGTGTGGCGGCTGTTGGTCAGAGTGAGCCTGATCAGGCTGTACCCGGTGCTCTGGGTCTGGTACACGCCATCTCGATATATATGTCCTGCCGCTTGCCGCAAGCTGTTGATGAGCCCTGTGTACTGGCTCTGCTGACTTCCGGTGGCCGAGGGCCCGAAGGGCATGCTGATGTCGTAGATCCGGCCGTAGGGGGTATCGGCGCGGGCCGACGTCGTAGAGGTTCCACCGAGCATCCAAGCTAAAGCGAGGAGGAGTGAGACCATCAGCGCAGCGAGTCTCGAAAGAGTCTTGCGCGGGGCGGAGATATGATTCACGACTGGTCTTTTCTGTGAGATTGAGATGTAGGTCATCCGTCGCTCCGAGGCCGGAGTCTTCTCGTGCGGTGAGACGCTGCGACGGGCATGCCATCTCACCGATAGGGGGTCTTCTCGACAGTGGACATTGCCTGTCCGGGTCTGCCGTCCTCCATGCCGACTCAGAAGTTGAGAAGCATGGGCCCTGACGACTGTGCCGCGTCGGTTGTGACGCTCACGACGGGATGGCATTTTGATCCGTCGGCAGAATGCGGAAACTGCCTTTTCCTGCGAACATCTGGCTGACGGTCAGCCAGCCAATTTCCTGACGGTCTGCGTACGCGCGCGGCGCACATGATCAGAGCAGGCCAGACGGGCTACGAGCCGATGCGTTGGCGGGTGGAGTCACTCAACAGCAGGCCGTGGCACCGCCGCCGGCCTTGTCCGGGCCCGTCAGGCGGGGATCAGCGAGCGGGCGGCCCGGCTGAACGAGGCCACGGCTGTGTCGCTGTCGCCGAGATAGCCGGCCACCATGGCTCCGTCGCGGAGGGCCACCAGCACATCCGCCGTGTGGTCCGGTTCCGGGTGGCCGCCGGTGCGCAGTGCTTGTGCGATGGCGCCGTGGAACCAGGTCCGGTGCGTCAGCACGGCCTGGTGCACCGGGCTCTGCTTGTCCGGGTATTCCGCCGCGGCGTTGATGAAGGGGCAGCCGCGGAAGCCGGGGGCGCAGATTTCCTGGCCGATGCCGTCGATCAGCAGGCCCATCGCGTCCGCGGGAGCACCGGCGTGCGTCATGCCGCTCTTCACCCTGTCCCGGATGCGCTGGTCCTCGGCCTGCAGATAGGAGCAGACCAGATCCTCCTTGCCGGGGAAGTGGCGGTAGAAGGTGGCCCGCGTCACCTGTGCCTCTTCGATGACCCGGTCGACTCCCACGGCCCGGATCCCCTCGGCGTAGAACAGCCGGGCGGCCGTGGAGAGCAGGCGGTCGCGCGCTGCGGACCGCTGGGGGGTTTTCTGGTGATCGCGTTCGGCTGGCACGCTCATATCGTATGGACCCTCCTTCAGGCGCGGGCGACCGCCAGGTCACCGGCGGCGGTACTCGCCCCGTAACGGCCTCCCGGGGTGCTGCCCGGGGAGGGGCGGCCGGGAGGTCGTGACGGGCTCGGTGATCAGTGGGCGGTGGTGCGCGCCGCGTCCTCGATCACGTGGGTGACGGTGCCGGGGTTGGTGAGCAGTACGTCGTGCGGCGCGTTGACCTCGCTTGTGTGGGCGTGGGCGCGCTGGGCCATGAAGCGCTCCGCGGCCGGCGGGATCAGGTGGTCGTCGCCGGCCACGAGGTACCAGGAGGGGATGGTCTTCCACGCCGGAGTCCCGGAGGGCTCGCCGAGTGCCTGGGGCGTGACGGGCCGCTGGGCCGCGGCGAGCACGGCGGCCTCCTGTGCACTGCGGCGGTTGCTGAGGAAGACGTCGCGGAACTTGTCCGGCTTGATGTAGAGGTCGACGTTCGTGGTTCCGTTCTGGGTGAAGGGCACCGGGCTCAGGGCCGTCGGGATGGAGGCGTTGGGGTCGTCGCTGATGTGGCTGCCGGGGAACTTCGCGGTCAGCGCGGAGGCGGTCTCGTCCTTGTCGGGGGCGAAGGCCGCCAGGTAGACGAGGGCGGTGACGTGCGAGTTGCCGGCGGCGGCCTGGGTGATCACGGAGCCGCCGTAGGAGTGGCCGGCGAGCACGATCGGTCCGTTGACGGTCTTCAGGTAGTCGGCGAGGTAGGCGGCGTCGCTCGACAGGCCGCGCAGCGGGACCGCGGGAGCGACGACCGGGTAGCCGTCGTGCTGCAGCCGTTCGGCCACGCCCTTCCAGCTGGAGGCGTCGGCCCAGGCGCCGTGCACGAGGACCACCGTGGGCTTGGGCGTCTGCGGGGTGGTGGCGTCGGCCGTCTGGGTGAGCACCCCGGTGGCCGCGAGGCCCGCTGCCGCAGTCGCGGCCGCCGCGATCGAGAAGGAACGACGATTCATGAGGTGAGTACTTCCTTGTGTCGATTGATGGCAGAGGCCGGGCAACCCCGGCCTCTGTGCTGGGAGGGGGGACGCCGGGGCGTCAGGTGAGCGGCGTCTCCAGGAGCGGAGCGCGGTTGAGGGCCCAGTCCATGGCGTAGTCGGCGACCTCCTGCCAGCCGTCCTGGCCGATCGTGAGGTGGGACCGGCCGGCGAACTCCTGGTAGTCGGTGAGCGCCACGGACTTCCGGTACAGGCGCGCGTTGGCCCGGTTCACCTTGGGCGGCACGATGTGGTCCGCACCGCCCGCGATGAACAGCAGCGGTGCGCGCCTGTCGTTGCGGAAGTCGACACGGGTGACCGCCCGCGGATTGAAGTTCGCGAAGGCGCCCTGGAACAGCACCCGGGCCGAACCGGGCACGTGGTAGCGGTCGTAGGCGGCCAGTGACTCCTGTTCGCTGAGGGTGTTGGCGAACGCGTAGTGGAACTGCCGGGGGGAAAGTCCCATCGCCTTGCCCTTGTTGGCCGGACTGCGCAGCACCGGCCAGGTGGAGCGAAGCGTGGACAGAGGCAGGGGGAGGACCCCCTTGACCGCCGCCGAGTCGATGGCCACGCCCGCGGCGCCCAGGCCGCGGTCGAGGAGGAGCTGGACGATGGTCCCGCCGAAGGAATGACCGATCAGGACGGCGGGCCGGTCCAGGTTCCGCACGATGGCCTCGTAGTGGTTCACCACCTCCTCCAGGCCGATGCCGGCCATGGAGGAGGGGTCCAGCCTCAAGTCCTCGACCTCCCCCTCCACTCCGGGCCAGGCCGGAGCCAGCACCCGGAACCCCTGGGCGGTGTAGTGCGCGACCCAGTGCTCCCAGCTGCGAGAAGTCACCCACAACCCGTGGATGAGCACCACCGCCGGGGCGTCGTGGGCATCGTTGAACGTCATGTCGACTCCAAGAGGGAGAACGTTCTGTCTACCTAGACACTAGGCATGCGCGGGAACCTGAGTCAAGGGAATCTGGTTTGATTCTCGAACTAACTCGTTGGGGACGGGTTCCTGAGCCGAAGCCGGCGTCCCGCTCCCATGGGCACCATGAACACGAAAGGAATCGCGGCATGTCCGATCTCCTGGACCACGCACTCGATGCTCACGGCGGTCTCGACCGCTGGCGCCGGGCTCGGTCGATTCACGTACAGGGCTCCGTGGGCGGGCTCCTGTGGGGCTCGCGCGGGCAGGAAGGGATCTTCGCCACCGCCGACTTCACCCTCGACGTCCGGCGCCAGCACCTCGTCTACCACGGCTTCACCGGGCCCGGGCTGCGCGGGGTGTTCACTCCCGGCAGGGTGTCGATCGAGGATCACGCACGCAACGTGCTCACGCAGCGCCGTTCCCCGCGAACGGCCTTCGCGGGACACGGCCCCGACTCGCCATGGGACCAGCTGCACGCCCTGTACTTCGGGGGCTATGCCATGTGGAACTACCTGACCGCACCCTTCCTGTTGACCATGCCCGGTGTGCAGGTGGAGGAGCTGGAGCCGCGGGAGGAGGCCGGTGAGAGATGGCGCCGGCTGCGCGCGGTGTTCCCCGAGGACATCGCCACGCACAGCAGGGAGCAGGTATTCCACTTCGACTCCGCCGGTCTCCTGCGCCGCCACGACTACGCCGCGGAGGTTCTCGGCGCTTCACCGGCCGCGCACTACAGCGACGCCCACAGGGAGGTCTCCGGTCTACTCTTCCCGACCCGCCGCTACGTCGTCCCGGTCCGCGAGGACGGCCGTTCCGTACCGACGCCGGTTCTCGTCACCATCGACCTGACGCAGATCACCGTCCACTGAATCAGGAGCCGGGGCTTCCAGGCCGCGAGGTTCAGGCGAGCCGTTGGGCCACGCAGCCCTCGCCGCTCGAAGCAGCCGCGGTCATGCCTGCTCGCGGCCGGAGACCCGGCCCCCGGCTCTCCGGCCCGGGGCGGACAAGACCTCGGTGATGCGGCGCATCAACTCTGATGCTCGTCGGCGCCGAACAGCGTGAGGGCGTTGTCAATGCCCTGCTCGAGGATGTCGCCTGCAAGCTGTGGGTCGGTCAGGGCCCGGGAGAGCTGCAGCGTCCCGACCATCATGGCGAAGACGGTGAGTGCCTTGATGCGTGCCGACGGCGGATCGTGCGGCGCCAAGCGGGCAGCGATGTTTTCGACGCTGGCCAGCATGCCGTCGGTGTATGCCTGCTTGGTGGCGTCCGTGCAGCGCCCGATCTCGTCGAGCAGGGCGGCGGAAGGGCAGCCGTCCTCACGGTTGTCACGCTGCTGCACGGACAGGTACTCACGCACAAGCTGCTCAAGTCCGGCGCGGCCAGGTGCCCGCGAGTGGAAGCTCTCACCCTGCTTGCCCAGCTGGTCGGCGACCGCGGCGGCAACCAGGTCGCCCTTGGATGCGAAGTGGCCGTAGAAGGCACCCGTGGTCAGCCCCGCGTCCGCCATGAGCGTTGACATCCCCGAACCGTCGAAGCCGTCCCGTTTGAAGCGGCGGCCGGCCGTCTCGATGATCCGCCGTCGCGTCGCCTGCTTGTGCTCTTTGCCGTACCGCACGGCACGCTCCTCTTCTCTCTCACGTAGGGTCCGGCTGCCGATTGATCCTGGGTTCGGCGCGGCACGGACACACTTGGGGACTAGCCGGGAGGCCCCGTCCGGTCTTCAGCGCTCCTCAGGGAACCCATCGCCGAACGTGGGCAGACCGCTGAGGGTTTGCTCACGGGCGGCCTCGTCCTGGAGCTCTCCCGGTGCTTCGGGGAGGGCGTTCCCCACGCGGGCGATGTCGACCGCCACCGAGGCGCCACGGCTGGTGATGACCGCAGCGGCGGCTGTGCTGCATGACGAACTCGTCATCGACGCGCATGGCTTGGGACGCGCGTCTGAGGAACAAGCTCCCCACTACTCGCTCGCGGACGGGCCGTGGGGTCCGCCGTGCCGGTGAAGTCGACACTCAGCCCGACAGCCCGGCGCAAGACACTGCCGCCCGTGCATCGCGCCGCAGCCGATGCGATGGACGGGAAGATCGCCCCCGGTCGGAAACTGCCGTCGCCTCGGAGGGAGGCGGACCTCAGGTGCCATGACTGACGTGCCCTCCAACTGATTGCCTCGGACAGGGGCAGGGGCCTTGCGGACGCATCCCGGCGGTGTCGGCCGTACCCAACCGTTCTGACTTTAGTCTGCCATAGCCAGCTGGACGGAGACTGCCGCTTGAACAAAGCGGCACGTCTCAGACCTAAGGGCTCTCACTCGTCACGTCAACGGCGCCCCGGTCCGCGACCGGCAAGGACAGCACCGTGCCTGCCGCGGGCCGCGGAGGCCGCCGAGGAGAGCCCAGCAGACCGGCCGCCGGCCGCGCGTACAGGCCTCCCGTCGAGGCGACGCGAGAGCAAGGTCCGCATATTTGACCTCCAGGTCCGAAATCCTGCTAAGGTCCCGCCATGGGAAGGCCCAAGGAGTTCGACCCGGACACGGCCGTCGAGCAGGCGATGCAGGTGTTCTGGCGTCAGGGATACGGCGCCACGACGCCTCAGTGCCTTGCCGACACCCTGGGCATCGGCAAGGGCAGTCTCTACAACGCCTTTGGCGGCAAGCGCCAGTTGTTCGACCTGGCGATGCGCCGCTACCTGGAGATCCAGGCCTCGACCGTGAAAGAACTCCTGGAGGACTCCGGTCCGGTGAAGGAGCGCCTACGCAGGGCGCTGCATGCCCTCGCCGAGACGGACCTCGCCGACCCCGGGCGCCGGGGCTGTCTCGCGATGAACAGTGCCGCCGAGTTCGGCGTCACGGATGAGTCCGTGACGACCCAGGTCCGGGGCATGCTCGACCGCACGGAGGATGCCTTCCAGGCCCTGCTGGAAGAAGGCCAGCGCGCGGGCGAGATCAGCACCGGGCGTGACGCGAAAGCGCTGGCCGGTCTGCTGCTCAACACGGTGACCGGCATGCGACTCATGGGCCGGGTCGAACCGGGGCCCGACCGGCTCGTCAGGGTGATCGACACCACCATCGACCTGCTCTGACCGCACTTCCGCGACGTGCGGCGGGGGCGGGGTGCGCCCATACCCATATTTTGTACCTAGAGTTCAAGAAAAGGATGTCTCATGGATCTGAAGCTCGCCTCCAAGACCGCCGTCGTCACCGGCGCCAGCCGCGGTATCGGACTGGCCACGGTCAAGGCACTCGTCGCCGAGGGCGTCCGGGTCGTCGGCGCCTCCCGCACGATCACCACTGAGCTGAAGGAGACGGGCGCCATCGGGGTGGCCGCCGACCTCTCCACCGCGGAGGGTGCGCACACCCTGATCGAGCAGGCGCTGGCCGAGCTGGGCGGAATCGATCTGCTCGTCAACAATGTCGGCGGCGGTGACGACCTGGCCGTCCAGGGCTTCCTCGACACCGGTGACGAGAAGTGGACGGCCATCCTCGACGTCAACCTGCTCAGCACGGTCCGAGTCACCCGGGCCGCCCTGCCCAGCCTCGTGGAGCGCAAGGGCGCCATCGTGAACGTGTCCACGGTCGCCGCCCGTCTGCCAGGCCTCGGCCCGGTGGCCTACGCCGCCGCCAAGGCCGCGGTCACCGCGCTCGGCAAGGCCCTCGCGGAGGAGTTCGGGCCGCAGGGCGTCCGCGTGAACACCCTCTCCCCCGGGTTCGTCCGCAGCTCCATCTACGACGGCCCGGAGAAGTTCGGCGGCCAGATCGCGGCGGCCTTCGGCATGGACATCCCCACCTTCCTCAAGCAGGCACCCGGGGCGCTGGGCATCACCACCGGCCGGTTCGTCGAGCCCGAGGAGATCGCGTCGGCCATCACCTTCCTCCTGTCCGACGCCGCGGCCAGCATCACGGGTGCCGACTACCTGGTCGACGGCGGCCAGCACAAGGCGGTCTGAGCGCCGCCGCTGCGGGCTGCCGACGCGTGGCCCCCGGACGTCCGGACTGCCTGAGACCGGCGCTTCCGCCAGGAGCGTACGATTGACTTGCAGTCAGTCATTCGGTCGTGCAGACAGGGCGCGACGACAAAAGGAGCGCCGATGGGAACCCCCGCCACCGCCAAGCGGAAACGGGTCGCCAAGCCGCCGGAGGAGCGCCGCAAGGACATCCTCGACGCCGCGGCCGAGGTGTTCGCCCGCAAGGGCATCGCCGACGCCCGGATCGAGGAGATCACGACCCTCGCCGAGGTCTCCAAAGGCACGTTCTACCTCTACTTCAAGACCAAGGACGAGGCGGCCGCGGCCCTGTGGGAGCGCCACATGGACAACTTCGCCGGCGTCGGCGAGAAGATCCTCGGCGATGCGGGCGTACCCCTGGCCAGGCGGCTCGTGGACGTCCTGGAATCGCTCTGCCGCTTCGCACTCGACCACGCCGACCTGCACCGGGTCCTGTACGACGGGGCGGGCGCCCAGGAGGTGCACGCGGCCGCCAACGAACGCCTGATCGGCATGATCGCGGCTGCCGCGCAGGAGGGCGTCAAGAGCGGCGACGTCATCTGCGAGCAGCCGGACATGATGGCCCGTGCCCTTTTCCACGGGTTCTGCGGAGCCGTCACGGACGCGATCACCGGCTACGCCCCCCTCTCCCACGAGGAAGTGGTGACGGCCTCGGGTCACATGACCCGTGCGGTGTTCGGACTCAAGGAAACCGGGCGCGGGTAACCGCCGGACCCGGCGCCAGGGACGTATGCGGCACCTCACCTGCGGGGTGGCCGGCAGCCAACTGCCGGCCACCCCGCAGGCGTTTGGCGCGCCCCGCGCCTGCCGGGCCGTCCGGTTTGGCCCACGGCCGGACGGCACGGTGACGCGCATCACAGCACGCTTTCCAGGGCCTGTGAATGACTGGCGGTCAGTCACTGTTAAGCTGACTTCACAACCTGCAAGTCAGCAGGCGTCGATGCCGCCTCTCGTGCGGCCTGTATCCCTGAGGTCACTCATGTCCAACGCGAAGTACCCCGCCCCGCCGTTCGACCGCGAGCTCAAGCCCGTCCTCGACGTCGTTCTGCAGTCGTTCAACTCGTCGCTGTACCCCGAGGACATCCCGGCGCTGCGGTCCGGCGGCTTCACCCCCGGCGTCGAGGAGCTCATCAAGGGCCGTCCGATCGAGCACTTCGAGCGCACGATTCCCGGCCCCGAGGGCGCTCCGGACCTGCTGGTCTCCGTCTTCCGCCGCACCGACCACGGCACTCCCGGTCCCGGCTTCTTCTTCACCCACGTCGGCGGCCTGATCTTCGGCGACCGCTTCGTCGGCATCGCTCCGCTCGTCGACTACGTCGAGCAGCTGGACGCCGTCGTCGTCACGGCGGAATACCGGCTGGCCCCGGAGAACCCGGCGCCCGCCCAGGTCGAGGACTCCTACGCCGCCCTGAAGTGGACCGCGGAGCACGCCGAGGAGCTCGGCTTCGACCCGGCCAAGCTGATCGCGGCCGGCATGAGCGCGGGCGCCGGCCTGGCGGCCGCGGTCGCGCTCAAGGCCCGGGACAACGACGGCCCCGCTCTCGCCGGGCAGCTGCTCACCTACCCGATGCTCGACGACCGCAACGACACGGTCTCCAGCCACCAGGTCGACGGCATCGGCGTCTGGGACCGCACCAGCAACTTCACCGGCTGGAACGCCGCCCTCGGGGACCGTCGCGGCACCGCCGACGTCTCCCCCTACGAGTCCCCGAGCCGGGCCACCGACCTCTCCAACCTGCCGCCCGCCTACCTCGAGGTCGGCAGCGTGGACCTTGTCCGTGACGAGAGCGCCGCGTACGCCTCGGCGATCTGGGCGGCCGGCGGTTCGGCCGAACTGCACGTCTGGGCGGGCGGTTTCCACCTCTACGAGCTCGTCGCCGCGGACACGGCCATCGCGGTCGCGTCCCGGGAGGCCCGCACCAACTGGGTGCGCCGCACGCTGGGCCTCTGAACGACGTCCTTGGCCCCTTGCCACGAGCGGAGGTGACGCGCAGGGCTCCAGCACGGCCGACCAGGGGTCGGACAACGTCCCTTCGTGAGCAGCGGGCACCAGGTATGCATGCACCTGCTGCTCCGGGACCGCGGCAGTGACAGGATCCGGGCGGGTGGCCGGGCTCGGCAGAGTCCGGCCACCCGCCCGGATTCCCCTTCTCCACGGAGGGCACCCTCGGGTGCCCCTGCGGACGACCGGCCTTGCGCGGACGGCCGGTGCGGCTCCGGACGGCTCAACATGAGACGTCGGCCGACTTGCCGGCGGCCCCGGCCGGCTTCGCGCCGCCGGCACTGCGAGTCTGCACGGGGAGCCAGACGATCAGCCCGCTGACCAGGCCGATTACGCCGAACACCCACCATATGTGCTAGAAGGTACGGACGGCCTGCGCCGGCCCGGGATTCCCGACGACGGCGACGAACAGGCTGATGCCGAGCACGGCGCCCAGTTGCCGGAAGCTCTGGCTCACCGCGGAACCGGTCCCGGACCGACCGGTGGTCGGGCAGCGACGCGACCGCGGCGCCGGCCTGGACGGGCAGCGTCAGACCGATGCCGGCACCGGTGAGCAGCACGGGGGGCAGCCAGTGCGCGGCCCAGTGGGGCGAGGCGTCGACTCCGGCCGCGAGAAGGGCGGCCCCCGCCATCCAGGTCACGCCGCCGAGCAGAAGAACGGGCCGGAATCCGATCCGCGCCGCCAGGCGGCTGGCCGAGCGGGCGATGAGCGCCACGAGCAGCGGACCGGGAGCGCCGGCCAGGGCGGCCCGCAGCACCGAGTATCCCCAGACTTGCTGCAGGAAGATGACGTTGCTCAGCAGCGTGCCGTAGAAGGACATGGAGAACAGCAGGATCGCGAGGTTCATCAGGCTGAACTGCCGGTCGCTGAACAGTGACAGGTCGATCACCGGGCGGGCCGCCGTCGCCGAGCGCCACAGCAGCAGCGGGGTCAGCACGGCGGCCGCCACGAAGGCGGCGATGACGACCCTCGAACTCCAGCCCCTGGTGGGCCCCTGGATGATGGCGTAGCTCAGCGCTGCGGGAACCGCGGCCACCAGCACCACGGCGACGGGATCGGGAAGTCCCTCGGCGTGCTGGTCGCGGGACTCGCGCAGGATCCGCGCACCGAACACGATCATGACCGCGCAGATCGGCGCGTTGACCAGGAAGATCCAGCGCCAGGACGCGTACTGCAGCAGCAACGCGCCGAGCGTCGGCCCGCAGGCCGCGGCGGCGGCACCCATGGCCCCCCAGGTGCCGACCGCGGCATGCCGCCGGGCGCCGGGGAACTCCGGCAGGAGGAGGGCCAGCGACGTGGGGACGACGAGGGCCGCGAACAGCGCCTGGAGTGCCCGGCCGGCGATGAGCACGCCGGGCGCTGGGGCGAGCCCGCACAGCGCGCTCATGAGGGCGAACCCGCCGAGACCGATCAGGAAGAGCTTCTTGCGTCCGTAGCGGTCCGCCAGGCGTCCGGCGGGGATGAGGATCGCCGCGAAGGCCAGGCTGTAGGCGTTGAGGACCCACGCCAGCTTGCTCGCGGTGGTGCCGAAGCTGTGGCTGATCGTCTCGAAGGCCACGTTGACGATCGCGGTGTCCAGGAAGACGACGACACGCCGAAGCTGCTGAGCGCGAGGATGCGCATCGGGCTGTGCCCCGGGGCCGGCTCGGGCTGCTGCGGCGGATCACCGTACCCGGGCAGCGAGATGGCGGGTTCCAGTACGGACGTGACATCCCCCTTGGTGTGAAGGTCACACCGACGTGGCGACGCTAGCAGTATTAGTTTGGAAAACAAACTAACTGGGCTGGGTAATGGCATGACGGAAGAAGCGTGGGCCGGCTCACCCGCCATGGCGGATCAGCCGCCGGGACCCCGGCACTGCTCCATGAAGGCGGCGCTCGGCCTCATCAGCGAACAGGACACTTCTGATCATCAGGGCTCGCCCGCGGTGTGCGCCGCTTCGAGCGGATCCCCAGCTTCACGCGGCCTCACGGGGCGTCCTCAGCGCCCGGCTCGCCAGGCTGGAGTCGGCGGACCTGATCGAACGGCGCCGCTACAGCCGGCGTCCGCCGCGCTTGGAGTACTTCCTCACGCAGGCCGGACGCGGGCTCTTGCCCCTTCTTCGCGGCGCTGCTGCTGTGGGCGAGAGATGGGCCGTGGACGAACCCACCACGGTGCTCGAGCACGCGTGCGGCCTGCAGATGCATTGGCAACTGGTGTGCGCCCACTGCGGACAGGAGACGAGCCTGCCGACGGTGCATGCCGTGCCCGTGGCCCGGGGGTGAGCCGGTGACAAAGGGCGGGGCGGATCCGACACCGGACATGGTCCTGCCGGAGCACCGACGGGGTGCACGCGGCATCAGGTCACGGTGGGCATGGGGCGGCGCACGAGGCAGAGCTGCGGAAGGGCTGGGGGGACGGCAGCAATACCCGCCGTCCAGGGCGGGGTGCTAGGAACTCACCGTGTTGTGCGGCGAATCGGACGTCCAGTCCAGAAGCAGACGGAGGGCGTCCGCGGAAGTACTGCCGGGCTCGGCGGAGTAGACGACCAGGGCCTGGCGCGGATTATCGACCACGCGCAACGCCTCGTAGGAGAGTCGCAGATCTCCCACGATCGGGTGGTGGAAATTCTTGGTGCCGGATGTCTTGTCCCGGACCCGGTGATCAGCCCACATGGTGCGGAATTCAGGACTCTTGACGGCCAGTTCGCCGATCACGGATGTCAGGAGGGGATCTCCTGGGTAACGTCCGGCCTCCAGGCGCAAATAGCCGGCGTTTTCCCGTGCGCACTCGTCCCAGTCCGCGTAGAGCCCTCTGGAACTGTGGTCGAGAAAGGTCATCTTCGCGATGTTGCGGTCGGCCGGTGCCCGGTTGCCGAAGTCGCCCAGGAGCGCGGCGGCCGCCCGGTTCCAGGCGAGTACTGTCATCGCGCGTCCCATCACCAGGGCGGGATGGCCCATGAGGGAGTCCAGCATGCTCCGCAGCGTCGACCGGACGGTCTGCTTCTGGTCCCGGTCCGTCAGTTGGCGGGGCCCGGAGCGAGGGGTGACGCCAGCGATTCGGTGCAGATGGCGGGTTTCCTCTTCGTCCAGGCGCAGGACGCCTGCAAGGGCGTCCAGGATCTCCGCCGAGACAGCCGAAACACGGCCCTGTTCCATTCGGGTGTAGTAGTCGACGCTGATCGCGGCGGCCATCGCGACTTCCTCGCGGCGCAGTCCTGCCACGCGCCGAAGTCCACCGTCGGTGGGCAGGCCGATGTCCTCAGGTGTGAGCCTGGACCGCCGGGACTTGAGGAAATCCTTGAGATCGGTGGGTGAACTCATGAATCGTTTCCGCCTCTTCTGGTGTTGTTCGCGCCCGGCCCTGCGTATATACCCAACTTGCTCTGGCGGGGCGGCGGTTCAGGTTTTTGTGGTTTCTTCTGCGGTCTGCGTCAGGGGGTGCGGGGAGGAAGAGAACAACGACAGAAAACAGCGGAATCTGTCGTCGTAATGCGATTCATCGCGGCATGGGCAGGTGTAACGCCGTCCGCACTGGCGGGCGTTGGTCGGACATGCCGGGAGATGATTGATCCTCAGTCCGTCACGGTGGTGGCGGAGGCGGCCTGGGCGGGCGCCTGTGCGACGGTGTCGGCCGTCTGCCCGCGAGGGGTCATGCCCAGAGCGCACAGCGCCGCGAGGAGTGCGGCACCCGACACGAGCCACCAGCCCTACGGGGAGGGACTGGGGGTGTTGCCGGCAGTAGCCGTCGTGAGAGTGGCGACCAGGGCCGCGACGCCGAGACTGTTGCCGATTTGGTGGCTCATGTTGACCATGGCCGAGCCCGTGGCGCCCTGGGCAGGGCTCAAGTCGGCCGTGGCGCAGGCGAGGATGGTCGGCATGGCGAGCCCTACCCCGGCTCCCGAGATGAGCATGCTGGGCAGCAGTCCGGCGGCGTAGTGGGGAGCTGTCCCGATCCGCAGTGCCAGCAGTACGGCGGCGAGCCCGTACAGCAGGCTGCCGACGGTGGCGATCACCCCGGCCGGCACCCGGCGCGTCGCGTACTGCGCGAGCGCGGCGAACAGCGGCACCATGAGCGGTCCCGGGGCGACGGCCAGTCCCGTCCGCAGGGCGCTGTAGTGCCACACCTGTTGCGTCCACAGGACGATGGCCAGCAGGTTGGCGCCAAAGGCGACGGAGAACAGCAGCGCCGTGGCGTTGGACCAGGCGAACGCCTTCACCCGGAGCAGGGCGGGCGGGATCAGTGGCGGCGCGTGGTGTGCCGTGCGGCGGGCGAACACGGCGGCTCCCGCGGCGGCCGCCAGAAGGCACCCCACGGTCGTTGGTGATGACCAGCCCCAGCCGGGGCCCTTGACGAGCGCCAGGCTGAGTGAAGCGATCGACGGCGCAAGGACAAGGCCCCCGAAGACGTCCGGGATCCGGCCCGTCCTGGCCCTGCGGACGTTGGGGAGGAAGCGGGCGCCGGCAACGAGTGCCACTGCACCCACGGGCACGTTGACCAGGAAGATCCACCGCCAGGACGACTGCACCAGCCCTCCGCCCAGCCCCGGACCGGCGGCCGCGGCCAGGGCTGCGGAAGCGGACCAGATCCGCACCGCCCTGGCGCGCCGCTCGGGAGCCGTGGCCGCAAGCAGCAGGCCCAGGCCGGCCGGGGTCAGTGCCGCCGCTCCCGCCGCCTGCAGGCCGCGGAAGACGACCAGGGCCCACAGCCCGGGGCTCGCCGCACACGCGGCGCTGGCCGAGGTGAACACCGTCAGGCCCAGCAGGAAGCCGCGCTTGCTGCCGTAGCGGTCGGCCAGGCTGCCCAGCGGCACCAGCAGCGCGGCGTAGACGATGGCATAGGCGTTCAGGATCCAGCTCATGTCCGCCAGCGAGGCGCCGGGGAAGTCATGGCCGATGTCGTCCAGAGCCACGTTCACGATGAACACGTCCAGGCCCGCCATGAAACCGGACGCACTCAGCGCGGTCAGCACGACGCCCGGCCGCCGCTGCGCACGGCCGGGTGCCGGCTCCACAGTCACCTGACTTGAGGATGCCATAGTCAGAGACCGTACCCACCTCTGCTGGCTATGTAAAATTGCAGTCAGAGGGAGGTGGTCATGGAATCGACGCACATGACTTTGGCGGGTGAACTGGCCGACCGGTCGCAGTGGACTGCCGAGGACTGCTCCATCGACGGAACCATGCGCGTTCTGGGCACCCGGTCGGCCATGTTGATCATGCGGGAGGCGCACTACGGGACGACCCGGTACGACGACTTCGTACGCCGTGTCGGCATCACGGAGGCCGTCGCCGCCACGCGCCTGCGGGAACTGGTGAGCGCAGGTCTCCTCGAGCGCCGCCCCTACCAGGAACCCGGGCAGCGCACCCGTCATGAATACGTCCTGACCCTGGCCGGCGTGGACCTGCAGCCGGTCCTCGTCGCGCTCATGCAATGGGGGGACCAGCACCTGCCCCGGCCTTCCGGGCCCCCGCTGACTCTGCACCACACGGACTGCGACGAGCCGGTGGCCGCGCGGCTGGTGTGCGCCGCGGGGCATGAGGTGAAGCCCGAGGAGGTCACGGTGCGGTCGGCCCGGCGTTAGGGCCTGCCGGGCTCTTTCCGGCCGGGCTGACGCGCATGGGCGACAGATCCGCTGCGCACGGCCGGGCAGGCCCCCAAACGGCACCGGCACTCATCGCGGCACGCGGCGGATCGCGAGAGCCGCCCGGGCGAAGGGGGAAGGCCGCCGTACCCGCGTCGGCGGCCCGGCCCTCACGCCTCGGCGACCACCTCGTCCAGCCGTCCTCGCATGTCCCACCCGGGCGCGAGCATTTCGTCGGTGAGATCGGCGTCGTCGACCTTCTCGCCGCAGGTGGCGCAGTGGCTCTCCAGCTCCAGCGGGTGATCGTGGTGGGTCAGGCGCAGCGGAGGATCTGTCACGGCCCACTTGTCGCCCCAGGCGAGCAGGGCCCGCAGGACGGGGCGAAGGTCCTCGCCGGCCTTGGTGAGGTAGTAGCCCTCGTGGCGGGCGCCCTCGCTGGCGGGGCGGCGTTCGAGGACCCCAGCCTCGACGAGGCCGCGCAGCCGCGCTGTCAGCCGGTCGCGCGGGGCGCCTGTGTTGCGGGCGATCTGGCTGAACTGGTGATTACCGAAGATCACTTCGCGAATCACCAGCATCGACCAGCGGTCGCCGATCAGTTGCACGGACGCCGCGATGGCGCACGGCCGGCCGGCCAGAGTCTGGGGATCACGTCGGACAACCATGCCCCCATACTGCCACGTATTTCGGTTTGAAGGCCAAACTGAAAGAAGGCGGGTCTGGATCTTCCGGCGGACTCTTCTCTTACGGATGGCTCTCAGGCATCGACGATTCGGCGACTGCCGGCGGTGCTGCGGAAGCGGGCGCGATACTCGGTCGGAGAGACGCCGAGGGTGTGCTGGAAAACCCGGCGCAGCGACTCCGAGGAACCAAACCCCGCCTGCTGTGCCACTTCCTCCACGGTGCCGTCGCCGTTCTCCAGGAGAGCCTGGGCGGCCTCGGTCCTGATGGATTCGACGTACTGCCCGGGCGACATGCCGATCTCGCTGCGGAAGAGCCGTGCCAGGTGCCGGACGCTGACACCGCCGACGGCTGCCAGTGAATCGAGGGTGTGCGCGGCCGAGGGGTCGCTGCCCACGTGGTCCATCACGCGTCGCACCGCCGAGTGCCGAGGCTGGCCGGGAACCATGCGGGCGCTGAACTGCGCCTGCCCGCCGGGTCTGGCCATGAAGACGACCAGTTGCCTGGCCACGCTGCGCGCCACCTCGGCCCCCCAGTCCTCCTCGACCAGGGACAGCGCAAGGTCGATACCCGCCGTCACCCCGGCCGAGGTGACGACGTGGCCGTCCCGGACGAACACGGGATCGCTTTTCACCCGCACTTCCGGAAAGGCGACCGCAAGGTCGGGCGCGAGCTCCCAGTGCGTCGCGGCACGCCGACCGTCCAGCAGGCCGGTCGCGGCCAGAACGAACGCTCCTCCGCACACGGAGGTCACGCGCGCGGCCCGGCCGGCCAGGTGCGTGACCGACTGCACCAGGTCCGTGTCGCCGACAGCGGCCCGCCAGTCCCGCCTCCCGGGCACCACCAGGGTGCCGATCCTGCCAGGGAGCGAGGAGAAGGCGCCGTGGACGCCGACCGCCAGTCCCGAGGAGGTGACGACGTCGGCACCGGTGGGCGAGACGACCCGCACGTCGTAGTGCGCACCGTAGCGATTGGCGGTCGTGAAGACCTCGACCGGGCCGGTGACGTCGAGAAGCTGCACCGCGTCGAAGGCGACGACGGCGACCGTGTGGCGGCGGTGGGACACCGGCGGACCTACTCCTTCCACGGGGAACCGAGGATCGTACGAACGAAGTCACCGCGCTGGAAGCCGGGAACGAAGTGCTCCAGCACGTCGGCCTTCACGTTGCCGAACGTCGTCTCCGGCTTGGGCCGGATACCGTCGGTGAATGCCTCAAGGATCCGGCGCTTGAAGTCGGGGCGAGGGTGCAGGGCCACGATCTCGGCCCGGTCCGCCTCCGGGATCGCACCGTACCCGATGCCCAGTACGTCGTACTCCACCCCGGCGGTGACCAGGGCCACCTCCGGCTCCATGAACTCCGGGATCCCGGGCGTGGTGTGCAGGGCGATCGCCGTCCAGACCCGGCGGATGCTGTCGTCCGCAACCCCGTGCGCCTGCAGGAACCGCTTCGCTTCCTCGGCGCTGTCCACTTCGAAGCGGCGGCCGCTGCTGTGGAAGGTGTCGTTCAGGCCCACGTCGTGGAACATGGCGCCGAGGTAGAGGAGCTCCGGGTCGAAGCTCAGATCGCGGTTGCGGCCCTGCAGGCTGCCGAAGAAGTACACCCGGCGGGAGTGGTGGTAGACGAGTTCGCTCGTGGTGTCCCGGATCAGCTCTGTCGCCTCCCGGACCAGCTTCGTGTCCGGCACGTCGACGTCGGCCGTCCCGCCGCTCTGAGTTCCCATGGTGTCCGCCTTCTCTGTGTGTGCGGTCGCCGTTCGCTCGGCGGCGCCTCCAGCCTGATGCCGGCGGTCCCTGCTACGCCATGGCGATCGGGACACCTATCCCACAGATGAGGACATGCCTTAGAGATGGCGGGTGCCGCGAACTCCGCCTGGGCTCCACCGTCATGGCCCGCCGACGGGCCGACTTCGCGCTCGCCTGGCTTCTCTGCCTGTGGGCTTGATCCGCTTTGGCGGACATCCGAGATCAGGGGTTCAGCCCCGGGAGGATGTCCATCATGGAGAGCATGGGGAAGAAGAAGCCTCGCC
>NZ_JBIRWL010000038.1:0-30135 GCF_044387825.1 Streptomyces sp. NPDC020299
TCACTGGGTGATCAAGCACCCAACCCCAACCAATACACCTGCACAGTCCCAGCTCACAGCCCCGCCCACTACGCAGAAAAACTGGTCCCTGACACTCGCCGGCCGATGAACCTGCACAGCACCCGAGCACCCGGCGAGCTGCTCGCTTGCCGGGTGTGTTAGTTGCCCAGCCTGCTGAAGACCCAGCGGAGCACTTCCTGGTCCGGGTGGTCTCGGCCTGTTCGTTCAAGTGCGGTCATCGTGTGGGCGGTGAGCCGGGCCCAGTTGCGGAAGTTGCCGTGTGCCGCGTGGCGGTCGGCGAAGGCGATGTCCGCGGGATCGGTTCTCGCCCAGATCGGATGGCAGAGCGGGATGACCTGCTGAACTTCCACCAGGCTGAGCTTGGTGACGTGCTGCCAGATGAAGATGCGGGAGCAGAGCATCGGCTCCTTCCGCAACACACTGTGCGCGCCTTCACCACCGGCGAAGATGATCGCGATCTGCGTGTACGGGTTATCCCAGGCGAACCGGAAGTACTCGAATGTCTTTCGATTGAGCCACTGAGCTTCGTCCACGACCAGCGTACGCGGCTGGGCTGCGAGGGAGTCCAGAAGCAGCCGGTCGAACTCGGATGGGTGACGAGGGGGTTCGCCTGGCAGACCGAGCGTGGCGAAGAGTTCGTGGCGCACCGCGCGGGCGGTGGGGCGGGCACGGAAGGTGATCCGGCAGACCTCCTCTCCCCGGGTGCGCTCGAGCTCGCGCAAGCAGACGTTGACGGCGAGGGTCTTGCCGACACCGGCGGGACCGTGGAGGCACATCATCGCCCTGGCCTGGACTGTGTCGGCGATGTTCTCCCTTGCGGCCAGGAGCGCGCGAGTCGTGACGACTGCGGCGTCGGGAAGCTGGGTGTAGTGGTCAGTCTCCCGTGGCGGCAGCTGGCTGGTCACCGCGTCTCCTTTGGAACGCGGGAGCGTCGGACGCCTGCGGAGCGCGGGGAGGTGGGGGTGTTCCAGTCCTCGGGCGGTGGCGCGGGAGGGATCAGGTCGGGCAGAGCGAGGGTAGCCATGTCGCTGTGGGCTGCGGCTTCGAGCTCGTGGTTGGCTTCGGCTGCCGTCACGGCGCCCAGGCGCTGCGGGGCGGTGGGGGTGGTGGCAGGGGCGAAACGCTGCCGGCGCATGGCCTGAGCCTTCTTGGCTTCCTCCCGCAGGCGGCGCGCCCGTGCGGTGCGAGTCCGGCGCAGGGCATCGAGTTGCTCGGGGGTGGCGGCGTCGGCGAGGTGGGCGGAGCCGAGGTGGCGCCCGGCAGGGTCGAAGACCTCGATCTCATGGTCGTGATGGGGCATGTACCGGATGCGGACACTGCGGCCGGCCTGGCCGGCCATCCAGGCACCGACGTAGTCACGGCCGCGCCAGCGCACCCCGTGGCTGGTCAGCTTCCGCGTCCGGCCGTCGTCCTCCAGCATCAGAGCCCACAGAGCGGCCTCGGGGATGTCGGAGAGCGGTGTGGGATCCGCCTGCCATGCCTCGATGGGGGTCTGGCCGGTCAGGCCGTCAGGGCGGTGCTCGGTGTTCCACCACGTCGTCCAGGCCAGGACCTCGGCGGTGAACTCCGTGAAGGTCAGGGGCGGGGCCGCATCACAGTCAGCGAGCTCCTGCTCCTTCTTGGCGCGCCGGGGCGAGGGAGTGACGGTGTAGCCGGGCAGGGCGGCGAAGAGCATGCGGTCGGCCGACCGGTTGAGGTTCTCCACCGTGCCCTTCAGATGCGGACTGTAGGCGGGCAGGTCATCGACCTCGGCGCCGAGGGTCCCGAACACGCCCAGGACCGTCCTGGACAGGAAGTCCTTGCCGCGGTCGATGCGCACCGCTTCCGGGATGCCGCCCGCCGACCCGTACGGGCCACTGCGCAGGATGGCGGCGCGCAGCGCGGCCAGGATCGAGGCCCTGGACGGTTGACCGGGTGTGACAGCTGTGCCGGTGATCGTCCTGGTCGCGACATCGATGAACCACGTCACCCACGGGCGCACCAGATCCCCGTCAGCGTCCACCAGGAGCGGCGCCTGGACATGGTCTGCTTCCCAGGTGTGGTTCCGCCACAGCCGGGGCCGTTTACCGAACACGTCATGGGCCCGGGCCGCCTCCGGACCGATGGCAAGGGCGGCGCGTTCCCCGGCGGTCAGGTCACGGCGCACCGCGCGCAGGAACGTCGACAACGACGGCACCGGATCCAGCACCGGCACCGCCTCCGTCGGTGCCCCGCCCGGAACAGCGACGGCAGGCTCCCCTGCCGCGGCCCGGGCACGGGCCATCAGCTGCCGGTGGACCGCGGACGCGTTCCCCCGCCAGTACGCCAGCAGCACCCGCACCTCAGCCGTAATCTCGAACCGATCGCCCGACCTGGCACCCGGGTGAGCCGTCGCACCGGGATCGGCTGCGGCCTGCGCGAGCCACCGCCACACCGTCCGCTCCGACACCCCCAGGCACTCCCCCGCCAGCCGCACATGCCCCCGCGAGAGGCGCCCCTGCCCCCGCAACCGAAGCAGCTGCGAAACCGCGGGCCCACGCAGCGCGGCCAGCCCGGGCCCCTCCAGCACCGGCAAGGACCCGTCAGGCCATGCCGGGGCGGCTGCCTCGGAAGGATTGATCATGAAACCGGCCCCCGCATCTGAATCCGCTCCCTGTCCGCGCCGCACCGCGATCCGGTCACGGGTAAGGGCCCAGCCGTGCGCAGGCCTGCTCGATCAAGGAACGGTCCACCAGGGGGCTCTTCTGGCGCCTGACCGGGGCATAGACGTGAGAAGTGATCTTCGCCCACGTGCGGAAGTTCCCACGGGCCACTGCCGAGTCCGCCCACACCACATCCGCCGGGTCGGCCGTCTCCCACACCTCGTGGAACAGGCGCAGCGTCTCGACCAGCCGGGCCTGTTCCAGGGCCGGGGCCTGATGCCAGGTCAGCACCCGTGACCGCAGCGCCGGCGCCCGGGCGATCACCCGCTCCGCGCCCGCCCCGCACAGCACCAGTGCCGCAGCCGTGCCCGGCTCGTCCCACAACAGCCGCAGATAGTCCAGCAGCGGAGGAGACAGGCGCTGCGCGTCATCGAGGAACAACACCCCGGGTTGCCGCAGCGCCTGTGCCAGCGCGCTGTCCGCCGCATTTGACCGGTGTGCCAGCAATCCCGGCGGCAGCCCAACCGCCTCCAGCAGCGAGGAACGCACCTGAGGCAAACCGGGCCTCACTCCGACCACCGCCCGCCATACCGGCACCCTGGACGGCAGCAGATGCAGCGCCTGCTGCACCGCCACCGTCTTCCCCAACCCCGTATCACCGAACACACAAACGATCCCCCGCGCCGCGACCGTATGCCCGACCGCCTCCACCACCGAAGCCACCGCAGCCGTCGACACCACACGCGCCCCCGGCACGAACAACCGCACCCCACTGCGACCCGTACCGACTCCTTCGCCATCCGGGTCGACAACCGGCTGAACCGCTCCGTCCTCAACGCCGTCCAAAACCGGCGGACCCCCAGCCGAACGCGTCAGCCGAAGGTCAGCCAGCACCTGGTCGTAGCGATCCGCGACGACCCGGCCCCGCGCCGGCCGCGCAACCTCCAACACCCGCCCCGCCAGCAGATCCCGGCGCACCACACGCTGAAGCGTCGAGGCCGACGGGACTCGCGTCACACCCCACTGCCCCAGCGAACCCTCAGCCCGCGCCTGCTCCAGCCTGCGGTACAACGCCGAGACGTTCCCGCCCTCCTCCGCCAGCACCGCCCACAGCTCGTCGCTCACCGCGAACCCGCCCGGCTGCGACCGCGCCTCGATCTGCCCCGCACGCCCCTCCGCCAGCCAGCGCCACACCGTCCGCTCCGACACCCCAGCCAGCTCAGCCGCCACCCTCACATGCAACCGCGACACCGACCCGGACTCGTCCACCACCAGCAGACGCCGAACCACCGCGCCACGCCCCGCACCCGCAGCGAGCGGCACTTCCCCATCAGGTACACCACGCCCGAGCCCAGCAGCCATACACGCCAGCCCACCCCAGCCCCGTCACCGCACACACAGGAACTTCCAATCCCATGACAGCCACCCAGTCCCCGTGCTACCGGCAAATGACACCCACGCGGTCACCCCATGACAGCCACTAGGAAACGAAAAACCACGCTCTACCAGGCCAGAAAACTGTCACTCACCAATGACACCCAACCACCGCCACCACACCCCCAACTCACACGCGGGGTGCGCAGCTCGCCGGACGGGCCACGCTCGTCGACTGCGGCCCCCTCCCCGCCCGCCGCGGCAAACGCGAACCGTTCCACGACGTCATCACCGACATCGAGAACGCCCTCGACCTCACCCACCACAAACCCGGCACCCTTCCAGCCCACGCCCCCTACCTCCACCAGCGCACCGCCGGCCGCATCGGATCCCTCACCCGCCTCATCCGCCAAGCAGCCATCACCGCAATCACCGACGGCACCGAACGCATCACGAAAGCAGCCCTCGACGCCGTACCACTCGACCACCTCGCCGAACAACACAGACGCCCCACACGCAGCCGCTAACCCCACCCCCCGAACAGGCAAAAAGCCCTGACCAGCGAAAACACTAACCGAGTCTTTACGCGCTGGAACTACCCACAACCCACCCCGCCACGCTCCACACACAACACATAAGCCCAGCTCACACACCCCGCCCACCCCGACCTCACCGCCCACCCGGCCTCTCAGCACACCCACAACACCCCAGGCCAGCAAGCACGCGGTACACCAACTAACCCCCCTCCGAGCGTCATGAGCAGTACCCGCCAGACCACGGCTTCTAATGTTCGAGGGTGATCACTGCCCCAGCGGTCGATCTGCTGCCCGCAGACATCCACGAGCTTCTGGGCGAGGAGTTCCACGCGCTGGTGATCCCGGTCTCTGACCGTGTTTTCGATGCGGAAGAACACGGAGGTCGTCCGCATCAACACGTCCAGCCATGCCTCCTCACCGCCTGCTGCCGGGATGAGGCGTGCGGCCTGCTCGGCGTACCCACGCGCGCGTCCCCAGTTTCCGAGGCGGGCCTCGATGGAGCCGAGTTGGGCGAGTGTGTACGCCCGCTCCAGCTCTGTATGCGCTGCAACTTGCGCAGCCGTCAGGGCCTCACGGGCCTCGTCCTCGGCCCCGCCTTCGGCGAGCACGGTGGCGATTCTGTTATGCACGACGCACTGATGTTCCGGAGGAACCAAGCCTCCCTTTACCCACTGGCCGATCACGCCCAGCGTGCGCGCGTAATCCGGTCCCCCTGCCCTGCCCAGCTCACGCAACAGGGCAACAGGGCAACAGGGCAACAAAGTATGACATATCACACGCGGCAGTCGGAGTGTTCAGGAGGTTCGTGTCTTCGGTGAGGCGGAGAACCTCCTCCCGAAGCGGCGCCAGGGCTTCCTGGTCGCCTCTCACCGCTTTTTCGGCGACATTGATCCTGCGCTGCCACCGCATGGTGGAGGTTTCAGTCATCACCGTCACCTCCCAGCGCGCCATCGCCTAGTTGCCGCAGCGTGCGACGCCGCTGCTCCTGAGCCTCCGCCGATGTGATGAGCCCCGCCTCCTCCCACCGTCGCAGCGATCTGAGCACGACATCGGCCTCCCGTGTCGCACGCTGTGCCGCCGCTTCCTCTGCGGCTTCCGAGGACTCCTGGCTTGCAGCACGCTGCGGCTCGGGGGCGCGACCCCCGTTGCGCAGCCAGTCGATGCTGAAGTGGGGGAAAAGATCCATTGCGTGCCGCACCGACGCTGCGACCAAAACATTGCTTCCCGTAGTCGGGTCCTCACGGCTGAATTGTTGTTCCATGAGGATCCCAACTACCGGGCGTTCTTCGCGTTCGAAGGGATCGGATCGCCCAGCCTTTACGGGATCGGTGTCTACCGGACTGCCGGAGTACCCCGAGTAGTCACCGAGTAATTGGTCAACTGTCAGTTGAATCCCTTTGAACTCGCCACCCTCTGCGCTGCGGTAGTCGATCGGTGCATGCGTCACACGACCGCTCAGTTGGGTGTTCTCACCCGGCGGACAATACGTACCGCTCCACCTCACCTGCGGTCGCGGCCAGTCCGTCGGCGGTGCAAGTGGCAGATCGAATGCATGTGCGCCCTCGATGGCTATAAGGGCGAGGTCGACCTCTTTGACTGAGTCGCACAACCGACCGCTCATGACCTGTCCATCGGCCAGTTCGACTTCCAACCGGGCATCCTCCGAGGACACCTGACGGAGGCAATGCATGGCTGTGAGCACGAAGACCCGAGTCACGAAGAAGCCGGCGCCCAGATGCCTGCCGTTCTCGCGGATCCGCACCCAGTAGTGCCAGTCGGTCATGGCGCGTCTACGGCCCGTTCCACGGTGAGTGTCACTTCGAAGGAGGCTTCCGCCGACGCCTTCGAAAGGATCACTCCGGCTTCGGCCGCCAACGTGATCCCGAAGACAACCTCCAAGCTGGTGACTGACCAGCCGTGCCGCTGTGGAACCTGAGCCAGTGAATCCTGCGCGATTGTCGAAGCCTGGACAATCGCTTCTTGCAGTTCGTCAGAGCAGTCGGCCAAAGACGCAGACTGCCGTGTGCGGCTGCCGATCTGCCGAGCTCCATGCCCGTTGAGTTCTACGGTTTCAACACGCACCACAGGTGCGTCGTTTGCCGGATCATCCCCCACAGTGGCGCCCTCTCGCACGGCCGGACTGATGGCTCAGCGTAGCCCTGAGTGCGTCTGTGCAGGAGTGGAAGGGCGAGGTTACCCAGGCGTCAGCTGGATCACAGAACCCGGGTCGCAGCATAATCGCCACAATGCTCCACGCACGCCGATACGACGGGTGGCGACGGTCATGCCGTCCTGGAGGATGCCGTGGCGGGCGGCAATGTCGCCGGGTACGGCATCGCCGCGTGGCGGGCTTGGTGGAAAAGACGTTCACGGTGGGGGAGCTCCTCGCCCTGGCCGCCGAAGCCGTTGGCGGGGCGGATTACCACCTGGTCGCGGTCCAGCTGCCGGTCAGCCTGGTGATGATGAAGCCGATTTCGCAGCCGGGGCCCGCTTCCGGCTGCCGCCGCACGGGGCTGCGGGTGATGGCGCCCGCGCCGCTGCACGGCGGCGAGCTGTGCCAACTGAAACGCGTCGCCATCCTGTAGGCCGCGACCACGCGGTGAACTGGTCCCGATGACGACGCCGACACCAAGCACGTGCCCGACGTTTTCATTACATGCGGCAGCGGCACCCGTTGGGGGGACCGCCGGTCCAAGACCTTCCCCTCCATGCCACACCCTCGCTACACTCCCCACCACCAGGCCGTTGACCAAGAGAAATACAGAAATCCGGCTGGAGTACTAGGGCGCTACACGCAATCATTTGGCGAACGCAGCCATCGCGAACCGTCATCATGCTCATTGATCACTGAGCTTCTTCAAAAGACACCGGGCCGTAGCCACGCGGTATGACAAGTTGGCGGTCCGCTACGAGGCGACCGTCCTTGCCGCGGCCAAACGAGCGGCTGTGACCAGCACATTCGATCCACGGCTAATTGGGGAGTGACCCGTCGGCGAGCTGGTTGCTGCGGTCGATCTCCGGCATGTGCGTCTCGGCCCAGACCCGTAGGGCGGAGAGCGGTCCTTCGAGGGACAGACCGAGCTCGGTGAGCCGGTAGTGGACGGCGGGCGGCACGGTGGGTTCCACGCGGCGCGCGACCAGACCATCGCGGACCAGGCTGTGCAGGGTGACGGACAGCATCTTCTGTGAGATGCCCGGGATACGGCGCCGCAGTTCCGCGAAACGGAGCTCACCCGGAGCCTCCTCGGCCAGCACCTTGACCGCCATCGACGTCCACTTGGTGCCGATACGGTCGAGCAACTGGCGGGTCGGGCAGCGCGGATCCAGCAGGTCTCCGCGCTCACCGGGTCGCTGGTCACGTCCGCCGGGCCTCGACGTGGTCACCTGGGGCTCACCACCTGAAGGGAAAGTGCCGTCTTGGGCAGACCAGGGTAGTTCCCTAGCGTGACCTAGTCACCACCACTCACCAAGCACCTGGAGTCCCTCCATGCCCGAGCTGCGACGCGTCCTCGCCAACGGTGTCGAACTGAACGTCGCCCTCTCCGGATCGGGCCCGGCCGTCCTGCTGCTGCACGGCTTCCCGCACACCTGGGAGCTGTGGACGGACGTCATGGCCGATCTGTCCGGCCGCTACCGCGTCATCGCGCCGGACCTGCGCGGGTTCGGCGCGAGCAGCCGGGCCGCCTTAGGGTACGACGCGGGCACCCTGGCCGAGGACGCCGCGGCGCTTCTCACCACGCTCGGCGTGTCCTCGGCCGCGGCGGTGGGCATCGACGCGGGCACCGCGCCGGCCTTCCTCCTCGCCCTGCGCCGCCCTGGTCTCATCCGGCGCCTGGTCGTCATGGAGTCCCTTCTGGGCAGGCTGCCTGGCGCCGAGGACTTCCTCGCCGACGGGCCGCCGTGGTGGTTCGGCTTCCACTCCGCCGCGCCCAGCCTTGCCGAGACCGTGTTGGAGGGCCACGAGGCCGCCTACGTCGACTGGTTTCTGAGCGCCGGCACGCTCGGCGACGGTGTGCGCCCCGCCCTCCGGGACGCGTTCGTCCGCGCATACACCGGCCGCCAGGCGTTGAGCTGCGCGTTCTCGTACTACCGGGCCCTGCCCGAGAGCGCGGTACAGATCGAGCAGGCGGTCGCCACTGCCCGCCTGACGGTGCCGACGATGGCGCTGGGCGCCCGGCCCGTCGGCGCTGCGCTGGCACGCCAACTCCGCCCGGTCACCGACGATCTCACCGGACACGTCATCGAAGACTGCGGCCACATCATCCCGCTGCACCGGCCGCACGCCCTGCTCACGCTGCTGCATCCGTTCCTGGCCGGTGGGGACGCGAAAGCAGCGTGACCGGGGTGGGGCTGACATTCGATACACGCACCCGCACTCGCAGGAGACCGAGCCGTTCGCGTCCCGACCAGGCGTACTTCGCGACGGCCGCCTTTCGGGAGCGACCGAGCGCCTGCACGAGTACTGGTAACGACGGCTATGGAACGTGCGGAATGCTTCGGAAGAGCCTCGGCCAGGGTCCGTGACCTGTCGGCTTCAGGGTGTCTCCTGGAGAGGCAGGCTGCTGGCGCTGCCAGGGACCCAAGCGCCCTTGGGTACCGATCTTCACGAGTTCGTCGTAGAGCTGAGCCAGGGCTTCGGAGCGTTGGTCGGCGGTAGGGCGGCCAGGCGGTCGACGGCGTGTAGGACCTCGTAGGCGACGAGGCGGGGACCATGGCCGGCGTTGGTCCGGGACGAGGAGCGGTCACGCTGCTTTCGGGGGCTGGGCCAGGTTGCCATTGCCGACGTCCTGCTGGGCGCGGTGCCGGGGCCGTTCACGGGTCCTGCGGCGGGGTGCTGGTGGGGAGGTGCAGGAGGAAGTGGGCGCCCTGGGGGCTCGGGGCGATGGCGAGTGTGCCGCGGTGCGTGATGGCGATGCGTTGGGCGATGGCGAGCCCGAGCCCCGCGCCGCCGTCGTCCCGGGCGCGGGCGTCGTCGAGGCGGCTGAAGCGTTCGAAGATCCTCTGGTGATGTTTCCGGCGGGATGCCCGGGATGTCGTCAAGGATCTCCAGGACGGCTTGCCGGTGCTCGGCGTCGCAGGTGAGACGGGCCGTGACGGTGGCGGAGGCGTGGCGTTCGGCGTTGTCGAGGAGGTTGCCGAGTACGCGGGCCAGGAGTGCGTGGTGGCCGTATACGGGGATCGGTTCGGGGTGGATGTGAGTGGTCAGGGTGAGGTGGGACGGAAGCCTCCTGCGGCCTGTCTCGGCGCGGACGAGGTCGGTCAGGTCGAGTGGCGGGCCCGGAGGCGGGTCGGCGTCTCCGGCGTCGAGCCGGGCGAGGAGCAGCAGGTCGGTGGTGAGGGCCTGCAGGCGCAGGGTGTCGTCGTGGGCGGCGCGGACGACACGGGGCCAGTCAGCGGTGTCTGGCCGGTGGAGGGCGAGTTCGAGTTCGGTTCGCAGGCAGGCGAGCGGCGTCCGCAGTTCGTGGGAGGCGTTGGCGGTGAACTGGCGTTGCCGGTCGACGGAGTTCTGGAGGCGGTCGAGGGTGGTGTTCATGGTGTCGGCGAGCCGGGAGATCTCGCGTCCGGAGCGTGGCACGGAGACGCGCTGGTCGAGATGGCGAGCGCTGAGCTCCGCGAAGTCGGCGCGGATGGCCTCCACAGAGCGCAGCACCCGTCCGCCCACCAGCCAGGTGCCGCCTGTGACGAGGAGCGTCACCCCGACGGTGCCCGCGCCCAACTGCCATACGACAGCGTTGAGACGGGCCTGCTCCGGGCGCAGCGAGTGGATGTAAAAGATCCAGAGATGGTCGGGTATCGTGCCGCCCCGTCGTGGCATGACCTGTCACATGCGGCGGAGGGGAACCGAATCTCGGGCCGGGTCATTCCACGGCTGCAGAGACAGTTTTCCATCGCCGACGAGGTTGCCGTTGCAGTGATCCGTTCTGCGGGACGAGCATGACCGCCATGGAGCGGCCGAGGCAGATCATCGAGTGTGGAGACTTCGCCTTGCGACGCTGGCGGGGGCAGAACGACTTCGAGCCGGTGTTCAGGTTGATCGAGGAGTCTCTGGACCACCTGCGCCCATGGATGCCGTGGGTCGCCCGTCACAGCGAGGAGAAGACTCGCGGCTTCCTCGCGAGGTCTGACGCGATGTGGGACAGCGGTGACGCGTTCAACTACGCCATCGCCAGGGACAGCACGCTCATCGGCATGTGTTCGACCCGCCGCGGGGCCGAACCTCAGGGCTGGTGCATGGGGTACTGGCTGCACCCTGCCGCCACCGGCCAGGGCATCGCCACGAGAGCGACGGCAGCCATGATGGCAGAGGCATTCACCCTGCCGAACGTGGCGTACCTGGAAATCACGCACGACCTGGCCAACGTCTCCAGCGGCGCCATACCGCGCCGACTGGGTTTCACCGAAGTCCGTCGTGAGCAGGTAACGCCGCCCGCTGCCCCCTCAGACTCCGGCATCGACGTGGTCTGGCGGCTGAACCACCCCACGCCGCCCGTTAGCGACATTCCCTGTCCCTGAACTTAACCGCCCCGACGGACTTAATTTCTTCACGTCCGTACCAAACGAGACGACCTCCAAGTCGGTTTCGGCATACATCAGTTCATCGTCTGACAGGACGTCTGTGCGAGGATGCGGGTGTGATTGGCTATGTGGTGGCTTTCCTGCTCGGCCTGGGAATCGGCGGGCTGTACCCACTGTGGCGTCGCCGCGTCGCTGAAAGCGCACTTTCTGGCGGGGAGCGGGAAGCGCACCAGGACGTTCCGGTGACGGTGGGGCTGCCCGCCGCGGTGGAGGAGTCGGTGACCTCCTTCGGGGAGGAGGCGGCTGCCCTGGAGTTCGAGATCAACGGGCCGGACACCACGCCCGCCGTGCTGCGGGAGTACCGGGCGGTGCTGGCGGCGTACGACCGGGCGAGTGCGGCCCGTAGCGAGCCCGACGCGCTGACCGCTCTGCGCGACGGACGCGCCGCCCTGATCCGTCTCGACGCCCGTCGGCACGGCAGGCCCGTCCCCATCGACGCCCTCATGCCGGTCGCCCCCGACCGCCCGCGGCCGGCGGTCGCCGGCACCGGCGAACGGCATGTGATGACCGGCGAGGGCGACGGAAGAACCGAATTCCTCATCGACCGGCCCGAGCCCGGCCACCCCGCCCTCTTGGAGGTCGACGCCACGGACGAAGGCTACTTCTCCGTGACTGCAGTGACCCGCACGGAGGACCGGACAGACACGGACCAGGACCCGCTCTGTGTCGACGACGCGTACCACGGCCGCCGCTACCTGGATGGGGACCGCACCCATCTGCGCGTCGACAGCAGCTACAGCTCTCCCGGCCGCCGCTGGTCGATCCGCGTCCTTCCGCTGTCGGCCGCGACCGTGCTCGCCCCCGAACACCCCGGCCACGGCGACGACGTCCTGCGCCACACCGGTGGCCCGGCGCTGCTCACCGTCCAGTTCCAGACCGACCGCGGCTGGGAGGTGCGCTACGTGTGCCCGTGCGGAGGGGACGGCCCCCGCTGCGACTGCCCCCCGCCCGCATGGCCCGAGGACACGCCCGGTGAGGACTATCCCATCGTGTACGGCATAGGCGACGGGCGTTGTACGCTCCGGATGCCCCGCCCCGGCTTCGTGATCGTCCACGAGGGCGCTGGTGCCGGTTCCTGGTACCTGACCACCCAGCCGGTGGAGACACCCGCGCCCGGCCCCGAGTTCCGCTCTTGATCTGCGCACCGCGCAGATCGCGCGGTGCGTGGGCGGCATCGGCCGGTGATCACTAGCACTGCCGGAACTCCGAACTCCGCGGCGGCACGGGCGCCGTGGGAGCTGTGCTGGGACGGTGTGTTCGGTTTTGAACGACAGGCCCCGGATTCGGTCGACGGCTCCGGGGACTCATCGGTGATCTACGGGCAGCGCTCCCCATACTTGACCACGCCCAGCGTGACTGGCGGCCCGTGAACAAGCTCCAGCGGGTGCGCGGGCTCCAGCTTCCGCCGGAGCTATTCGCGGATGTGTCGGAGAAGCTGGTGGCGGCCTGGCGGGCGCGGGCGGCGAAGGAGTATCCCTCGGACCTGCGGGCGGCGGCCGGGCCGGTGCGGTACACGCTGCTGTCGACGCTGTGCCATGTCCGGGAGACCGAGATCACCGCCTCGCTGGTCGAGCTGTTCATCCAGCTCGTGCAGAAGATCAACACGCGCGCGGAGAAGAAGGTCGAGAGCGAGTTCAACAAGGAGATGAAACGAGTTCGTGGCAAGGAGGGCATCCTGCTGCGGCTGGTGGAGGCGGCGGTCGCGGAGCCGGGCGGCACGGTCCGCAAGGTGATCTATCCCGTGGCCGGTGAGTCCACGCTGAAGGCGCTGGCGGCGGAGGCCGCAGCGAACGAGGCGCGTTACCGGGCCCGGGTGCGTACGGTGCTGCGCTCGTCGTACTCCAACCACTGGCGGCGGATGCTCTCGCCGCTGCTGAACGCGCTGGAGCTGAAGTGCAACAACACCGCCTACCGGCCGGTGATGGACGCCATCGACCTGCTCAAGCGGTACCTGGACCAGCCCATCGCCAAGGAGGGCGCGTTCTTCGACGAGGCGGAGAAGATCCCGCTGGGCGGGGTGGTCCGCGAGGAGTGGCGCAAGGCGGTGGTGGACGAGCGGGGCCGGGTCGAGCGCATTCCGTACGAGCTGTGCGTGCTCGTGGCGCTGCGGGACGCGCTGCGGCGGCGGGAGGTCTGGGTGCCGGGCGCGAACCGGTGGCGGAATCCGGAGGACGATCTGCCGCCGGACTTCGAGGACAACCGGGATGTGCACTACGACGCGATCCGCCAGCCGCAGGACGCGGAGAAGTTCATCGAGGCCCTTCAGAAGCGGCTGCGCGAGGCCCTGACCCGCTTCGACACCGCGCTGGAGCTTGGCACCACGGGCGGGGTGGACATCGTCAGGAAGCACGGCGAGCCGTGGATCAAGGCTCGCCGCTGGGCAAGCAGGAGGAGCCGGAGAACCTCGTCGCCCTGAAGGCGGAGATCGAACGCCGCTGGGGCACCATCGACCTGATCGACATCCTCAAGGAGGCCGAGTTCGCCATCGGCTTCACCGGCGAGTTCACCTCGGTCGCCAATCGAGGGCGTGCTGCGGCCCTGCACGGACGTGGAGATCGACCGGCAGTACACCGACACGCACGGCGCCTCCATCGTCGGGTTCGCCTTCGCCCACATAATCGGCTTCAACCTGCTCCCGAGGCTGAAGAACGTCGGCTCGGCGCGGCTGTACCGGCCGGCGGCCGGGGAGGACGAGAAGTGGCCGAACCTGGCGCCGGTGCTGTCGGCCAAGACGATCGACTGGGACCTGATCCGCCAGCAGTACGACCAGATCGTGAAGTACACCACCGCCCTGCGCTTGGGCACCGCCGAGGCCGAGCAGGTCCTGCGTCGCTTCACCCGCGGCGGGCCGAAGCATCCGACGTACCGGGCGATCAAGGAACTCGGGCGGGCGGTGCGTACGGCGTTCATCTGCGGCTACCTCGCCGACGCGGCGCTGCGGCGCGAGATCAACGACGGGCTCCAGGTCGTGGAGAACTGGAACTCTGCCAACCACGACCTGTTCTACGGCAAGGATGGTGACCTGACCGGCTCCGACAAGGAGTCCCAGGAGGTCTCGATGCTCGCCCTGCACCTGCTCCAGTCGGCGCTGGTGTACGTCAACACACTGCTTCTCCAGGACATCCTGAGCGAGGAGAAGTGGCAGAAGCGACTCACCGACGCCGACCGGCGGGCTCTGTCCCCGCTGTTCTGGACCCACGTGAACCCCTACGGCCGGTTCGAGCTGGACATGAACTCCCACCTCGACCTCGCCGCCGCAGCGGTCACGCTACCCGGCCCCCGAGGCCCGTCCGAGGCGGAAACCGCCCGATCGGCGGCGGACGGTGCGGCCGGGTCGGCACCCTGAAGACCCGTACCCCCGGCGTCGCCAGCGGGCGACTGGGGACTCGCGAGGGCATGGCCGTCGCCAGTTCTCGCCGAACGATTTCCCGTCTCTCGTGCGACGGCATACCAGGGCCGCCGCGATGCGCAGTTATTTGACCGATCGTTCTAGATAGGTTTATGGTCTTCGACGTGGCCAGGACCAAGGAATTCGATCCGGACGCCGCGCTGCAGTCGGCCCTTGAGCTGTTCTGGCGGCGCGGCTACGAAGCGACGTCATTGACGGATCTCGTCGAGCACCTCGGCATCGGCCGCGCCAGCATCTACGCGACCTTTGGCAGCAAGCACGAGCTGTACCTGAAAGCCATGGACCGGTACGCCGAGACGCGCGACCCGGCTCTCCTTGCCGAGTTGTCCCAGCCAGGCCCCGCGCTGCCTGCGGTGCGGGCGGTAGTGCGCCGCTTCGCTGCAGAGGCCATCTCCCCGGAGGGCCGGCTGAACGGCTGTTTCGTCACCAATACCGCGGCTGAGTTGGCGCCGCACGACCCTGCAGCGGCCCGCAGGGTCGAGATCAGCTGGGAGCACGTCGAGACCCTGCTGCACTCCGCGCTCGTACGGGCCCAGGCTCAGGGCGAGCTGCCCGAGAACCGCGATCCGCGTGCGCTGGCCCGCATGCTGCTCGTCCTGCTGCAGGGGGTACGGGTCGTCGGCAAGGCGTCGATCGATCCCGACCGGGTACGGGACGCGGCCGAACAGGCCCTAGCCCTGTTGGGCTGACTCACATCTACCGAATCCACCGGGCCCGCTTCCGCATACCCAAATAATGAACCGATCGGTCAAATATCGGGGAGGAAGGCATGACCGCCACGGGCGCTGCCCGCGTCGCCACTATGCAGCAGCGATGCGCCTTCGTCCTCCTCGGTGGCGTCCAGACCACACTGATCTTCACGCTCGCTGCGCTCGCCATACCGCTGCCCCTCATAGGGCGCGAATTCGACCTGGGGCGCGCAGACTTGATCCTGCTCAGCGCTGCATACGGACTGGCCTTCGCCGGGCTGCTGCTCTTTGGCGGACGCCTCGCGGACCGCTATGGCGGGCGGCGTGCTCTCACCGCGGGCCTGGCCCTCTTTGCCGCCGCCTCGGCCGCCTCCCCGCTCTCCCCAGGCATGAGGACATTGCTTGCAGCGCGCTTTGCGCAGGGCGTGGGGGCGGCTCTGATCGCGCCCGCTGCCATGGCCGTGCTGCGCGCCGTATTCCCCTCCCCACTCGCGTACGGCAGGGCGATGGCCACCTGGGGCGGCCTCTCGGTACTCGGCGCGACCGCGGGTAATCTGCTTTCCGGCGTCATCTCAGCGCTGCTGTCCTGGCGTTGGACCTTCGCTGTACCCCTCGTGGTGGCCCTCGCAGCCCTCGTCCTCACGCCCCGGCTGCTGCCGGACACCGCGCCGAGCCGGGGCAGGACTCTCGACCTGGCGGGTGCTCTGCTCGCCACGGCCGGGATCACCCTCGCCAGTTACGGGCTCATCGTCACCGATACCCGCCCCTGGTCGTCGGTCGGCGTGTTCGTGCCGCTGCTCTGCGGGGCCGCGCTGCTGGCCGCGTTCTGGTACGCCGAGCGCCGCGCCCGCGACCCGCTGCTGCCGCCCGGCTTCCTGCGCGACCGGCGGCGGATCCTCGCTCTCGCGGCGATCGCGCTCAGCGCTTGCGGAACCGCTATGGCCTTCGTGGTCCTCTCGCTCCACCTCCAGCAGGCGCGCGACTGGTCACAGCTGCAGACCTCGGCGGCGTTCGTACCGTTCGCTGTTGCGCTGATCGCCTCGGGCCGGGCGGCAGGACCGCTCATCGGCCGGTACGGGGCCCGAACCGTCACAGCGGCCGGGCTCGCCACCGGCGCGGCCGGGCTCGCCCTCCTCGCGCTCACCGGGATCGACGCACACAGCTCATACGGGTATGGCCTGCTGCCGGGCCTCGTGTTGCTGCCGGCCGGCACAGCGGCCTCCTTCGCGGGAGCCGCCGTGCTCGCCACCGAAGGCGTGCCGCAGCGGCAGACCGGGCTCGCGGGCGGCGTACTGAACACCGCGATGGAATTCGGCCCGGCCGTCCTGTTCGCGATTCTGCTCACGCTCGGCAGCGATGCCTCGTCCCTGGCCGCAACAGGGGCCGCTCTCGCCGCCGTCGCCTTTCTGAACCACCGCACCAAGTAATCCATCACTCAAGGGAGCCACCGCAATGAACCGCTTCACCGGCAAGACCGTCTTCGTCACCGGCGCAGGCTCCGGCCTCGGCCGCGCAATCGCGCTCGCCTTCGCCGCCGAGGGCGCATCCGTGGTTGCCGCGGGACGCACCGCGGCCTCCCTGGACGAGACGGTCGGTCTCATCGAGGCCACCGGCGGCACGGCCACCGCCGTCACCGCCGATGTCACCGACTCCAGCCAGCTTCAGAACCTCGTACGCGAGAGCGTTACCCGCTTCGGTGGACTGGACATCGCGGTCAACAACGCCGGAATACTCCGCGGCACTGTACCGGTCGGTGAGGTGAGCGAGGAGGACTGGGACGCGGTACTGCGAACCAATGTCACCGGTGTCTGGCTGGCCATGAAGCACGAGATCGCGCACATGAAGGGAAACGGTGGCGGCGCCATCGTCAATATCTCCTCCAACCTGGGCGCACACCTGCGCATCCCGAACCTTGCTGCGTACATCACCTCAAAGGCAGCGGTCTCCGCGCTCACCCGCGCCGCCGCTCTCGACTACATCCACCAGGGGATCCGCATCAACGCGGTCAGCCCCGGCGCCTCCGCTGCCCCCATGTCGCTGCGGCCCGGTGAGACCGAGGCCGACCGTGCCGAGCGAGTGAAGACACAAAACCCGCTCGGCCGGGTCGCGGAAGCCGAAGAAGTAGCGGCCGCGGTGCTCTATCTCGCCTCACCCGCAGCCGGCGCGGTGGTCGGCGCCGACCTGGTCATCGACAGTGGATCCTCGGCCTGACGGTTCGTAGGCTTCGGCGTCACCCTTTCCCAGCAAGGAACTCGTCGCGGCAGCGAACGACTGGCTGGCCCGAGTCCGGTCGGAGGACGCGGTGGTGCCGGTCGCGATGTGGCGCGGTTGTGGTCGGTCAAGCGCGGCGCCTACCGCAACCAGCCCCTCGGCGGCACGCACGACGCGGTCGCCGAGGGCGGGGCTCCTTAATGCGAAGTTCGAAGAGATGGCCGCGACACCGTCGACCGCCTCGTGGTGATCTTCCCCGACCACAGGAAAGGGGCAGAGCCGCACGCCCCGTGACTCTCACAAACGGTCCTTTGCGCGAGCAAGATCAATCACGGGGTGCCGGTGTCGGTTTCCGAAGTCGCGTGCACAGCTGAGCTGGTGATTCTCTGTCGCGTGCAGGGAACTGCGAACGCGCCGGACGGGCCGAACTTTCCTGCGTTACGGTCGAGTTGTCCGTAGTCGCGTGCGTGACGGAGGCATCCGGATGGCAGAGGAGCCGGTGGCCGAGCGCGGGGTGCTGACCGCGCCGACCCAGATGTGGGAGACCGCGGTGCGGCAGGCCGAGGTGATCGGGCCGCTCGCGGTGAAGGACACAGTGGGGCTGGCCGAGGCGGATGAGGCCGCCGAGCGGCTGGGGGTCTCCCGGCGTCAGGTGTATGTCCTGCTTGGGCGGTGGCGCGCCGGTGAGGGGGGGTGTCGGACCTGCTGCCTGGCCGTTCCAGCGGAGGCCGCGGCGGCGGGCGCCTGTCTGGTGAGGTCGAGACGATCGTCCAGGAAGCGCTACGCACCCGGTACCGTGCCCCGAAGCCCATCCGTCTCGTCCAATGAGCGATGCTGCCACCAAGGCGCGACAGACAACAGTCCTCTTTCCCGGACGAGATGCTCAGGGTCGCAGTCACCGCGAGATCTGGGGCCATCCGGATATGCGGGCGCCATCGTGTGGGGCAGCTTCGACGTGCGCTCGGGGTGGGCGGCGCCCCCTGTGCGCCAGTGCCTCAATGAGCGGATGGATGACTCGCCTCACTTGAACGCCTCCCCCGCGAACGGTACGAGTCGGTCGATGCTCAGAGGCGATTCACTGAAGGACGCAGGTGCGGCAGGGGGTTGGTGAGGACGGCCGTGCTGACCGGCACCCCGAACACGGCCACGCCGTGGCACGGACGAGTGAGATCGTCGCCTGAAAAGCGGCGTCCGTGGCTATGACTGGACCGTTCCCTCTTGAGCGTGAGGAGCAGTCCGGTGGAGTTGTCGTGGGCAGATCCGCGCCACGCCCGTTGTCCAGGTCCCCGTAGTTGGGCCCAGGGCACATCGTCCAGGCCTGCCAAAGGTCGCTCGTCACGGCAACCGATCCTGGCACAGACGAGTTCGACTCCGGCATTCCGCTGCGGCCGCGCCCGACGTCGTGAAGACTGAGTGAAGTTCCTGTGCGGCGAGCAGTGTTGCCCACGGGAACTTTCCGTGCGCGACGTGACACAGCACCACCACAGTGCCATTCCGAAGAAGTCCACGAGACGAGGAATTCGCGTCATGAGCATCGGCATCAGAGCCCTGCGGTCCGCGGGCGCCGCCACCATCACCCTGGCCACCGTTTGTACCCTCACGCTGGCCACGGCCGGCAGCGCGTCGGCCGACACCGGCCCGACGGCCAACGCGGCCGCCGACCTGCCCCTCCCGCCCGGCGCCACCTCGAGCTACCCCGCCGCAATCAACGACAACGGGGTGATCGTCGGCTACACCGACGGTCCCAACAACCAGATGTCTCCGACCCGTTGGAACCCGGACCTCAGCCCCACGACACTCCCGCTGCTGCCCGGGGACCCGATGGGCTATGTCGAGGCCGTCAGCGACGACGGCACCGCCGCCGGCTGGTCGGGGAGCCACACGGTGCGCTGGGCGCCCGACGGCACGGTCACCCAACTGCAGCCGCTGCCCGGCGACACCTGGACCGTCTTCCGCGCGATGAGCCGCACCGGTATCGCGGTGGGAGAGTCCGCGCTCGGCGGGACCTACCACGCAGCGAAGTGGCGCCCGGACGGACAGGCCGTCCAGCTCGCTCCGCTCAAGGGTGACACCCTCACCTTCGCCCTCTCGGTCAACAGCTCGGGCGCGGTCGCCGGTGTGTCTTTCTCGGACTACAACGCCTATCACCCCGTGAAGTGGAACCCGGACGGCACTCCCGTCCCGCTCGACCCGACCTCGGCCTACTCCACCGCATGGGTCGTCCAGATCAACGACGCTGGCACCGTGCTCGCGCGGGGGGCCGTGCCGACCGGTGGCACGAGGAACCAGTCCCGCTCCGTGACCTGGGGCGCCAACGGCACCGTCACGGACCTGGGCCCGCACTCCAACGCGAACGCCATCAACGCTTCGGGCACCGTCGTCGGTTGGCAGCTCGGAGCGGACAACATCGACTACACCGCCACGAGTTGGAGCCCCGACGGCACCGCCACGGCGATCGGCTCCGCGTACGAGTACACCACGGCCGTCGCCGTCAACGACGTCGGTGTCTCCGTCGGGTACACCGGGGTCAAGGTCCCGTCCGATCAGCACCGCTTCGCCCTCCGCTACGAGGCCGACGGGAGCCTGACCGAACTGAACGTGACACCGGACGGCAGCAACTCCTACGCCACGTCCATCAACAACGCTGGCGTGGCCGTCGGCGTCCGGATCACCTTCCCGACACCGGGAAGCTCCACGCGCACCGCGGTGATCTGGCGGCCGTAGCCCCTCCCACCCGTCCGCCACGCGGGTCGGACCCCGGGCAGTTCGCCACCTACCGGGGCAGAGGGCCCGCCGCCCCGAAGTAGCCGCCGATCGGGCCGTCCGGCCCCGACTGGGCCATCCGCACGATGATTTCGGCACCCTCCTCGACGGTCTGCGTGTCCTCGATCGAGTGCGCGTCGTTGGCCTGGGTGTCCGCCAGGTCCAGCGTGGCGCCGTCCACGGCGACCAGGTGCCAGCGCCGGTACCAGGCGCCCGCCGTCTCGGGCACGGCCAGCGGGTACGTCGCCAACTTCTTCGGCGGCTCGGTGACGCCGGTCAGGCTGTAGCCGGCACCCGAGGAGCCATCCCGTCCGGAGGCCAGGGATCGGGCGGCGAGTAACCGATCCGTACAGGTCGTGATCGGTCTCACGCCGGACAACGGCAGGCCACCGGCATCGGATTCGATGTGATGAGGAGATAGGGATGAGTGTCGCGAGAGTTTCCGACGAGGGTTTCCTGGTCGCTGACAACGGGATGACGCTGTACACGTTCGACAAGGACAGGCCCGGCACCAGCGCGTGTACCGGCCTGTGCGCGGACATGTGGCCGCCGTACAAGGCAAGCGCGACTGACGCCCCGGAAGGCCGCTACTCGCTGGTGAAGCGCGACGACGGCACGCCGCAGTGGTGCTACAACGGCAAGCCGCTGTACTTCTTCTCCAAGGACGTCAATCCAGGGGACAAGAACAGCGACAACTACAACGGTCTCTGGCACGTGGTCACGCCGTAGGCGCCCGCGCGCCCCGGGGCTGTGCGCTCTGGCCAGCGGCCGGGGGTCTGGTTTTGCTAGCCCCCCGTCAGCACACGGCAGTCAGCGGCGGCCCGTGCGCATTCGAGGACAGCCGGGCTGCGCCCACGTGTCCCTAGCAGCGATAGCTGCGCATCACCCGCCGGACAGCAATTGCGCACCGTCCACCGTCACCGAGTCCCGGCTGCGTAATCGGCGACGTGATTGCGCAGCGGCTGCGCAACGCTGTGACCTGCTGTGGTCGGGGCCATGGTCAGGGGTGCCGGGTCTCATGGTCGGTCTCGTGGTCGGGTGGTGCGCATCGCCGTATGGGCGGTGTGGGGGTGCGCAGTCGCTGCGCGGTGGTTGGTGCGCAGCGGTTGCGCAGGGTGCCTACGGCTACCGGGACTGGCTCCAGGGGACGCGTTGGTCGGGGTCGTGGATGGGGCGCCATACGGGTGCGGAGGGGCCGTTGCGGAGCAGGTCGACCAGGGGCGTTGCCAGGACGGGAACGTGGTGCAGGAAGCTGGACAGTGCCGGTTCCGAGGCGGCTGCGCGCAGGGCGCGGATACGTGTCTCGATGCCGGTGGGGCCGGTGCCGTCCAGGACGAACAGCAGCCGCGGGAACAGCGGGTAGCGGCGCCGCCAGTCCTCTTCTGGAAGCTGTTGTCCGGCGGTCGGCCTTGGGCGTCCGGGCAGGGGTGCGGGTATGTAGTCGTGGAGGCGGGCGTAGGAGGTGAGTTTCGCGGCCAGACGTTCCGGTCCCATGGTGGCCCGGTCGACTTCGACGAAGGCCCGCAGCATCGACCCGCCGTCGTCGCGGGTGCGGTAGTACGACAGGGCGTCCGGGATGACGGCCTCGCCGCTGCCGAGGGGGTGGTGGACTTCGGGGATCCAGTCCAGCGGCCGGCATTCGTCGCCGCGGCGGCGGGCGTCCTGCAGGAAGGCGAGCCCGGTCTCCGTCACGGTCAGCGCATGCCCGGCCCGCAGCCGGGCCGCGGTGCGGTCCGCGATCAGCTTCGGCGGCCGCCGCTGGCGCAGCTCGGGCCACTCCAAGGCGACGTCCACGCCGTACTGGGTGGCGAACCACACCCGGGTCCGGCCGGCCTGCGGCAGGGTGACGCGGTCGATGAGCCCCTCGCCGCGCAGCTTGGCCAGACGGCGCCGCGTCTGCTCGATCCGCACCCCCGGCGCGATCACCAGGTGCATCTGCTCCGTCGTCGCCATCCGGTACTGCACCAGTACGGCCAGCGCCAGCCGGTCCCCACCGCCCACGTCCACGTTCAGCATCGCCACTGCAGCCCTTCCAGTACGGTGCGGCGCCGGTCTTATCCGGCGCCGCGCATACCGTCCAGGCCAGCAACCGACCCCGACCAGACGGCCGACCACAAAGGCCCGACCAGAGGCACGATGCGATAACCCCGCCCCCGACCACGCCGGGAACGCTTCCGACATGCCCGCCGACAGCTGTCCGCACCTACCGGTCGTCTGACGCCTGGCTAGGTACACGAGTTGTGACGTCGTTTCCGCAGGAGGTCGGGAGTCGCATGCTCGCGCGAATACCCGATGTACGCGAGAGCGGGAGGCACCCGCTTTCCGGTCGGCGGAGTGCGGCGCTGGTGGCCCTCCTTGACAGGCGGCCCAGTCTTTGGGGAATGCAGGAAGGCCGCGGTTGGGGGAGGTGCTCCGGACTGCTCAGTGGTAGGCGCTAACGGCTGTCAGGTACAGGGCACAAGCGGTGCTGGTGGCGCTGCCGCCGATCAGGAGGGCTGTGGCGGGGTGGGTGCCGGCGCGCCAGGCGGCGAAGGCGGCGGCGCAGCCGATGTGCAGGGCCCCCGACAGCGCCAGAAGCAGCATCAGCATCTGGAGCGTAGACATCGCGGTCTCCTTGGATGAGTGGTCCCCTCCGTTATGCGGACCAGATGGGAGTGAGGCTGGCTGTCCGGGGGCGTGTCCTGCCGCTGTCTGCAGCAGAGTTGGGCAGGTCCGCTGCTGGGCTGCTGGTAGCGGGCCCGGGGATTTCAGTGTCCGGTGGTGTCCTGAACGGACGCTGCCGGACACCGGCACGTACGGGGCAGGGATGAGCAGGACGCCGGATTTCTTCGAGGACCTGCGGAGGGTGGGCGCGCTCAAGCGGGATCAGCTGGGCGGCAAGCCCTCGGACAATGCGCTGTCCAAGGTCCCGCAACTGCGGTTGTCCCGGGACACGGTCGGCGCGTGGCTGCGTGGGGAACGCTTCCCGCAGCGGCTGGAGCCGCTGCGGGCCGTCCTGGGGGAGATCAGGCTCGAGGCGGCCCGTCAAGGTGTCCTGGACTCCCCGGCCGATGGGTTCTCGGACGAGAGTGTTGCCGAGTTACTGGCCGGGGACCGCTGGGGCCGGGCGTGGAGGGCCGAGCAGGAGCGCCGGACACGGTTGAACCAGGAGGGTGTGGAACGCCAGCAGGCCCGCAGGGCTTTGCAGGACGAGGAGTGGCGGGCGCGTCAGGCGGCGCTGGCGGACCATCCCCGCCCGGTACGGTCCTGGACCGCGAAGCGGCTCGGGGTACACCCGGCCATTCCCGGGCAGCCCGCCACCCCGGCCGGCGCCGACTTCGTGCTGCCCACCTACGTCCCTCGCCCCCACGACGACCGCTTGCACGCACGTCTGGCCGCAGCGGTGGCCGAGCGCGCGTCGCTGCTGGTGGTGGTGCGTGGGGAGTCGTGCACTGGCAAGACGCGCACTGCTACTGAGGCCCTCAAGGCGGTACCGGACGACTTCCAGCTGCTCTTCCCCACGGACGCCGACAGCATCGTGGCCATGCTGGCCGCGGATGTCCTCGGCCCGCGCACCGTGCTGTGGCTGAACGAAGCCCAGCACTACCTGGACGGCTCCGCCGGCGAGGCCGTCGCAACCGCACTGCTGCGCCGCCTCGACACGGACGGCCCGTTCATCGCGCTCGCCACCTTGTGGCCCGAACACGACAAGACCCTCACCATCTCTCCCACCTCCAGCAAGGACGACCCCCACCGGCAGGCCCGGGCGCTGCTGGCCCAGGCCCACTACGTCCACCTTCCGACCTCCTTTGCCGAACACTTGGACGCTGTCCGCCACGCTGCCGCTCACGACGGATCCCTGGCCGCCGCCCTGGAAGCCGGAGGAAGCGACGTTACCCAGGTCCTGGCCGCCGGACCGGACCTGGTGGCCCGCTACGAACACCCCGACGGCCCGCACAGTGTCTACGGCAAGGCGCTGGTCAGCGCGGCCATGGACGCCCACCGCCTCGGCATCACGAGACCGCTGCCGCTGGCCTTTCTTCACGATGCGGCGCCCGGTTATCTCACCGGCAACGAGCGCGCCGCCGCCGACCCCGACACCTGGTTCACTGGCGCCCTCACCCACGCCCAAACCCTGATCAAACAGACCATCAGGCCACTGCAGGACGTGCCCCGCTCCTCCGGGATGGGTGCACTGCCCGGCGTCGTCAGTCTCGCGGACTACCTCCAGCAGCACGGCCGCCGCACCCGCCGGCTCTTCTGCCCACCCGCCGCATTCTGGGACGCCGCTACCCACCACCTCGCTAGCTCAGACGACCTCACCCACCTCGCCGACGCCGCCCGCAGCCGTTACCGCCTCCGCCACGCCGCGCACCTGTATCGCGCCGCCGCCGACGCCGGACACACCGATGCCCTGATGCGGCTGGCGTACATGCGAGAGGAGGCTGGGGACCAGGAGGAGGCTGAACGGCTTGTCCGCGCCGCCGCCGACGCCGGAAACGCCTCCGCCTGGGTGTGGCTGGCGGACATGCGGGAGGAGGCCGGGGCCTCGGGGGAGGCCGCGCACCTGTATCGCGCTGCCGCCGACGCCGGACACACCATTGCCCTGGTGGAGCGGGCGTACATGCGGGAGGAGGCCGGGGACCAGGAGGCAGCCGAACGGCTGTACCACATTGTTGCCGACGCCGGAGACGCCTACGCCCTGCTGCGGCTGGCGGACATGCGGAAGAAGGGCGGGGACCAGGAGGCAGCCGAACGGATGTACCGCGCCGCCGTCGACGCCGGATACACCCACGTCCTGATACGGCTGGCAGGCATGCGGGAGAAAGCCGGGGACCAGGAGGAGGCCGAACGGCTTGCCCGCCAAGCCGTCGACGCCGGACACACCGATGCGCTGACGGAGCTGGCAGAGAAGCGGGAGGAGGCCGGGGACCAGGAGGGAGCCGAACGGCTGTACCGCGCGGCCATCGACGCCGGAGACACCTACGCCTGGGTGCGGCTGGCGCACATGCGGGAGGAGGCCGGGGACCAGGAGGCAGCCGAACGGCTGTACCGCGCCGCCGTCGACGCCGGAAACATCTACGCCATGACGGAGCTGGCAGAGAAGCGGGAGGAGTCCGGGGACCAGGAGGAGGCCAGACGGTTGTATCGCGCCGCTGCTGACGCCGGAGTCACCTACGCGTGGAGGCGACTGGCAGACATGCGGGAGGCTGGAGACCAGGAGGAACTCGAACGGCTTGCCCGCCAAGCCGTCGACGCCGGACATACCTCCGTCCTGACACATCTGGCGGGCATGCTGGAGAAAAGCGGCGGCCAGAAGGAGGTCGAACGGCTGTACCGCATCGTCGTCGACGCCGGACACACTGATGCCCTGATGCGGCTGGCGTACATGCGGGAGGAGGCCGGGGACCAGGAGGAGGCTGAACGGCTTGTCCGCGCCGCCGCCGACGCCGGAAACGCCTCCGCCTGGGCGCGGCTGGCGTACATGCGGGAGGAGGCCGGGGACCAGGAGGGAGCCGAACGGCTGTACCGCGCCGCCGCCGACGCCGGACACGCCTCCGCCCTGACACGGCTGACGAGGCAGAAGTATTGGCGCTACGGCCTTGAAGCAGACGAAGCGGCTGCTGGGCCATGGCTATGGCCAGAACCGCGCACGGCTGCCAGCGGCTCACCGTAGAAGTCCACTCCGCGCTATCAGCCTGGACGGGGCCGCCGGGCCATCCTCGCTCCCGGCGTCATTCTGATCTGCTGGGGACCTTCGTGTCCTGGGCCGGGGTGAGTTCCTTCGTGACCGGCTTCGGGGCAGGCACAGACACCGACTCTTCGCCATTCTGTGTGCCGGAGCGGGCACTGGCTTGCCGCTGCTGCAGGAGCAGGCGGTGCGCGATGATCTCGGCCGGGTAGTGGCGGCCCTTGTATTGCGGCGACTCACCGACATGAAGCCTCCCCAGCAAGATCAACACGAAGATCTTTCAAGCTGCTCGGCCAATGTGACAATCCTCCCGGACGCCAACCCGCAACAGAGTGACCCACACATACGGCAGGAGAGCCATATTTTGAGTAGTAGCGAAACTTGAGACACAGTCACCTGATTTGAAGTGCTAGACCTTTCCCCGGGGGTAGTGCGGGCGCCGCGGGGGAACAGTCCAATGACAAGTACGAACAACGTCCACGTACACGGAGATGTCGACGGGCAGGTGGTCGTCGGCAGTCGGAACGTCGTCCAGAACGTCGTCGTCAACGCCGCACGGGGCTCCTCCGTCATGGTGCGCCCCGAAGGGCCCCCGCAGGTTGAACGGCGCGGTCGGCCCGTGGGCCGGGCTCTGCCCCGTCGTATTCCCGCACTGCTCGGGCGCGAGCACGAATTGGCCCGGTTCGACGACTGGTTGGCTGAGGGACACCCGGTGCAGGTATACGGGCCGCCGGGAGTCGGCAAGTCCGCGCTGTTGCGGCGCGTGGCGGCGGACCGCGCCGCGAGACCCGGCGGCGGCGATGTGATCTACCTCCCGGCCGCCGGACTGCCCGTTGAGGATGTCGTTCAGGATCTCTTCCACGCCTGTTTCGAGACCGAGGATTACAAGCCCGACCGGGCCAGAGTGCGGCGGTTGATGGGGGCGGTCCGTGCTCTCCTCGTCGTCGATGACTTCCAGGGCGGCCCTGAGGATTTGGTCGCCCTCGTTGATACCGCTCCGGGGTGCGAGGTGGTGGTGGCCTGTGCAGAGCACATCGCCTGGGACGAGGCGAGAGCGTTGCGCCTCAACGGACTCGCCGAAGAGCACGCACTCGCGCTTTTCGCCCGGGAACTCGGCCGCCCGCTGCGCGGCGGTGAACTGGACGCGGCCAGAGGTCTGATCACCACCGTCCAGGGGCACCCGCTGACGCTTGTCCAGGCCGCCAGTGCCATTGCCGCCGCCGAACGCGGCACTGCGGTGACCACGGCGGACCCGGGTGAAGAGCCTGAATCTGGGGCGGGTCCCGCTGGCACGGGCTTTGACGTGCATGAGTCGGTGCTCGCGGTCGGGCTCGCCGGCCGACTGAGCGATGAAGCGGGCAAGCTCCTGCGTCTCCTTCGCGCCTTCGAGCCGTTTTCCCTCTCCGCGGCCCTGCTCACTGTGCTCGCAGGCGGCATGGACCGCGGCGCCGTCACGGAGCTGGAGTCGCTGGCCCTCGTTGCATGTGACAGCACGGGCTACCGCGTCGTGGGACGGTTCGCCGCGCTGGTTGCTGAGCGGGCCGGGACCGTGCGCGGTGCGGCGGAGTTCGCGAGGCCGCTGGTGGACTGGATACAGACCACCACCGCCCGGCGCGATGTGGCCGGCGAAGCCCCCGCGATCTGCCACGTCCTCGCGGCAGCGTCCCGGGCGGGTGACCACGCGGCCGTACGGGACCTGGCGCGGGCCACGGCGCCGGTGTTCGCCCGTACGCTGCGCTGGGGCGCCTGGCGGCAGGTTCTGGAGTTCGGCCTGGAAGCGGCCCGCGCACTGGGATCGGCCGAAGATGTGGCGTACTTCTCGCGCGAGGAGCAGGTTCGCAGGCGCGGACTGGGACTGGCAGCCGGGATGACGGCCGGCGTCACGGCCGGGGCCGCGGCGGTGCTCGGCCAGGGTGCTCTGCACGGCGCCACGGCCAAATCGGGCGTGGCCGCGTCGGGTGCCGCCAAATCAGGCGTAGCCGCGATCGCCACCAGCCCGACGGCGATCGGCGTCGGGGTAGCGGCCCTGGTGGCCGGAGGCATCTTCACAGCGGGCCTCGTAGGCGGCGGCGGTGAGCAGCCGACGGCCGCGCCCGCTGCGTCATCACAAGCGACCGTTTTCACCCCGCCTCAGTCAGCCTCGTCCTTGGGGCAGCGACCCTATCCGTCCCGGTCTCGTGAGGCGACGAACAAAGTCTCCGGACCTCCCTCAAACAAAGTCTCCGGACCTCCCTCAAAGAGGCCCGATGACAGCCCCAGCGCATGCACAGCCGTTTCGATGGAGACCGAGACGTTCGGCCCGGTGGCGGCCGGGAAGGAGGAAACCCGGCACATGGAATTCGCCGCGGTCTCGGGCTGCGGCGACAAGAACACTCTGGCCGTCGACGACGAGACGAACTGGAGAGTGGAGCCGAATTCCTGTCCGCCACCGGGCCAGTCCGGGGCCTGCGAATTCGATGTGGTCTTCACACCTCAGGACCCGGGCCAGACATACACCGCACGGGTCACCATGCTCGACGACTCACGACGTGAATCCCTGACGCTGCAGGTGACGGGAACCTCCGCCGAGGCCCCTCCCGGGGCGCCAACCAATGTCAATTCCTATCCTGAGAACACGACCTCCATATTCGTCTCATGGGAGTATGTCCCCGGCAATCCGACCGAGATCGAGATCAATAACGGTGAGACCTCACAGACGGTTCCCGGCGGCCGGAACACGTACACCTGGGCGGGCCTGGCCCCGGGCACGTACATGTGCTTTAGAGTCCGCGCCGTTAACAGTGCCGGAGTGTCGGACTGGGCCCCGCTCGAATCTCCGTACTACACGTGTGCCACGACACCCTCAAACGGTGGTTAGAGACATGACTGACAGCCAAGGCGACCGCTACAACGTGCACGCCGACGACGTCTCCGGACAACTAGTCGTCGGCCGGGACAACACCGTGACCCGCCTCGAGGTGACTTCGCCCGTGACCACCCCGGTCACCGAACGCGAACTGGCCGAGCTACGCGCTGAGTTCGTCCGCGTGCGCGCGCTCGTACCGCAGGACGCCGCAGACGCCGACCGGGCGCGGGAACTGCTCGACGAACTGGAGGAGTCCGTCACCGCCCCCGACGCCGACGCTCCGTCCACGATGGCGTATGTCCGTCGCTGGTTCAGCCGCCATCTGCCCGCGCTCACAGAAGCAGTGGCGGGACTGGTGATCCACCCGGTGGTACTCCACTTGGTGGAGGTGGCAGGCGGCGCCGTGGCCGACGAATTCCATCAACGCTTCGGCTCCTGATGCGCGCCTTTCACAGCAGACACCTGCCCTCCGGTTCTGGCACAGATCTTGGGTAGCGGTCGCGGAGCGTTACTGGAGCAGGAGCCGCTGGCTAGGCCGGGCGCCCGAGCATGCGGGGGATATGCAGGCCGGGACTGCGGACAGTTCTTGGCTCGTGCTCCGCAACCCCGCTGACGTCTCATCTGATATCCCAGCCGACAACACCGCCTGCCACCCCGCCGAAAACTGTCCGCATCTATCCAGCGCCTGACGACGTATCCCCAGGTCACCACGCCTTTCAGCCGTGGTCGGGTAAGCCGACATCCCCCTCTGCACCCCCACAACGACCCCACCCAGGAAAAAGGGGAGGGCGGGCGTGGTGTGGTGTGGTGGAGCGGCCGGGGGATCGGGGCGGCCCTCAAGGGGTGTTGCGCGTCGGCGGGGCCTCCGCGCTCAGCGCCCGACGAGTCGGCGCGCCAGGAGGACAGGCCGCGAGCCGGGCGCAGCTGCGCGGCAGACGTCAAGACGAGGGCTTGGCTGCCTGCGGGGCCGGCTCCGTGTCGTCCTGGTCCTGGCCGCGCTCGTACACGGCGCGGGCCTCGGTCACCGCCCGCTGCCAGCTGCGCTCATGGCCGCCGTGCTCGCGCGCCAACTGGGCGGCGATGCCACGCCGGTATCCGCCGGCCTTCCGGAGCTCCTCGAGGGCGGTGGCCACGGCCCGGTCGCGCTGGGCGCGGCCACCGCCTCCCTGATTGCCCCGGCCGTCCCCGGGGCGCCGTCCAGCAGCCTGGAGACGGCCAGTGCCGACGTCCTCCCGCCAGGCCGCCCAGAACGCCTCGATGGACTGCTGGTCGTAGTAATGGGTGCGCTCGATCGTGCACACCACCTCCGGAAACCGGAGCTCTGGTGGGCTTGATCCGCTTTGGCGGACATCCGAGATCAGGGGTTCAGCCCCGGGAGGATGTCCATCATGGAGAGCATGGGGAAGAAGAAGCCTCGCC
>NZ_JBIRWL010000039.1:0-20843 GCF_044387825.1 Streptomyces sp. NPDC020299
TGGAACAGCTCCCACAACTCGTCTGGCACCAGCCGCTCAACAATCCCCACCACGGCCCACAGCATAACGACTCGGCCAAATGAGATGACCTCTTACTCCACGCGGTGTGGTCTGTGGCGTGCGGCCTGGAGGCGGATCTCGGTGGGCGGGTCAGGGTGGCCGGTGGAGCGACGAGCGGTGCTGAGCGGGCCTTCGCTGGTTCACCCCGGGCGCACGGGTGGACCGTCGCCTACGGCCCGTACGACGAGAACGCGTGGGCGAAGGCCGCCTACTCGGACACCACCCTCGTCACTCGCATCGGCCCCGTACATGCTGACCACGCAGAATCCGGGAAGCCCATCGCCGGGCACCCCACGTCGTCCTCCACCCTGCCGAGCCTGGTCGTCACGATGCTCGAACACGGGCGCCTCACCCCGGGCGTGCGCCTGCTGGACCTGGCCACCGGCTCCGGGTACAGCGCTGCCCTCGCCTGCCAGCGCCTCGGCGACGACCTGGTGACCACGCTGGACGTCGACCCGTACCTGACCCAAGCCGCAGCCGAACGGCTCGACTGGATCGGCTGGCATCCAACAGTCGTCACCGCGGATGCCGCAGTGGACGAACTGCCCGGCACCTTCGACCGGATCGTGTCGATGGTGTCGATGCCTCGCATCCCCGCTTCCTGGCTGGCCGCGCTCGCCCCCGGCGGACGGCTGGTGACCACGATCGAGGGCACCGGCCTGATCGTCACCGCGGACAAGACCGAAGACGGCGGCGCCAAGGGACGCGTCGAGTGGGACCGCGGCTCGTTCATGGCCACCCGCTCCGGCGACGACTACCCGCCCGCGTTGAACGAGGTCTTCGCCCAGGCCGCCGAACAGGAAGGGGAAGAGTTCACCAAGTCGCCCTTCCCCGTGCTCGATGTCATGCAGGCCTGGGAGGTGTGGTCGATGCTGTCCCTCAAGGTCCCTGGCATTGAGCACCGCACCGGCACCGATGACGACGGCAGCCGCATGACGTGGATGCTGTACGCGGATGGGTCCTGGGCGCGGGCGAGCACCAGTCCGGGCGAGCGGACCACGACCGTGCACCAGTCCGGCCCGCGCCGCCTGTACGACGAGCTCGACGACATCCGATGGTGGTGGCTGCGGCACGGAGAACTCCCCGTCTACGGCGCCCACGTCACCATCAACCCTGACGGCACGACCACTCTGACGAGGGGGATGGACGGCAACTCTGTGAGGCCGGCTGCTGGTTCCCCGCCACCGTGCCGACGCGGCAGACTGGACGGGTCGACAAGGAGGGGGTACCGCATGGACGACGAGCCTTTGGAGCAGTGGGCGGAACGTCGCGAGCAACGCCGCCCGGTCCGCGGGGAGCGTAGGGCCGCCCCGCTTGGCGGCCAGGCGCAGCAGGGAGCCCACGTCGGCCCTGACGCGCCGCGCGGCATCCAGGAGTGGGACGGGCACCAGTGGGTTCCGGTGGGTGTCGCCGAGGACTTCCCGACTGCCGCCCAAGAGACCGGCGAGAGTGCAGCGGCTCGGGCGTACCGGGTCCCTCTCCCCTCGTTCGCAAGCTCCCCAAGGCGCCGGAACCTTGGCGGCCGACGGAAGTGTTCCGCCGCCCCGACACCGACTGACCTGTACTCCGCTGCCCCCTCTCTCCCGAGCCGGGTCATCAAGCAGCCGCTGTACGGTCCCGCAATCCCATGCCCGGACCGTTCGGCGGCTCCGGCCGCGGCACCGGCGCCCTCACGCACGCCTTGGGCAGGAGCCGGAGTCACGGCCCACCAGCCTCCCGCAATACACCTGGATCGCTCCCGTACCCGGGGGTGTTGGACAGGGTGTAACGCCTGACGCGTTCACCCCGTCCATATGGCATCAAGGCGTTGACGCAGGGGGGCCACTGATGTAACGGGAGACGGTACGTGACGACAGCGGTTGTACGAGACCAACTGGAACTGCAACTCTTCGCCAACCTGTTTGATGAGCCGCTGTACGCACCCCCGCCGGCCGCGGCCGCCCCGGTCGCCGTCGACACCCGCGCGCACGTGTGGATCGTCGCCGCCGAGATCAAGGTCGAAGACCGCATTGCGAAGGCCACCGACTTCCAAGGCTCGTTCACCGCCAGCCCCGGCACCCGCGTCGACGCCCTTGAGGTCTACTGCCGGGCCTGCCGCCGTCCTACGAAGACGTGGTCGGCAACGACTGCGTGCCCTCATCAACAACCGGCACCTCATCGGCGGCGACCAGACGGTACGCGCCAAGAGGAAGGTCCCCGCCCGCCTCCGCACGCGAAGATGATTCCCGGCGGCACCATCCAGCGGCGCGGCATCAGCGCCTACGCCTCCGGCGTCTCCCGCCCCGCCCGATAGGAACCCTCTCGCATGCGCGTCTACCTCGCTGGCCTCGCCTGAGCCGCGGCCTCACCTACAACAACACCGGCGGCGACGCCTTGGGCGGCCGCGGCTGTAGCCAGCATCGTCACCGTCCTGGCCTGGGCCGGAATCGCGTACGCGGGCGATTACCGAACTTGCTTGACTCATGTAGGAATCGGACACCCGACATGAGTCGCTCGTTTCGTCAGCCTACGGCTGTTCCAGGGCAGTCTAGTCGCAGTGAACCACTCCCGCCCCTGCCGCCGCGCCGGTGGTGCGGCAGACAGACCCGAACCGTACGCCGGGCCAGCCCGCGGAACGGGGGTGGCGGACCACTCCGTTCTGCACGGACGGTCGCCGACCGGGCAGATCAACCTGAGCGGCGAGCCGCTCCATCCCTTGCCCCGTATGAGGGCGCCTCGGCGCCGGCTGCCCTCGTAGCGCGCGGCGACTTATCCTGATTGGTGCGTGTGTGCGAATTCGTGCCGGGGAGGACGCGGTGGCCGTCTACGAACTCAAGAACCGCCTGGTCGTCGGTATCGCCTCCAGCGCACTGTTCAACCTGGCGGAGGCGGATGCGGTCTTCCGTGATCAGGGAGAGGAGATCTACCGCGCCTACCAGGAGGAGCACTTGGACGACACGCTGGAAAAAGGGGTCGCCTTCCCCTTCATCCGCAGGCTGCTGTCCCTGAACGACCTCTCACCCGACGACCCTCTGGTCGAGGTGATCATCCTGTCCCGCAATGATCCCGACACCGGTCTGCGGGTCATGCGGTCCATCCAGTCCCACGGCCTGCCGATCAGCCGGGCCATCTTCATGCAGGGCCGCTCGCCCTACCGCCTCATGCCCGCCCTGAACATGTCCCTGTTCCTGTCCGCGAACGAGGACGACGTCCGCGAGGCTGTCGCGCTCGGGCTGCCCGCTGGCCGCGTGCTCGGCCCAGCCGTGGCCGACGAGGGCGATGACCAGGATCTGCGGATCGCTTTCGACTTCGATGGAGTCCTCGCCGACGACGCCTCGGAACAGGTCTACCAGGTCGACGGCATCGAGGGCTTCCGCTTCCACGAAACGACGAACGCCGCCACTCCTCACGACCCGGGCCCCCTGCGTGACTTCCTCGCAGGCGTCAACCGGCTCCAGCGGCGCGAAGAAGAACAGCGGGCTGAAGACGCCGACTACAAGATTCGCGTCCACGTCTCCCTCGTCACCGCCCGCGACGCACCAGCTCACGAACGCCCGGTGCGCAGCTTGAAGAACTGGGGCGTGACCGTCAACGATGCCTTCTTCCTCGGCGGCATAGACAAGAGCACGATCATGGAGGTCCTCAAGCCTCACATCTTCTTCGACGACCAGGTCGGCCACCTGACCGGCACCGCCCGCAGCACGCCCAGCGTGCACGTCCCGTTCGGGAAGATCAACGAACCGGATCGCCGGGCGCCTGAGCAAGCGCAGCAATGAGCCTCGCCCCGGACTGAATCCGAGCCGCGAAACGCTCATCCGACTGGACCCGTTGTGGCATGAACGGCACCAGGCCAGTCTTGCTCCAGGCTCCGAAAGCGGGCGATCGGCGCCGGTGCGAAGCACCGGCTGGTCTTCGTCGACCGGCTCTTGGTCACCCTCGTGCACCTCCGCCACGGGGCCACGCACGACGTGCTCGCCTGCTGGTTCGGCGTGGACCGCTCCACCATCACCCGCGCCGTCGGCGAGGTGCGACCCCTGCTCGCCGACCATGATCGGGAGTTACACCGAACGTCTTACAGTCCCCCGGGACACCGGCCACCTCGTAGGTGATGCGGCCTCACTCGCAGCGGCCCGTACGTACCTCGGGTGTTGTGCTCCCTGTCTTGGCAGTCGGCCCTGGAGCTTGTGCCGGTCGGCTCAGGGTGGGGGTGGCGTCGGTCGTCTGGTGGGGGGACGGGGTGAACTGGGCATGGCTGTCCATCTTTCAGGTCCGGTCGGGTAGGGGGGCGGAGAGGTCTGGTGACGGCGAGCGCTGCCGGAGTCGCGCAGCCTGTTGATCGCCATGCTTCGAAGCGCTGCTCAGGGAGCCAGGGTCCGCAGTCCAGGCGCTTCCGGTGCGACGCGGAGTCGGGTGAAGCATTCGGTGCTGAGGATCCGGGCGCGGGTTTCGCCGTCGAGCCGCGAGAGAAGCGCAGGCAGCGGCCGTTTGCCCTCCATCTGGCTACGGTGCGAGCAGATCGCGGCCCACTTCTGATCGAGCCACGCCGTCACGTCCACGGTGGTGGTCGCGTACGCGTTCGGCACGCTCAGCAGCGTCTTGCCGACGCCTTGTAGCAGCGGTCCCAGCTCGCCGATCCCGACGTCGGGATGCGTGGCCGTGTAGAGGGCACTGGTCTGCCACGGTTCTCCGGTCTCGGGGTAGAGCTGGGCGAAAGCGGAAGCCTCGACTGCGAGGAGGGTGACCTGGTGGGTGCGCCGGTGGTCCGGGTGTCCGGTGAGCTGGCCGAGCACGTCATGGGTCACCACGACTGCAGGACGCAACTGCCGGATGTGCGAGACGACCTGGGCGACGGCCTCGTCCAGGTCCACGTCGCACCAACGAGACTGCTCAGGCGCCGACGAGGCGTTGCGGGCGTCGCGGTACCCGAGCATCCGCGGCCGGCCTGCACCCAGGACCGCCAGAGCGTCGGCGAGTTCGCCGGCCCGCGGGCTGTCCGGCGCCCAGGTCGCGGTGACGACCGCTGTGCGGGCGCCGTCAGCGGCGTGTTGGGCGAGCACGCCGCCCGCCAGGAGACTCTCGTCGTCGGGATGGGCGAACACTCCGAGCACGGAGGGAAGTCCATGCGCGAAGGCCGGGGGAGTGGGGGTCGCCACGGGTTGGAGGCCTTTCTCAGGAGTGGAGAGTGCCGGGCATCAGATCAAGGGCGGCTGGCTGGCGGCGGCGATCACTCCCTTGGTGTCAGGCACGCTGTCCGCGTGCTGCAAGCAGGCTCCGGGCCTCGTCGGGAACGCGGTCCGGCCGGTCCGGCCACTGAAAGACGAGCCGTACGGAGGGCTTGTCGAGCACATCACCGGCGGGCAACTGCTCGTCGGGGGTGCCAGTGGGATGGACGGTCATCGGCGGGTAGCCGCCCTCCCGCACTCTCCGGTTCCAGGTGCGCACACAGGCGGCGAAGCGCTCCGCCAGCTCCTTGGCGGCCGGACCGTAGGCGTGGATGAAGAACTCGGTGAGGCGGTCGGCCCGGTCTGAGGCGTCCTTGACCACGCGATATGTCAGGTAGGCCAGGGAGCCGTCCGCCAGCATCGCCGCCGCGTCCTGGTGCGTGACCAGCGTGGATCCCTCCCGGGCGGCCAAGCGGCAGAACCCGGGCAGCGTGGTGGCGGCGTAGACCTGCAAAGTCTCGAAATTGAAGGTGCCCCGGACCACGAGTCCGGTGCTGAGCTCGTGCCGCGGCCCGCGCAGGGCCTCCTCGAGCCCGGCCGTGTCGCCGGGAGCCCCGTCTTCCCACCGCAAGGTGACTTCGCCATCGGCCAGACGTACTGCGGGGGCGGTGCAGGCGGCGCTGCCGCGGTCGCGCACGAACCCGCAGTACGTCCAGTGCTCGCAGTGCAGCACGTCGTCGCGCCGGACGAGGGTGAGGCAGCGGGTGTAGCCGCCCATTCCCAGCGGCACCACCAACCGCCCGCCCTCACGGAGTTGTTCGCGCCAGGCCCGGGGAATGTCAGCCGCATTGTGTGTGATCATCACCCCGTCGAACCCGCGAGCAGGGACGTGTGCGGGTGCTCCCAGAGCACCGTCGCCGAGGACGGCGGTGACTCGGCCGCTGCCGGCCTCCGCGCACAGTCGTTGCGTGCGGTGCACCACGTACGGGTCGACGTCCACGGTCACCACGCGGCCGCGATCACCGAGAACGTGTGCCAGAAGCTCCGCGTTGTACCCGCCCGATCCAACTTCCAGCACGGTCATTCCCCGCTCCACTCGGAGCTGCTCGATCATGTCGGCCTGCAGCCAGGCAGCGGAGACGGAGCTGAGCGCGGTCCCGGGCGATTCCCGGACTGTCACCACGGCGAGGTCGTCGTGGTACGCCGTTTCCAGCGGAGCCTCGGGGACGAATCGGTGCCGGGGTACCTCGCGCAGCGCGGCCTGGACCTGCGGCGACGGAGCCCAACCCTTACTGATCACGGTGTCCGCCATCCGCTCACGCAACCTGATTGCCTCGGCCGGTTCCCCGGGCACCGGCGGGGCGGCGGTGACGCACGCGTACGAGTGGACGGGCGGCAACCCCGGCAGCACCCCGGGCCACACCGCGGTGAGAGCCTGGGCGCTGGGCGCGAAGATGCTTCCCAGGGTGGGCAGGGAGTTCAGGTCGTGCCACTCCCAGCGCACGAACTTCTGCGGCTCGGGCAGACCGAGATCCCCGCTCCAGCGGGTGACGCGGACGACGGCGGTGATGCGGCGCACGTCAAGGCGGTCGTCGTGGAGCACGGTGATGACGTGCGCGTCCTCCACGCGCGCCGTCAGACCGGTCTCCTCCGCCAGTTCCCGCACCGCGGCCTCCGGTGCCGATTCGCCCGTCTCGATCCGACCAGCCGGCAGCTCCCACATGCCTCGGGACGAGCGGCCCAGCAGGACTCGGCCCCTCGCATCGGTGACCACTGCCGCGGCACCGAAGATGGCCTGCGGCTCGGGCCGCAGTTTCTCTTCCGCGCAGAACGACGCGGCCGGCCCGCGCAAGGCCAGTACCGCCAGGCCCTCCGCGTCGAACCGCTCGACGCGGTCGAACCCGTCGGTGAGCGCCGCGATTTCGCCCTCGTCCAGCGCGATGTGGCGCCGCTCTTCCGCGGTGTGCTCCACGACCGGCGTGATGATGACCATCACCCCGCCCTCGCGCAGCTGCTCGGCCAGACGGCGCAGGACCCGGGCACGGTCGCGGATGAACGCGATGCACAAGCGCAGGACGATCAGGTCGTAGCCGTCCTCGGCGAGGCCGGCCAGGTCGTCGTGCTCCACGTCCAGGCATAGCCAGCGCACCCCCTCCACCCCGGGGTGCTCCGCGCGGGCCCGGTGGAGCGCGCCCTCGGCGAAGTCCGCGCCGTCGACGGTGTACCCGAGCGAGGCGAGGTATACGGACATCTCCCCGGTGCCGCAGCCGACGTCGAGCGCACGGCCACCGACGGGCGCCGGGGCGTGCTCGACGAGCAGGCCCTTCTCCTCGTCCCCGAGTCGCCGGAAACCGCGGCCGCTGGTGTAGTGCTGGGACCAGTCGGTCCGGGTGTATCCCACAGATCGCTCCTCGTTCGTGAAAGACGCGCGTGGTGGTGCTCTATCGGGGCAGGTTGACGGGCCCGTACAGGGAAGCGGGCTGTTTGGTCTGCAGCGCCCAGTACCGGTCGCCGTACGACCGCTCACGCGGGTTGAGGGTGATGCCCCGAATCTGCTCATCGGTCAGGCGCCCGCCATCGAAGATCAGCTGCAGCGTGCTGTACGGACGCCTCTCCCGGGGCTGCCCGTACACGGTGGCCAGCAGTCGGGGCGGACCCGCGGCGGTCATGCCGGTCTCCTCCCGGCACTCGCGCACCACCGCGTCCCAGGGCCGCTCGCCCAGATCCATTGCGCCGCCGATCATGTGCCAGGGGTGGCCGGGGGAGTAGACGGAGTGCAGCTGGAGCGGCCGGTCGTCCTTGTCGGTGACGTAGAGGCACACGTACGCGGCCGCCCGGGGCAGTGCGTCGGCGTACTGCTGCGGCGGCACCCACGTCGAGTCCGGCTGCGCACCAGGCGCGGCACCGGCGGGTTGGTGGTGGCGGGTCATCCGCATGAGCGCCGGGTTGCCACTGAAGCCGAGCTCCCGGTACAGGGGCGCGGCCTCCGGGCTGGTGTGCAGCTCGAACAGGGTGACATCCTCGACGTCGGCGAGGTGGTCGAGGAGTGCGGATACGACCGCCCGGGCGTAACCGCGGCGCCGGTGGTCCGGGTGCGTGGCGACCAGCTGCACGCGGGCTGCCCGGCCTCGGGGGTAGGCCGGGGCCGGGAGCACGGGGTGGATCAGGCCGAGGGCGCAGGCGGCCATCGTGCCGTCCGGGGCGTCGACGACGAAGGCCCGGGCGTCTCCCGTCGGCGTCAGCCGTGGCGCCAGCTCCTCCGTGCACTGCCTGGCCCAGTCCTCGGTCAGCGGTGAGGACAGGACGTATTCGGAGCGCATCCGGGTGATGGCCTCGGCGTCAGCGGCGGTTGCCGCGCGGACCGGCGGCCGCCCGGCGGCGTCGCGCGGCTCGGCCGCGGCAGTGGGTGCCGTGTCGGCGTTCACGTCGCATCTCCTGTCGTTGAAAGGGCTGCACGGTGCTCGGCGCGCAGCCGGGCCAGCGTCCGCCGGCCGCGTTCGACCAGCTCGGGATCGCCGTGGGCGGCGCCGTACGAGATCCCGCTCACGGAATCGAGCGCTGCGTCGATGACGAGGCGGGCCTGTTCGGCGGTGGTCAGGGACCTGCCGTACCCGCCCACAAACGCCTCGAACAGATCCGGGCGGCCGGCCCAGGCGTCGGACAGGCGAACCAGATCCCGTACGGCCGGTCCCGGCTCACTGCGCTCGAGGTCGATCACCGCCACGAACTCACGGTCGTCCGTCTCGTCGGCGGCGTCACGGGTGGAGAGGATGTTGCGGAGCTGGAAGTCGCCGTGGGTCTCCACCCATTCCAGCGGTGGCAGGTCCTCGGCCTGCCGGACGAGCTCGCGGACGTACTCCTCATCACCCGGGAGCAGATGAGACCGCGCCCCGGCCAGGTGCCGGTCGGCCTTGGCCACGGCCGGGCCGCTGCCGGCAGGAGCGGGTTGCGGGGGAGAGGACTGGTGGATGCGGCGGGCCAGCGCGCCGATACGGTGGAAGACCGCCCTCTCCCGCTCCGGAGCAAGGACAGCGCCGTGCAGCGGGCGGCCCGGCACCGCGGTGAGGACCACCGCCCGCAGGGTCTCGTCGGCGGCGACCAGCCGCGGCGCGGCCGCCCCCAGCTCCGGCGCCCATGTCCGTAGCCCTCGCACTTCCCTGCCGTGGAACCGCTCGTTCTGGTGCACCTTCACGTACCAGGTGCCGCCCTGGACGCCGTGGACCCGCCACACGCGGCTCTTCTCGCGCGCTCATGACGTATCCGTCCACTGCGCGATCCGGCCGACCGCCCGCTCCGCGAACTCCACGACCGCGGCGTCGGGACGGGCGCCAGACGCCTGGCCGGTCACGTCCGTCACAAGGCGCAGCCGATCGGCGCAGGGGTCGAAGGCGATGCTGTCGTCGGGCAGTTGGAAGTGCACGGCGAGGCGCGCGCCGGCGGTGTAGGCGTCCAGACCTGCGCGGCAGTACGCCACCATCTGGGCGGGCAGGGCGGTAAGGGGTGCCCAGTCCATCGCGTCGCAGACGTCCGGCTCGGCGATCCCGGGCTCGCCCTTCCACTGCCGGACCTCGAAGAAGTGCCCGGTCCGGGAGGCGCCTCCGGGGCTGCGGTGGTGCACGGTCACGGCGGCCCGCACGTCGGCCGGGTCGATGACGACCCCGGTCTCCTCCCGCGCCTCGCGGACCAGGGCGGTGACCACGTCCTCATGCGGACCGTCCAGATGCCCCGACGGAAGGTGCCAACAGCCTGCCGCGTACACCTCACCGGCCCGTCGGGACAGCAGCACCTCGGGCCCCGGCGTGCCGTCGCTCACCGCGATCAGGTGGACGTCGAGTGGCTCGGTATGCCGCCGGCTGCCGCTCATGCGTCCTTCAGCAGTGTCCGCAGCGCAGCGGCGTCCTGCTGCAGCTGCCCCTCGTCTTGGCGCCCGCCGTCGAGGAACTGCCACGGCAGCGGCCCGCCCGCGCGGGATCAGCGTCCCTGGCGTACCGGGGGCAGACTTGGCTGTGCAGGTGGGGAACGACGTTGCCGAGGGTGTGGAGTAGTTCATCTTCACCGGCCGGTGGAAGGTCGTCAGGGCCCTGCCGCGTGCGAGGGTGTCGAGCCAGTAGGCGGCGGCGTCGGCTTCGGACAAGTCGGTGGGCTCGGCCACGTGCGGGGCACCGCGATGGATGAGCACGCAGTAGCCGCGTACGCGTCCGTTTTGCCACAGATACGCGTTGGCCACTTCACCGCGGCGAAGCAGGATGCCCCAGCCGGTGTCGTCCGCGGCGTAGTCGTTCGCGCACATGGGGCACCCGCCGCCGGAGCGGTGACGGAGGAAGTCCTCGGGCCAGCCGGCCGGCACGGCGGAGCTGTCGACTCGGACTCGGGGAGGAAGAGGGCTCTGATGGTTGGGCACCCATACTCCTGTTCGCTGGACGGCTGGTGTGCAGGGCAATGGCGACCCGCGCAGGCGAGGTCATAGCGTTGGCCGAGGAACGGTGGCGAGTGGCGGCAGCGTCCAGGTCAGGGCACCGGCCCGACGCAGGCCGGAGACCAGCCAGAAGGAGGCCTCCTGCGCGCGAGCCTGCAGCTCGAGCGGGCACAGTTGTTGGCGGATGGGCCGCTGTGTCGTGCCTGCCGCCACCGCGGCGGCCGTCCGCGCCGCGCCGGTCAGCCCTCCCACCCCAGTTCTGTGTATACGCGTCCGGCCTGAATGCCTTCGATCGCGGCACGGGTGTAACAGACGATCGGCTCAGGCAGGTCCTTGGCGCTCCACCACTGCCAGGCCACGCACTTGTCCGGCTCCCGCAGCGCCGGTGTGCCCTCCCAGTGGCGGGCGCGGAAGTAGAGCTGGATTCGGGGCGGCGCAGTGGGCTGATCCCTCATATGCACGGTGTGGACCAGGTCGACGTCGGTCGGGTCGATCACAAGTCCCGCTTCCTCATATGCTTCCCGCACGAGACATGCGGTCGCGGCTTCCGCCTCGCAGTGGCCCGCCAGTACGTGCCAGGACCCGCCCGCGTACGCCGAGTCGGGGTGCCGCAGGCCTAGCAGGACTTGGCCGTCGCGTTCCAGGTAGAGGTGGACGCCGACCACGTTCAGTACGGTCCCGGCTGGCGCCTCCACCGACTCGGGCCCCGGAGCCACCGGGGGTTCCTCTGCGGGCGCGGGGTGCTCGGCGGCGTGCCGCTCCAGCAACGTCCTGGTCGACGGCAGCATCGTCATGTACGGGAACTTCTCGGGCCGCACCCAGGCGAGCATCACGCCCTCTGTGAGGGAGAGCTGGGTCGGGTCGCCGTTCCAGCGGCCGGAGAACAGATGGATCGGCACACGGGTTCCGTCGGTGCTGGTGACGTGTTCGACCGCGTACGGCTCCAGGTCCGCAAGGGTCAGACCGGCCTCTTCGCGCAGCTCCCGCCGGACCGTGTCGAGGAGGGTGCGGTCCTGCGGCTCGTGGCCGCCGCCGAGCAGCGACCAGCAGCCGGGCTCCCAGATCCATGGCTTATTGGCGTCACGTAGGTGGAGCAAGTAGCGGCCTTGGCCGTCGTGGATGATCGCGGACGCGTTCACCGCCTCGGGCGGCTGGGTGCTGTCGGCACCGTCCGCGGCTGTCGCCTTCGACAGGTCCTCGACCCTGCCGGTGTCTCGTTCGGCTGGCGTCAATGCGTTCCCCCCTTGTGGATGTGATGGTGGCGTCGCCATGTTCAACGACGCCGCACTGATTTCGAACGCCTGCTCTTTCGGACGGGTTGCGCACCCTGGGGTTGAGCGGTTCTCCCAAGGTGCCCAGTGCACCGACCCTTGCCGCGCAAGAGCACGCGCCCGCGGCGGATTGGCCGAAACGCCGACGCCCAGGCGCTGCGTCTGTGCGTGAACGTCCGGGGTGAAGATGCGGGAGAAGTCCATGAAGCGGGCAGTCGCTCGCGCAGCCGGTCGGCGCCGGGAACAGTGCGGCGGCGCTGCGCCCGCGGATGGTGCGGTGGGCGGAGGCAGGGGTGGCGTCGATCTGCAGGGAGGAGACACAGTCCCAGATCGCGCTGTCGGGCTGGATGAAGTGCAGTGTGCGCCCGCCGATACAGCCCTTGACCGTGGACGTCGTGCGGGGAACACCGGCGGTGACCTGGCCGGGGTAGGAGCCGGCCGGCCGGGAGTGTCAGAGGCAGGCCGGCGGCGTACAGCTCGGCGAAGGCGCCGGTGAGCGCACCGGTGTCCTCGGGACGCAGCGAGAGCTGCTCGTGGAGGAGGTGGTCGTCTTCCAGGGCGATGGGCTGCGGGACGTAGTAGTCGACGCCGAGGTCGGCGGCGTAGCGCCCCATCGCGGGGATCTGATCGATGTTCAGGCGGGTGATCACGGTGTAGATGCCGACCCGGGGGCCGTCGTCCTTGCGGGCGGCGACAAGGGCGTCGATGCCTTCGACGACGTCCTGCCAGCCGTGCTCGCCCTTCGGGTCCGCCCACGCGCTCACCGCACGGGCCGTCTCGGCAAGGGATTCCGGGCCGGGGAGGGTGATGCGTATGCGGAGGTGCTGGTCCGGGTCGCGGAAGCGGATGAACCACCACGGCGGGTCGCCGAGCTACTCGAGGAGGGCGGGGAGGTGCTGGGAGAGCAGGGTGTCCTGGCGGCGGGGTCTGTGTACGAGGCGGCGAGCAGCACCGAGGAGGCACCGGGGCTCTGAATTTGGGCCGGGGAGAGGGTGCGGGCCCGTGTGGGGGCGGGCAGAGACGGCTACGCCGGTGGCCGCGTTGCTTTGAGGGGCACCACTACCTCGTGGGCTCGCCTTTCACACCAGCCGTACGCCTTCGGCCCCGGAGCCTCGATAGTACCGCCAGACCTACATGGTCAGGGTGCTGGCGCAGCAGCGTCCGCGGGCGCGACCAGCGGAGAGAAGACGATCTCCTCGGGTGACTGCGCCATCAGCTTGGTGAGGACGTGCACGGTGGCGTAGTCGTCGCGCTGGATGCGGTTGCAGTTCATGACCTCGATCAAGTACCGAGTGCGGCGCTCCAGCGGTAGTTCGGGGTTGATCTCCACGGTGTCCGCCAAGCGCAGGGCCTCGCTCGCGTTGCCCTCCTCGGCTGTCAGATGTACCTCGTGCATCGCCACGTTGGTGGGGCCGAAGCAGGTGTGCCAGTCGTTGCGGTCAGAGCCGACGCGTGCGGCCGCGGATTTCGCTCCGCGATAGAGATCCCAGGCGACTGGGCCCTTCGCGGCGCGCACCGCGGCGACGGCTGCCTGCAAGTGCAGCGCTCCGTGAGCCGACCAGTGTTCCGGCGACGAGCCGTCGTTCGGGGCGCAGTTCGCGATCGTTGCCCGCGCCAGCTCGACGCTGTCGTGGACTTCGCCGGCGGATGTAAGGACGCAGGACAGGTTCCAGGCGGCGGCCGCGATGAGAGCCGGGTCGCCGGCGTTGTCGGCGAGTGCCAGGCCGCGGTCGGCGGCAATGCGCGCGAGGGTCGGCTCTCCGACACGGCGAAGCCAGATCTGGTGGAGCCCGTACAGGCTGACGAGTTGGCGCAGCGCCAGCTGTTCGCCGGGCCCGGGCCCGGTCGCGTCGCGTAGGACCGCATGTCCTTGCCGGAGCAGGAGGGGCAGGCGGGCGCCCACGTCCTGATAGCGGCCCTTGGACTGTGTCTCGTTCACCTTCCACGCGTCGTCGACGTCTTTCTTGAAGTCCTCGACGGTCACCGAGCCGACGGCGGTGGGAAGCATTGACGAGGGCAGGGACAGCGCGCTGCGGATTTCCGGGACGTGCTCGTGCTCCGTATCCAGGCCGGCGCCGACACCGGACAGGAAGCCGCCCGTGAGGTCTTCAAGGGTGCAGCGCAAGACCCTGGCCAAGTCGAAGAGCAGCGAGAGCTTGTCGATCGGGATCTGCTCGTGCTCTACCTTGTAGACCCAGTTCTCCGAGCGGTCGATCAACTCCCCGAGACCCTTTTGAGAGATGCCGCGCCGCTCACGGAAGTACTTGACCCGTTGTCCGATGGTGAACAACTCGCGTGCACTTACTGACTTCGGCTCTTCAAGGTGACGTTGGATTGTCGAGGGTGAGGCCGGTGCCCGTTATAAGGCCGTCGAGGGTGTTGGGCCGGTACTGGAGGCGTTTGAGCCGGTTGCGGACGAGGGCTTCGAGTCGGTCGAGAGCGACGACGGCGAGGTTGGCCAGGCTGCGTTCGACGTGTGCCCATACCCACTCGACCGGGTTGAGGTCGGGCGAGTAGGCAGGCAGTAGGAACACCGTCAGCCAGGCCCGCTGGGCGATCAGTTCACGCATGGCGTGGAAGACGTGGGTGTTCAGGCGGTCCCAGACCAGCACGATCGGCGCCTTGACGAGGTGGTGAGTGCCGTCGATCAGCGCGATGAAGTCGCGCTCGCCCATGCTGCGGCGCTTGCCCTTGCCCGCGGGGTGAGTGCGCAGGCGGTGGCACAGCCGGGTGCGGGAGCCAGGCCGCATGGCGATCAGTCCGGCCACCGACAGGCGCCCCGAGCGTCGCCCGCTCACCGTCACGACCGGGGTGCGGCCGCGCCGGCCCCAGGTCCGTCCTCTGGGCGGCCGGCGGGTAAAGCCTGCCTCGTCCTCGAAGCAGACGTAGCCTCCGCAGGCCGCCCGCGCTCTTTTACCTCCGCCCAGGTCGCCTCCTTCCAGACGGTGACGGCCTGCTCGTCGCGCTCGGCGACCCGCCGCGCGGGGACCTGAGGGCTGAAGCCGAGCCGGCGCATCAGCCTCGTGGCACCCGAGACGCTGTAGGAGACGTGGAACTTCCTGCCGATCAGTGTGGCCACCCTCGCGGCCGTCCACACCTGGTCCTCCACCCAGCCGTGCGCGGCCGGGCCCTGCTCCAGATACATGGCCAGTTTCTCCAGACAGCGCGGGGACAGACGGCACCGCGATCCGCTCGGGCCACGGGAGGCCAGGGCCCGGACACCACCCTCCCGCCACAACTGTTGCCACTGGTAGGCCGACTTCCCGCTCACCCGCAGGCGCCGTGCGACCTCCAACGGCTTGACGCCCTGGCCGAACAGCTCGGCCGCCTGCATCCGTACCGTCTCCCGGCGCAGCCGTCCCGCAGGAGTCAGCCCGCCCCCATCCGCATACCTCACACCCCACCGAATACAGCCACCACACCAGACCCATCAGGGACTTCGGGAAAGTTCACCCCAACGAGCCGAAGTCAGTAACCGCCTTCTCAGCTTCAGCACCTCAACCGCTAACAGTTGGGCCATGAGATCGGCTAAAGCTTCATACGCTGCTGAAATTGCCCGCCGAAGTGATTCGGACGAGTGACGACCGTCATGATGGGAGCACACTGCGCTGGCGGTGGGCGAATACTCGTGGATCCGGGTACCGACGCCTACGCCAGCCAGTCGGACTGGCGGCGCGTCATCCCCAGACCGGAACGGCCGGCCGACGTGGTCAGCGGTGTCTTCGCTCTGCACCATGTCAATCGGCCTTCAGCACCCGACGGGGCAACAGCGTGAGCCATGGGAACCCCCGGGCGAAGGTCTATAAGGCGATCAACTTCGACTCTTCGCCGGGGGTCCCTTGTCTGGTCAGCGCACGCCGCGCTGGTGCATCTTTGCTGCTGTTTCAGTCGGTGAGCTGCATCTGCATCTGCAGTTGCAGCAGTTCCTCGACGTGCCGGATCTCGACGATCCGGCCGTCGACCACGCGCGCGAGATCGATGCCGGAGCAGGTCACGTCACGGCCGGTCGCGGGCAGTCCGAACCAAGGGCCGGTGTGGGTCGCTGTGACCACCCACTGGGAGACGACCCAGCCGTCGTCGGTCTCGGCCTGGTAGACGATCTCGTGGTGAGGGTTGGTGAACCCGTCGCGCATGGCGGCGACCATTGCCTTCATCCCCTCGATCGCCGAGGGAGCCCCTGGGGGGAGGTTGTGGTCGATGAGATCGGGCGAGACCAGGGTGTCCAGCGCGGCGATGTCGCCCGCGTCGAAGGCGGCGAACACGCGGGTAGGGACATCGCGGGCGGAGGTGGGTTGGCTGTTCATCAGGGGTTTTCCTCTCACTGCGGTGAGCCGGCTTTCGCAGGTGGTCAGGCTGTGGGGGTGGGGTAGAAGGCGTTGATCTCGGCCAGGACGCGGTCGGGTGCTTCGTGGAGGAGGAAGTGTCCGGCGCCGGGGACGTCGGCGGAGGTGGCGTGGGGGGCGGCGTCCTGGAGGGGTGGCAGGACCATGTCGGCGAGGCCGGCCTGGGTGATCATGCGGACCGGGATGGTCAGCGGGGTTTCCTGGAGTTTGGTGTTGTCGGCCTCGTCCTGGGTCTCGGTCCGGTAGAGCTCGAAGCCGGCGTGCAGGACCTGGGGGCGGGAGTACAGCCGGACGAACTCGGCCATTTCGTCGGCGGAGATGTTCTCGCCGGCGGTCTTCATCCCCTGGAAGAAGTGGGTGAGGAAGGTCTCGACCCGGCCGGTGACCAGTTCCTCGGCGAGGGGGCGCTGCTTGTTGAAGGAGAAGTGCCAGAACATCGACTCGATTGCGGCGAACTTCAGGTTCTTGCCGGTCAGGCCGTAGTCCATGAGGAACAGGCCGGCTATCTGTTCGCGGTACTGGGCGGCCAGCGGGTAGGCGACGCTGACGCCGAAGTCGTGGGCGACGACGTGTACGTTCTCGCGGTGGCCGAGGTGGACGAGGAGCTTGTGGACGTAGGTGGCCAGGACCGTCTTGGCCCTGGAGGTCGGGTTCCCGGTCGAGTCGCCCAGGCCCGGCAGGTCGATGGCGATGACGGTGCGGCCGGGCAGCAGCGAGGGCATGACCTGGCGGTACTCGTACCAGCTCTGCGGCCAGCCGTGCAGCAGCACCATGACCTGCGGGCCGTCGCCGCCGACGACGTAGTGCATCTGCATGTCGTCGATGGTGGTGAAGCCGTGCCGGAAGAGTTCGTTGAACTCGGCGTCGTCCTTGGTCGCCGCGTCGTAGCCGGGGCTGAGCGGCTCCTCCGACCCGACGGCCAGGGCGGTCGTGGGGGCTGTGGTGGAAGCGTTCATGATGGTGCGTCCTTTGTGGTGGTGGGTGCCGTCATGCGCGGCGATACGGCTGGAGGCCTCCGCTGGTCGAGAACTCTGGGCGGAGCGCGAGCGCCGGGACGTTCAGGGGGAGTGCGGCCGCCCGGGGTGGGCGGTCAGACGGCGATTCCGCCGTCGACGTTCCAGCTGGTGCCGGTGATGAAGTGGGCTTCGGGGCCGGCGAGATAGGCGACGGCGCTGGCGATGTCGGCGGGCTCGGCGAATTGGTCGAGCGGCATGAGCTGCTTCAGGGATTCCGCGTACGGGCCTGAGTCGGGGGTCATGTCCGTGGTTGTGGGGCCGGGCTGCACGTTGTTGACGGTGATGCCGCGCGGACCGAGTTCGCGGGCCAGTCCCCGGGTGAGACCGGCGACGGCGGCCTTGGTCAGGGCGTAGACGGTTGCGCCGGGGAAGGGGACGCGGTCGACGATGACGCTGCCGATGGTGATGATGCGACCGCCCTGGCCGAGGTGGGGAGCGGCGGCCTGGACGGCGCTGAACACGCCCCGGACGTTGACCGCGACGAGCCGGTCGAACTCCTCCAGCGGGAAGTCCTCGATCGGTGCGGCGTGGGAGACGCCGGCGTTGTTGACGAGGATGTCCAGTCCGCCGAAATGCTCCGTGGTGCGGCTGACCGCGGCCCGGACGGCTTCGTGGTCCGCGCTGTCCGCCTGCACCGCCAGGGCGCCTGTCGCCTCGGCCACGGCGTCGGCCTGGTCCTTGGCACTGGCGTAGGTGAAGGCGACCTGGGCGCCGTCGGCGGCCAGACGGCGCACGATCCCGGCACCGATGCCCCGGGACCCGCCCGTGACCAGGGCGGTTTTGCCTTCGAGGGGCCGTACGCCGGACCGGGTGGTGCCGGGGGCGAGCTGGGTGCCCATGGGGGTCTCCGATTTCTTCAGCACTTCACTTACGAACCGAACCGCTCGGTTACTATATCCACGATGACACTAACCTGAGCAAGCGCGGGATTCATTCCGCGGCGGCGAACTTTTCTCAAGGAGGCTTCGATGCCCAGCACGGGACGGCCCCGGTCCTTCGACACCGACGAGGCACTGGAAGCAGCGATGCGGCTGTTCTGGGCCGAGGGCTACGAGGGCGCCTCGCTCGCCGCGCTGACCGAGGCCATGGGGATCAACCGGCGCAGCATCTACGCCGCCTTCGGCAACAAGGAGGAACTGTTCCGCAAGGCCGTCGACCGCTACGTGCAGGGCCCGGGAGCCTTTGTGGCCCCGGCTCTTGAGCTGCCCACCGCCCGGCAGGTCGCCGAGGCGATGCTGCACGGAGCCGTCAACGCCCACACCGCGCCCGGCTGCCCGCGCGGCTGCCTGCTGGTGCAGTCCGCGCTGGCCGCCGGCCCGGAAAGCGAACCGGTCCGCCGCGACCTGGCCGAACGCCGGGAGGCCGGAGTGGCCGCCCTGCGCAAACGGTTCGAACAAGCCCAGGCCGAGGGCGACCTGCCCCTCACCGCCGACCCGGAAACCCTCGCCCGCTATGTAAACACCGTCGGGCAGGGCCTCGCCGTACAGGCCGCCGGCGGTGCCAGCCGAGAAGACATGCACCGCGTGGCCGACCATGCACTCAGCACCTGGCCGAGCAACTGAAGCCTCGCGACGCCGGCAGGCCGGTCTGCGGGTGCGAACGGATCCGAGTGGTCTGACGGGGCCGGGTCTCGTCGCCGGGCCGCAGGAGCTCATGCGTGCCTGGTCGACGATGACGAACGCATCCTTCTCGGCCGTCCTGCCCGGGCCGCGACAGGCGGCCGACACCTGGTCGTACGGGCCTTCCCCCGTGAAGCCGGGTTCACAGTCGCGTCGCGGCGCTGGTCCGCCGCGCCGCGATCGGGGTTCGACGAGGGGGCCGAGTCGGCGGAGCCGGCGCGGTGTCAGGCGCGGGGGAAGCCCTCGGCATCGAGGCGGAAGACGAGCTCGGCCTCGTCGCGCTTGGCGGTGTGCAGTTCCCAGTAGAGGGGGGTGATCTGCTCGGGCTTGGCCGCCTCGATGCCGGGGATGACGGAGACGCCGATCGAGGAGTCGATGCCGACGTGGGCGGCCTGGATGCCGGTGCCGGCGTCGGCCAGTTCCTTGTGCAGGTTCATCGCCCAGTTGCGCAGCGCCGCGGCGGCGGCGTTCACGTTGGCGACCCGCGGGTCGGGCCAGATCGAGCCGGCGCCGGTGGTGTAGAGCAGGGTGCCCGTACCGGCCTCCCGCATCGCTGGCAGTACCGCCTGGGTGGCAGTGATGGCTCCGTAGAGCTGGAAGTTCATCTCGAACTCCACGTCCCCCGGCTGGGTCCCGGACGGCGAGGTCAGCGTGGTGACGCCGAAGGTGCCCACGGGGGAGTACTCCAGGACATCGATCCCGCCGAACCGCGCGACGGCGTCCTTGAGCGCCTGGGTGAGCGCGTCGCGGTCGAGCACGTCCGCGGGGAACGCTGCGGCGGTGATGCCGTCGGTAGCGAGCGTGCCGACGAGACCGTCGAGCTTCTCGCGGTTACGGGAGATCAGGGCGACGTCGAAGCCCTGGGAGCCGAAGGTGCGGGCGATGGCCAGGCCCATCTGGGGGCCGGCTCCAACGATGGCGATGGTGGTCACAGCGATCCTTTCCAAAAGCTGGCCGAAGGAAGAAAGCCATCCGGATAGCTCTATCCATTTCAAGATTCGGATAGGCCGCTCCGGTTCACTGATGTCACCGTACCACCGAAAGTGGATAGGGCAATCCGATTGCTAGACTCGCGGTATGACCCCTGCCGCCCCGCATCCCGACGGCCCCGCCGCCCAGCCCCTGCGCAGCGACGCCGAGCGCAACCGGGAGCGGATCACCGTCGCCGCGCGCAAGGTGTTCGCGCGTGACGGTCTGGGTGCCTCGATGGCCTCGGTGGCCCGTGAGGCCGGCGTGGGGATCGCCACCATGTTCCGCCGCTTCCCCACGAAGGAGGAGCTGGTCGACGCCGTCTTCATCGACCGCATGGACGCTTACGCCGACGCGGTCGCCGTCGCCCTGGACGACCCCGACCCCTGGCACGGGTTCGTCGGCTACATCGAGACCGCCTGCGCGATGCAGGCCGCCGACAGCGGCTTCGCCGACGTCCTGACCACGACCTTCCCCACCGCCAAGGCCCTGGAGCGGCGCCGCAACGAGGCCTACGAGGGCATGGTGGAGCTCATCAACCGGGCCAAGGCGACGGGTCGGCTGCGCGAGGACTTCGACTCCTCGGACCTGGTGCTGCTGCACATGGCCAACGCCGGTGTCGTCAACGCCACCGGCGAGGCCGCCCCCGACGCCTGGCGCCGCGTCGTCGCCCTGCTGGTCCAGTCCTTCGAGGGCCCGGCCCGCGGCCCCCTGCCTGCCTCACCCGGGCACGACGACCTCTACAAGGCCATGCTCCGCGCCGGTCCGCCGGCTGTTGCGGCGCCCGAGCCGGATGCGGGGGACGACTGACCTGGGGCTGGAACAGCCTTCTCTTGGTGCTCGATCCCTCACTGAGCTCTGCCCTGGATGGTGCACTGACATTTCGATGACGCGATCATGGTGACGGTGACGCGTGTCAGGGACCAGTTTTTCTGCGTAGTGGGCGGGGCTGTGAGCTGGGACTGTGCAGGTGTATTGGTTGGGGTTGGGTGCTTGATCACCCAGTGA
>NZ_JBIRWL010000040.1:0-20832 GCF_044387825.1 Streptomyces sp. NPDC020299
CCCCGAGCAACCACCGCGGGGGGGTGTCCCCTCGCGCCACTTTAACCGTCGGGACCCCCCCCCGCACACGTGCCCCGGGTTTTCCCCCCCCGGCGCCCCCCCCCCCGGGGGGGGGGGGGGGGCCGCCGTGCTCAGGCCGCAGCAGTCTCGGGCTTCGAGGGATGGAAGCGATGACCGCCTCTCATGCGTTCTCGTCATGGATCCGCGCACCCAGATCCTCTGCCCACTCCAGCGCCCACGCCTTGAGTTCTTCGATCTGCCGACAGGTGAGCCCGTACGCGGTGTAGTCCTCATCCTCGTACCAGTCCGCGCCAATGAGCCGGTCCCGGAGGTCTTCGAGGCTGAACTCGTCGTGGGCGCGACGGCGGCCCAGGGATTCGAGGTCGGCGGTGGAGCGGTGGCGGGAGGCGGCCTGGACGTCGATGAGGTCGCGGACGGTGCCGCGGTCGGCGAGGGCACGGACCTTGGTGCCGATCACGTCGTCGAGGGAAAGAACGGGGCCGTAGGGGGTCTGAGCGGGAGGGGCCCAGAACGCCTCCTTGAGGACGTCGACCTCGCACTCCTCGCCGGTGTCCGGATCGGTGACGAGGAAACGGCCGCTGAGCGGATCGGTCTGGACGTGCGTGGTCCGCCATCCGCGCGCGCTGAGACCTGCTGTGAGTGAGGCGACGATCTCCTGCATCGGAGCGGGGTTCTCGGTGGCGACGTCGAGGTCGCGGCTGAAGCGTTCGACCAGGCCGTGGGCCTGCACGGCGTATCCGCCGGTGAGGACCAGAGGGTAAGGGGAGCCGATGTCGATGATGTCGGCGAGGAGACGCTCGTGGAGCAGGGTGAGCTTCACACGGCGGTCGTGTCGGCCGGAGCGGTGCGGAGCAGCTCAGGGAAGGCGTCCTCCCAGACCTCGCGGATGTAGGGACTGACCAAGCGCCGCAGGACGGACCACTGCTCGGTGAGCAGCCGGTGGTGCAGGAGGGCCACCAGGTCCTCACTCAGTCCTTCGGCGAGGACGGTCCGGTAGAGCGTCATGCGGGACTTCGGACGGTCCAGGCTGTAGCTCGTCCGCCCGGACCAGACGATGTGGAGCGGCAGGTCCACGTCGCCCTCGACGGGGCCGGCCAGCTCCTGCAAGCTCCCGGGCAGTCGGCTGCGGTAGCGGTCCCGCAGCACCTCGGCGCGGGGAGCGGTGATCGTCGGGTCCATACGTCCAGTATCGCTGCTGGGAGGCGGCGGCATGGCGGATACGGGGCTCTTCTGTCGTACGTACGGGTCGGGCGCCGCCCGCCCCTCCCTCGGACGCTCATCATGGCCTACCCGTACAGCCCTCAGGTGGCTTAGCAACCGGCTGCCCTGCCGGCCTAGGACCAGCCCCGCTCGCGGGCGCGGGCGCGGGCGATCGTGGCACAGCAGGTCACGCGGAGGGCCGCCGCGATGGAGTCGGCTGCGGCTTCCGTCTCGGTGTCGGGAATGACAACGGTGCCGAAGCCGAGGCCCATGACGCCAGCGCAGTGGACGAGAAGGGCACCCGGCGGGCGAGGCCGAACGCAGCCCACTCACTCAGGAGCCATGCCGCGGACGAGCTGTCGAGTTACGCAGCGAACGTTCCCAAGCGGAAGTCAGGCACCTGTGTCCAGGTCCCCCGTCATGGCGGCCACCTGGTCGGCAAGCTGGGACGCTCCTGCGCCCGATGCTGACCGTTTGCTGACCCGAGCGAAGCTATCAAGCCTCTGACCTGTGGAAACACCCAAACGCTAGATCTTGGACTTGAACATGGTGCGCAGCATTCAGCACTCCCGGAATTCGCTCCCTGCCCACCAGTGCGGGTCAAGGGCTGTTCGGACACTGGCAACTCTTCATGGGTCTCCGCCTCACCCACGACCGAGAAGCGTGACCAGCGTACGGACCAGCCCCCGGAGCTGCATTGAGATCCCGGTCACGTCACGTCGAGGTTCGTCGAGGGAGGCGATCCCAGCACTGAGGGACTCCTTCTCTACGTCACTTCCCGTCGGGCCGGCGCCTTCGGACTTCGGACCGGACGGCGTCGATGAACTCGGCAGGTGGTCCGTAGAGGTGGTCGACGATGTAGTGGATGATCAGGTTCGGGGCGACGTAGAGCACTCCGCCGTCCGAGACGGCCCGGATCTCGGCATGGCCGAGCCGGTACGTGAAGCCCTCCCGAGCGGAGGTCGCCCTGTGCTCCGTGTACTCGGAGCAGCGCGTGCACGAGTGCCAGCCCCTGCTCCTGTGCTGCCGCAGCGAACCGAGATCGATGATGTTCGCGAGGTCCTCCTCGGAGACCTCGTCGATGGTGTAGTCGTGGCCGTCCTCCAGCCAGCCGATCGTGAGCCCCTCGGGTTCTTCGTATTCGATGAGGTCGTAGAGCGAGAAATCCGCGTAGTAGGTCATGTGTCGATTCCCGGCCGGTCGATCAGGTCACACCATGTATGGGGCGAACTCACGGCACATGGCCATGTGTACGTCACCATGCCTTGTCTGATCAGCGCGGAGCTGGTCCACGCGCCGGTCATGGGCGCCCGGTACGCCACGGCGCTGGAAGCCATGACGCGATCCCGCGACCTGTACCGAGAGGCGGCGGAGTCGGCGCCGGCCGCGCTCGCCGAGGCGACCGGCGGCGAGGGCATGCCCTGTCCGCCCGTGCCGGAGCCGGCCGGGGGGGGGCGTCTCGCCGCTGAGAACCTTCACGAGGGCGTTCGGTCGCTTCCGGGAGCCGAACAGGCACTGACGGGGCTCTCGTTCCGGAAAATATGCGGCTCAGGTTCCCTCTCGCAGACAATTTTGCGGTGATCCATTGACCGGGACCAAGGCGCCCGGATAGAAAGATCACGATCAGGGCCGCGATCGCGGGTCCGGTCCATACAGCTCTGCCCCGGGGGATGTCGCTTTGCCGCACACAGATGTACTTCGTCCTGCCCGCGTCCTCGTGGTCGAACCCGCCTCCTCCGGAGGCGCCACCCTGATCGGCGTCGCGGCCGGGATGGGACTGCGGGTCGTCGTCGCCACCGCCGACTCCGGCGACCGCCGGCTCTCCGACGCCGTGCGCGCGGCGGCCGACTCGGTGCTGACGGTGGAGACCAACGACCAGGCCGCCCTCGAAGCGGCCGTGCTCGAACTGCACCGGGCCGAGCCGTTCGAGGCGGTGCTGCCGGGCTCCGACATCTATGTGGCGGCGACCGCGCGCGTCGCCGCGGCACTGGACCTGCCCGGCCTGCCCGTGGCGACCGTCGACCGGGTCCGGGACAAGAGCGTCATGCGAGCCGCCGTGGCGGAGGCCGGGCTGCGCACCCCGCGCTTCGCCCAGGCGACCACCGACGCCGAACTGCGCACCGCGGCCGAACGGGTCGGCTTCCCCTGCGTGCTGAAGCCGGTCGCCTGCTCCGGCAGCATCCACGTCAGCCGCGCCGACGACCTCGACCAGCTCACCGCCGCGTTCCAGCGGCTCGTGACCGACCCGGAGCCCGACATGGGCAAGCTGCACGAGCACCGGGTGCTCGTCGAAGAGTACGTCCAGGGCCCCGAGTTCAGCGCCGACGGCTATGTCCTGGAGAGCGGCGAGGTCACCGTCGTCGCCCTCAGCCGCACGCTGCTCGGCCCCGAACCCGACTTCGTGGAGCTGGGCCACCTCACCCCGGCGCTCGTCGACGACGCCACCCTGAAGAACGTCGAGGCGTACGTCGGCGACGTCGTCCGCGCCGTCGGCATCACCAGCGGCCCCTTCCACTGTGAACTGCGCCTGAGCGCCGACGGTCCGGTGCTCATCGAGATCGGCGCCCGGCTGCCGGGCGACCGGATCGTGGAGCTGCTGCGGCTCGTGACCGGCGTCAGCCTGCCCAGGGTGGCCGTCGCCACCGCGCTCGGCGTCGGCCTGGAGGCGGCCGGCGCCTTCGCGCGGCCGCAGGCCGAGAGCGCCGGCATCCGCTTCTTCTCCGCCGCGGGCCGCTCCTCGTACCGGGAGCTCACCGGGTGGCCGGAGCTTCAGGCACTGCCGGAAGTCACCGAGACCGCGGTGTACTTCGCACCGGGCGAGACCATCCCAGGCGTCGAGGACTGCCGCTCGCGCCTCGGCCACGCCCTGTTCACAGCCGACTCGCCGCAGGGCGCCCTGGACCGCTGGCAGGCGCTCGGCGACCTCGTCGTCCCGGCCTGAGCAGGCGGTTCCCACCATGAACGCACACATACTCGACTACGCGGCCGTCGGCATCGGCCCCGCGAACATGAGCCTCGCCGCGCTCGCGCATCCGGTCGAAGGGCTGCGCGGCGCCCACCTGGAACGCCGTGAGAGCTTCTCCTGGCACCCCGGACTGCTGCTGCCCGAGGCCACCCTCCAGGTCTCGCTGCTCAAAGACCTGGTGACGCTGGTCGATCCGACCAGTCCCTTCTCGTTCCTGTCGTTCCTCGCGAGTGAGGGCCGGCTCTACCGGTTCCTGGCCGCGGACTTCCCGGCCGTCCTGCGCGCCGAGTTCAACCAGTACCTCCAGTGGGTCGCCGGGCGGCTGCCGAGCCTGACGTTCGGGGCGGACATACACAGCGTGGACTTCCACGACGGGGCCTTCCACCTCCGCACCGGCGAGCACGAAGTGACGGCTCGTCATCTCGTGCTCGGCACTGGGCTCACCCCGTCCGTCCCCGAGCCGTTCCGCCCCTTCCTCGGCCCCACCGTCTTCCACTCCGGGGAGTTCCTGCTGCGGGCCCCCGAGGTGGCCGGACGGCAGGTCGTCGTGGTCGGCGGCGGCCAGAGCGGCGCGGAGATCGTGCGCCACCTGGCGGCCGGCGCGGCCCCCGAGAGCATCACCTGGGTCAGCCGGCGCTCGTCGTTCCTGCCGATGGACGACTCGCCGTTCGCCAACGACCTCTACACGCCCGACTACGTACGCCGCTTCCACGCGCTGCCCGCCGACCACAAGGCCCGACTCCTGGAGCAGCAGAGGTACACCAGCGACGGCATCGACCTCCAAGTCCTCCAGGACATCTACCGGTTGAGCTACCGCGACGAGTTCATCGAGAACAACCCCGGCAGGCTGCGCTTCCTGGCGGACTGCGCGGTCACCGCGATCGAGGGCGGCCCCGGCGAATGGAAGCTCGTCGTCGAGTCCTCGGGCCCGGAAGAACCCGCCGTGCTCGCCGCCGATATCGTGATCCTGAGCACCGGATACGCCTACGCGCTGCCGGACTTCATGGCTCCGCTGGACGATCGGCTGCGGCGGGAGCGCGGGATGCTCGTCGTCGGCGACGACTTCTCGGTCGCATGGGACGGGCCTGCGGAGAACCGGATCTACCTCCAGAACGGCGCCCGGCACTCCTGGGGCGTGGCCGATCCCAATCTCAGCCTGCTCGCCTGGCGCAGCGCGGTCATCCTCAACAGCATGCTCGGTGAGACGAGGTATCCGGTATGACCGCCAGTCAGGTCCCGCAGTTCCAGGCCGAGGCGGTCGGCGCCCTGGTCCCCTTCGCTCCGACCGAGGTGGAAGCGGACGGAGTGACCGTCGCCGAGGCGGACTTCGCCCGGTCGGTCTTCCCCCGCGTGCCGTTCAAGGCGGCCCGCTTCACCGTGCCGCCGGGCGGGACCAGCTCGCCCGACCAGCACGCGGTCCAGGAGATCTGGGTGGTCCACGCCGGATCCGGCACCCTGGATGTGGACGGCGAACGGTCGCTCGTCGGGCCCGGCTCCCTGGTGGGCTTCGCCTCGCGGGCCGTCCACGAGATCTTCGCCGACCAGGGCGAGGAACTGGTCATCTACTCCTTCTGGTGGTCGGCGCCCGATGAGTGAGCGCACCACCGGGACCAGTGGGGCGCCCCACTACGACCTCGCCGTCGTCGGCGCGGGAGCGGTGGGCGCCCTCGCCGCGTACTACGCCGTGCGCCGGGACCCGGGCCGCCGCGTCGCCGTGATCACGCACGCCGGACGGGGGACGGGCGCGACCCGTTACTCGGCAGGGTTCGACACGCCCACGGGGCACAACCCGGCCCAGCGCGCCCTGGCCGCCCGCAGCACCGCGCTCTTCGACGAGCTCGCCGCCGGACTCGGCGACGCCGGACGCGCGCCGGTCGACGTTTGCTGGCTGGTGGCGCGCGAGAACACGGCCGCGCTCGACGCGACCATGGCCGACGGCGGCCGCACCCGCCCGGTCACCAGTGAGCAGCGGGCCCTGCTCGACCGGACGTTCCCCGGGCTCGCCCACGACGACGACCAAGTCCTGCTGGCCACCGCCCCCATGACGGCGGGCCAGCCCCAATGGCTCACCGAACGGCTGCTCGACGAGGTCCTCGGCCGCCCGGACAACACCCTCGTGGAGGGCTTCCGGGTCACCGAAGTACGCCGTACGGGCAGGCGCGTCGAACTGGTCGCCGCCGACGGCAGCCGGATCACCGCCGCCAAGGCGGTCCTCGCGCCCGGCCCCTGGGTCCTCGACGGCCCGGTGGCCGCGGCGGCCCGCGAGCGCGGGGCCCGGGTCAAGAAGGTGGTGGCGTTCCACATCATGACGCCGCCCCCGCAGGGCGCCCCGGCACTCGTCCTGGAGGACGCCGACGCCTTCCTGCTGCCCCACCGCCCCGGCGGCCACTGGATCTTCAGCATCACCTCGCCCGACTGGGACCGCGGCCCCGACGAACCGCTCGCCATCGACGCCCGCGACCGGGAACTCGCCCGAGCCCTGCTCGCCCGGCACGTACCGGGATTCCTGCCGCACCTGCTCGGCGGCCGGGTCTTCAGCGACTGCTTCACCGCCGGCCATCTGCCGGTCGTGGACACGGTCGGCGGCGACGACGTGGTCATGGCCATCGGCGGATCCGGCTCCGGCTATCGACTCGCCCCGGCCATGGCCGAGGACGCACTGAACCTGCTCGACGGGAGACCGCGGACATGAGCCTGCTGACCGGGGACACGCACACCCCCCGGCACTACCTCCTGGTGCCACCCGAGGCCACGCCCAACGGCCCCCTGCACCTCGGCCACATCGGCGGCCCCTTCCTGTGGTCGGACATGATCGCGCGGCATCTGCGGGTCCGGGGCGACCTGCCGTTGGTGATCACCGGCAGCGATGTGTACGAGTCGTACGTGACGCTCAAGGCGCACGCCGAGGACTCCACGCCCGGCGAGGTCGCCGCCCGCTACGGACAGCGCATCCAGGACGACTTGGCCGCGCTGCGCATCGGCGTCGACGCGTTCATCGTCCCCGATCAGCAGCCGTGGCGAGAGCAGTTCGAGCAGGAGGTCGCCGCCTCCGTCGAGCGGCTGACGGCCCGGGGCGCGGTACTGACGCGCACCGAGCGCGTGCCCCACTGCACGGCGTCGGACCGCTGGGTGGTGGGTGGCTGGCTGCAGGGCCGCTGCCCCGAGTGCGGCGCGGGCATCGCCAGTTACTTCTGCGAGGAGTGCAGTGCGCACTTCCTGCCCGAGTCGGTCGTCGAGCCGCGCCCCCTGCTCGACGAGGGGCCGCTGACCTGGCGGGAGATCTCCAGCCTCTTCCTGCGGCTGCCCGACCGCGACCTCCTGGACACCACGCTCGTGGACCTGGGCGTCGCCGACCGCTACCGGGCGACCGTGGCGCGCTTCCTGGAGCGCGACGGCCTGACCGTACGGCTGAGCGCCCCGCAGACGTGGGGACTTCCGCTGCCCGGACCCGAGCCGGACGTGCCGCGCGCCCTCTTCCCGTACGCCGGGATCTTCATGTTCGCCCGCCTCGCCGGCGCCGTCCACGGCCGGCTCTCCGGCACCGGCGTGAACGCCTTCGACCCGGACTCCGGGGTCACCACCATCACCACCCTGGGGATCGACAACGTGATCCCCACCCTGGTCTCGATCGTCGGCACCAGCCTGCTGCACGGCGACATGAAGCCGTACGACCGGTGCCTGATCAACAACTTCTACCGGCTGGCCGGGCGGAAGTTCTCCACCAGCGCCCAGCACGCCATCTGGGCGGCGGACATCGCCGCGTCGCCCGCCATCGGGGTGGACACCGTCCGGTACTACCTCGCCGGGGCCGATCTGGAGTCCGGGGCGGCGAGCTTCGAGACGGCGGACTTCCTTCGGACCGCGAACGCCACGCTCGCCGAAGGCCTCGGCAAGCGGCTCGACGCCGCCTGGAGCCGGCTGCCCGAGGGGACGCCGCAGGCGCCCGCCCCGGCCGCCGCCGACCTCCTGGAATCCCTGCTCGCCGAGCAGTCCGCGGCGCTCGACGGCGCCCGTGTCTCGACCCGGCGCGCGGTCGCGGCGCTCGACCGCTGGTGCGCCGACGACGCGGTCGCCCACGCGGCCGAGGACGGCGCCTACTGGTGGCTCAAGGGCCTGTCCCTGCTGGCGTTCCCGGTGATGCCGGACCTCGCCGAGCTCGTCTGGCAGCGCCTCGGCGGCGCCGGAGAGCCTCGCACGGCGGCCTTCCTCGCCAGGACCCCGGCCCAGAGGGACCGGGCCGCGCCCGGCTTCGGCCGGGTGAGCGCCGCCGATCTGGACGCCTGCCTGCCCGACACCCTGCGACCGGGAGCGGACGCGTGAGAGACCGGACCACCCCGCTGTACGTCGTCCTCAACCGCTCCGGCGACGAGTTCGGCGAATACCACCGTTTCCTCGGCGGCCATCCATGCCGGACGGTGTACCTCACCACGCCGGGCGGGCTGCCCGCGCTCGACCAGGACGGGGCCACCGAGGTCCATGTGCGCGACAGCCTCGCCCACGACGACCTGCTGCCTCTCGTACGGGAGATCGCGGACCGGCACGGCACGCCCGAGGCCGTCTTCGGCCAGTCCGAGTACGACATCCTGACGGCCGCCCGGCTCTCGGCCGCACTCGGCGTCCCCGGCGGCTACGGTCTCGACCTCGTCGAGCGGTTCAAGGACAAGCCCGCCATGAAGAGCGCGGTGGGCGCGGCCGGACTGCGGGTTCCCCGGTTTCGGAGCCTCGACGACGCGCCCACCGCGGAGACGGTCGTGGACGCCCTCGGCGGTCTGCCCCTGGTCCTCAAGCCGCGCGCCGCGGCGGGCTCCCAGGGAGTCACGGTCGTCCACAGCGCCGACGAACTGCGCGACGCGCTGGGGGGCGTCGCCCCCGAGGCGTACGAGTGCGAGGAGTACGTCGACGGGGACATATTCCACGTCGACGGCGTCCGTCGCTCCGGCCGCCTCCACTTCGTCACCGCTTCCCAGTACGTCCACACCTGCCTGGACTACGCACACGGCCGCCCGCTCGGCTCGGTCCTGCTCGACCCGGGCCCCGAGCGCGACAAGCTCACCGCGTTCGCCGACCGCTGCCTCGAGGCGCTCGGGCTGCGCGACGGCGCGTTCCACCTGGAGGCGATCCGGCGTCCGGGGGGCGAGCTGGTGTTCCTGGAGGTCGGGCTGCGGCCGGGCGGCGCGCAGGTGCCGTTCCTGCACGTCGACCTGTACGGCATCGACCTGTTCGCCGAGGCGTTCCGGGCGGCCCTGGGCCTGCCCCCGCTGTGGCAGCCGTCCGAACCGGTCGAACCCCGGGCCGGCGGCTGGCTCATCTACCCCGCTCCGCGCGAGCTGCCCGGACGGGTCGTCGCGCGCACCTCGCCCAGGTCGGCCGTCCCCGAGGTCTACCACGAGGAACTGCCCGCGATCGGCCAGATCATGACCGGGCCCGGAAGTTATGACGAGGGCTGCGGGATCTTCCGGTTCCGGGGGCGGAGCGCCGCCGCGGTGCGCGCCGCCGTGCACACCGCGATGGAGGTGTACGGGCTGCGGACCGAGCGGGCCGAGGGAGCTGTGCCGCATGACTGAGCCGCGCCGGTACGCCGCCGTGCCGCGCGCCTGGTTCCGGGAGACCCTTCCGGCGGCCGGGAACGCGCGCAGACTCGGCGGCCTCACGCTCATCCAGTCCCTGGGGCTCGGGGTGTTCCTCACCTCCAGCGCCGTGTTCTTCACCCGGACCCTCGGCATCCCCGCCCAGCGCGTGGGCCTCGCCCTGTCGGTCGCCGGGCTCTGCGGTCTGGTCTGCACCGTGCCCATCGGCCGACTCGCGGACCGGCTCGGCGCGGGCCGGGTACTCACGGTCAACTTCCTGCTCGCGGCCGCCGGCTTCACCGCGTACTGCCTGGTGGACGGCTTCGCCGCGTTCCTCGCGGTCGCCTGCGCCATCGCGGTCCTGGAGACCTCGGCGGGCGCGCTCCAGGCGTCGCTCACCGACGCGCTGGTGGGCGAGGCGGAGCGGGTCAGGGTGAGCGCGCAGATGCGCAGCCTGTTCAACCTGGGCTTCCTCGGCGGCGCCGCGCTGGCCGGAGCCGCCATCGCGGCCGGCACCTCGACCGCCCTGTACGCCGCGGTCCTGGCCAACGCCGCCCTCCAGTTGGTCTCCGTCGCCGTGCTGCTCGGGATGCGGCTGCCCGCGGACGCCGGGCCCCGGGCCGCCGCCGTCGAGGCTCCGGGCGGGGTTTTGCGCAGCGCCGCGCTGCGGGACGTGCGCTATGTGGCGGTCGCGCTGGTGTGCGGCGCTCTGGAGCTGTATCACCCGCTGCTGACGGTCGGTCTGCCGTTGTGGATCGTCACCGGCACCGACGCGCCCGCGCTGCTGGTGTCGGGGCTGCTGATCCTGGACACCGTCCTGGTGCTGCTGTTCCAGGTCGCGGTCAGCGGGGGCGCGCGTACCCCGGCGGGAGCGGCACGTATGCTGCGCTGGGCGGGGTGGGCGCTGGGGGCCTCCTGCCTGGTCTTCGCGGTGAGCGGGGGGCACGGCGTGCTCCTGGACAGCGCGGCCCTGCTGGGCGGTGCGCTGGTGCTCGTCCTCGGCGAGCTGTATCAGGCGTCGGCGAGCTGGGGCCTGTCCTTCGGGCTCGCCCCGGCGGGCCGGCAGGGGGAGTACCAGGCGGTGTTCTCCCTGGGGCGCGGGCTCCAGCAGTTCGCCGGGCCGTGGCTGATGACCTCCCTGGTCGTCGGCGCGGCGGCGACCGGCTGGCTGGTCCTCGCGGCGCTCTTCGCCCTGCTCGGGCTCGCCGCGCCGCCCTTGGTGCGCGGCCTGGAGAAAGCCCGCGCGCGGACGGAGCCGGCGCCGGCCTGAGCGGACCGGCCGGCGCCCGTCCGGCCCACATGTGTCACACCCGTACGACCGAAAACAAGTAGGCGAGCATCATGACCGTACAGCGACGACACGACCCGGACGAGCGCGGCTTCGCCAGCGACAACTACGCGGGTGCGCACCCCGAGATCCTTGCGGCGATCGCCCTGGCCAACGGCGGCCACCAGGTCAGCTACGGCGCCGACGTCTACACCGAGCGCCTCCAGGAAGTGGTGCGCGGCCACTTCGGCCCCACCGCGCTCACGTACCCGGTCTTCAACGGCACCGGCGCGAACGTGGTCGCGCTGCAGACCATGCTCGACCGTTGGGACGCCGTGGTCTGCGCCGAGTCGGCCCACATCAACGTCGACGAGGGCGGGGCGCCGGAGAAGGTCGCCGGGATCAAACTCCTGACGGTGCCCGCATGGGACGGCAAGCTCACTCCTGAGCTGATCGACCGTCAGGCATGGGGCTTCGATGACGAGCACAGGGCCCGGCCCAAGGTCGTCTCGATCGCCCAGTCCACCGAGCTCGGCACCTGCTACACGCCGGACGAGATCCGTGCGATCTGCGACCACGCGCACGACCTCGGCATGCTCGTCTACCTGGACGGCGCCCGGCTCGCCAACGCCGCCGCCACCCTCGGCGTGTCCCTGCGTGAGATGACCACCGACGCCGGCGTGGACGTCCTCTCGCTCGGCGGCACCAAGAACGGGCTGCTCTTCGGCGAGGCGGTGATCGTGCTCAACGAGGACGCGGTGCGCGGCATGGCTCACCTGCGCAAGACGAGCATGCAGCTGGGCTCCAAGATGCGCTTCATGTCGGTGCAGTTCGAGGCGCTGCTGGGCGGCGACCTCTGGCTGCGCTCGGCGGCCCGCTCCAACGCGATGACCCAGCGGCTGTACGAGGCGGTGCGCCAACTGCCGGGTCTGGAGATCCCCCGCCCGGTGCAGGCCAACCAGATCTTCGCCGTCCTGCCGCCGGCCGTCACCGAGCGTCTCCAGAAGCGTTTCCGCTTCTACACCTGGGACGAGCAGGCCGGCGAGGTCCGCTGGATGACCTCCTTCGACACCACCGAGGGCGACGTGGACGCGTTCGCGGCGGCGATCGCGGAGGAGCTGGCGGCGGAGCGAGGCCAAGGGCCGGTGGGCGCGCTGACCCCGGCCGAGCGCGAGGAACTGGTGCAACTGCGCCGTAAGGTCCGCGAAATGGAAGAGACGATCGAAGTGCTGGGGAAAGAGCCTGCCTTCTCCGTGAACCGCAGGACGAAGTAGCCGGCGGCGGAAGCCCGGGAGGTCGGGCGAGCGCCCTGCCCCCGGGCAGGAGAAGCACGAAGAGGTCGTCCAGTTCGAGGTCCCGCTGCCGCAGCATGCTCGGTGATCACGTGAGGAGGCTGCCCCGCCGCTGCCACTGCCAGCGACGCTGTCGTGCGATCGAGGGGCAGCCTCGAAGAGACCGCCACTGGTCAGCTACCGTCCTGCTGCACTCCAGCCGCCCGGCATCGCCCCAGGTCGGACACCAAAGTTCTTCGGCTGCCCGCCGGCCTCCTCGCCCTCCCAGCTGAGACGGAAGCACATCCCTGCCTGGCGCCTTGCCGTGCTCGACCCCGTTCCTGTCTCCTCCCGGCTCACTCGGCCGCACAGCGTGGTGCGGGCCATGCAAAGCGAACCCCGGCCGCCGACGCCGGACGACGGGCGAGTCAATCCTTGGAGTGGACACGCACCGGGACGCTCATGTGGCTGCCGTGCTCCCTTTGGTGGGGGAAGTGATCGGCACCGAGGCATTCCCGGCCGCCGCGGCCGGATATTGCTGGAGTGGGCCAGAGGTACCGGGGCAGGGGACGCACCATCCCCGGCCGGCGGCCGGCACAGCGTGAGCAAGGCACCCCGGTCACAGATCTCAAGAGTCAGACCCCGCGCAGGACAGCACCTGCCGGTTCTCCCCAGACCCCCTTCTGTGTGATCGCGGGCGGGGTGCTCACCGCCCGCGCGACCCGCGAAGCCACCCTGGCACCCGCGGCGGTCGCTGTGGCTGTGTACCGTCAGGGTATGAGTCATCCACACCCCGAGCTGAAAGCCGCCCCGCGCCTTCCCGAAGGAGGGCTGCGGGTCATCGCCCTGGGCGGCCTGGGTGAGATCGGCCGCAACATGACCGTCTTCGAGCACGCGGGCAAGCTGCTCATCGTCGACTGCGGCGTTCTGTTCCCCGAGGAGACCCAGCCCGGCGTGGACGTGATCCTGCCGGACTTCACCTCGATCCGGGACCGGCTGGACGACATCGTGGCCGTGGTACTCACCCACGGCCACGAGGACCACATCGGCGGCGTGCCGTACCTGCTGCGCGAGCGGTCCGACATTCCCGTCGTCGGCTCCAAGCTGACGCTGGCGTTCCTGGAGGCCAAACTCAAGGAACACGGCATCCGGCCGCGCACGGTGCGGGTGCGGGAGGGCGACCGGCGTGGCTTCGGGCCCTTCGACTGCGAGTTCGTGGCGGTCAACCACTCCATCCCCGACAGCCTCGCGGTCGCGATCCGCACCCGGGCCGGGATGGTGCTGCACACCGGCGACTTCAAGATGGACCAGTTCCCTCTCGACGACCGCATCACCGATCTGCGCGCCTTCGCGCGCCTCGGCGAGGAGGGCGTGGACCTGTTCCTCTCCGACTCCACCAACGCCGAAGTACCCGGCTTCACCACCTCCGAGCGAGAGCTGAACCCGGCGATCGAGCAGGTGATGCGCACCGCGCCGCGCCGGGTCATCGTCTCCAGCTTCGCCAGCCACGTGCACCGCATCCAACAGGTCCTGGACGCCGCCCACCAGCACGGCCGCAAGGTCGCCTTCGTCGGCCGGTCGATGGTCCGCAACATGGGCATCGCCCGTGACCTGGGCTATCTGAAGGTCCCCTCCGGTCTGGTCGTGAGCACGAAGGAGCTGGAGAAGCTCCCGGACCACAAGATCACGCTGGTGTGCACCGGCTCCCAGGGCGAACCGATGGCCGCGCTGTCACGGATGGCCAACCGCGACCACGTGATCCGCATCGGCAAGGGCGACACCGTCCTGCTCGCCAGCTCCCTCATCCCCGGCAACGAGAACGCGATCTACCGGGTGATCAACGGACTCACCCGGTGGGGCGCCCACGTGGTCCACAAGGGCAACGCCAAGGTGCACGTGTCCGGGCACGCCAGCGCCGGCGAACTCGTCTACTGCTACAACATCGTCAAACCCCGCAACGTCATGCCCGTGCACGGCGAATGGCGCCACCTGCGGGCCAACGCCGACCTCGCCATCCGAACCGGTGTCGACCCCGACCGGGTCGTCATCGCCGAGGACGGCGTCGTCGTCGACCTGGTCGACGGACGCGCGTCCATCACCGGCAAGGTCCCCGCCGGCAACGTCTACGTGGACGGCATGGAAGTCGGCGGCGCCACCGAAGCGTCCCTCAAGGACCGCCTCACCCTCGCCGCCGAAGGCGTGGTCACCGTGGTGGCGATCGTCGACGCGGACACCGGCGCCCTCGCCGAGGCCCCCGACTTCCTGGCCCGGGGCTTCGTCCACGACGACACCACCTTCGAGCCGGTCATCCCCGTCATCGAGAAGACCCTGGCCACCGCGGCCGAGGAAGGCGTCGGGGACGCGCGCCAACTCGAACAACTCCTCGCTCGCGCCGTGGCGAACTGGGCGTTCCGCACCCATCGCCGCAAGCCCCTCATCATCCCCGTCATCATCGACGCCTGAGTCATGGCCCGGCAGCACGGTCCCCGTCACGGCCGCGGCACCGCCCGCGACGGACTCCGCGGGCGGTGCCTTCTCAGCGGCGGCCAGAAGCTGCCCTGATCAACGTGACGAACGCCTGCTCCGCCAACCCGCCGTGGCCACCGGCCGCCGGCAGGACGCCGCCTCGGCTCTGCCACGAGATCCCGGGTCCAACAGCGCCTGCGGTCGCGTACACGCGGTCGCGGCGGGTGAGCGCAGGAGACTCAGCCGTCGGCGCCGGCCGGCGTCGTGGTGGTGGAGAGGCCCTCCTTCTTGTTGGCCTTGAGGGCGAACTCGTTGGTGAACGTCTTGCTGAGGTCCACCGATGAGGTCACGCTTCCGACCAGTCGCTCGGTGGCCAGGGCGGTCTTCGGACCGCCGGCCGGCATGATGCCGTCCGGCAGGAACTGACCCTTGTCCTCGGTCAGCGCCTTGACGTAGTCGGCCTTGGTGACCAGTTGGTTCTGCACGAACGACGCGGGCAGCTTGTCGGCGATGGCGGTCGCGCTGTGCGTGTTGATCCAGTGCATGGTGGCCACGAGCGCGTCGACGACCTTCTGGGTCGCGTCCTTGTGGGAGTTCACCCAGTCGGTGCGGGCGAGGACGCTCGCGCCCGGGAAGGCGCCGCCCATTGCCGCCTTGGCGCCGTCGGTGGTGGCCAGGTCGATCGCGGAGGTGCCGACGCCCTTCTTCTCGATGGCGGCGACCGTCGGCTGCGTTGTCATGACACAGTCGGCCTTGCCGTTCTGCAGCGCGGCGACGGCCGTGGAGCCCGCACCGACTGCGAGCCGGTGGAACTGACTGGTTTTGACGCCTTTCTTCGCCGCCATGAACTGGGTGAGCGTGTCGGTGCCCGAGCCCAGGTCGGTGACGCCGAGTGTCTTTCCCGTGAAGTCGGCGGCCGACTTCACGCCGCTCTTCTTGGTGCACATCTCCCGCTCGCCGGGCGCACCGGACAGCTGGACGACATCCTCGACCGCCTTGCCCTTCGCCTGGAACTCGATCGTGTGGTTGTACCAGGCGCCGGCCATGTCGACCTGGCCCGAGGCCATGGCCTCCTCGGCGCCGACACCGCCGTTCTGCTCGGTGCTCAGCTCGACGTTGACGCCGTACTTCTTGTAGAAGCCGAGGTTCTGGGCGAGCTGGTAGGGCAGGTAGATCTGCTTGTCGATGCCGCCGACCATGAGCTTGACGGTCGGGGTGGAGCCGGAGCCGGACGACACGGAGCTGCCGGAGTTGCCGGAGCACGCGGTGGCGGCAAGGGCCAGGACGGTGATGATCGATGCGGTGAGGGTTCTCTTGAGCATGGCGGAGCCTGCACCTTTCGGGGATACGGGAAGGGTGGTGAGGAAGGGGAGGGCGGGAGTCAGAGGGCGTTGGCCTCGGAGGGGGCCGGGGGGCGCCAGGCGAGCAGCCGGTGTTCGAGCTTGCCGATCAGCCACTCCGCGCCGAGCACGATCACCGCGATGACGAGCATCGTGGCGAACACGCCGTTGGGGTCGAAGTTGTTCTGCGCGGTCTTGATGACCAGACCCAGTCCGCTCTGCGCGCCGAGCACCTCGCCGACCAGCGCGCCGACGATGGCGAAGCCGAAGGCGCTGTGCAGGCTGGCGATGATCCAGGTCAGGGCCGAGGGCACGATGACGTGCCGAGTGATCTGCATCCGGGAGGCGCCGAGCACCCTTACGTTGGCGAGGACGTTACGGTCGACCTCGCGAACGCCCTGGAAGGCATTGAAGAAGACGATGAAGAACACCAGCACCGCGGCCAGCAGGATCTTCGGGGTGACACCGATGCCGAAGGCGACGATGAAGATCGAGCCGAGGACGATGCGCGGGATCGCGTTGACCATCTTGATGTAGGGGCCGAGCACGTCGGACAGATAGCGGCTCTGTCCGAGCGCGACGCCGAAGACGATTCCGGCGAGGGAGCCCACGACGAACCCCACCAGCGCCTCCTGGATGGTGGTCCAGATGTTGGAGTAGAAGGAACCGAACTGGGTGCCGTGCTGGAAGAGGTCGATCAGCCGCTGCCAGATGCCCGACGGTTGCCCGAAGAAGAACGGGTCGACGATGCCCCAGGTGGTGAACGCCTGCCAGCCGCCGATCACGAAGACCGCGAGGCCGGCACGGCCCGCCCACACCCGGGCGACACGGCGCCGGACGGCACGCCGCGCGGCGCTCGCGGCGGGGCCCTTGCCGCCGTCGGCGACGGGGACCGCGGAAACGGTGGACGTCGTACTCATGCCTTGCCTCCTGCGGTGAGTGCGTACGCGCGCTCCACCTCTTCGCGCAGCGTGTTCCAGATCTGGTGCTGGAGTTCGATGAAGCGGGGCTGGAAACGGATCTCCTGGACCGACCCCCGCGGGCGGGGCAGGTCGATGTCGAAGACCTCCTTGACCGATCCGGGGCTGGACGTCATCACGACCACCCGGTCGGCGAGTGCCACCGCCTCATCCAGGTCGTGGGTGATGAAGATGACGGAGGGGCGGATCTGCTCCCACAGGCTCAGCAGCTCGGTCGACATGATCGCCTTGGTCTGCACGTCCAGGGCGCCGAACGGCTCGTCCATGATCAGGATCTTGGGCTCGTTGATCAGGGCCGCGGCCATCGACACGCGCTTGCGCATACCGCCGGACAACTGGTGGGGGTAGCGGTCCTCGAACCCGGTGAGCCCTACCCGGCGCAGCCAGTCGCGCGCCGAAGCCTGTGCCTGCTGCTTGGGCACCCCGCGGAAGACGGGGCCCATCAGCACGTTGCCGAGGACGGTCTTCCAGGGCAGCAGCGCGTCGGTCTGGAACATGAAGCTGACGCCGTCGGTGATGCCGTCCACCAGCCGGCCGCCGACCTTGACCGAGCCCTCGCTGGGACGGTCGAGCCCGGACACCATGCTCAGTGTCGTCGACTTGCCGCAGCCGGTGGGACCCACCACGGCGCAGAACTGGCCCGGCTCCACGGTGAACGAAACGCCTTGCAGCGCCGTGAACACCTCACCGGCAGGGGTCAGAAATCGCTTGGTGAGCCCGGAGATCTCGACGCGCGCGTTGTCGCGGCCGGTTTCGCCGGCGGTCGGGCTCGTCGCGACATCGTTTCGCGAAGCCATGGGGGCTGTCTCCTTCCTTCCTCGGAGGTCGAGGAAGGCAGACGCTAGAGGCGGCCGGGTATTACGTCGCTGTTTCCGAGCTATCTCGCGATAGTTGCGTAAAGCGGGCTTCTGCTCGTTCTGCTCAGCGGACGGAGGGTGGGCAGCCTCCCGGCCATGGGGCACAATCGCGCCACCCGGACACCCTGGACGGGCCGCACGGCACGACGCACCAGCGGAACGAAGAGGCACCCGTGACACCCATCCGTTTCCGGACAGGCCGCGGCGGAAAGCGCAGGCTTTCCACGCGGATCCTCGCCAACCAGCTGGCCATCCTCGCGCTCACCGGCCTGATCGGCTTTGTCCTGTTCGCCTTCGCGCAGCGGGCCGAGCTCGACCGCTCCTACGAGCAGCGGGCCCTGGACATCGCCGAGACCACGGCCGCGGAGCCGCAGATCCGGCAGGCCATGGAGTACGGGAGCGGCGGCGACGTGGTGCAGACGGTCGCCGAACGGATCCGCCGGGCGTCCGGCGCATCGTACGTGGTGGTGATCGATCTGCACGGCATACGGCACTCGCACCCCATCGCGGCTCTGATCGGCGAGCCGGTGGCCGAGCCGGTCGTGGTGAGGGACGGCCGCGCGCGCGTCGGCACCGACCAGGGCGCGACCGGGCGGTCCGCCAACGGCAAGACGCCTCTGTACGGACCTTCCGGCGCGCTGGTCGGCGAGGTGTCGGTCGGCATCCCGGAACATGACGTGCTCGGCGAACTGTGGCGCGAGCTGCCCACTTTCGGGCTGTACGCCGCGAGCGCCACCGCGATCGGCGCGGCGGCGGCCTATCTGCTGGCGCGGCGGCTGAAGCGGACCACGTTCGGCCTGGAACTGGAGGAGATCGCCGGCCTGCTGCAGGATCGGGAGGCGATGCTGCACGGCATCCGGGAAGGCGTGGTCGCCCTCGACCCCGACGGGCGGATCACCGTCGTCAACGACGAGGCACGGCGACTGCTCGGCCTCGGCACCGCGCTCGGCCACCGGCTGGAGGAGGCACTGCCCGACGGCCGACTGCGCCGCGCGCTGGACGGCACCCTGGCCGGCACCGATGTCAGTGTCCTGACGGACGACCACTGTCTCGTCGTCAACCGCATGCCGGTCACCCTGCACGGCCGCGAACTGGGCGCCGTGGTCACCGTACGCGACCACACCGAACTGATCGGCCTGCTGCGCGAACTGAACTCCGTACGCGGACTGACCGACGCGCTGCGGGCCCAGCAGCACGAGTTCACCAATCGGATGCACACACTGGCCGGGCTGCTGGACATCGGCGAGCACGAGTCCGCGTACGAATACGCCATCGAGACGGCCCGTTCCGGGCAGGCCCTGACCGAGGCCGTGCGCCGGCACATCGGAAACCCTCTGATGGTCGGGCTCATCGTGGCCAAGACCACCGTCGCCGCCGAACGCGGGGTGCGCATCACCCTCACCGACGACTCCGCGCTCGGCGACGACCCACCGCACCTGCGGCGGCTGCTGACCATCGTGGGCAACCTGCTCGACAACGCCATCGACGCGACCGCCGAGGCACCACCCTGCGACGGCGGCCGCCAGATCCGGCTGACACTGGTCGAGAGTGACGAGCTGATCTTCGTACGTGTGGCGGACAGCGGTCCGGGCATCGCTCCGGGTTCCTCACAGTCGATCTTCGAAGACGGTTGGTCCACCCGCCCCGAGCGGGGCACCGCGCGCCGTGGCCTGGGGCTGGCCCTGGTGCACCGGCTGGTGCAGCGGGACGGTGGCACCATCACGGTCAGCGAAGGCCCTGGGGCGGTGTTCACGGTGGTACTGCCACAGCCGGACACGGCTCCGGCAGCGCAGGACGCGTTGTTCACGACGGCGTTGCCGATGGGAGGTGAACTGTGATGATCCGGACCCTCGTGGTGGACGACGATTTCCGGGTCGGGCAGATTCACAGCGACTACGTGCACCGGGTCCCGGGCTTCGCAGTGGTCGGCGCGGCGGCGAGCGTGGCCGAGGCGCTGGCCGCGGTCCGCGCCCTGCGCCCGGATCTGCTGCTGCTCGACATCTTCCTGCCTGACGGCAGCGGACTCGACGTGCTACGCAGGCTCAGCCAGGAGCACGGCGACAGCCGCCCCGACGTCCTTATGATCACTGCGGACCACGACATCTCCTCCGTCCGCGCAGCGCTGAAACTCGGCGCTGTCGGCTACCTGGTGAAACCGTTCGGCTCAGCCGACCTGGCCGAACGGCTCGATGCCTACCGCCAGCTCCACGACCGCGTGGACGCACTCAGCCGGACGAGCACGGCCGACCAGGCCGACGTGGACGCCCTGTTCAGCGCGGCGCGCCCACCCGCCGTCCCCCGCATCCCGGCCAAAGGCCACTCCGCGCCCACCCTCGGCGCGATCCACCAAGCTCTGCGCTCCGCCCGCACCGCCCTGTCGGCCGCCGAGGCCGCCGAAGCGACCGGCGTCTCCCGCGCCACGGCCCAGCGGTACCTCTCCTACCTCGTCAAGGAGGGCATGGTCCGCCTGGAACTCCGCTACGGCACCAACGGCCGCCCCGAACACCGCTACCGCATCGCGCACTGAACCGCGCCACGAGCAAGCCCCGGCATCACCGCGATCGCCGCATCCAGCGCCGGCGCCGTGCGGGCTGCTCGGTCCTGTCTTCCGCCGTCACGTGAAGTGCCGCAGTAGCGGGACACCCGTATACGTGGCTGAAGAGTTCGCGGGCCACCGCATTGATCATCCGGCGAGGAGTCTTGGCGGTTCGCCGGCGGATGAACCCCGGGCTTCACAAGATCCACGACAGAGTCAAGCTCAGATGTCGATCCGGGAGCGGTCCAGCGTGGCAGCGGAGCTGGTGATGAACTCCTTGCGGGGTGCGACCTCGTTGCCCATCAGCAGATCGAAGACCTGCTCGGCGGCTTCGAGGTCGGAGAGGTTGATCCGGCGCAGGG
>NZ_JBIRWL010000041.1:0-19868 GCF_044387825.1 Streptomyces sp. NPDC020299
AACGAGGCCGACGTGCTCGTCCACGACGCCCACGCCGCCTCCCCCACCACCGCCTTCGCCCTCTCCCGCCTCGCCGACCCCGACACCCTCCACCAGACGCCGATCGGTGTCCTGCGCGATGTCGAGCGTCCCGTCTACGACACCCTCATGGCCGACCAGCTCGGCGCGGCCGTCGAACGGCAGGGCAAGGGCGACCTCGCCGCGCTGCTGACCGGCGGCGACACCTGGACGGTCGTCTGAGTGGATTCCTCAGGCGCTCAGACCGACGTCCTGGAGTGCTCCGGCTCGCCGGCCGGCGGCTGCTGCGTGACCGGCTCCTTCAGACGCTTGCCCAGCAGCACGAACAGCAGGATGAGCCCGACCGTGAGCAGGATGTGGCCGCACCCGGCGACCGCCGGTACGACCTCCGGCACGTCGTCGCCGAGCACGGTCAGGCTGCCGTGCACGCCCATCATGCCGACGGTGACCACGATGCCCGCGTTGTAGAACCAGAAGAAGTACGTGAACAGCTTCGTCCCGGACAGCTGGAACTGCTTGTCGAGCGCCAGGACGATCAGGAATCCGAGCATGCCCAGCGCCAGCAGGTGCGTGTGCATGACGGCGAGCTGCGTGTCGCCGGTGAAGTCCTCGGCCTTGGTGAACTCCCTGTAGAAGAGCCCGGAGATCACTCCGACGATCATGTAAATGTGTGCCGCGTAGTACGACTTCCGCATCGTGGTGCCCGCTCCCCCTGGTCGACCGCCGTGCCGGCGTCGATCATTGAAGCACCGGCCGATCCGGTCGGCGGCGGTTTCAGCCGATGACGGCGGCGGCGCGGGCCCCCTCGACCAGGGCGGCGGCCAGTTCGGCGCGGCCCTGGATGCGCAGCTTGCGGTAGATCCGGGTCAGGCGCTGCTCGACGGTGCTCACCGAGAGCAGCAGGTTCACCGCGATCTGCCGGTTGCTCAGCCCGCGTGCGGCCAGCGCCGCCACACGCTGCTCGAGGCCGTTCAGCGGCTCCCGCTCGACGACCCGGGCCGCCGCGTCGGGCCAGACCGAGATCTCCGTCAGCCGCAGTTCGACGGCGGTCCGCGTGGCGGTGTCGGGACAGACACCGTGGGCGAGTTCGAGGATCCGCTCGGCCTCGTCCGGCCGGCGCTGCGCCAGTAGCTCCTCGGCCAGGTCCCGCAGTACTTCGAGGTCACCCGGCCGGGCGGGCCGCCGCACGCCGTCCGCGAACGGCGCGAGGAAGTGACCGGCCACCACGGAGGCCATGACGCCGGCCTCGCGCAGCGCCAGCGCGGCACGCCGGTGCAGGCTCGCACGGATGCGCGGGGGAGTCCGCGCCAGTACGACGTCCCGTACCGCCGGATGCCGGAAGCGCAGTCCGTCGAGCAGCCCGCAGGAGCGCAGCGCGGCGAGCCCCGGCACGCCGGTGCCGGCGCCGGCGCCCAGCAGGCGCGCGAGGACCGGGGCGGTCGCGCGGTCGCCCAGGATCGCCACCGCGCGTGCCGACGCGACGGCGGCCGGTCCGCTGCGGGCCAGGCAGGTGGCGAGGGCCGTCGCGAAGGGCCCCTCGGGTGCGCACGCGGCCACCCGAGCCGTGTCCGCCGTGGCGTCCGCCCTCTGCTCCTCTTCGGTCAGGGCCCGCAGCAGCAGCGGGTTTCCGCCGCTCAAGCGGTACAGCTCCGAGACCGAGCGCTCCGAGCGGCCCGCGACGGCTTGCGCGGTCTCCTGGAGCGACAACAACCCCAGAGTGATCTGCCGGACGTGCGGCCGGCCCGTCCACGCGGTGTCGAACGCCTGGCCGTGCTCCTCGGCCTGCGCGGAGACGGTGGCGATCAGCAGCACCGGGGAGGGGAAGACGTGCTGGGCGAGGTGGCGGAGGTAGCGCAGGGACTCCGGGTCGGCGTGGTGCAGGTCGTCCACGCAGAGCAGCACCGGCGCGTCGACGGCTAGGGCGCACAACCGCGCGCAGAACTCCGCCCCGGTGTCCTCGCGCCTTGGCAGCGCGAACGCCGGTCTGCCGCTGGATAGTTGGCGCAGCACGCCGAGTGGGGTGTGGCGGCCCTCCTCGGTGGCGGCGGCGGTGAGCACCAGCGCCCCGGAGGCGGCTGCCTGTTCGGCCACGGCCTGGAGGAGGTGGCTCTTGCCGCAGCCGACCGCCCCCTCGACCAGCACCACCCGGGACCGTCCCACCGAGCAGGCGGCGAGGATCTGCTCCAGAGCTCCGGCCGCCGTCGTCGTGCCCGCCGTCTCCGCCATGAGCCGCCCCCTCGCCGCAGTCACCGAACGTTCGCTCATCCGGGACAGGATCCGGGGACCGCCTCTAGAGCGGGTCGAGCGCCGACGGAGATGAGCTTCACGCGCCCTGCCCCTCCCCGAAAACGCCGAAGCCCCCGTGGCGGCCGGTGGCCGACGGGGGCTTCTCGGTGGGGCGTGGGTCAGACGGCGGCGGTGGTGGGCCAGCCGATGGTGTCCGTGTGCACGGTGGTGGCGGTGGTGGGCCAGCCGATGCCGTCCGTGTTCACGGTGGTGGCGGTGGGCCAGCCGATGCCGTCGTTGTCGGCGGCCGCGGTGGTGGCCTTGGCGGTGGTCGGCCAGCCGATGGTGTCCGAGGCGGTGGCCGTCTGCGCGGTGGTGGGCCAGCCGATCGCCTGTGCGGCCGAGGTGGTGACGCCGGTGGCGGTGAAGGCGGCGGCGGCGACGGCGGCGGTGGCGGCGATCCGGGCGATGCGGTTCATGGCTGGCTCCTCGGTGACAACTTCGTCTTCGGTGTTTGGCAACCTCTTGCCAAGAAGATTGGCAATGAGGTCTCGTGCCTCACTGGGGAACCGATGGAGACGCGCTCGACCTGCACACCAAAAGCGCCTCAGAACGCTGGACGGCAGGCCCGGCCCGCCTCGTACTTGCCTCGCAAAACAGCGCTTGAACTGCGGTAATCCACTACGCAGACATCGGCCGGGCCCCTCTGGCAAATCTTGGCAACTCCTCGGAAAGGAAGCCAGAACGAGCCGGAACAACTTGCCAAGCACCCTCCTCCGACCACACGGCCTGTAACGTCTGTGGCGGCACACGCAGAATGAGACGACGAAAGAGCGGGACGGCGCGATGGTCGACATCGGGGACACTCTCGACGAGGCCGCCGCCGAGCACTTCACACGCCCGCTCCCGAAGTCGGCCCAGGCCCAGATGCGCTTCCTGGTACGGCAGTTGAAGGGCACCAGACCCGTGGCCGAACTGCTGGGCATCTCGCAGCGCACGGTGGAGCGTTACGTCAAGGGCCAGCTCAAGCGCCCCCGCCGCGACCTCGCCGACCGGCTCACCGCCGAGGCCCGCAGACGCTGGCAGCCCCGCGTGCGGGAACGGGCCCGGCAGCAGGCCGCCGCCACGGGCGGCATCTTCGTCTCCACCCGGGCCCGCTTCGGCTTCACAGCCGCGCCCGGCACGACCGACGACCCACGCGTCCGTCACATCAACCAGGCGCTGCCCCCCGAGTACGCGGCCCGGCTGTTCGCCGCGCAGGACGTCGGCGCCACCGAGCGGCAGCTGCGGGACATCCTGGCCGAAGGCCTGGGCGAGATGTACTTCCGCGACCGCAGCCGGCGCGCCCAGGGACTGTCGGTGGAGTTCACCGACATCGAGGACCTGGAACTCGACTTCTAGCATCTCGGCCGTCGCGGTGCTGCGACACGCCACGGTTCCGGGGTCGTGCGGTGCTTTGCCGGAATCCTAGGGCGCGGGACTGTACTGACGACTGTTCACCCGCCATTGGCCCGGAAGAGGTTGCTGTGACATCACCATCCGCTCGGGACAGACTCGCCGCCCAGCTCGACGAGGTCGTACGCCGCAATCCGGCCGAACCGGAGTTCCACCAGGCGGCCAGAGAGGTACTGGAGACGCTGGACCCGGTTCTGGCGGCCCGGCCCGAGCTGGGGGAGGCGGCGCTGGTCGAGCGGATCTGCGAGCCGGAGCGGCAGCTCCTCTTCCGGGTGCCGTGGCAGGACGACCGCGGCCGGGTGCACGTCAACCGTGGCTTCCGGGTGGAGTTCAACAGCGCGCTCGGCCCCTACAAGGGCGGCCTCAGGTTCCACCCGTCGGTGAACCTCGGCATCGTGAAGTTCCTCGGGTTCGAGCAGATCTTCAAGAACGCCCTGACCGGCCTGGGCATCGGCGGCGGCAAGGGCGGCAGCGACTTCGACCCGCGGGGGCGTTCGGACGCCGAGGTGATGCGGTTCTGCCAGTCGTTCATGACGGAGCTGTACCGGCACATCGGGGACCGTACGGACGTACCGGCCGGGGACATCGGCGTCGGCGGCCGGGAGATCGGCTACCTGTTCGGCCAGTACCGGCGCATCACCAACCGCTGGGAGGCGGGCGTCCTCACCGGCAAGGGTGTGGGCTGGGGCGGGTCGGCGGGGCGGGTGGAGGCCACCGGGTACGGCAACGTGCTGTTCGTGGCCGAGATGCTGCGCCGGCGCGGCGAGGACCTGCCGGGTCAGCAGGTGCTGGTCTCCGGCTCGGGCAACGTGGCGATCTACACCATCGAGAAGCTCCACGAGCTGGGCGCGCGGGCGGTGACGGTGTCCGACTCCGACGGCTGTGTCGTGGACGACAAGGGCATCGACCTCGACCTGCTCAAGCAGGTCAAGGAGGTCGAGCGGGGCCGGGTGGCGGACTACGCGGAACGCCGCGGCGCCTCGGCGGTGTTCGTGCCGGGCGGCTCGGTGTGGGAGGTCCCGGCCGACGTGGCGCTGCCGTCGGCGACGCAGAACGAACTGGACGCCGCCGACGCGCTGACCCTGGTGCGCAACGGGGTGAAGGCGGTGTCGGAGGGCGCGAACATGCCCGTCACCCCGGCCGCGGCCGGGGTGCTGAGGGACGCCGGAGTGGCGTTCGGTCCGGGCAAGGCGGCCAACGCCGGGGGAGTGGCGGTCAGCGCGCTGGAGATGCGGCAGAACAGCGGCCGCGAGACCTGGCCGCGGGAGCGGGTCGAGAGCGAACTGGCGGCCGTGATGCGCGACATCCACGACCTGTGCTGGCAGACCGCAGAGCGCTACGGCGCCCCCGGCGACTATGTGACGGGCGCCAACATCGCCGGCTTCGAGCGGGTGGCCGACGCGATGCTGGCACAGGGGGTGGTGTAAAGGAAATGCATCCAAAAAGATGAATCAACCGCGATGTAATCTGGAGTAATGAACGGAGTCGAACTGTTCCTCCTGGGACGCACCCTGATGAAGATCGGCGAGTCGGCCATGCCGGAACCCGAAGGCGGTGCCTCCCGCTACGGCGGCAGCGTCCGCTCCGTCCTCATCGTGGCCAGCGACATCGCGAGCCACCCCGACAGCGCCGTGGGCGAGATCGCCAACCGCTCCGGCCTGCCGCAGAGCGCGGTCTCCACGGCCGTCGCCCGCCTCAAGGAGGCCGGCGCCGTCGTCACCGCCCTCGACCCCGCCGACCGCCGCCGCCTCCTGGTCCGCAAGGCCCCCCACGTCTCCGGCCGCGTCGCCGAGGTGCGGGCCACCGGCATCGACGACGCCCTCACCACGGCCCTGGGCGAGGACGCGGCCCCCGAGCGCCTGAAGGAGATCAACGCCGCCCTCGAGGTACTCGCCCGCCACCTCACCCCGCACGCCTCCACCCGCGTACGCGACTGACGGCACCCCCACACTGCGGAGCATCGCGACCCTCTTCCGGCAGCACACGCCGAAAACCCCGCCCCCGGCTGACCGGGGGCGGGGTTCTCGATTTTCTCTGGAGCGCCGGGCAGGCCTTGCACCTGCATTTCCCCGCAGGAAGCGGGGCGTCTTTCCTTGGACCACCAACGCATGAGCCAGGCCGCCTCGCGGCAGCGAACTCAAGATCGACTATACCCCACCCGCAAGGCCCGATCCCCGGCCGGGAGTCACAGTGCCATTGGTCCCCTATGAGAGCCCACGAAATGGGCAGAAGCGGCGCCGATCTGAGCGGAGGGGCAGAACACCCGCAGCAGCAGGATGCGGCGATCGGCCCGCGGCCGGCACGGCGCCGGGCGGCCCGGCGGTACTCAGGACCAGCGCACCGGCAGCGCCCACGGCCCGCCGATGTACATGTCCTCCCGCCACGCGACGCGCTCGGTCGGCACCGTCAGCTCCAGCCCGGGCAGCCGGGTCACCAGCCGCCCGAGCGCAACGCGGAGTTCGGCACGGGCCAGTGCCGCCCCGGGGCAGAAGTGCCGGCCGAAACCGAAGGCGATGTGCGGGTTGGGACTGCGCTCGGGCCGGAACTCGTCGGCTCGGTCGAACACCGCCGGATCGTGGTTGGCCGCCTCGGTCAGCGGCACGACCAGTTCACCGGTGCGGACCACCGTGTTGGACAACGGCACGTCGGCGACCGCCTGGTGCTTGTGCCCGCCGGTGCCGGCCAGCGAGATGTGCCGCAGCAACTCCTCGATGACCAGCGGGAGCTCTGCCTCGTCCCGGCGGATCCGCGCAACCAGGGACGGGTGCTGGAGCAGCAGGTACACCGACCCCGCGAGATGGTTGCTGATGGTCTCGTAACCGGCCATGAGCAGCCCCGCGCCCATGACCTCGATCTCGTCCGTGGACAGCCCCTGCTCGGTGCCGCTGGTCCGCAGCAGGTCCGTGAGCAGGTCCGCGTCCGGTGTCCCCGCGTCAAGGGCCTCCCGCTTGGCGGCCACCAGGGCGACGAAGTAGTCGTTCACGCGCTTGTGCGCCTCGGCGACCTGTTCCGGCCCGAAGCGGCTGATCGACATCATGGCGTCCACCCACGGCTTGAGCAGCGCGCAGTCGTCCTCCGGGATGCCGATCAGCAGGCACATCGGTCGCATGGTGAACGGGATGGTGAAGGACGCGACCAGGTCCGCCTCCTTGCCCCCCGCCGTCATGGCGTCGATCAACTCGCTGGCGATGCGCTCCAGTTCGGGAACGAAGTCGGCGATCCGCCCGGCACCGAAGGCGTGCGCGATCGCCTTGCGTCGCCTGGTGTGATCGGGAGCGTCGCTGCCCGACAGGGCGAGCGACTGGCGGGTTCGGGCGAAGAAGGGATTGCCGGTGGCGGCGGCCTCCCGGCTGAACCGGGGATCGGACAACACCGTGCGCACGTCCTCGAAGTCGGCCACGATCAGCGCCGTACGGCCGTCGCCGAGCCGGACGCGCATGGGTTCGCCCGCCGCGCGGATTTCCTCGTGCTCCGGGGACGGGCAGACATTCGGCCCCTGGGCGAACGGGAACGGTCGAAGCTCTGTCATGAGGCACCTCCGGGTGCGAGAAGACCGATCAGGAGATAGACCAGATAGCTGCTGAGGAGGAACACCTGGCTCGCCACCGCGGGCCACCGGGCCGCACGTCGCCCCCAGAAGCGCACCGCGGCGCTGGCCATCACCCCGGCGGGCAGCAGCACCAGCCAGCCCCAGGCGGCCGCACCCCCGGACCACGGCCGGGTGCCGGCCAGGACCAGCGCGGTGGCACCGACGGCACAGCCGAGCCCGACGGCGAGGTTGCCGTTCACGCCGAACACCTCGACGTACGTGTGCGCTCCGGGCCGTGGCGAGCGGGTCAGCTTGCGGGTGAACTCCATCGTGAGAGAGGCGAGCGTGGCGACCACGACGGCCAGGACACCGGCAGACCAGGACGTACGTCCCGTCGCCGTCAGGAACCCCGTGTAAAGGTAGACGTTGAGCATCACGGGTACCGGCCAGCCGACGAGCAGGTTCATCAGGACCCGGTCCCCGTCCGGCCAGCCGTAGCGCTGGTCCACGGTGAAGAACACCACGATGTAGGCGAGCTGGACCAGCAGTACGGGCAGGCCGAAACCGACCGCCGCGTTGAGCAGCAGCAGGACGAGGAAGCCCGAGCCCGCCAGCGCCAGCAGGTCCGCCCGCCGCACCAGGCCCGCGGCGAGTGGCCGGTCCGGATGGTACTCACGGTCGTAGGCCAGGTCCCGGATGTCGTCCAGGGCCCGGTAGACCACTGTGCTGACGGCGACGGTCACAGCCGCCACCAGGGTGTGCCGGTCCGGCCGCCAGTCCGTCGTCCCGCTGTCGAGGGCGGCGAACAGCCCGAACATACCGAGCGTCCACAGCACCGTCGTCAGCAGCCACACCGGCAGGGCGACGCTGCCGGAGAAGAACCGCCCGAGTCGTACGATCACGACGCCGCCACCCGCTCGAGCACGCGTACGGTCCCGGTCCTGCCGTCGAGTTCGACGAGGTCACCGTCCCGCACGATCGACGTCACCGAGGCCACCGCCACGACGGTGGGGATACCGAGGAGCCGCCCGGTGATCGCGGTGTGCGACAGCGGTGTGCCGCGCTCCACGACGATGCCCTGGGCCGCGGTCATCAGAAACAGCCAGCCCGGATCCGTCTCCCGGGCAATGAGCACCTTTCCCCGGCACTCGTCGGGAGAGATCCGCGGATCGCGGACGACCTTCGCCACGCCGCGCACCACGCCCGGTGCCGAGCCCATGCCGCTCAGCTCCCGCGCCGCGCTGTCGCAGACCGGTGACGGTTCGACGGGCCCGTCGGCCAGGCCCGTCGCGAGAGGCCGGTCCACGGGGGTGACGACGCGGGCCTCGCGGTCGGGCTCGTCGGCGTACCGCAGTCGTTCCGCACGGCGCACCGCCGCCAGCTCTCGCAGCCCCGTGCCCGCCAGCGTGCCCTCGAAGGCGCCGACCACCTCGTCGACCGTGAGGTCGACGACGTCACGCGCGTCATCGAGCAGACCGTGCGCGGCGAGCGTCCGGCCCAGCCGGAGCAGCACCTCGCGGCTGACACCGAACAGCTGGCTACGGCAGAAACGGGTGTCCTCCCTCGCCCGCACGAACCACCGCAGCGCGGTGAAGGACGCCCGCACCAGTGCACGGCGCACCGGCGGACAGGCGGCTCGCAGCGCGGCCTCCGCCGCCCGGCGCGTCTCGCGCTCGCCATCCGTGTTGGCCCGTACGGACAGACCCTGCCGCAAGTAGGGCCGGATCATGCCGATGACCAGGCCCGGATGCTGGCGCGGCGTGAGCTGTTCCAGTTTCAGGTCGTTCGGCGCACGGTCCCCGTAGCTGCGCAGGTGCGCCCGCGCGGCCCGGGCCGGCTCCGCTCCGTACCGGCCGGACGACAGGCGCTGCCACAGCTCCTCGTCGGTCGTGCCGCGCTCCGGCCCGGCGCAGACCTCCTCACGCGCCATCGGACGGGCGCCGACCAGCTCGGCCAGCGACATGGCCGAACGCACGGCGGCCACGGACCGGTTGGGCGGCCCGCCGCACAGCATGCCCAGGCGCACCTCGTCGGCCGCGTCACCGCACCAGCGCCGCAACAGACCGTCGGCGGTGCGGTAACTCAGCATCAGAAAGAAGGTGTTGAGCAGCGTCGGCGCCCAGCGGGCCCCGGCCTCCGCCCACATCTCGCGGTACACGGCGATCAACTTGTCAGGGTCACGGCCGTCCAGGTCCCCGGTCCGCTCGATGAACGCGTCCCACCACCGCAGGAACCGCCGCACCGAAGAGGGGTGGTTGAGCAGCAGCCACAGCAGCCTCGGTACGCCGGCCAGCGCGGCGGGGAGCGAGTGGTGCCGCTCCTGCTCGATGGCCCCCATCGACCGCTCCCACGGCCCGCGGATCAGCTCGAAGGCCGGCACCTGCCCGTGCAGCCGGTACCAGCTGTCCAGCCGGCAGTAGATCCGCCCGTCGAGCCAGCCCAGCATTCGCCGCAGATGCCGGTCGTGTCGGCGCAGGACCGGCTCCGGCACTCCCGCCAGGCGGTACAGACCCGCGAAGGTTCGCCGGTAGTACTCCTGGGCCTGGGAGAACGTCAGGGCGGAACTGATTCCCGGGTAGCTCTCGGTGACGTTCTCGCGGCTCCAGAAGGCCACGGTCCCCCGCCCGGTCCCGGGCGCGGGACCGGGCTCCGGTTCCGTGACGTCCATGATGACCGCGGGCCTGGCCTGCAACAGATGCACCCGGCCCTCCGGAGCGAGGGTCCCCTCGACGTCCTGCGGCCCGCCGAAGTGCCTGGTCACCCGGGCGACCAGCGCCGCGACATCGCCCGCCTCCTCGTCGCTGAGCACGGGCCGGGTGGCCCACTCCTCGGGGACCGGCCGCGCGACGACCCCCGAGGTGTCGTCGGCGACCAGCATGCGCCGTTTCGTCACCACCACTCCTTCGACGCTCCCGCCGTCCGGCGGGACGAAGAAGTGGTCGATGTCGGCCTGTTCCTGGACGACACCCTCGCCCAGCCCGTACCCCGCGGCGATGACACACCGCTCGTCGCCGCCCCGGGGATCGCGGCTGAACGCGACGAAGGAGCGACTCCCCACGACCATCCGCTGCACCCCGACCGCGACCCGAGCCGCCGCCGGGTCGGTGCCCCGGGTCAACCGGTACAGCACCGCATGGGGATTGAAGGCCGACGCCCAGCAGCGGGCGACCCGGGACAGCAACTGGTCCCGGGAGACGTACAGATAGCTGCTGCTGAGTCCGGCGTGCGGATCGTCGGCGCCGTCCTCACCGGCGCCGTCCGGCCCGCTGACGACACAGGCCCGCACAGCGACCCGGCCGTGCGGGCCGACGAGGCCGTCGAAGGTGGTGAACAGCTCGGCGGCCAGGTCCTCGGTCACGGGAGCCGCTGCGAGCCGTTGGTGCGTCCGCTCCGCCCACGCGAGCACCTCGGCCCGGGAGCCGGAGGGCGGGGCAGGCGCGTCGAGCGCCGCCAGCGCCCGGTCGAAGGCCTCGGCCGGGAGACAGACGAACGCCGGCACCTCGAACCCCGCCAGTCGCAGGGAGGCCTGTCGGGAGAATTTGTGTCCGACCACGGCGGGATCAAGCAATGCGTGAAAATCGGTGATCAGCATTGTCACCCCAGATACGGTGCGGAAATCGACATGGGCAGGGAGCCTAGGCAGGCGGACTTGAACCCGACTTGCGTGGCACTCGGCGGTCCGCGGCATACCTGACTTCTTTTCTAGTGATCACACGAACGTTCCTCTAGTTGTCCGTCTGATTCTTCTCTGCATGGCTCACACCGGAATGATCCAAAACGCCGATGATTTTGGCCAAAAACTGGAGGGGGAAGGGTCGGAAGCTCTCGCGACGGAAGAGGTTCTGGCCACAACACGAGCAGTGCGATTTCGGCTCGATTTCGACCAACCGGTAGAGTTTGAGCAGGTCAAACACTGTCTGCGACTAGCCTTGCAGGCGCCCAACGGGGGTAATTTCCAACGGTGGCGTTGGCTTGTCGTCACCGATGAAGAACGGCGCAAAGCAATCGCCGAGGTGTATCGAAACGCTTTTCATGACCGGTATGGGCCTGCCCTGGAAGATCCCGCCGGCATGCCCGCCGTACTGCGCGGCCCCTACCATCTCGCCAAAAATCTGCACCGTGTTCCGGTGTTGGTGATCCCCTGTCTGGAGCTCTCCGGAACTGAATTACCGGAAAAAAATCAGGCTGGAATCTGGGGTTCTATCCTGCCGGCCGCGTGGAGCTATATGCTCGCCGCCCGCACCCGCGGACTCGGCACCACCTGGACCAGTGTCCATTTGGCCCGGGAAAGCGAGACGGCCGCCATCCTGAACCTGCCGCCGACCGTACGTCAGGGCGCGCTGATCCCCACCGCCCACGTCACCGGCGACCACGGCTTCCGCCCCGCCCCCCGCGAGCCGCTCGAAACGGTTCTCCACCACGACCACTGGCAGACCCCCACCCCGCCCACCCCATGACACCGGCCCCACCACACCGGCTCCCGCACGACCACAGGAAGGAGCAGCGCTGATGCTGCCCGCAAGGACGCTGACCGGGACAAGTGCGGCGACACCATCCGTCATCTCACCCCCCTCGGTGAACACATGGACGGGAGCAGGGGAGCGGCGCACCTCCCGGCTGTACGTCGACGAGACCCACCCGTTCTTCTTCGACCACCCGGTCGACCACGTACCGGCCATGCTGTTGGTGGCAGGACTGCTCGACCTGGCCGCACCGCCGGCCCACGCCCTCCACCCGGGCAACACGGTACGACTGAGCTTGCGCGTGCCCAGGATGGCCGAACTCAACGCACCCGTCACCGTCTCCGCCCAGGGCCGCGCCGCCCCCCATCACCGCTGGCAGGTGCGGGTGGCCCAGCACGACACACCGGTCGCCGACGGCGAACTGGAGTACCTCACACGGCGGCCCGCGCTCCCCCGGCCCACTCGCACCGCACCCAGCCTCCCCGACCGAGCGGACCGCACTCTCGTCCACCGCCACCGGCCGGAGAACGTGCTGATCGGACACGCCCACATACGCGACGAATGGCTGCTCGCCCCGCTGCGGACGCCGGGCACGGACCACTACCTGACCCAGCGCCACCCCGTCGCCGGAAGCATCGAGGAACTCGTGGAGGCCGGACGCCAGTTCGGCATCCTCTACGGCCACGTCGTGCAGGGCCGCCCTGCCGACTCCCAGATCCTGCTCCTCGGCATGACCGCCGAGCTCCCCGTCACACTCCCACCGCGCACCCCCGTGACCCTGCGTAGCGTAACCGGCCCCGGCAACGGCAGCCGGGGCCGCCTCACCATCGACTACCTGGCCGGCGGAACGGACGGCACCAGGGTCGGCGAGATGGCCCTGGACTACATCGTGGTGAGCGCGGCGGCCTACCGGCGCATGCGCGCGGCCAGGACGGCATCGTGAACGCGAAGAACACCGCCGGCTTCGTCCGCGCCTACACCCTGACCCTGTTCATCCTGCAACTCGGTGTCTTCTCCCTGGCCATGACCGCCCAGGTGAGCCACTTCGACGAGCCCCAGCACCGGGCCGCCGCGGCCATGCTGACCGCCTACCTGGCCTGGGGACTCGCCGAACTCCGGATCACCGCGGACCGCCCGGGCGAGGGCGTCGCCGAAAGCCGCACCCTCGCGGTGTACGCCACCGCCCGCTGCGCCACCTGGGCGAGCGCCGCCCTGGGCCCCCTGCCCTGGACAGGCTGGTCCCCCTGGATGCTGATCCCGATCGCCACCTTCGCCACCGGCATCACCGTACGCCTGACCGCGATCCACACCCTTGGCCGCTTCTACTCCCACCACGTCCGCCGTCTGGACGACCACCACATCGTTACCACCGGCCCCTACCGCCTGGTCCGCCACCCCGCCTACACCGGCATGGCACTCGCCAACGCCGGCTTCGTCGCCTTCTTCTGCAACCCCCTCAGCTTGACCGCACTGCTCTCCCTCCTCCTCGCCCTGGTCTGGCGCATCCGCACAGAGGAACAACTCCTGTGGCACATCCCTGGCTACCCCGCCTACGCCACCGGCCGCCCCCGTCTGATCCCGGGAGTCTGGTAACCACCCCGCCGAAGCCACACACCAAGAACCCCGTCCCATCCACATCACCGTGCAGCTCCCCGCCGGCTCCCGCGTCGAGGCCAGGACCGCCGGCTGCGAACTCCGCAGCGTCGGCCGCCTCGGCGACATCGTCTTCGAGGGTGCGTATCGTCAGATCAAGATCGATGAGGCGGCGAGTGTCCGCCTCTCCGCGGTCGACGGTGACGTTGAGATGGGTCGGCTCGGTGGCTCTGCCGACATCAGCACCGCGCGGGGTGACATCCGGGTGTGAGTAGTTGCGGTACAGAGAGTGCCGCTGAGATTGATCTTGCTGCGGCTTCCCCTGTTTCACGGGCGCTTCGAGCCGGCGAGGAACGGCGCCCGCGCGTAGTTCGCGCAGATCCGGGATGTGGTTGTACAGCGTGCCCGGAAAGACGCCGAGCAGTTTGGCGATCGAGGTGATGGAGCGGCCGGGGTCGGACAGGAGGTCGCGGGCGGTGCGGATGACTTCCTCTGTGGCGAAGACCGGCACCGCCGTCGGGGACCACGTCGACTACCGCATGGACGCCGCCGAGGACGGCACGCTCGTGTGGATCGGCGAGGGCCTCGCCGCGGTCGGCCAGACTCCGGGAGCGCGTACGGGGGCCCCCTTGCCTCGGGACAGCTGGAGGCAAGGCTCGCCAAGGCACTGCGCGCAGCCGCCACCACCGAGCACGCCGCCGACGAACAGACCTGCCACGCCCGCGAACTGGCGGCGGCCGCGGCCGAACAGCCCAGCGCCGGACAGCGCACCGCGCAGGCCGCGGCCGCCGTCCTCGCCGCGGCCGACCAACTGGCCGCACAGGCCAAGGTCATCAAGGAGCGCATCGAGGCGGCCGCCGGCCGCAGCCGGTTCGCCATGCCGCCGGCCGGTACCTCCCGCGCCGAACAGCGGGCCCTGCTCGCCCAGTACACGCGACAGATGGCCGACGCCCACGACGAGCAGCAGCGTGCCGAACGCACGGCCGCCACCGCCCGGCAACAGGCCTGGCAGACGCTGCGCACCTCCCCCTACGCCGAGGCTTTCCGCGCCCGGGGCGCGCTCGGCGAGGCCCCCGCCGACCCGACGGCCCTGCGGCAGCAGCTCGCCGCGATGCACGCCCACCTGCCCACCCTGGCCACACGGATCGACACCGCCCACGCCGAAGAGGCCCAGCAGGCCCGGCACGAGGCCGTCGAGCTGAGCGCCAAGGACCGCGACCTGCGAACGACCGCCGAGCAACTCCAGGCCGAGCAGCGGCTGCGCCGGCAGATCAGCGCGCAGGCCCCCAGCCGGCAGACGGCCGGTCGGCAGCCTGTCGGGTGGCCAGAATGCGCCAGTTCTGTATGGCGAGGGAGATGTCCGTCCTTGCCCTCCTCGTTGCGGGCGCTGATGTACTCGCCGCGCGCCGCCTGGTGGCGCTGGGCGTGCGCGAGCGCGTCCGGCACTCGCTCGCGGCGGTGAACTCCAGCTTGTCGGCCAGGTGGAACATGATCGCCCGGACCCGGCCGATCTGCCCGTACAGCAGCACCTCCCACAAGTTGCCGTGGTGGCGGAGACCACCTCAATCTGCTCGTACTGCTTGGCGAACCCGCCGAACTCCCCCATGGTCTGGGGGACCGCACCGACCCCGTCGGCCTGCACCGCCAGGGCCTTCGTCAGGCTCACCTCGGCGGTACCCCTGTCAGGTGCGCCCGTACAGCCGCCGGCCGATCCGCGCGGACGCTGACGGCTGAAGTGAAGCCTGGCTGTTGCGGATCCCGTGCCATGTCTGGCGGAAGCGTGCAACCCCGGGCGCTCCGGTTTCCGTGTAGGACGTAGGCAGAGGCGGACTTGGATCGGTCTTGTGATGCAGGGGATGCCTGAGGGTGTGAGACGAGGAAGAGTGTGACCGATCATCTCCGCGAGACCGACTTCCGTACCTGGGTGCTCCAGCAGGTGTTCCCGGCGGCACCGTCGCCGTGTACTGCTCGGCCACGGAGGCAGGTTCGCCCGTGAGGTACGCCGTCACAGCCGACGCTCACAAGGTGAGGCTCCACTAGGCCGGTTCGGCACGTCCGTGCTGGCTACAGCTAGGAGCAGCGCTTCCAGGTCTGGTAGAACGCACTGGCACTGGAGCGCGTGTCGGTGAACACGGCGGCACCGCACGCATGGCCGTTGGTCGTCAAGCGCACCTCGGTGTTCGGCAGCTTGAACAGATCCTTGAACGTGCTGCCGTACCTGGCACCGGCGGCACTGAACGTCTGCTTGCTGAACTTACGGAACTTGAAGCCGTACGGCCGCTCCGTGATGTAGTCCGCGGTCGACCCGTCGTAGCTGAGCCCCATCCCCTCGGGCCCGACCAGGACCGCGGGTCGGCGGTCGACACCGGCCGGAAGCGCGAGGTGCCCGATCATCGTCAGGCCGTCGGCCACGTATTCGATCGTGCGCGTTGTAACCGTCGTCATGAGCCTGGACTGTAGTGATCGTCGAGCCTGGTCGGGCCGGTGCTCTGCCGCTGGCAGAAGGCAGTCGTCCCCGCGCGAGTGCCGCAGCCAGAACTGAAGTTGCCCAGCCGTCCCGCCGCCGTCGTCCAGTCCCGCCCGGTGCACCGGCACCAGGTCAGGTAGAGCGTGACCGCCCCGGCGTACGTCCGCGTCGTCGACTCCGCCTGATCGCGACCGAACCGTATGTGCCGCTGGCCCTCGTCCAGCACGGTCCAGTACCGCTGACCCACGGCATGACTACACGAAAGGGCCTGAGACTTCCGGAGAACTCATGAACCACGCGCCTTCAACGACAACTGCGACGTGAAGCGTCGTACACGGGACCCCACCTCCGGGTGATGCGACAGTGCACGACGCCATCACGAACCAAAGAGAACGTCCTCCAGTACACCGCCCCAGGGCCTGGTCCTCCTCGCCGGCACCCGCGTCCTCGGCATCCGTCTGCGCCCGGCCGCCGTCGCCGCCGCGCTCGCCGTCAGCGGGCTGACGCACTACGCCGCGGACCGCCGGGTGCCACAGGGGCTCCTGCAGCGACTGGCCGAGGCCACCGGCAAAGGCCGCTTCTACAAGCTGTCGGACTCCGGCATGAACGGCGCGTAATGCCTCGACCTTCTCTGCACCAACTCTGGAAGGTACTGAGCGTCAGCGGTTCGCGACGCGGCTGCGCCCGGCGGGTCGCGTCAAGCGTGGCCGAGGAGTTCCTCGCGCCGTGCTAGCGCCCAAGCGCGCTCCTCCTCGATGTCCGGGATGAAGTTTTGCCGCAGGAATGTCGCCCAGGGGTCCGCTCCGAGCTGGCCCAGGCGCGCGATCCGGTCGGTCTCGTCACGCTGCAACCGCGTCAGCGCGTCCAGCACGTCGGCCGAATTCGCACCGTATGCTTCGCAGAGCAGTCGCAGCCGTCGCGCCAACGGAGCGCCGGCTGCGCCGTAGCCGACCCTGCGCTGACGGTCGGGAAGCCGCAAAGGCACGCTGTACCAGGCCAATTGTGCGAGATCGTGCAACGCCTCGCCAGGGATGGCCAGATCCCAGTCAATGACGCCCACCAGGCGGTCGTTCTCCCAGACCGAGTTCCAGCTCGTGAGGTCGCCGTGGCGCATGATCAGCCCGGGCCGCCAGCGGGCGTCCGGGTCGCACCAGACGGCCTGCGGCGAGGGCCGGAAGTCGCGTACGGCCTCGTGATAGTCGCGCAGCCACCGCCCGAGCGCGATGACGCCCTCGTCCGCGAGAAGCGCCCGTGGCCACGGGGACAGCCCGACTTCGCCGTGCAGCAGCGACACCACCTCTTGGCCGTCCACGGGACCGTCGCCCAGGGCGCGCGGCGCTCCGGCGAATCCCACCCGTTCCAGGTGGCGCAGTAGTTCCCGCACCGCGGGGGTCCACACTCGCCAGGGCCTGAGGATGGTCTCGCCCTCACGGCGTACGGTCGACAGACCGCCGCGCATCGATTCACCGTCCTGGATCATGGTCGGATCCTAGTGAGCGGCGGAATCTCGGGCCCGGGCGCGGTACCACTTTCGCCTGGCTCCAGGAGCGGAACTGGGCCTGGTGCGGGCGAGCCGGGCGCTCACGTGGTGTGGCCCCGTGAGGGCTCGTGCGCGACCGGCTGCTGACAGCCGGTCCGCGCTGCTGATCATTCAGTTGTGGCTCGGCTGTGAAGGAAAGAGGGGATGCCGAGGTTCACCGGAGGCAGCTGCTGCGAGCGGTGAACCTGGGCCCGCTTGGAGCGCAGGAACGTCAGGGTCAGCTCGATGCCTTCGACCTCGCCCTTCCAGCCCTGGGCGATGGCGTGCTGGCGGCGGCGGGTACGCGGTCTCCAGCTTCGTCACCAGGCTTGGCGCATGCTGGGAAAAGGAACTTCCCGTACCCCTGTCACATCCTGGTGTGCTGGTCCGTCAGTGCAGTGAAGCCGCTGACCAGGTGGATGTGAAGGAGTGCAGTCATGGCGAAGACCTCGATCTCCCGTATGCCGAACCCGGGTGAGTTCGTGCCCGAGCTGAACGACGTCAGCGCCGCCCTGTTCCGGGCTACGGGCAACCGCTCGGTCCCGCGGACCACGGTGAGCCTGGTCCACCTGCGTGCCGGGCAGATCGTCGGCAACACCTACCTGACGGTTTTGAACACTGGCTTCCTGCGCAAGGCGGGGGAGTCCGAGGAGCGCATCACCGCCGTCTCCTCGTGGCAGGACGCCCCGTACTTCACCGATGCCGAGCGTGCCGCCCTCGCCCTGGTGGAGGCGACCCTGCAGCCCGCCCCGCACGGGCAGGAGCGCGTTACGGACGAGTTGTACGCCGAGGTCGCCAAGTACTACGACCAGAAGGCGCTGGCCACCCTCACCATCGCGATCGGTCAGATCAACTTCTTCATCGCCCTGGCCGTCATTGGCAAGCCCCAGCCGGTCACCTCCCTCGCCCACGAACAGTGGGACTGACCTGGATATGCCCATGGGGTTCATGCGGTCTCCTTCGCTTTCCGGAATGACCGCCGCGGACGCAGTCGTACGGTGGCCTGCCGCGGCTGGGTGGTGTCGGCTTTCTTGCCTCAGCTCAGCCGGCGAGGTGGAGTGTTGGTTTGGGCTGAGGTGCAGGGGTGGTGTTGTTGCCGTCTGGGTCGGGGTCGAAGTCGGTGTGGGTTCGGGGGTCGTTGCGCCTGGGTGGGCGGATGTCTGCGCTGGGGAAGTTGAGAGGCCAGATGTAGGTGTGGGGGTCGTGGATGTGGTTGATCATGTGCGCGGGTGATTGGTAGCCGGCGAGTAGTGGGTGGATGAGGATGGTTCCTTGTCGTTGGCGGCCTTCGATGATGCCTTTGTCTTTGAGCTGGCTCATGGCTCGTGAGACAGAGGCTTGTGTGATGCCCAGGCGTGCGGCGATGTCGTCCTGGCGGATGTGAACGGCGCCGCCGGGTTCTTGCCGGGCTGTAAGGATGTCGAAGACGTCTCGGGCGGTGCGGGAGAGACGGGCGTTGGGCAGGATCTCGAAGGTCTCGGGGTTGAGGAAGCCGGGGGTGCTCATCGGATGGCCTCGTTCCTGGCGGGCGGGATGACGATCTCGTGCTCGGCGAGTTTTGTGGGACCCAGTGTGTTCAGCAGTTGGATGTGCTTGCGGCTGCCGAACCGGTAGGCGTACAGCGGATTGAGCCGGTACTGTCCTCGTTTCTCCTTCCACGTGAAGTGGTGGTGGACCAGCTGGCCGATTGCTCTGCTGACCTTCGCCTGTGAGCAGCCGAAGCGTGTGGCGAGTTGGCTCTGTGTCACATCCACCATGGCCTGATCGTCGTGATGCACCGCCATGTGGTCCAGGACGTTGCGGGCTGTCGGTGACAGATCGAATCGCCACAGGTTCGCGTGAATCTTCTGCGAGAGGCTGAGGTGCTTCCTGCCAACAAACCCGTATGGCTTGGCCTGCGGGTCTGTAGTGAAGGTTCCGCCCTGCTTTGCGATCTTCTCCAGCGATTTGACCAGCTGACGCGCGGTCTCGACGCCGTCAACCGGCTCTTGTGAGGACGGTGCGGGAGCCAGCTGTGCCGCCGTCGATGGCAAGGCGCTACACCTCGCGGCTTGGCCCACGGCTGCTCCTCGGGTTCGAACAGGGCTGCATAACATGCCAAACGAGCCATGTTCTCGGTGGTTACATGCGGATCTTCGGAGGAATCTCTTGACGGAGACGATCTATTCACCTACGTGCATGCATCTGGGCCTCCACGACCCCCGATGTATGCACGCTGGGTGAATAGATCTTCCGCGTTTCCGCAGGTCAGAGAGGTGCCGCTATCTCTTAAAAGAGAGCGCGCCGTGGAGGCGAGTCATCCGAGAAGAAGGGGTCTCTGAACGACACCGACCGGCACGGCGATCAACCAGTTTCACTGGTGCCGCGTCAGCCGTTCCAGGACAGCTGGTCCGCCGGCAAGGGCGTCGTGTCAGTGGCTCCCCCTCCTGTCGGGCAGCATCCCCCTTAGCGGTGAAAACCCTCCGAAATCTGCCAACAGGAATGCCTCACTTCTACTATGACTCTTAGAGGTCATCTCATTTGGCCGAGTCGTTATGCTGTGGGCCGTGGTGGGGATTGTTGAGCGGCTGGTGCCAGACGAGTTGTGGGAGCTGTTCC
>NZ_JBIRWL010000042.1:0-14372 GCF_044387825.1 Streptomyces sp. NPDC020299
GGTCCCATCGCGCTGCGCGCGATGCAAGCGAACACCCGCGCTGCGCGCGGGTGTTGCGCTCCCGCTCCGCGGGAGCGCTGGCGGTTCGCTTCGCTCACCGCCCAGTTCGCTTGCTTCGCAAGCAAACTGACACTCCCTCCGCTGCGCTCCGGGAGTGAGCCGGACTGTGTTGCAGTCCAGTGCCGGACTGTGTCCGGCCAGAGGCTTCCGCTGCGCTCCAGCCTCGGCCGCGCTGCGCGCGGCCAACGGGCCTACGGCCCGTGCGGCAGCAAGGGGGTGGGGATGGTGCGGTCAGCCTTTGCTTTGCTTGTTCTGCTGCAGTTGATGCTGAACCTTGAAGAACAAGGACAAAAAGACGATCGCTCCACATCCTGTGAACGCAAGAGCCCAGGCGTGGGGGTAGCTCTTCACTAGGCCCGAGATGAAAGCTGCGAGTTCGAAAAGTCCGAACAGGGCGAAGAGCCAGCCTGTTCTGCGAAGCTGGCTGTCCGTCCGCTCGGCTAAGGGGGGGGCTCCATTTTCGTTGGGCGCTCATATCCCGCCGGTGCCCGTGAACTCTCCCTGCATGTCTCGTACCGCGCCAGCTGGCTACGTGGGCAGGGGGGGGCGGGTTTCCAAGGTGGCTGACGAATGTTCTCAGGCGTGGGCGTGGCGGGGCCTTGCTGTCTTGTGTGATGCAGCGTGATGCGTGGGCCTGCCTGTCTCGGGGGTTTGGAGACGCCGCAGGGACAGGCCGGCGGTGATGAGGAGGCCGGTGAAGACGGCGAGCAGCAGGACGCACGTCCACATCTGCCGGCTTCCCGGTGCGTGCCAGCCACTCCAGGCGGCGGACGTCGCCCACAGGAGGACGCCCAGAGCGTAGAAGGAGCGGACGCGGTGCAGTTGCCGTACGGCCCGCAGGAACATGATGCGTTCGGTCTTCGGTGCCATGCGGGGCCGTGTACCCCCGATGTGCCATGGCCACCAGGGCGGAAGACATCTTGCTGAAGAGGTCTTCTCGAGCGTCTCTCATGCTGCATCTCAACGTGATGCAGCATGTAGCATTGGAATTATTCAGGGACACCCGGTGGAAAGCGGTGTGTGTTGATTTACGAATATCTGCCGCATGAGCTTGCTCGACTCGGTGTGGTCTCGAGAGCAACCGGACTCGATGACCGCCAGGTGGCCGCGCAGGTACGCCTGGCCCAGGAGCGCGCCGGGCGCGCACGGATGCTCCCGGCAGAGCCGCATCACGTGAGTGAACTGTTCATCGCGGAGCTGCGGCGCCTTCAGTGGGAACGGATCGCCTGTCTCATGGAGAAGGAGCGGATGGCCGCGTACGTGCCTTCCCGCGACTCGCGTGCTGTCCGGTATGAAGAGCAGCGTCTGCAGCGGCTGGTCGAGGAGGTGGATGAGGCCGAGCGGTCGGGGATCGCAGCTCCGGAGATCTGGCGGCATCGTGTCTACCGGATCGAGGTCCGGCCCACCGCCGGCTGCTCCCGCCCGGACGTGCACGCCCCCACCGTCCACCTGATGGCCGCCTCCCCTGACGAAGCGGCCGAGCGAGCCTGGGCAGTCCACGGAAGAGACGGCGGCCTCTACCAACGCGGCGGATACCGGATTACTTCCGTCGAACAAGCCCTTCCCGAGCCGGGAGAACTCTTTTGATCCAGCTCCGAGAACACCAGGTGGACCAGAAATCGAGTTTCCGGAAATGGGTCGGATTCCCTGCAAGATCACCTGTGCCCCCTGAAGGAGCACGAGGCACGATCGTGTCCGCGACCGGATCGGGCAAGACGATCACCGCCGCCGCGAGCGCACTGGAATGCTTCCCGGGCGGCCGCATCCTCGTCACCGTGCCGACCCTGGACCTGCTCGTGCAGACCGCCCAGGCGTGGCGTGCCGTGGGACACCGTGCGCTCATGGTCGCGGTGTGCTCGTTGGAGAACGACCCGGTACTGAACGAGCTGGGGGTGCGCACCACCACCAACCCGATCCAGCTCGCTCTGTGGGCCGGGTCCGGGCCCGTGGTCGTGTTCGCCACGTGCGCCTCCCTGGTGGACCGCGAGGACATCGACGCACCGATGGGCCAGCGGAAGGTCCGCGGGCCGCTGGAGACCGCCCTGGCGGGCGGAGAGCGGCTCTACGGGCAGCAGATGGCAGGCTTCGACCTCGCCATCGTGGACGAGGCCCACGGCACGGCGGGTGACCTTGGCAGGCCGTGGGCGGCGATCCACGACAACGCCCGCATCCCCGCCGACTTCCGCCTCTACCTGACCGCCACCCCGCGCATCCTGGCCTCGCCCCGGCCGCTGAGGGGCGCGGGCGGCCAGGAGCTGGAGATCGCGTCGATGGGCCAGGACTCCGCCACCTACGGACCGTGGCTGGCCGAACTCGGGCTCTCGGAAGCGATCGAGCGGGAAATCCTCGCCGGTTTCGAGATCGACGTCCTGGAAATCCACGACCCCTCCCCCGTCCCCGGGGAATCGGAAGAGGCGCAGCGGGGCCGGCGCCTGGCGCTGCTGCAGACCGCGCTCCTGGAGCACGCCGCCGCATACAACCTGCGCACCGTGATGACGTTCCACCAGAAGGTCGAGGAAGCCGCCGCGTTCGCAGAGAAGATGCCACAGACCGCAGCCGAGCTGTACGCCAACGACGCCACCGGCGACGACCTTGCGGCCGCGGACCGGCTGCCGAGGTCGTCGATCGGCGCAGAGTTCTACGAGCTGGAGGCCGGCCGCCACGTACCCCCAGGCCGGGTCTGGTCGGCATGGCTGTGCGGCGACCACCTCGTCACCGAGCGGCGCGAGGTACTAAGGCAATTCGCCAACGGCATCGACACGGCCGGCCACCGGGTCCACCGCGCCTTCCTCGCCAGCTGCCGCGTCCTCGGGGAAGGCGTCGACATCACCGGCGAGCGAGGCGTGGAAGCCGTGTGCTTCGCCGACACCCGCGGCTCCCAGGTGGAGATCGTCCAGAACATCGGCCGGGCACTCAGGCTCAACCGGGACGGCACCACGAAGGTCGCACGAATCATCGTGCCCGTGTTCCTGGAACCCGGCGAGGACCCGACGGACATGGTCGCCAGCGCCTCGTACCGCCCCCTCGTAGCCGTCCTCCAAGGCCTGCGCTCCCACGACGAGCGCTTGGTGGAACAGCTCGCCTCCCGCGCCCACACCCACGGACAGCGCAAGGTCCACATCCGACGCGACGAAGAGGGGCGAATCGTCGGGACCAGCGGCCTGGGTGAGGACCAGGAGAACGGCGCCGACGGCGCGGCCGAGTCCGCGCTGCTCCACTTCTCCAGCCCGCGCGACGCGGCGACCATCGCGGCCTTCCTGCGGACCCGGGTCTACCGGCCAGAGTCCCTCGTGTGGCTGCAGGGCTACCAGGCCCTCCTCCGCTGGCGAGCCGAGAACCACATCACCGGCCTCTACGCCGTGCCCTACGACGTCGAGGTCGAAGTGGGCGTGACGAAGGACTTCCCCCTCGGGCGATGGGTGCACCAACAGCGCAAGGCACTGCGAGCCGGAGAACTGGAGCCACGACGCAAGGAACTGCTGGACACCCCAGAGGCCGGGATGGTCTGGGAACCAGGCGAAGAAGCCTGGGAGAACAAGCTCGCCGCTCTCCGGTCCTACCGGAGGGCCACCGGACACCTCGCCCCGCGCCAGGACGCAGTCTGGGGCGAGGACGAGGCGATGGTGCCCATCGGGCAGCACATGGCCAACCTCCGCCGTAAAGGCGGCCTCGGGAAGAACCCCAAGCGGGCGGAGCAGCGTGCAGCGCAGCTCGCCGCGATCGACCCCGACTGGGACTGCCCGTGGCCACTGGACTGGCAACGCCACTACCGCATCCTCACCGACCTCGCGGCCGACGAACCCCACGGCCGTCTGCCCGACATCGCACCCGGCGTGCTCATGGACGGCGACGACATCGGACGATGGCTCCAGCGACAGAAACAACCGAGCACCTGGAAGCTGCTGTCGACCGAGCAGCAAGAGCGGCTGTCCAAGCTGGGCATCAAGCCTGTTGAGGCCCCGTCTCCGGCCCCGGCGGCCACGCGATCGACGAAGAATGCGGGCAAGGCACAGCAGGCATTCCAGCGCGGCCTCGCGGCCCTCGCGCAATGGGTGGAACGGGAAGGCGCCCACCGGCCGGTGCCTAGGGGCCACAGCGAGCACGTCACCGTCGATGGCGAGACCGAGCCGGTGACAGTAAAGCTGGGCGTATGGGTATCGAACACCAAATCGAGGCGGGACAAACTCGGCCAAGGGCAGCTGGACGCGCTCCGGAAGCTGGGCGTGGAATGGGCGTAGCGAGGCACGCGCGTGGGTTGGGTGAGACCGAGGGTGGTGCTGCGCCGGACGCTCTAGTGCCGCATCAGGCAAGGTTCGCCCGGCGGTGAGGACCGTGTCACCTGCTTGGCATCACAGTTCACGTGGGCGGAGTGAGCTGATGTGCTGGGACGAGCAAACGACATGGCAGAGCTTGTTCCTTGACTCCGTTGTCCCCGTCTGGCTCTACCCGATACAGATGGGCCTGAGGCGCGCGAGTCACCGTGTCCGTCAACTGACCGTCGGTGAAGAGGGAACCGACGCCGTCCTCCACTGCCCAGCCGGCCGGAAGAGCGTGGTTTGCCACGGCTGTCTGATAGGACGATCGACGCCCTGGCTCACTGTCGTAGTGGGGGCAGACCGAGCCGGAGAGCACACCCAGCCCATCCGAAAGGTGAGTCAGCGGCCCGAAGGAGTCGGTATGTGAGCCCTCGGCCCAGCAGTTGGCGCCGGCGCTGATGCCGCACAGCAGGGTCCCGCGGTTGAAGGCCTCGCGAAGTAGGCGGTCCACGCCGTGCGCACGCCAGACCGCCAGCAGGTTCGCAGTGTTGCCCCCACCCACATAGACGACGTCCTGAGAGAGCAGGAACGATCGCAGGTCGTCGTCATCGAGGTCCCGCCGAAACAGCTGCAAGACGCTGGGCTCGCAGGAGCGTGCCTGGTATGCCGTGAGGAATTGCTCAACGTAGGCGGGGGCGTCGCCACTTGCTGTCGGAACGAAGCACACCTTGGGCCGAGGCGCACGCACCTGATCAAGCACCCAATCATCCAGCAGACCGTCGTCGTCGGTGGAGAAGCCGCCTCCAAGGAGAGCCAAACGACGTTTCGGAATGACAGCCACGAGGGTGCCTCCTCAGTTCACGATCCAGACGCGGACGATGTCCCGAACGGTGCCAAGCCATCGGGTCCGTCCGCAATCGAATAGGCCCTCCGCCGACGTGAAGTCCTCTCCACTCAGGACAAGACAGGGCCAACCACGGACCGAGAACGACGGCAAGCCCGTGATCCACTCCTTTAGTCCGGAAAAGGACGGCCAGAATGATCACGTGGCTGAACGCGTGCGGGTCCGGGAGATTGATGACGACGAGGGCAGGCGGTTGCTGCAGATCATCCGCAGAGGCACCGGGTCGGTGGTGACCTGGCGACGGGCCCAGATGGTGCTGCTGTCCGCAGAGGGCATGCCCGTGGCGAAGATCGCCGAGGTGACGTTCACCAGCGCTGACCGGGTCCGCCATGTGATCCACAACTTCAACGCCGACGGCTTCGAGGCGCTCTACCCGAAGTACAAGGGCGGACGGCCCAGAACGTTCACGCTGCCGGAGCGGCGCGAGATCAAGAAGATCGCCAAGTCCAAGCCGGCCGAGCACGGCCTGCCGTTCTCGACCTGGAGCTTGGCCAAACTGGCCGACTTCCTGGTCGCCGAGGGGGTGGTCGATGACATCAGCCACGAGGGCCTTCGGGTCCTGCTCCGCGAGGAGGGCGTCTCCTTTCAACGCATAAAGACCTGGAAGACCTCACGCGACCCCGACTACGCGGCCAAGAAGGCCCGCGTCGAGCACCTCTACGCGATCGCCGACGGTGAGGTCATACCCGAGGACGGCGAACCCGAAGTCATCTTCTGCCTCGATGAGTTCGGACCGCTCAACCTCCAGCCCCACCCAGGCCGGCAGTGGGCCGAACGCGGCGGCCGGCACAAGGACCCCGGCCGCGAGCCAAGGCCCCGCAGGCGGGCGACCTACACCCGCCCACACGGGGTCCGGCACCTGTTCGCCGCCTACGACCTGGCCAAGGACAAGGTCTACGGTCACATCAAGCCGAAGAAGAACCGCACCAGGTTCCTGGAGTTCTGCCGCTACCTGCGCAGCCTCTACCCGCCGAAGATCCGGATCGCCATCGTGCTCGACAACTTCTCCCCGCACCTGACCACGAAGAAGGACACTCGAGTCGGCGACTGGGCGACGGCCAACAACGCCGAGTTCGCCTACACCCCGACCAACAGCTCCTGGCTCAACCGCATCGAGGCCCAGTTCACCGCCCTGCGTTACTTCGCCCTTGACGGCACCGACCACGCCAGCCACAAGGAGCAGGGCAGCATGATCCGACGCTACGTTATCTGGCGAAACCGTCACGCTGACGATCAACGGCTACGAGCTGTTGTCGACAGGGCGAACGTTGCCTGATGCGGCACTAGGATGGGCCGACTGGGGTTGGGGATAGGAGCGCCAGCCGTCCTTGGCAGAGGCTATGGGCTCGCGAAGGGGCATTGGCGCGGAAGTTGGAGCGGTCGCGCAGTGCACCTGAACAGCTTTAGCGTGAGTGGTTTCCGCTCGTTGACCGAGGTCGCCGACATCCCAGTCCGGAAGCCCACGATCCTCGCCGGACACAACGATGGAGGCAAGAGCGCGCTGCTGGACGCTCTTGCCTTCCTACTCGGCAAGCATGCGCTGGCGGAGGACGACCGCACTTACCTGACCGTCGACGGAGACGACGAGTCGGCGCCGGTGCGGTGCGAGGAGAGCAGCGTCGAGGGGGCGTTCACTCTGGACGCCTGGGAGCAGGAGCAGTTCGATCTCCCCGAACGGGTTCGGCTACGGCGCTGTTCTGGGGAAGACCTGATTTCTCGTCTGGAGGTCTGGCAACCTATTCCGGCTGATGAGCGGCTGCGTGACCTGTCTCAGCATCTTGTGCCAGCGTTGAAGGACCTGGTGAAGGAGTTCGGGCTTTCGCCCAGCTCCATGCGAAAGCCGGACTTGGAGCAGGCTCTGCGTATGTACGGGCGTGAACACTCCGGCTCGGACGGCTGGGTGGCTGCGCCGACCGGTCTCGACAAGCGCATGCCGCGATACCTGCCGTTCGACGGCAAGGTGGCCAGGCCGGATGATGCCGTCAAAACCGTGTTGGTAGGCCGATTCCAGAATTACATGGCCGATCCAGACCTCAAGGGCAGGCTCACCGCCATCGAGGACGAGGTCCAGGACCGGTTGCGTATCGACGCCAAGTCCTTGTGTGAGCACATCGAAATGCGCTGCCCGGACCTGCAGAAGGTCTCCGTCGAGCCTGACGTCTCCTTCCAGCAGGGGTTCAAAGCTGCGCCACTGCGGGTCGCACGCCGTGCTGGCGAAGCGGTGGGACTGGATCGCACCGGGCTGGGCAGCAACCGTCGCATCTCGCTAGCCATCTGGGAATGGACAAGCGAACTGCTGACGGAGGAACAGGACACCACCCCCACGACGAGCACAGGTGACGAGGCTCCTGCACCGCCGCCGGTGCAGACGATCGTGGTGTACGACGAGCCGGACACCCACCTCGACTACACCCACCAGCGCAAGATCATGCAACTGATCCGGACGCAGAGCGATATCCCCAACGTCAGCGTGCTGGTGGCCACCCACTCGATGAACCTCATCGACGGTGTCGACATCTCCGACGTGGTCCACCTGAAGCTGGAGGACCACCGCACGGTGGTGGAACGGCTCGGCACAGGTCGGCTCGGCGATGCGATCGACGAGCACCTGGGGAAGATCGCAGCCGCCGTCGGACTGCGAAACTCGGTACTGCTGCACGAACGCTGCTTCCTGGCCGTGGAAGGCGAGACCGAACAGCGCGCCTTCCCGCTGCTGTTCCGGTTGTGCGAGGGGCTGTCACTACAGGCAGCCGGCATCGCCCTGTGGGCCTGCTTCAACAACGAAGGTGCCCTGCACCTGGCCCGTTACCTGGTCAAGCAGGGGCGCACGATCATGCTGGTGGTCGATGCAGACAGTCGCAATGTGAGCAAGGGCATTTTCAAGGCCCCCAAGCTCACCCAGTTCTTCGGCCCCCATGCCAACCGCTACGTGACCTTCCTTGGCGAACCCGATGACGACGACCCGCAGCAGGAGAAGTTCAACGAACTCGAAGAACTGTTCAAAGACGACGTATGGGCCCGAGTCGCCAACAAAATCTGGGCCAAGGCCGATGCGCCCTGGCAACCTGCCGACTTCGCTGCCCTCCGGGGCCAGGGCAAGTTCAGCGGAGCAGTCCAGGAAATGCTCCAGGAACTGAGCGAGAGCGGCCCCGGCGGCAAGCCCGAAATGATGTACGAGCTGGCCATGGCCTTGGACGACCCGGATGACGTGCCGGAGCAGCTACGAGGCGTCTTCGAACGGCTCAGAGAGCTAGCGTCCTGAGACGCCCCTGCATGGCCTGACCGCCGCCACCCCCGGAAGGGCGCTGGCGGCGGCGCGCCCGCATTCGCTCCTTGCGTTGCTCCAACGTCGGAGCAACCCACTCATGCCACCCCACTGGTGGCTTCCATCTCCGCATGTGCTCACGTTCGTCGACTCCACACCAACGGCAGCCGCTGGGCGCAGGTATCCGCAGGTCAGACCCCTCAGTGGACATTGCCACTCCTTCCCCTGACCACATTCTGCCCGCCGCCACTGACATCACCCGTGGCCCAAGCACCCTGCCGAACCGAGCACTCACGACGGACGCACAGAGTCCGCTGATCTCAACTATCCGCCAGGCCTCCAACAGCCGCTTCTCAGGAACCGTCCCATGCGCATTCTGCCCCGGAGCCTCATTCCCGAGCGTACTGAGCAGCGAGCCGCTGTTCGCCTGTCAGCGCTGTACATCGCAAGCGGGAGGATCGACATCCACCCCGGATAGAACCGAGAACATCGCCGCCGTCATACTTGCGTTCGATTACCGTGGTGTTCTGGACGGGCAACATCAGAATCGGGAGACTGTGGGCATGGCGTCCTCCGCGCATGAGGCATCTGCGTCAGCCCTTGGCTATATCTTCCAGGCCCAGCTCGCCCTGCTCGAGCTGCTGCGAGGACAAGAGGATCGCCCGGACGGGGCAATCAGCCTGGAGCTCCACGACGACGTTGCGTGGGAAGAAAATGGTCGGCCCGTTGAACTCCTGCAGGTCAAGCACCACATCCGCAGTGTGCGGTCGCTCGGCGACAAAGACGACGACGTGTGGCGGACTATCCAGTCCTGGATGGACACCCACGCCCCTGGCGACGAGTACGGCCCCATGCTGACCCTGGTCACCACGCAGGAGGCCCGGCCGGGTACAGCTATGGCCGCGCTCAAGGCGCCCAGTCCAGCACCCGCACAGGCCCTTGACCTACTCATCGCCGCCGCGCAGGAGTCGAAGGCCAAGGAAACAAAGGACGCACGGGCAGCTTTCCTGGCACTTCAGCCGGCGCAGCGTGCCGTCTTCGTACAGCGGATGAGGGTCATCGACGGTTCACCGTCCATCGACGACCTCGACGCGCAGGTACGAGTGAAGCTCAGGGCCGCGCTCCCCGACGGGCACGCCGACTCCTTCATGCGGCAGCTGTGGGCGTGGTGGTACGAGCAGACCGTAGACATGCTGCAGAAGCGCCACACCAGCGTCTCCGTGACCCGGCTGATGCAGCGCATCAGCCGCATCCGCGACGACTACACCTCCGACAGACTGCCCACACTGGTGGACCGGGATGACTTCCCGCAAGAGGCCGAGACCGAGCTGACCGATGCGTGCTTCGTCCACCAGCTGCGCTGGGTTGGCGCCAACCGCCAGTTGAACAAGGCGATGGTGGACTACTACCGCGCCTACACCCAGACCGTGGCCTGGCTCGAAGACGATCTGGTGGACCTCGACGAGTTGGCACGGTTCGAAGACAACCTCGCCGACGAGTGGCAGCGGGAGTTCGACTGGATGCTCGACGACCTGGGTGAAGATGCCTCCGACCGGGAGCAGGAGCAGGCCGGCAAAGCACTGCTACGAAAAACCCTGGACCAGACCCGGTACCGAATCCGTGAAGCGTACGACGAAGCGTTCTTCTCCCGGGGCAAGCACCACGAGCTGGCCGACCGAGGACGGGTCGGATGGCATCCGGACTTCGAGGAACGGGTGAAGAACCTGATCAGGGCCGCCCGTGCCTAGCTGGAGCCAGCGGCCGCAAGCCAGCGCCGCCTTCCTCAACCCTGCTCTCGTCGCCGCCGTCGCCGCTACTGCGGCACGCGACTACGAGCGGGAGGCCTCCGGCAGGCTGATGCCGTGGCCGATGGCCTTCGTCGTGGCCCCGCTGGTCCTGCACCGGCCCACACGGCAAGCACTGCCCACCTCGACGCGCACCCATCTGACGAACTGGGTGGCGGACCACCCGGCACTCGTCGCGGGCCTTGCCGCGCGCAGCACCTCACTGGCACCCGCCGTACGGGAAGGCCTGCGCTTCGGGCTCCGCCATCAAATGCTCATCATCGAGCAGGGCTCTCTCAAGAGCCGGATTGCCCCGAAGCCCCGTACCGAGGGCGAACTTGCCGATTTGATCAGGGCCGCATCGTTGATAGGCCGCTGGGCTGCCAAGTCCGACAACCCTTCCACCGTCTTTGCGCTGCTGGGCATGAGACCCTGAGCCGGTGCAGATCCGGTCGATCATCCTCTACAGCAAGCGCGGCGAGAAGCGCGTCCTGGACTTCCGGCTCGGCGAGCTGAACATCGTCACCGGCACTTCCCAGACAGGCAAGAGCGCGCTGCTCGACATCGTCGACTTCTGCCTCGGCAGGGACGAGGCCACGCTCCCGATCAGCCCGATCTTCAACACCGTCGCGTGGTACGCAGTCATCCTGCAACTGCCCGGCACCCGCGTCCTCGCCGCCCGGCCGGCGCCTCGCCCCGGCGCCAGATCCGTCACCAACGCCATGCTCGAAGTCGGCAACGACCTCGGTATCCCGGAGCTGCCCGACCTCCGCATCAACACCGATTCCACACAGCTGCGCCAGCAGCTCGGACGCCGGATCGGCATCGGAGACACCCGCAGCGAACCCGCGCCGGGAAGCCTGCTTTCCCCGCTCAGCGCCCACCTCGGACACGCCGTCCTGCTCTGCCTGCAGAACCAGGATGAAGTCGCCTCCAAACGAGCCCTGTTCCACCGGCAGAACGAGCGCGGCATCCCCGAGAGCCTCAAGGCCACGATCCCCTATTTCCTCGGCGCGGTCCCCGAGGACCAGGCCGCGCTCCAGCAGCAGCTCACCCAAGCCAAACGGGCCCTCCGCCGCGCTGAGAACGACCTCAGAACCGCCCAGGAAGCAAACCAAGGCATCGAGGCCCGCCTTGAGTCCCTCCTCGGCGAAGCCCGCGTGCACGGCCTGCTCACCGACAACAGCGTCGACACCTCCGACAGAGCAGCCGTCATCGAGGCACTGCAGCAGGCTGCTTCCTTCCGGCCCACCCCGGACAACGCGGACGAGGAACAGCGGCGGCAGGAACTCCTCCTCACCGAGCAGGCATCGGCTCTTCGCCGGCAGCTCCGCTCCCTCGCAGAAGAACGCCAGCTCCTGAACGACCTGGAGACACAGGCCGCCGGCTACACCGGCGCCGTCGCCCGCGGCATGTCACGCCTGTCCGCGCTCAACCTCGTACCCGACGGCTTCCCCGGCGAACACAACTGTCCCCTGTGCGGAAACGAGCTCAACGAGCCCGACCCCACCGTCGCCGACATGCACACCACCCTCGCAGACCTCCGAGGTCAGCTCGACAGCGTCCAAACCGTCCAGCCCCGCCGCGAGCAGGCCCTGCGCGAGATCGACCAGACGGCGACACGCCTACGGGAACAGCTCCGAGGCATCGAAGGCGCCCTGAGCATCATCGCCGAACAGCGCAACCAGCAGGCCGGCCTCCTCGGACAGGCCGAAGCCCAGGCCTACACCCGCGGCAGGATCAGCGCCTACCTGGGCCAGATCAACACCACATCCGACAGCGGACACCTCCAGCTCCTAGAGACGAAAATCGCCGTCGCCCAGCAACTCGTCCAAAGCATCGAAGAAGAGCTAGACACCGACGCTGCCGACGACAAACTCACCCACGGCCTCAGCTACCTCAGCGGCAAGATGACCGGCCACGCCCGAACCCTGAAACTCGAACACGGCGACCGCCTGGTTCGTCTGGACCTCAAGAAGCTCACCATCGTCGCCGACACCCTCGAAGGCATCACCGAACTGCTCCGCATCGGCAGCGGCAAGAACCACGTCGGCTACCACGTGGCCGCCCATCTCGCCCTCCACCAATACTTCGTCGCCAACCGCCGGCCCGTACCCCGCTTCCTCATGCTCGACCAGCCGACCCAGCCCTACTACCCCTCCGACATGGCCAAACAGCGCGGACGGCTGGAGGACATCGCCCTGGACGAAGACCGCGTGACCGTCACCCGCCTCTTCGAACTCATGCACCAGGTCGTCAGGGAACTGTCCCCGAACTTCCAGATGATCGTCAGCGACCACGCGGACCTGCCCCACGACTGGTACCAGGACTCCGTCCGCTACAACTGGCGCAACGGCGAAAAACTCATCCCCACCACCTGGCTCGAAGACCAGCCCACTCCCTAAGCCTTGTCCCGTAAACGATCTATGAGTCTTCGCCTGACGTGCCACTCACGGGCGTGCCTCTATCCGGTGAGGGCCAGGTTGTGCAGGCGTGCGATGCCGAGCATGGCGTGGTGGACACCATCGCCTTTCAGGCGGCAGTCGCGAAGGATCTTCCAGGTCTTCATGCGGGCGAAGGCGTGCTCGACGCGGGCGCGGACCTTGCGATGGGAAGCGTTGTGTTCCTCTTTCCAGGCTGGGAGTTCGGCCTGGCCTGGTTCGCGGCGGTGTGGGATGACCAGGCCGGTGCCCCGGTAACCGCCGTCCGCGATCACGGTGGTGCGGCCGACGGAGGCCCTCGCGCCTGACAGCTCCCATGCCCTGCAGTCGTTGCGGTTCCCGGGCACCGGCCGTCCGACCACAACGACCATCCGTGTGTCTGCGTCGATGACCACTTGATGGTTGGTGGAGTACCTGTAGTTCTTGGACTGCTCGGCGGCGCTGTGGTCGCGGGTGGGCACGAGCGTGCCGTCGACGATGAGCACGGTGCCGGCGCGGAAGCGTTGCCGCTGTTTGAGCGCCAGCAACGGCCCAATGTGGTCGATGATGCGGTCGGCGGCTGACTTGGAGATGCCGAACAGCGGGGCAAGCTGGCGCAGTGTCAGGTTGGTCCGCCAGTACGCGGTGACCAGCAGCACCCGGTCTTCCAGCGGCAATGACCAGGGACGTCCCCGGCGAGTCAGCTCAGCACCTTCTCGGCGCAACATAGCGATCAGCCTGTGGAAGTCTCGCGGTTGCAGTCCGCTGAACGGGGCTATCCAATGCGGTTCCGACGCCGTGATCACACCAGCCACGTGAAGAGATCGTTCCACACTGTGGACCTCGGAAAGCCGTGAATCAGCCGCAGCGGCTCTGCCGTGGCTCCACGGAACCCACCTGTTCCATGCGCCGGATCTCCTGCTCTGCCGCTTCCAAGTGCCCGAGGTCGAGGGCCATCGCGGCACGCCCGGCGACGTAGAAGATATCTTGGCGGATCCGACAGTCCAATCCTGGTTGGCGGCACAAGGCCAGGAAGCGCACCTCGAGACTGAGTTCGATGCGGCCCATCTCGTCGCGGACGCCGACCGGGAGTGCGGCGTGTCGGAGGTCCTTGGCGTAGTCACGCGTCTGCCGGTCTGCCTCGTCAGGGCGGGCTTCTCCGGGACGATAGGGGTGGCCGGCCCACTCCGTGTCAGCCCAGCAGACGAGTTCGTCCAGGTACTCCGAGGCGACCACCAAATCCGGGGGCGAGGCTGAGAGGGCCGCGTCCGCGCCATCAACCAGCTGGGCGAGACGGCGTTGCCCGTCATCGTCCCCCGCCACGCACATCGCGATGAACCCCGACAACACGTCGAGCCTGCGCGACACCTCTGCCCGCTGCCAGATCTCGTACAGTCCCGTCATCCACCGTTCCCTTTTCGCCGACCGCGCCTCCGCGCCCCGAACCCTATGACGCGCCCCCGCCAATGGGTCTAACGGTTTTCCGGGGCTCAGCGAACGAACCACATGCTGGCTCGGTGCGGCGCACGGTCTCCTCCCACAGCCGTGTGTTGGCGAGCGGGGGCTTCTTGATCATTGCGGGACAGCCCTTAGAGGTCATCTCATTTGGTGGCTACATGTGGGGACTCCGCGACAAGTTGAGCCATCTCGCGCAGGCGGTGCCAGTACTCAGGGGCGTCCGCT
>NZ_JBIRWL010000043.1:0-4756 GCF_044387825.1 Streptomyces sp. NPDC020299
CCCCCACGGACGCCGCCCTGGCCGCCGACCTCGCGCTGCCGATCGAGGAGCTGGAGCTCACGGTCCGCTCGTACAACTGCCTCAAGCGTGAGGGCGTCCACTCCGTGGGTGAGCTCCTGGCGCGCTCCGAGGCCGACCTGCTGGACATCCGCAACTTCGGTGCGAAGTCCATCGACGAGGTCAAGGCGAAGCTGGCCGGCCTGGGCCTGGCGCTCAAGGACAGCCCGCCCGGATTCGACCCGACCGCCGCCGCCTTCGACGCGGACGACAACGGGAACTCGGGCTTCGTGGAGACCGAGCAGTACTGAGTACTGGACGACACTCGGCTCGGCGGCCCGCCACGGGTCGCCGAGCTGTGCTAGGGTCACAGCGTTGCAGTTGTGGTACCCATGAACCTATGTGCGCCTGACGGGAATGTTTATCCATCAGGCGCATTTGTTTGTTTTCCGGGATCTCCGGATGGGGCCTCTGCCTAGAAGGAGAAGGTCATGGCACAGGGAACCGTGAAGTGGTTCAACGCCGAAAAGGGTTTCGGCTTCATCCAGCAGGACGGCGGCGGCCCCGACGTCTTCGCTCACTACTCGAACATTCAGTCGCAGGGCTTCCGTGAGCTCCAGGAGGGCCAGCGCGTGTCCTTCGACGTGACGCAGGGCCAGAAGGGCCCGCAGGCGGAGAACATCGTCCCCGCCTGATCGCGGACGCGTATCCGCACACCGGGGTTCGTACCGTCATGGTGCGGACCCCGGTTTGTGCTGTTTCCAGGAAGGCAGACAACCGCATGTCCCGCAGGTCCCAGAGCCCGAACCGGCGCGCCTCGTCGTCCGCACGGTCCTCGTCGTCCGCACGGTCCGCGTCGTCGGCACGGTCCGGGTCGTCCGCGTCGTCGCCGACGGAGTTCCGGCTGCCGGAAAGCACGACGCCCGCACTTCCCGCCGTCGAGGACTTCGCCGGTATGGACATGCCCGCGGGGCTGCTGAAGACCCTCACCGCGCAGGGGGTGACCACGCCCTTCCCCATCCAGGCCGCCACCCTGCCCAACTCGCTCGCAGGCCGTGACCTGCTGGGACGCGGACGCACCGGCTCCGGCAAGACCCTCGCGTTCGGGCTCGCGCTGCTGGCCCGCACGGCCGGGCTGCGCGCGGAGCCCAAGGCACCCCTCGCCCTCGTGCTGGTGCCCACCCGCGAACTCGCCCTCCAGGTGACGGACGCGCTGACCCCCTACGCGACGGCGGTGAATCTCCGGCTGGCCACCGTGGTCGGCGGGCTGTCCATCACCAAGCAGGCCGCTACGCTCCGGCGCGGCGCGGAGGTGGTCGTGGCGAGCCCGGGCAGGCTGAACGATCTCGTGGAGCGCGGGGACTGCGTACTCGACGAGGTACGCATCACGGTGCTGGACGAAGCCGACCAGATGACCGACATGGGCTTCCTGCCGCAGATCACCAAGCTGATCCAGCAGGTACGGCCCGACGGGCAGCGCATGCTCTTCTCGGCCACGCTGGACCGCAACATCGACCGCCTGGTGCAGCGGTTCCTGACCGACCCCGTGGTGCACTCCGTGGACCCGTCCGCCGGGGCGGTCACCACCATGGAGCACCACGTGCTCCACCTCCAGGACGAGACCGACAAGAAGGCCGTCACCACGCGCATCGCGGCCCGTGACGGCCGGGTCATCCTCTTCCTCGACACCAAGAGGTCCGCCGACCGGCTCGCCAAGCGGCTCCTGGCCGTCGGTGTCCGCGCGGCGGCACTGCACGGGGGCCGCTCCCAGCCGCAGCGCAACCGCACCCTGGAACAGTTCAAGAACGGTCAGGTCACCGCCCTGGTGGCGACGAACGTCGCGGCCCGCGGCATACACATCGACGACCTCGACCTCGTCGTGAACGTCGACCCCCCGGCCGACCACAAGGACTACCTCCACCGGGGCGGCCGCACCGCCCGCGCCGGCGGCTCCGGCAGCGTGGTCACCCTGGTCCTGCCCGACCAGAAGCGGGACGTCACCCGCCTCATGTCGGACGCGGGTATCCGCCCCCGCACGGCCCGCGTCACATCGAGCGACGCGGCCCTGACCACCATCACCGGCGCCCGCGAGCCGTCCGGCATCGCCGTCACCATCGAGATCCCCCAGCCGACGCCCCAGGCGGCGTCCCGCCCGGAGGGCAAGACCGGCACCAAGCCCGGCAGGCGATCCGGCGGCCGGCGCCGAAACGGCGGCGGAGCCGAGGCCGAGGCAGGCGCTGCCGCCAGGACCAGGACAGGGAGCCGGGGCTCCGCCCGCCGGCCCGCGACCGGGACGGCGGCATCCGGTGGCACCCCCGCGACCAGCGGGCGCGGCGCCGGCCGCCGGGCGTCCTCCGGAGCCGCGACGGGCGGTGCCACAGGCGGTGCCGCCAGAGCCGGCGGCCGCAACTCTGGCCGCCAGCCCGCGTCCGGTACGGCAACCGGCGCGACGACCGCCGCCCCCTCGGGCAAGCCCGCCCGCGGATCCGGCCGCCGAAGCGGCCCGCCGAAATCGGACGCCGGGCGCTGAGCGCCCGGGGTGCGCCCAGGGGCGCGTGCCTGGAGCGCGCGCTGTCGCTAATGCGCCGCTGACAGTCAGCCCGGACCGTCGGTATCGTCGCGGTCCAGTGATCGGCGTTCCGGTCGGCCACCGGACGCCGGGCACCGGGACCCGTATGGGCAGGGGGGCTCGTGAGCATGGATCCCGACGACGAACTTCGCGGTCTCGACCAGGCATTGGGCAAATTGACCTCAATGCTGGACGTCTTACCCGACAAGGTCGCCACCGAGGTACGGGCACAGATTTCCGGCTTGCTGGCCATGCTGGAGGACAGGCGTCACCCGAGGGTGATGATGGTGGGTCGTCGCGGAGCGGGAAAGTCGCAGATGATCAACGCCCTGTTCAGTTCGCTGGTGCGCAAGACCGGACATTCAGGGGCACAGACCGGCAAGGCGGATTGGGAAATCTGCGAGATCTCCGGTCGCCAGGTCGAGATCCTGGACACGCGCGGTGTTCAGGAAGGGTCGATGCCGGCCGAGGAGGACCCGGAGAAGACCGCGGAGGAATCGCTGCTGGCCGCGATCCGGACCAAGTGCCCGGACGTCATCCTGTTCCTCGTCAAGGCGACAGAGGTTGACGCGGCCATCGCCGGTGATCTGTCCGCGCTGGAACTCGTCCACCGCGAGGCCCTCCGCGTGCATGAGACGGCCGTGCAGATCATCCCCGTGCTCACCCACTGTGACACGCTGCATCCGGCGGATCTCCGGTTCCCCCCGCACGACAGCGAGGACGCCGAAAAGACGGCCAATGTGAGGGAGGCCTCTGAGATCCTCACCCGCCACCTCAAGGGCTCCGAATATCTCGCACGGTATGTCTCTTGTGGTGTGGTTCCCACATCGGCACTGATGGTCTTCGCCGGAACCGAGGTCAATCCGCTTCGGGACTATCGGTGGAACATCGACACCCTTGCACTGAAGATGCAGGAGGTGCTGCCCGACGAAACCCAGCTGAGTTTCGTACGACTGGCTCAGTTCCGGGTCGTACAGAAGCGGGTCGCCCGGACGGTCGTGGCAACCATGGCAGCCGCCAGCGGGATCATCGGCCTCCAGCCGATTCCGTTCGCCGACTATCCCTTCATCACCGGGCTCCAGATCCTCATGATCATCGTGATCGCCTACATCGCCGGCCACGAGCTCTCCCTGTCCTCGGCCCGGCAACTACTGACGGGACTCGGAGCCAACATCGGCGCGGGGCTGGGATTTCGAGAGGTGGCCAGAGCCCTGGTGAAACTGCTGCCCGCCGCGGGGAACGTGGCGTCCGGTTCCATCGCCGCAGCCGGCACGAAGGCCATCGGCGAAGCAGCCGTAACCTACTTCATCGACAAGCACCCGCTGAGCACCGCGAGGAAGCGGTTCGAGTCCGGCGGTTGATCTCCAGACAGCGAAGCCCCCTACCAACAGAGAAACCGCAGGTAGGGGGCTTGATCAAGCCGGGTTACTTCTTCTTGCCCTGGGTCTTGTCGGGGATCCTGGTGAGCTGGGTTTTTGCTGGTCAGGGGTGGTCAGCCCGTGCGCCTGGTGGCCGTCGTTGGTCGTCATTGGTCACTGTCGAGCGGCCTCGGACGGCCCAGAGACGGCCCAGCGTTGCCGCACTCGGCTGACGGCGTGCACCCTCGACACGACCCGTTGGAACCTCAGCCGACGACAGTCAGCCACGACGACGGGAACGCCGACCGACCACGCACGCGTATGTCTCGCTGCACCCTCACCGGCCTCAGCCACGCTGCCTGTGCCACCGACCAGAGCAAGCCACGACGGCCGGCCTGCGACCACAACGCATGAGCCCTCAGCTTGGGAAGCTGCGGGCATTCGTGGCCGGTTCGGGCGCTGACCTGCGCGAACATTCACGGTGAGGCCTTGCCGGGCCAGACCGCTTGCACCGTGGTTCCCCGCTGTTCCCCGCTCGATCTGGTGCGCTTGTGGTGCGGACGCGTGGCGTGAGGGGCTCTGCTCGCGAGGCGCTTTGTCAGTGCCCATGGCTAGGGTCTCAGACGCGCGGTCGGCTTCCGAGGTGTCCAACTCTGTAGAGCAACTGCATCCCCGGCTCTGTTGGGGGTGGCCCGGGCACGACCCGGGACCTAACCAACGGTCGGGCTTCGTCGATGGCTAAGAGGTCATCTCATTTGGTGGCTACATGTGGGGACTCCGCGACAAGTTGAGCCATCTCGCGCAGGCGGTGCCAGTACTCAGGGGCGTCCGC
>NZ_JBIRWL010000044.1:0-2396 GCF_044387825.1 Streptomyces sp. NPDC020299
AGGGCGATTTTAGTAGCACGCTCAAGACCCGAAGCGGAGTGATCTAGCCATGGGCAGGTTGAAGCGGAGGTAAGACTTCGTGGAGGACCGAACCCACCAGGGTTGAAAACCTGGGGGATGACCTGTGGTTAGGGGTGAAAGGCCAATCAAACTCCGTGATAGCTGGTTCTCCCCGAAATGCATTTAGGTGCAGCGTCGTGTGTTTCTTGCCGGAGGTAGAGCACTGGATAGGCGATGGGCCCTACCGGGTTACTGACCTTAGCCAAACTCCGAATGCCGGTAAGTGAGAGCGCGGCAGTGAGACTGTGGGGGATAAGCTCCATGGTCGAGAGGGAAACAGCCCAGAGCATCGACTAAGGCCCCTAAGCGTACGCTAAGTGGGAAAGGATGTGGAGTCGCACAGACAACCAGGAGGTTGGCTTAGAAGCAGCCACCCTTGAAAGAGTGCGTAATAGCTCACTGGTCTAGTGATTCCGCGCCGACAATGTAGCGGGGCTCAAGCGTACCGCCGAAGTCGTGTCATTGCAGCATGAGGGCCAACGCCCGCTGTGATGGGTAGGGGAGCGTCGTCTGCCGGGTGAAGCGGCACTGGAAGGTAGTCGTGGACGGTTGACGAGTGAGAATGCAGGCATGAGTAGCGATACAAACGTGAGAAACGTTTGCGCCGATTGACTAAGGGTTCCTGGGTCAAGCTGATCTGCCCAGGGTAAGTCGGGACCTAAGGCGAGGCCGACAGGCGTAGTCGATGGATAACCGGTTGATATTCCGGTACCCGCTGTGAAGCGTCAAACATCGAGCATCGTGATGCTAAGGCCGTGAAGCCGTTCCGGACCCTTCGGGGAAAGGAAAGTGGTGGAGCCGCCGGACCAAGCGGTTAGTAGGTGAGTGATGGGGTGACGCAGGAAGGTAGTCCATCCCGGGCGGTGGTTGTCCCGGGGTAAGGGTGTAGGCCGGTGTGTAGGTAAATCCGCACACCTTGTGGCTGAGACCTGATGCCGAGCCGATTGTGGTGAAGTGGATGATCCTATGCTGTCGAGAAAAGCCTCTAGCGAGTTTCATGGCGGCCCGTACCCTAAACCGACTCAGGTGGTCAGGTAGAGAATACCGAGGCGTTCGGGTGAACTATGGTTAAGGAACTCGGCAAAATGCCCCCGTAACTTCGGGAGAAGGGGGGCCACGCCTGGTGAGAGCACTTGCTGCTCGAGCTGGGGGTGGCCGCAGAGACCAGCGAGAAGCGACTGTTTACTAAAAACACAGGTCCGTGCGAAGCCGTAAGGCGATGTATACGGACTGACGCCTGCCCGGTGCTGGAACGTTAAGGGGACCGGTTAGCTCACTTTCGGGTGGGCGAAGCTGAGAACTTAAGCGCCAGTAAACGGCGGTGGTAACTATAACCATCCTAAGGTAGCGAAATTCCTTGTCGGGTAAGTTCCGACCTGCACGAATGGCGTAACGACTTCTCGACTGTCTCAACCATAGGCCCGGTGAAATTGCACTACGAGTAAAGATGCTCGTTTCGCGCAGCAGGACGGAAAGACCCCGGGACCTTTACTACAGTTTGATATTGGTGTTCGGTTCGGCTTGTGTAGGATAGCTGGGAGACTTTGAAACGCGGACGCCAGTTCGCGGTGAGTCGTCGTTGAAATACCAGTCTGGTCGTGCTGGATGTCTAACCTGGGTCCGTGATCCGGATCAGGGACAGTGTCTGATGGGTAGTTTAACTGGGGCGGTTGCCTCCTAAAGAGTAACGGAGGCGCCCAAAGGTTCCCTCAGCCTGGTTGGCAATCAGGTGTTGAGTGTAAGTGCACAAGGGAGCTTGACTGTGAGACCGACGGGTCGAGCAGGGACGAAAGTCGGGACTAGTGATCCGGCGGTGGCTTGTGGAAGCGCCGTCGCTCAACGGATAAAAGGTACCCCGGGGATAACAGGCTGATCTTCCCCAAGAGTCCATATCGACGGGATGGTTTGGCACCTCGATGTCGGCTCGTCGCATCCTGGGGCTGGAGTCGGTCCCAAGGGTTGGGCTGTTCGCCCATTAAAGCGGTACGCGAGCTGGGTTTAGAACGTCGTGAGACAGTTCGGTCCCTATCCGCTGTGCGCGTAGGAATATTGAGAAGGGCTGTCCCTAGTACGAGAGGACCGGGACGGACGAACCTCTGGTGTGCCAGTTGTTCTGCCAAGGGCATGGCTGGTTGGCTACGTTCGGGAGGGATAACCGCTGAAAGCATCTAAGCGGGAAGCCTGCTTCGAGATGAGTATTCCCACCTCCTTGAGAGGGTAAGGCTCCCAGTAGACGACTGGGTTGATAGGCCGGATCTGGAAGCCAGGTAACTGGTGGAGGTGACCGGTACTAATAGGCCGAGGGCTTGTCCTCAGTTGCTCGCGTCCACTGTGTT
>NZ_JBIRWL010000045.1:0-1789 GCF_044387825.1 Streptomyces sp. NPDC020299
GCGGGGGGGTGCCCCTATGTGTTTGGTCAAGGTCGAAGGCCAGTAGGTTCGTGTGGTCGAGGGCGGGCTGAGCCGTAGGGGTGGGCATGAGTGATAGCCAGGTCACGATCAAGCTGTCGAGTGACGAGGCACTGGTGTTGTCGCACTGGCTGGAGAAACTCCAGATGACGGACCTCGGCCAGGTTGTCGACGATCCGGCGGTGTGGGCGCCGATCCATAGGATCGCCGGAACGCTCGACAAGACGCTTCCCGAGCTGTTCGTATCCGACTATGACGAGCGGCTTGAGGCGGCTCGTCAGAGGCTTCGGCCGGAGGACTGATCGAGCGGTCTGAACTCCTCACCTGGCTGTGGCGGGTTGGGGTTCGTAGAAGGTGCCGTCGCGGAGCATCGCGAAGAGGACGTCGGCCCGGCGTCTGGCGAGGCAGAGCAGGGCCTGGGTGTGGTGCTTTCCCTGGGCAATCTTCTTGTCGTAGTAGGACCGCGATGCGGGGTCGCCCAGAGCGGCGAACGCAGAGAGGAAGAAAGCCCGTTTGAGCTGCTTGTTTCCCCGCCGGGAGGGCTGTTCGCCGCGGATTGAGGAACCTGAGTTGCGGGTCGCCGGGGCGAGGCCCGCATAGGCGGCGAGGTGGCCGGCGGTCGGGAAGGTGCTGCCGTCGCCGACCTCGATCAGGATCCGTGCGCCGGTCCTGACGCCGATGCCTGGCATGGACGTCAGGACCTTCGAAAGAGGGTGGGCCTCCAGTAGTTCCTCGATCCGCCCGGCCAGCAGCTTGCGCTGGTCAAGCACGGCGGTCAGCGAGCCGGCCAGGCTCGGGACGATCAAAGCGGCTGCCTCGGTGCCCGGAACAGTGACGGTCTGCTCGTCCAGGGCAGCAAAGATCTCCTCGACCAGCCGCTCGGCCATCCTCGGCGCCTTCGGCCGTATCAACGTGACGAGGCGGCGTCGGCCGGCCTTGCGGATCTGGGACGGTGAGCCGAACCGCTCCAGCAGGGCCAGGACGGCCGGGTGTTGCAACCGCGGCCCCAGCACCCGCTCCAGCGAAGGATGGATCTGGGTCAGCAGGTCATGCAGCCGGTTCGCGACGCGGGTGGCCTCGCCGGCCAGGTCGTCGTCGAAGCCGACGATCATCTCCAGCTCGGCGATCGTCTCGTCCTCGCCGTCGATGGCCCGCAGCGTGTGAGGCATCGCCCGGGAGGCGTCCGCGATGATGAACGCGTCCCGCGCATCCGTCTTGGCCTCGCCCGGGTAGAGGTCGGCAATCCGGCGCATCGTCAGTCCGGGCAGGTAGGCGATGGGGCAGCCCATGGCTCTCGCAACCGCCAGCGGCAGAGCCCCGATTGAGGCCGGCTGGTCGACCACGACCAGCACCGTTCCGTGCTTGGCCTGGAGTTTCGCGAAGAGCTCGCGGAGTTTGGGTTCGCTGTTGGGCAGCCGCTTGTCGAAGGCTTTCTTCCCGGCCGGGGTGACGGCGGTGGCGTGGTGTTCGCCCTTGCCGACGTCCAGGCCGAGGAAGACGTCGATGTCACCGGTGTCGATCACGTGCAGGCCCCTCCGGTCACGCTTTTCGTCCGGCCTGCCAGGGCATCGAGCTGCCACATCCACGTTACGGAGAGCTCTTCCGGCTCGGGTGAAGCGCCGGTGCTCAAGCCCCTCATCAGCGGTCCGTCGATGCCTCCGGGCCCGGTGACACCACCCCCCGGATCATGAACAACAGGAGGGGGAAGTCATGCCGGACCCGAAGGCCGGAGGCCCCGTTGCGGAGCCACGAAAAAGGTAACGGGGGGGGG
>NZ_JBIRWL010000047.1:0-1303 GCF_044387825.1 Streptomyces sp. NPDC020299
CGACTGCTTGGCGTTGGCGGCGCCAGTTCGACCAGCTCAGCGCGTGGTGTCGTCCGCGGTGTCCGCTCAGGTGCGGGGGCCGGGCACGACAAGCTGCCAGGAGTCGCCGAACCTCCGCCACTGTGAGCCCGATGAGCCCGGGCGTCTCACCTGTTCCGCCCCCTTTTCCCAGGACTGGTGTGCCGTGGCGGCCAGGAAGGCGTGAGCGAGCATGGCCAGAGTGATGTGCCGATACCAACCCACGTAGCGGCGGACCTCGTACTGGTCCAGGCCGCACTCGTTCTTCGCGGCCTGGAAGCACTCCTCGATCGCCCAGCGTGCCCCGGCGACCCGCACCAGCTCCTGGACGGTGACCTGCAGGGGTGCGTAGGCGAGGTAGTAGGCGATCTCGTCGGGCTTGCTGATGCTGCGCCGGGCCAATGCCCACCGCATCCGGTGAGGGACCTCTCCCTGATAGTCGAATTCGGCGACGGCCGGCAGCCGCACGGCTGCCCAGTGATAGATGCGGGGGCCCTTCGCTCCGTCGCCGCATGAGATCTTCTCCCATGCCTCGGCGGGTGCCTGCGCGAACAGGCCCTCGATCCGTGAACAGCCCACGCTGAACTGAGACTTGGGCACGGCCAGCACGTAGCCGACACCCGACTGTTCCAGCAGCCGGCGGAATCGGTTGTCCTGGCCGTAGGCGGAATCCGCGGTGACCCAAGTGATGGGCAGTGGTGAGGCCAGGGCCCGCAGCACCATGTGCCGGGCCAGTTCGCCCTTGGTGGCGAACTCCCGCTCGTCGGGGACCTTTGCGGTGCGGCAGCGTTCCCGGTCCTCGGTCCAGGACTTCGGGAGGTAGAGCTCTCGGTCCACCAGGGCCCTGCCGCGGGTGGTGGCGTAGGCGGCGAAGACGCCGATCTGGCAGTTCTCGGTCCGGCCGGCGGTTCCGGAGTACTGGCGCTGGACCCCGGCGGAGGTGGTGCCCTTCTTGATGAACCCGGTGTCGTCGATGATCAGGACACCGTCGCCCTCGCCGAGCTTGTCGGCGACGTATTCCTGCAGGTCGTCGCGGATGTCATCGGGCTCCCACTTCGATCCGGCGAGGAGGTGCTGCAGGCCGTCAGGGGTGGAGTGGCCGGCCTGTTCGGCCAGCTGCCAGCTGTTCTTGCGGGCTACCGGGGCGAGCAGCCCGCACACGTAGTCCCGCATCCGGCGGCGGAGCTCAACTCGGCCGAAGCGGTGCCCGATACTCAGGAAGAGGTCATCCAGTTCGAGGTCCCATTGCGCGGCGGCAGACTCGGTGATCACCCTCGGAGGCTGC
>NZ_JBIRWL010000048.1:0-1277 GCF_044387825.1 Streptomyces sp. NPDC020299
AGAAGTACCAGCTCAAACCCCGCGACTGGGCCACCGCCACACGCGAGGGCACCACCATCGCCCCCCTCATCACCCGCCTCAACACCATCCGGCGCCGGCATCCGGCGCTGCGGCGCCTCAGGAACCTGCGTTTCCACCCGACCGACAACGACGCCGTCATCGCGTACAGCAAACGCTCGGGCTCCGACACGGTCGTGGTGGTCGTCAACCTCGACCCGCACCACACCCAGGAGGCGACGGTCTCGTTGGACATGCCGCAACTCGGCCTGGACCAGCACGCAACCGTGTCCGTGCACGACGAACTGACGGGTGAGACCTACCACTGGGGCAGGACCAACTACGTGCGCCTCGAACCCGGCCGGGCACCGGCGCATGTACTCCATGTCAGGCGACCGTCCGCCTCGCCTCAGATCGGAGGGCCCAGCGCGTCATGACAGTCAACAGCCCCGTTCCGGACACCTTCGAGGACACTCCCGCCAAGGACCGGGACCCGGAGTGGTTCAAACGCGCCGTCTTCTACGAGGTCCTCGTCCGCTCCTTCCAGGACAGCGACGGCGACGGTGTCGGCGACCTCAAGGGCCTGACCGCCAAACTCGACTATCTGCAGTGGCTGGGCGTGGACTGCCTGTGGCTGCCGCCGTTCTTCAAGTCACCGCTCAGGGACGGCGGCTACGACGTCTCGGACTACGCCGCCGTCCTGCCCGAGTTCGGTGACCTCGCCGACTTCGTGGAGTTCGTCGACGCCTCCCACCAGCGCGGCATGCGCGTGATCATCGACTTCGTGATGAACCACACCAGCGACCAGCACCCGTGGTTCCAGGAGTCCCGCAAGAACCCCGACGGGCCGTACGGGGACTACTACATGTGGGCCGACGACGACAAGCAGTACCAGGACGCGCGGATCATCTTCGTCGACACCGAGACCTCCAACTGGACCCATGACCCGGTCCGCGGCCAGTACTACTTCCACCGCTTCTTCTCCCACCAGCCGGACCTCAACTACGAGAACCCGGCCGTGCAGGAGGAGATCCTCGCCGCCCTCCGCTTCTGGCTGGACCTGGGCATCGACGGGTTCCGGCTGGACGCCGTGCCCTATCTGTACGCGTCCGAGGGGACGAACTGCGAGAACCTGCCCGCCACGCACGAGTTCCTCCAGCGCGTCCGCCGCGAGATCGACGCGATGTACCCGGACACGGTGCTGCTGGCGGAGGCCAACCAGTGGCCGGAGGACGTCGTCGACTACTTCGGCGACTACCGGTCCGGCGGCGACGAATGCC
>NZ_JBIRWL010000049.1:0-1274 GCF_044387825.1 Streptomyces sp. NPDC020299
AGAAGTACCAGCTCAAACCCCGCGACTGGGCCACCGCCACACGCGAGGGCACCACCATCGCCCCCCTCATCACCCGCCTCAACACCATCCGGCGCGACAACCCGGCCCTGCGACAGCTGCGCGATCTCCACTTCCATCACGCCGACAAGGAAGAGGTGATCGTCTACAGCAAGCGGAGCGGTTCGAACACGGTTCTGGTGGTCGTCAACCTCGACCCCCACCACACCCAGGAGGCGACGGTCTCGTTGGACATGCCGCAACTCGGCCTGGACTGGCACGAGTCGGTGCCGGTGCGCGACGAGCTCACCGGCGAGACCTATCACTGGGGCAGGGCCAACTATGTGCGCCTCGAACCGGGCCACAGGCCCGCGCATGTCTTCTCGGTTCTGCGACCGTCCAACCCGCAGATCGGAGGGTCACCCACAAAATGATCATCAACGAGCCTGTTCAGGACACGTTCGAAGACACGCCCGCCAAGGACCGCAACCCGGACTGGTTCAAGCGCGCGGTCTTCTACGAGGTCCTCGTCCGCTCCTTCCAGGACAGCAACGGCGACGGTGTCGGCGACCTCAAGGGCCTGACCGCCAAACTCGACTATCTGCAGTGGCTGGGCGTGGACTGCCTGTGGCTGCCGCCGTTCTTCAAGTCACCGCTCAGGGACGGCGGCTACGACGTCTCGGACTACACCGCCGTCCTGCCCGAGTTCGGTGACCTCGCCGACTTCGTGGAGTTCGTCGACGCCTCCCACCAGCGCGGCATGCGCGTGATCATCGACTTCGTCATGAACCACACCAGCGACCAGCACCCGTGGTTCCAGGAGTCCAGAAGGGACCCCGACGGCCCCTACGGCGACTACTACGTCTGGGCGGACGACGACAAGCAGTACCAGGACGCCCGGATCATCTTCGTCGACACCGAGGTCTCCAACTGGACGTACGATCCGGTACGCAAGCAGTACTACTGGCACCGCTTCTTCTCGCACCAGCCGGACCTCAACTACGAGAACCCGGCCGTGCAGGAGGAGATGATCTCCGCGCTGAAGTTCTGGCTGGACCTGGGCATCGACGGGTTCCGGCTGGACGCCGTGCCCTACCTGTACCAGCAGGAGGGCACCAACTGCGAGAACCTGCCGGCGACCCACGAGTTCCTGAAGCGGGTGCGCAAGGAGATCGACAACCAGTACCCGGACACGGTGCTGCTGGCGGAGGCCAACCAGTGGCCGGAGGACGTCGTCGACTACTTCGGCGACTACCGGTCCGGCGGCGACGAATGCC
>NZ_JBIRWL010000050.1:0-1098 GCF_044387825.1 Streptomyces sp. NPDC020299
GCGCCGGATGGTGTTGAGGCGGGTGATGAGGGGGGCGATGGTGGTGCCCTCGCGTGTGGCGGTGGCCCAGTCGCGGGGTTTGAGCTGGTACTTCTCCGAGTCGAGGTATTCCTCGGAGCCGGTGCGCAGGGGGGTGTTCTCGCAGAGTTCGTAGCCGCTGTAGATGCCCCAGGTGGGGGAGAGGGTGGCGGCGAGGACGGCGCGGGTCTCGAAGGCGGGCCGGCCGCCTTGCTGGAGGTGGGCGTGCAGGATGTCGGGGGTGTTGGCGAAGAGGTTCGGCCGCATGTAGGGCGCAGTCTCACCGGCCAGTTCGGTCAGGTACTCGGTGAGTTCCTCTTTGGTGTTGCGCCAGGTGAAGTACGTGTAGGACTGCTGGAAGCCGATCTGGGCGAGGGTGCGCATCATGGCCGGGCGGGTGAACGCCTCGGCGAGGAAGATGACGTCGGGGTCGGTGCGGTTGATCTCGCCGATGACGCGTTCCCAGAACACCACGGGTTTGGTGTGGGGGTTGTCGACGCGGAAGATCCGCACGCCGTGGGCCATCCAGTGCCGCAGGACGCGGGTGGTCTCGTCGATGAGGCCGTCCATGTCGGTGTCGAAGGCGATGGGGTAGATGTCCTGGTACTTCTTCGGGGGGTTCTCGGCGTAGGCGATGGTGCCGTCGGGGCGGTGGTGGAACCACTCGGGGTGTTTGTGCACCCAGGGGTGGTCGGGGGAGCACTGCAGGGCGAAGTCGAGGGCGATCTCCAGGCCCAGTGCGGTGGCTTTTTCGATGAAGAAGTCGAAGTCGTCGAGGGTGCCGAGGTCGGGGTGGACGGCGTCGTGGCCGCCTTCGGGGGAGCCGATGGCCCAGGGCACGCCGACGTCGTCGGGGCCGGCGGTGAGGGTGTTGTTGCGGCCTTTGCGAAAGGTGTGGCCGATGGGGTGGATCGGGGGGAGGTAGACGACGTCGAAGCCCATGGCGGCGATGGCGTCCAGGCGGCGGGCGGCGGTGCGGAAGGTGCCGTGGGGGTGCTCTCGGGTGCCTTCGGAGCGGGGGAAGAACTCGTACCAGGAGCCGTACAGGGCCCGTTCGCGTTCCACCAGCAGCGGCAGGGA